>PKDC01000033.1 GCA_002862435.1 Pseudomonadota bacterium | reverse complement strand
GCTCCCGGCAGGCGACCGCAGCCGACCGCGAGACCCACCACGAGACCGAACAGGACCAACAGGACAAGCAACCAGACCCCATCCACCGCACTGCTCCTCATGCATGACAGACATCCGGCACGATACGCCGACGCCTGCAAATGGGCCGACAAAAGACGCGATGGTGGCGTTAACAAGCCGTAAACATGATTCAGATCACGCCCGCAATGGAACGCTGGCTGCCAACGACCGGGCTGCGCCCGGCTGCGCTTCAGACGATGGGTTCGTGGACGGTGACCAGCTTGGTGCCGTCCGGGAAGGTGGTCTGCAGCGCGGGATTGGTTTCCGCAAAGTGGTAGTGCAATCCGACCCGGATTGGCCGGTCGCCGGTGTTGGCGACGCTCGGCGTCACCACCGGCCGGCGTTCAGTTCCAGCGCGCCGGGGGCGGTGTCGAGTTCTCCGGGGATCATGCGGTTCTCCTGGCGGGGTGGGCGTTTCAAGAACGCAGCCCCAGCGCGCAGGGCGCGGACCGCGTTCATCATTGCAGCGCGCCGCAATGCTCACAAATGACGGCAAACTTTGCGCCACGATGGCGCCATCTCGTCAACCGCCTTGCGCATAGGTAGAACGCACGTCGAAGAATGCGGGACAGCAACATGGCGCACCTCCTGGGCAGAGGGTGAGGCGGCCTTGCGGCCGCGCGGCGTTCAGAAACGCCGGCCGTCGCCGTGTCTGCCTGACACCCCGGTGCGGGGCGGCCTTCCTGGCCCGCTGGGCGGTCGGCGATGTCGGTCCAGAAAATCGTTGATGTCCAAGAATTTGACGCTGGATGTCGTCAATGAAAATCAAGCGGCGCTGCCGCCGCCCAGGGCACGATAGAGCGATACGGCAGCGGTGAAGCGGTCGAGGCGCGCGCTGACGGCGGCGTCATTGGCGGTGATCAGGCTGCGCTGGGCATCAAGCAGCACCGAGTAATCCACGGCGCCGGCGTCGAAACGAGCACGAGCACCGTCATAAGCGGCCCGTGCCGCAAGCGCGGCCTGATCCAGGGCAGCGCTGCGCAGGGCGCTCTGGCGCTGGGCATCGAGGGCGTCGCTCACTTCCCGGTAGGCGGTCAGTACGGCCTGGCGATAGTTGGCCACCAGTTCCTCGCGGCGCGCTTGGGTGCGAGCCACCTCGCCGCGCAGGGCGCCGCCATGGAACAAGGGCGCCAGCGTGCTGGCGCTGAGGGTGGTCAGAGTGGCCGTGGGGCTGCGGGTCCAAGCCCGGTCCCAGCCGATTTGCACACTGGGATACAAGGCCGCGCGGGCGGCGCCGATATCGGCGCCGGCAGCCATCAGCTCCGCCTCCGCCCGGCGCAGGTCAGGCCGGCGAGTGAGCAGGGCGGCGGGCAGGGTGGGCACGACTTCGGGCAGCGCCAGCGCCGCCCAGTCGGCATCGGGCGCCTGGAACGACGGGGCCGCCACGCCGGTGAGCAAGGCCAGTTGGTTGCGGGTGCTGGCCTCGGTCTGCGTCAGCGCGGCCAGGCTGGCCTCGGTGGTCGCAACCACGGTGCGCTGCTGGTCCCGCTCTAGCGCCGAGATCCGGCCGGCGGCGAACTGGGCTTCCAGCACCGCCAGCACGGCGCGGGTGGCCTCCAGATTCGCCTGCGCCAGGCGCAAGCGTTCGCGCGTGGCGGCAAGATTGAGGACAGCCTGTGCCGTTTCGCCACTGGTCAGCAAGCGCAGGGCGGCCAGATCGAACTGACTGACGGTGATGCGGCTGCGCGCCGCCTCGCGGGTTGCGCTCACCCTGCCGAACAGGTCCAGTTCATAGGCCAGCGTGAGTTGGGTGCTGGAGCGGGTGCCGCTTTGGGTTGTCGACGAAACGTTGCTGTCGCCACTGCGGTCGGTGTCGATGGCGGACCATGTGGCATCGAGCTGGGGCCACAAAGGCGCGTTGGCGATGGTCGCGACGGCACGGGCCTGGCGGATGCGCGCCACGCCCGCAGCCAGATCCTGGTTGGCGGCCAAGGCTTGATCCACCAGCTCATCCAGCGCCGGGCTGGCGAATGTGGTCCACCATGCATCAGGCGTGAGATCCGTGGCTGGCGCCGTCTGAGGTGACCATTGCGTGGGCACCGGCACCCCAGGGCGCTGGTAGTCCGGGATCAAGCTGCAACCAGCCAGGGACAGCAACAGCAGGACGGGAAGGGGATGCCGCATGAGTTTATTCCGAGGCCAGGGCCACAACGGGATCGAGGCGGGCTGCCTTGCGTGCGGGCAGGTAGCCGAACAGCAGGCCGGTCCCCACCGCGCTCAGGAACGCCAGAACGGCGGGTGGCGCGGTGAACAGGATGTCCACGCCGCCAAAACGCAGGCCAAAGCCGATCAGATAGCCCAGCGTGAGGCCGATCACGCCGCCCACGGTACAGACCACCGCCGCCTCGGTGTTGAACTGCAGCAGGATGTCGCGCCGGCGCGCGCCGGTGGCCATGCGGATGCCGATTTCGCGCGTGCGCTCGGTGACGCTCACCAGCATGATATTCATCACGCCGATGCCGCCCACCAGCAGTGAAATGGCCGCCACCGAGCCGAGCAGGAGGGTGAGCGTGCTCTGGGCGCTGGTGACGGCGGCCACGATCGAGGCCATGTTGCGGATGCTGAAATCCTCACTGCGATGGCGATCCAGCAGCAATTGACGGATCGTTTCCTGTACGCCATCAACCCGGCTCACATCTCCCACCTTGACGGTGATGGCGTTGACGTGCGTGCGCCCGAACAAGCGCACCTGGGCGGTGGTGAGGGGTACGAAGATCACATCGTCCTGATCGGTGCCCCAGTTGGAGGCCCCTTTCTCGCCCATGACGCCAATGATCTCGAAGGGCACGTTCTTGATCAGCACGAAGCGGCCCACCGGGTCTGCCCCGGCGGGAAACAGCAATCGCGCGACGGTCTGGCCCAGCACGGCCACTGGCGCATAACTGCGAACATCGCGGCGGGTGAAGAAATTGCCGCGCACCAGCGGCCAGTCGCGCAACGCCGGCAAATCGGGCCCTACACCCTGGGCTGTGGTGAGATAGTCCACGGCGCCCACCCGCGCGGTCAGGCGGCCGCCGCGCTCAGGCACCACCAGCGTCACATCCGGCAGCGCGGCGATGGCCTCGGCATCCTGCGGCGTGAGGGTGACGATGTCGCCGCTGCCGCGCAGTCCCGGCGCCCCGGGGCGGATCACCAGCAAATTGGTCCCCATGGCGCTGATCTGGTTCAACACGCTCTGCTTGCCGCCTTCACCCACGGCGAGCATCACCACCACCGAAGCCACGCCGATGACGATGCCCAGCAGGGTCAGCGCGGTGCGCAGCAAATTGGTCCGCAGCGAGCGCAGCGCCACCTTCACCGCCTCGCCCACATCCGGCAGCATGCCGGTACCGTCGGCGGGGTGTTGGTCGCTCGGCAGCGTTTGTGCCCCCGGTTGCGGCGGCCCGTCCTCGGTGATGCGACCGTCGGTGATGCGCACGATGCGCTGGGCGTGCGCCGCGACCTGGGGATCGTGGGTGATCAGGATGATGGTGCGCCCTTCGGCATGAAGTTGCGCCAGCAGCGCCATCACCTCGGCGCTGCTCTTGCTGTCCAGTGCGCCCGTGGGCTCATCGGCCAGGATCACTGGCGGATCGTTGACCAGGGCGCGGGCAATGGCCACGCGCTGCTGTTGGCCGCCGGAAAGCTGGTTGGGGCGGTGGCCACTGCGCTCGGCCATACCCAGGCGCGTCAGCAGCGACTTGGCGCGCTCGGCCCGCACCGTGGCGGTCAGGCCGGCATACAAGGCGGGCATTTCCACGTTTTCAGCGGCGCTTGCTCCCGGCAGCAGGTTGTAGCGCTGGAATACAAAGCCAAAGGTCTGGCGGCGCAGGCTGGCGAGGCTATCCGGCGGCAAGCCGTCCACCGGGCGGCCGAGGATGTGGTATTCGCCGGCGTCCGCCCGGTCCAGGCAGCCGATCACGTTCATCAGTGTGCTCTTGCCGGACCCCGACTGCCCCATGATGGCCACGAACTCCCCCGGCCAGATCGCGAGCGATACCTCATCCAGCGCGCGGACTTCCGTATCCCCGGCCTTGAAGCGGCGGGTGATGCCGCGCAGCTCCAAAAGCGGCGTGGGGGCCATGATCAGCGGCCGATGCGGGGCGCTGGCCCAGCGGCTTTTGCGGCGGGCGCGATGCTGGGCTTCGGCAGCGCCACCTCGTCACCGGGCTTGAGCCCGGCGCGGATTTCGACCTGGGTGCGGGTGATCAGCCCAACCTGCACCACGGTGGGGACCAGGTGACCATCGACATGGCGCTGGACCTCATAGGCTTCCCCTTGCGCCGAATCCTGTTCAGGCCGGCGGCGCCCCAGTGCCGCTGCGGGGATTACGGGCACGTTCTCAGCGCGCGCAACATGGAAGAACATCTGCGTACTCATGCCATTCATGAGCTGGCCATCGCGGTTGTCGACATCGGCTAGCACGTTGTAGAGCACCACGTCATTGATGACTTCCGGCGAGGGCAGGAGCTGGCGCACCACCGCCTGCCAGCGCCGCTCCAGTGAGCCCAGGGTGGTGAAGGACACCGCCATGCCGGATCGCACCCGTGGCACATCGGCCTCGGCCACCTGCGCGCGCACCGTCATGGTGCCGAGGTCGGCGATTTGCAAAATGACCGGCGCGGTCTGATTGGCATTCAGCGTCTGGCCCTCGCGGGCGGTCTGGCTCGCCACCGTGCCGTCCATGGGCGCGTAGATCTTGGTGTAGCCGAGATTGGTTTCGTCCCCTGACAGGGTGGAACGCGCCTCGTCGATCTGGGCCTTGAGCGAGGCGGCCCGCGCCTCGGCCACGCGCAGGGCCGACTCGCTTTCCTCCAGTGCTTCCCGGCTCACGGCACGGGCCGCAATCAGCTGGCGATTGCGATCCCGCACCTGGCGGGCGTAGACGATCTGGGCGTTCTGTTCGGCAAGCTGGGCGGTGAGCGAGCTGAGTCGCGCCTGGTCCGCCGCCACGCGGGAGGCATAGATGCGCGGGTCTATCTCGGCAATGAGCTGGCCGCGCGTCACCTTGTCGCCGATTTCCACATGCAGCCGGCTGAGCTGGCCCGAGACCTGGGCGCCGACATCGACGTATTCCTTGGGCTCCAGTTTGCCCTGGGCCGTGATCAGTTCCTCCAGATCGGCCTGTTCGACCCGCACCAGCGGCAGATCAATCGGCTTGGCGGCGCGCCAGGCGTGAACGCTATAGGCGGCGGTGGCGAGAATCGCGGCGGCAAGCAGGGCAACCATGAGTCGACGGGTGAATAACGTCACGACGAGCCTTTGGATAGCGGAAATCTTGAATGCCCCAAGCGATTGGTGGGGCGTTTGACTGGGCTGCTGGGTGTGTGATCAGGCATGGATGCAGGCGCATGGAGAACGGGCCATTCGACTCATGCGGCCTGATTCGGTTCCCGTGCTCTTTTTACTTCAAAAGCCTGCCAGCGCGCCAGCGGGTGCGCATTGCTCAACCGGGAATTACCGCATCCGCGACAAAGCCATCGATCAAGCGGAGCAAGTCTGAAGCTGGTTTCCCGGCCCGCTGGTCGGCATCAGGTCGGAATGGCGGTGTTGGCTTTTCACTCAACAGTCGGCGCGCGTGTCTGCTACAGACGCTGAGGGCGATTTTCGTGGCCAGTTGGGATGACCGCTCCGTCAGGCCTCAGGATTCCGCGCCCCACACCAGGCGAGGATGCGGGCGTGGGTTTTCGGTAAATTACAGGCTGGTTTGCGCCAATCAGGAAGAGCTGCGACGGACGGAGTTCTGACCGCATCCTTGGCCCATCAGGATGCTTGCCGCCAATCCTGGCCATGCGTATGGGCTCTGACGAAATCCAGGATCAATTGTGCGGCTGCCTTGTGACCGCCACCCTGACGCAGCGTCGCGCTGTAGGTTTTGGCGTTCTGCTTGTAACGGTCATTGCCGAGCACGCTGTAGACCGTCTGCCGGATCGACTGTGGTGTCAGCTCTTTTGGCATGGGCTGGGCCACACCAATTTTTTTCAGGCGCCGCATATTGAAGGCCTGTTCGATTTGCTGGGGCACCACAATCACCGGCACACCGAAATAGAGCGCTTCATTCAGACTGTTCATGCCGCCATGGGTGATGAAGACATCGGTACGCTTGAGCACTTCCAGTTGCGGAACGAAATTTTCCACGGTGAAATTTTCAGGAATGGCGCCCAATGCCTGGATGTCGATATTGCGTCCGATGGACATGATGACGCCAACGGGTTCGTTGGCCAGTGCCTGCATGACCGTCCGGTAAAACGCGACATTGTGATTGTGCACCGTCCCCATCGACACATAAACCAGGGGTTTGTCGTGAAAGCGATCGAAATCGAGATTGCCCAGGTCGCGCCCTTCGGGTATCGAAGCGCCAACATAGTGGAAATTGCCCTTCAGACGATTTGCGAAAGGCTGGAATTCGCGGGTATTGAAGACAATGTTGAGTTCGCCAACGCACGCAAAAAAATCGAAAATATGATAGAGAATGCCCTGAAATTTCACGCCGATCTTGGCCATCAGTTCGATGCCCTTGCGCCGCGCCCAGGTGATCATGGGGATGCCACGGATGAGCACTCCCACGATGTGGGCTGACAGACGTGCATCGCTCAGCATGACCCAGGGCGAACTCACCAGCGTGGTGATGGAGGCGATGGTTGGTTTGTGCAAGGCTTCGCCAATGTATTTACCCCAGACGCAACACGAGTCGTAGATCACATAGTCCGGATTGTCCTGGCGCGTACGCTCCAGCAGGGGCTCGATGCATTTGAGCGTCATGTCGATTTCGACCAGTGCGAAATCCAGGATATTCGTGGCCGTGCTGGCGGTGTGGGTGTACTGGAACCAGTCATCATAAGTGCGAAATTTAACGCCCAGCTTGGTGAATTTGGCGCGCGAATCCTCGCCCGCGTAATAGATCACCTCTTCGCCACGCGCGATCAGTTCCTCCACGACGCCGACAGTGGGGTTGATGTGCCCTGATGCACCCGGCAGATTGAAAAAAACGCAACGTCCCATGTCGCTTGCCCTCGCTTTTTATCGTCATTCGATTCGTTATCGTCACGCGATCATCTTGATTTAGTAAGATAAAATATGATTTTTTTGATGCGCTGGAAGATGATGTGTTTGAACAATAGTTCAAAAAACAGGCTTCCGCCTCTGTAGCTATTTAGAGACAATTGAAGGAGGGAGTACCTTTGTCGCAGCACGGCTCAAGGCCGGGTCGACGGCTCGCAGCGCCTACCACATCAGGTCATCGGGCACCGGATGATTGGCGTAAGGATCGGAGGTCGGATCGACCGGTGTTTCGGGCTGGGTGTTGAGCAGAACCACGCGGCTGGGATCGCGCTGGGCAATTTTCTCGGCGGTCGCAAGCGGTACCAGTTCATAAGTCTGGCCGAGCCTGGCCAAGGCCAGCAGGCCTTTGATCAACTGGGCGCGCTGCGCTTCATGCACATGGATCTTGCGAATCTTTCCCCCATCGACGAACTGGAAGGCGCTTTCGCTCCCGCTGCGATCCAGCTTTTGCGTCTCGATCAACTGCCGGATTTCGGCGGCCTGGGCCTTGCGCTCGCGCTGTGCCTGCTGTTCCTGGTTACGGATGCGGTCGCTTTCCGCCTTTTTCTGCTGGGCCAGCCGCGCCTGTTCGGCGGCTGTGTTGGGCGCATTGCCGCGCTGCGCCTGACGCTGTTCCTTGGCTGCTTTCTTGAGCTGCTCCGGCTTGGCCAGGCCCGCCTTGAGCAATTGATCCTGCAGCAAATTGGCCATGGTCATTACACCTCAGTGGATGAAATCGTCAGACGCGGCGGGCGCGGCGTAGGCTGAATAGACCACAGACGCCAAGGACGGCGGCGATGGGCCATGCATTTTGGCCGATCGCAGCCGATTGCCCCAGCACCATTCCGGCCAGTCCCCCTGCCGCCAGCAACAGCGTGCCCCCCATCAGCATCCAACCACCGCCGCGCCGCTGCGTCCGCTGGTTTTCCATGCGTTGCAACTGCTGGGTCAGCGCCTGCTGTCGGGCGGGCAGTTCGGTGATCGCCTGCAGCGCATGGTCAAGGGTCAGCGGCAGCATCGGCAGGCGCTGGGCCAGATCGGGCAGGTTGGCCTTGAATTGCTGGTATACCCCGCGCACGCCCAGTTGCTCGTGCATCCAGCGCTCCATGAACGGCTTGGCGGTGGTCCACAGGTCCAGGTCGGGGTAGAGCTGGCGCCCCAGTCCCTCGATCTGGACCAGGGTCTTTTGCAGCAACACGAGCTGGGGCTGCACTTCCATGTTGAAGCGCCGGGCGATCTCGAACAGGCGCAGCAGGAGCTGGTCGAGGTGGATGTCCTTGAATGGTCGGAACAGGATGGGCTCGCACAGGCTGCGGATGACCGACTCCAGATCTTCCACCCGTGTGTCGGGCCGCACCCAGCCGGACGCCACATGCAATTCGGCCACCCGCCGGTAATCGCCGTTGAAGAAGGCATAGATGTTGTGGGCGATGTAGCGCTGGTCGTCACGGCCCAGGCTACCGACGATGCCGAAGTCGACGGCGATGTAGCCGGGTCGCGTCGGGTCGCGGGTGTCTACGAAGATGTTGCCGGCATGCATGTCGGCATGGAAGAAGTTGTGGCGGAACACCTGGGTGAAGAAGATCTCCACCCCCCGCTCGGCGAGAAAGCGGAAGTTGACGCCACGCGCTTTCAGGGCGGCGATGTCGCTGATGGGAATGCCATGGATGCGCTCCATCACCAGCACATGGCGGCGCGTCCAGTCCCAGTGCACCAGCGGCACATACAGGATCGGCCGGTCCTCGAAGTTGCGCCGGGTCTGGGCGGCGTTGGCCCCTTCGCGCACCAGATCCAGCTCGTCCAGGATGGTTTTCTCGTAATCCTCGATCACCTCGCGCGCGCGCAACCGCTGGCCATCGGGCACGTAGCGCTGGATGAAATCCGCCAGCAGGTACATGACGCGCAAGTCTTGGCGGATCCGCTGCTCGATCCCAGGCCGCAACAGCTTCACCACCACCTCCCGACCATCCTTCAGGCGGGCCGCGTGGACCTGGGCGATGGAGGCGGCGGCCAGCGGAGTTTCGGAAAATTCGGCAAACACCCGTTCCAGCGGTGCGCCATAGGTTTCCTCCAGGATGCGCCGCGCGAGAGCGCCGGGAAACGGCGGCACCCGATCCTGCAGCCGGGCCAGCTCGTCAGCCATCTCCAGCGGCAGCAGGTCGCGGCGGGTGGCCAGTGCCTGCCCCATCTTGATCGCCACCGGCCCCAGTTCCTCCAGTGCCAGGCGCAGACGCATCCCGAGTGGCCGCTCCTCGCGGCGCCAGTGCCAGGGCAGCGCATGGCGGATCCAGCCGAAGGGCTGCAACGGCGGCAGGTGGAACAGGGTATCGTCCAGCCGGTAACGCAGCACCACCCGGGTGGCTTGCAGGATGCGCAGCGTGGCTCGGAACATCGGCAGGGATCCTTTGGCGTTCAGTCGGGTTGAACGTGAACGTTAGGGGAGGATTGTTGCAGTCGCTCCACGCGCGCTGCGAGACGCGCCACATCATCCCGCAGCCGGTCGACCTCATCGACCCAGGCTGTCACTTCGGAACGATCGGGCAGGAGGTCGGTTTCGTAGCGCAGATACTCGCTGGCATCCTGTCCCAGGCTGAACAGGCTGCGGCTGACCCAGCGGCCGACCCGTCGCAACCCTGTGCCCACGCTATGAGCCAAGGCATCGCCCAGGGTGCGCGCCAGCAGCGCTTCGAAATCGGGCCGGGCCAGGGCCAGCAGGCGCTGGAACTGTTCGGCCACCTCGATCTCGCCGCTGAGACGCACTCCTGGCGGCAATCGGCCCGAGGCGCTGCCTGCCGCCAGCCGGGACAGGCCGAACAGGGTGCCGGAGAGGGTCGCCTGGGCGGGTCGGTCCGTCTGCATCAGAACCTGAAGGCCGGCGGGATGAGCGACCAGATACAGCGTTCGCCCCAGTTCCCCGGCATGTAGTGCCAGCGTCTGGCCGTTCAGCTGCGCCAGCAGGCGCGCAGCGGCCGGGCTGTCGCGCAGGGTGTGGTTCAGTCCCCGTTCGAGCAGGGCCAGGGGAAGGGCATCGTTTGTCGCCATGCTTAGATCCGAAATCCTCGGTGTACGGCGACGATGCCGCCCGCCAGATTGAAATACTGGCAGCGCGCAAAGCCCGCTTCCACCATCATGGATTTCAGGGTTTCCTGGTCCGGATGCACGCGGATGCTCTCGGCCAGGTAGCGGTAGCTGTCCGCATCGCCGGCCACCAGGCGGCCTAGGCGCGGCAGCACATTGAAGGAATACCAGTCATAGACGGGCTTCAGCGGCGCGATGCGGGGTTGGGAAAATTCCAGCACCAAGGCCCGCCCGCCCGGGCGCAACACCCGCCCCATTTCGCGCAGGGCGGCGGGTTTGTCGGTGACATTGCGCAGGCCGAAACCAATGGTGACGCAGTCCACGCTGCCCGAGGCCAGCGGCAGGGCCTCGGCATTGGCCTGCACATAGGCCAGATTGCCCGCATGGCCCGCGTCCACCTGTCGTTCCCGCCCGCGCCCCAGCATGGCGGCGTTGATGTCGCTCAGGATCACCAGCCCCTCGCGCCCGACCTGGGGCAGGAAAGCCCCCGCCAGATCGCCGGTGCCGCCGGCCAGATCCAGCACCCGCTCGCCGGGCCGCACCCCGGCGAGGGCGACCGTGAAGCGTTTCCAGATCCGGTGCAGCCCCATCGACATGAGATCGTTCATGAGGTCGTAGCGGTCCGCCACTGAATCGAACACGCCGCGCACCAGACGCTGCTTGTCCTCGCGCCGGACGCGCTCGAAGCCAAAATCGATGTCGTCCGGCGTGGGATCCTGATTGCGGTTCATGACGGGGCATCCTGTGGGATGGATTTGCGCGTGTAACCGGCCGATTGCAGGCGAGCGAGGTAGGCGCTCCAGTTGTGCGCCTGTTCCAGGCCCAGCGTATGGAGCTGGCCGAAGGTGTAGATGCCGCTGTTGTGGCCGTCGTTGAACACCAGCCGCACGGCATAATGGCCAGTGGGTTCGATGGCCTGGATGTTGACCGCTTCCTTGCCCACCACCAGCATCGACGGCCCGGCGCCATGGCCGCGCACCTCGGCCGAGGGCGAGAACACGCGCAGGTATTCACAGGGCAGTTGGAACACCTCGCCACTGTCGAAGGCCACCTCCAGCGCCCGCGAGCGGCGGTGCAGGGTCATGGCGGTCAGGCGTGGGGCGGACGCGGCGGTCATGGGAGGCTTCCTTACTTACAGGATGTAGCGGCTCAGGTCTTCATCCTGGGCCAGGGCGCCCAGGTGAAAGTCCACGTAGTCCGCGTCGACCGCCAAGGTGGTGCCGGCGTGATCGGGCGCATCATAGGACACGGTTTCCAGCAGGCGCTCGAGCACGGTGTGCAGGCGTCGGGCGCCGATGTTCTCGGTGCGCTCGTTGACCTCGAAGGCCACTTCCGCCAGCCGCCGCACGCCCGCCGGCGTGAATTCCAGGGTCACGCCCTCGGTGGCCAGCAGCGCCTGGTACTGGCGCGTCAGCGCGGCATCGGGCTCAGTCAGGATGCGCTCGAAATCCTCCACCCCCAGGGATTGCAGCTCGACGCGGATGGGCAGACGGCCCTGCAATTCCGGGATGAGGTCGGAGGGCTTGGCGACGTGGAAGGCCCCGGAGGCGATGAACAGGATGTGGTCGGTGTGCACCGTGCCGTACTTGGTGGTGACCGCGCAGCCTTCCACCAGGGGCAGCAGGTCGCGCTGCACGCCCTCGCGGGAGACATCGGCGCCCACCGCATGATCGGCGCGGCGGCAGACCTTGTCGATTTCATCGAGGAACACGATGCCGTTTTCCTCGGCGTTGCGCACTGCCTGCTGTTTGATTTCCTCTTCATTCACCAGCCGCAGCGCTTCCTCGTCGGTGAGCGCGGCCAAGGCTTCCTTCACCTTCAGGCGCCGGCGGCGGCTCTGCAGGTTGCCGGCCAGGTTCTGGAACATGGATTGCAATTGGTTGGTCATTTCCTCCATGCCGGGGGGCGCCATGATTTCCACCCCGCCCAGGTTGCCGCGCACCTCGATTTCGATTTCCCGCTCATCCAGCGCGCCTTCCCGCAGCATCTTGCGCATCTTCTGGCGCGTGTCTTCGCTGGGGCCGCTGCCGACCACACTGGGCGCCGGGCGCGGCGTCCCCAGCAGGGCATCCAGGATGCGCTCCTCGGCGGCGTCCTCGGCACGCACCCGCACCGCGGCGACGGCCAGTTCACGGGTCATCTTGAAGGAGGTTTCCACCAGATCGCGGATGATGGTGTCCACATCGCGGCCGACGTAACCCACTTCGGTGAATTTGGTGGCCTCCACCTTGACGAAGGGCGCTCGCGCCAGCTTGGCCAGGCGGCGGGCAATCTCGGTCTTGCCCACGCCGGTGGGCCCGATCATGAGGATGTTCTTGGGCGTGATTTCCTGCGACAGAGGCGGGGGCACCTGCTGGCGGCGCCAGCGGTTGCGCAGGGCGATGGCCACGGCGCGCTTGGCGGCCTGCTGGCCGATGATGTGCTTGTCCAGTTCCTCGGTGATTTCCCGCGGGGTCATCTGGGACATGGGTCTTCCTCGCCGGACGCGCTCGCCTTCAGGCGGCGTCCAGGGTCTCGATGGTGAGATGGTGGTTGGTGTAGATGCAGATGTCGCCGGCGATGTGCAGGCTTTTCTCCACGATGTCGCGCGCCGACAGGGGTGTCTCCGCCAGCAGCGCCCGCGCTGCGGCGAGGGCATAGTTGCCGCCCGAACCGATGGCCATGATGGCGTCGGCGGGCTCGATGACATCGCCGTTGCCGGTGATCACGAGGGATGCCGTGGCATCGGCGACGCACATCAGCGCTTCCAGGCGGCGCAGCATGCGGTCGGTGCGCCAGTCTTTGGCCAGTTCCACCGCCGCACGGGTGAGGTGGCCGCTGTGGGCTTCCAGCTTGCTCTCGAAGCGTTCGAACAAGGTGAACGCATCGGCCGTGCCGCCTGCGAAACCGGCCAGCACGCGGTCGCGGTAGAGTCGCCGAACCTTGCGCGCATTGGCTTTCATGACGGTGTCGCCCATGGACACCTGGCCGTCACCGGCGATGGCCACCTGGCCATTGCGGCGCACGGAAAGAATGGTCGTACCGTGGAACTGCTGCATCGCTCCTCGTCCTGGTGCGCCGACGCCGGCGGGACTTGAAGGGAGGATTCTACTGCATGCCGTCGGGATCCGGGGGCGGTTGGGCTTGGCGCCGGGCGCGCGGATGGGCACGATCGTAAACCTGCGTCAGGTGCTGGAAGTCCAGGTGGGTGTAGATCTGGGTGGTGCTGAGGCGCTGGTGGCCCAGCAGCTCCTGCACCGCGCGCAGGTCGCCGCTGGATTCCAGCAGATGCGTGGCGAAGGCATGACGCAGCATGTGCGGATGGATGTGTTGCGCCAGGCCCTGGGTGATCGCCCGCTGGGCCAGCAGGCGTTGCACGCTGCGCGCCCCCAGCCGCGCGCCACGATGATTGACGAACAGCGCCGTTTGCGTCGGCGGCACCGATGGCGCGCGCAAGGCGAGCCAAGTGCTGAGGGCCTCACGCGCCTTGCGGCCCACCGGCACCTGGCGCATGCGCCCGCCCTTGCCCAGTACCCGCACCTCGCCTGCGGCCAGATCCAGGTCGGCCACATCCAGGCCCACAGCTTCGCTCAACCGCAGACCGCTGGAATAGATCAGTTCGTACAGCGCGCGGTCGCGCCACTGCAGCGGCGTTTGGGGGATGTCTTCAAGGAGCCGGGCGGTGGTGTCGGGATCGAGCACGGCGGGCAACCGGTGGGCGCGGCGGGGCGCGCGCAGGGCCTGGGCGGGCAGCTGGTGGATCTGCCCCGTGCGCCGCAGATGGTGATACAGCGTTCGCACCGCCGAGAGGCGCCGCGCCAGGGTGCGCGGATTCAATCCCCCGGCGTGGCCCTCGGCCAGCCACAGTTGCAACTGGGCGGTGGTGAGTTCGGGCCAGGCGCTGATCCCCTGTAGGGCGCACCAAGCGCAAAGGGCCGTCAAATCACGGCGGTAGGCGGCCACGGTATGGGGGGAATGGCGCCCGTTGCGGGCCAGTTCCGCCAGGAAGCCGTCCAGCGCGGCCTTCACTGCGGCGCCTCCGCCAGCGCGCCGACCTCCTCCAGCGCGGCGCCGGCCAGATCGCCCAGTCGCCGCAGCACGGCCGTGCCCATATGACGATGGAAGCGGTGGGGGTCGTGACTGCCGATGAGCAGCACACCCAGGTTCCCCGGCAGTGGAATCAGGGCGGCCGAGGCCGGCGCTCCATCCGGCGCCGGGAACAGCCAGCCGGCCAGCGCCGGATCCAGGGGGCCACAGCGCGGTTCGCCTTCCGCGGGCGGGCCGGGCCAATCTTCCAGCGCGAGACACAAGGGCTCGGCGCGTTCAAGGCGCGCGGCGGGGTGCTGGGCAGGTAACACAAGGCGCACCATTTCGGCGTGAAAATGACGCACCAAGGCGTGCACCAAGGCCTCGATGCGGGCGCTCAGATCGGTGCTGCACAGCAACGCCAGCGCCAATTCATGGACCTTGTCCAGCAATGCTTCATTCTGGCGCGCATGACGCAATAGCTCATCCAGGGTGCCTTCCAGGCGCAGGTTGCGCTCCCGCAGCACCTGAACCTGGCGCTCGATGAGCGAGGCCGAGCCGGCGCCGTGGGGAATGATGAGATCGGCCAGCAGCTCAGGATAGCGGTCGAGCAGGTCGGGATGGCTGCGCAGATAGGCCAGCACCTGGTCGCGTTCTTCCTGTTCCGTGGGTGGGGTGGTCGGCATGGGGTCAGGCCTGGACATCGGACAGTTGTCCGTCGAATACACGCACGGCCGGTCCGGTCATCCATACCGGTTCACCGGCGCCTGTCCAGTGGATCCGCAAGCGCCCGCCGGGCAGATCCACGCTGACGTCAGGCTCCAGCTCTCCCCACAGCCGGCCGATCACCACCGCCGCACAGGCCCCGCTGCCGCAGGCCAGGGTTTCCCCGCTGCCGCGCTCAAACACGCGCAAGCGGATGTGATCCCGCGCCACCGTTTCCATGAAACCCACATTCACGCCCTCGGGGAAATCCGGCAGGGCCTGGATCGCCGGTCCCCACGCGCCGACGGGCGCCGTAGCTACATCAGGGACGACGAGCACGGCATGGGGATTCCCCATGGAAACGGCGCCCACCTGCCAGGATGGCGCAGACCCCAGGGGATATCGCAGGGCTTGTTGTGCGGCGCGCAAGGGAATCTCCGCAGGCGCAAGCCGCGGTGCGCCCATGTTGACGCGCACCTGACCATCATTTTCCAGGTACAGCCGCAGCAATCCGGCGCGGGTTTCAACCGTGATTTCCCGCTTGGCGGCCAGGCCTTCCTCGACCACGAAGCGCGCGAAGCAGCGGGCGCCGTTGCCGCACTGGGCCACTTCGCCGCCGTCGGCATTGAAGATGCGGTAGCGAAAGTCGGCTTCGTTGCCCTGAGCCCGTTCCACCAGCAGCACTTGGTCGCAGCCGATACCGAAGTGACGGTCCGCCAATGCCCTGACCTGCGCGGCGGAGAGCGCAATGGATTGGCGCACCCCGTCGATGACCACGAAGTCGTTGCCCAGCCCGTGCATTTTGGTGAAGCGCCATCCCATGAGCGCTAGCTTACCCGTGTGGTAGGGGTGCGCAACTGATCTTCGAACAAGGGCGCCATCAAGGCGGCCAGTTCGGCGCGAGATTGCGGGTCTGGCAGGCCCATGCCGGGGGCGTAAGCCAGGATGGTTTGCAGATCCTGGACCCGGTAGCCCTGTTCAACCAGCGCCAGCCGATCCAGGCCCACCAGGGCGGGATGGACTTCGCCACAAGCGCGGGCCAGGGCAGTCAGCTCGCGGCGCAGGCCGATAAGGTAGTTGGCCAGGCGCACCGACTTGAGGGCCGGGTCCAGTCCGCGGGTGCGCCAGGGGGTATGGGTGGTGACGCCGGTAGGGCAACGCCCGGTATGGCATTTCTGGGACTGGATGCAGCCGATGGCGAACAGCGCCTCGCGCCCCACGTTGACCAGATCGCATCCCATCGCCAATCCCCACAGGGCGGCCTCCGGCAAGCCCAGCCGTGCCGAGCCGATGAACGCCACTTGGTTGCTCAGGCCATGCTGATGAAAGATCTGGTACACCAGCGGGAAGGCCGCCTTGAACGGCAGGGCGACGCGATCGGCGAACACCAGCGGTGCCGCCCCGGTGCCGCCTTCGCCGCCGTCGACGGTGATGAAGTCGACGCCGCGCCCACCCTGGGCCATCAAGGTGGCCAGATCGTCCCAGAAGACGGTTTCGCCCACAGCCGACTTGATGCCAACCGGCAGCCCGGTTGCGTCAGCCAGTTCCTCGACGAAGTCCAGCAGCGCGTCCACATCGCCAAAGGCCGCATGGCGCGCCGGGCTCTTGCAATCCACGCCCGGCCGCACGCCGCGCGTCAAGGCAATCTCCGGGGTGACCTTCACCCCCGGCAGCAAGCCTCCCAGCCCCGGCTTAGCGCCCTGGCTGAGCTTGATTTCCAGTGCCCGTACTGGCGTGCCAGCGTCCAGGGTGCGCCGCAGGGCGTCCAGGCTGAAGGCGCCCGCCTCATCCCGGCAACCGAAATAACCGGTGCCGATCTGGAACACGATATCCCCGCCCTTGCGGTGGTAGGGGCTCAGGCCTCCTTCGCCGGTATTCTGGAAACAGCCGGCCAGCTGAGCGCCACGGTTGAGGGCTTCCACCGCGACACCGCTCAAGGCGCCGAAGCTCATTCCTGAGACGTTGACCACCGACGCCGGACGAAAGGCCAGGCGCCGGCCCCGGGCGGCTCCCAGCACCTTGGCGCAGGGCAGTGGATAGCCGGCCTGATCCAGGGCGTCGCCCGCGTGGAATTGAGCCAGGGGAAAGGCGGTGTGGCGGATGATCAGGGTGCCTTCGCTGTGCTCCAGGTCCTGGTCGGTGCCGAAGGCAAACTGGTTGTTCTCGCGCTTGGCGGTCGCATAGACCCAGCGGCGCTGGTTGCGGCTGAAGGGGCGCTCTTCCTCGTTGCTGGTGACGATGTACTGGCGCAGTTCGGGTCCGAAGCCCTCGAGCAGATAGCGGAAATGGCCGATCAGGGGGTAGATGCGCAGAATGGCGTGGCGGCGCTGAAAGACATCGTGCAGCGCCAGTGCGGCGAGTGCCACGCCCAGCCCAACCAATAGCCACATACCTGCTGCCATCACCTTGTCTCCCGCTCTGCCATTGTCGCCGTGCCACCTTGGCCTAACTTGTCCCGGCGTATTATGAGGGGCTTCGCGGGTCGGATCGATGACGGATTCCCGTGCCTCTCCCCTTGCGGCCGGATGGCGCCTATCATAGCCCCCTCATGCTGACGACCCACTTCGAATGCCCTGCCCCCCCTGTTGGATTTGTCCATGAAAACGCCCCATCTGCCGACGCTACCCGCTATCCCCGCCGCCCTGTCCAAGCCTCAAGCACTGGCGCCGCTGGGCGCACTGGGTGTGGTCTATGGCGACATTGGGACCAGCCCGCTCTATGCGCTGCGGGAATGTTTCTCTCCGCATCTGGGGGTGGCCTTGACCGTTCCCCATGTGCTGGGGGTGTTGTCGCTGATTTTCTGGGCGCTGATTCTGATCGTGTCGCTCAAATACCAGATCCTGGTGTTGCGCGCGGACAACCGGGGCGAGGGCGGCATCCTGGCCTTGCTGGCGCTGTTGAATCCCTGGCGTACCCTGGGTGAGGGGCGCACGGCGGCTTGGCTGATGGCCCTGGGGATTTTCGGCGCGGCGCTGCTTTATTGCGACGGCATGATCACACCGGCCATTTCGGTGCTCAGCGCCGTGGAAGGCATCAAGATTGCCGCGCCCGGCGCCGAGCCTTATGTGGTTCCGATCACGCTGGTGATCCTGGCGCTGCTGTTTTCGCTGCAACGCTTTGGAACGGCCCGCGTGGGGGCGGTGTTCGGGCCGGTGATGGTACTGTGGTTCACCACCCTGGCGGTGCTTGGCCTCATCGGTATCAGCCACAATCCGGGGGTATTGATTGCCTTGAATCCCTGGTACGCGCTGAGCTTTTTGCTGACCGAAGGCAAGGCCGGATTACTGGTGCTGGGGGGCGTGTTCCTGGTGGTGACCGGTGCCGAGGCGCTCTATGCCGATCTCGGCCATTTCGGCCGCAAGCCCATCCGCCAGGCCTGGTTTGCCTTGGTGTTGCCGGCCTTGGTGTTGAATTATCTGGGCCAGGGGGCGCTGGTACTGGCCGATCCCGCCGCCATCGCCAACCCGTTTTATGCCTTGGCGCCCCGCTGGGCCTTGTATCCCCTGGTGGCCCTGGCGACCGTGGCCACGGTGATCGCTTCGCAGGCCCTGATTTCGGGGGTGTTTTCCCTGGTGCGCCAGTCGATCCAGTTGGGGGTCATGCCGCGCATGCGCATCGTCCAGACATCGTCTTCGGAAATAGGCCAGGTCTATGCGCCCTCGGTCAATTTCGCGTTGATGCTGGCGTGCATGGCGCTGGTGCTGGCGTTTCGCACTTCGGGAAATCTGGCCGCCGCCTATGGGGTGGCCATCACCATCACCATGCTGATCACTTCCAGCTTGTTGTATTTCACCATGCGGCGGGTGTGGCTGTGGTCGGGTCTGGTTTCAGGCCTGCTCGTCGGGGCCATGATCCTGGTGGAATTGCCGTTTCTCCTGGCCAATCTGCACAAGCTGCACGAAGGCGGCTGGGTGACCCTCGCTGCGGGTGGGGCGCTTTTCTTTGTCATGCGGACCTGGGACCAGGGGCGCCGCAATCTCATCACCCGCCTGCGCGCCGAATCCGAGCCGTTGGAAAGCCTGTTTGATCGACTGGATCATCATGCGCCAGTGCGCCTGCCGGGCACGGCGATTTTCCTTACCGCGCCGCGGCTGGGCGCACCGCCCTCGCTCCAGTACCTGCTGCGTCATACCCATGCCCTGCATGAACGCGTGATTTTGCTTACGGTACTGATCGAGGAGTCCCCGCGGGTGCCGCCCGGGCAGCGTGTCGAGTGGACGCCGCTGGGTCATGGCTTCGACCGGTTGATGATCCATTATGGTTTCATGCAGAGTCCCGATTTGCCGGCTGCCCTGGCGCAGGCGCGGCGGGCCGGACTGGTCATCGATTTGGCCGAGACCACCTTTTTCATCGGCCGCGAGACGCTCGTGATCAACCGGAGTGTCCCGTGGTTCCTGCGCTTCCGGGAGCGGATCTACGCGTTCATGTTCCGTAACAGCATGCGCGCCATCGATTTCTACAAGATCCCCCCCGAGCGGGCGGTCGAGATTGGCATCTGGGTGCCCGCCGAACCACCCGCCGCCCGCGCGACCTGAGCGCCGTCCGATCAAGGGCGCGGGGTCAGCGACTCCTCTGGCCCGGCAGCCCAATCCGCTGACGCCGCGCTTTTACGCAAACCCTTCCATGGCGATGAGGAAATCCAGGCATGCAGACCCCCAAGCGACTTTCGGACTACACCCCACCAGCGGTGGAGATTCGCGCCGTTCGCCTGACGGTCACATTCGCCGAACAGGTCGAGGTGATCGGGGAATTGACCTTGGCGGCCCGTCCGGACGCAACGCCGGGCCCTTATCTGGCGCTTGATGCCGAGGATCTGGAGCTTCTGGAAGTCGTAGTCGATGGCCGGACGTTGGCGCCGGACGCTTACCGTTACGACGGCGTCCATCTTGAGATTCCCTGGCCGGCCACCACGGTCAGGACCCGCGTGCGACTGGATCCTGAACGCAACACCCGTTTGGAAGGGCTTTTTCCTTGCGGCGGCGGCTATTTCACTCAATGCGAGCCGGAAGGTTTTCGCCGCATTACGCCCTACCTCGACCGGCCCGATGTGCTGGCGCCGTTCGAGGTCATCCTGAACGCCGATCGGCAGCGTTTCCCGGTGCTGTTGTCCAACGGCAATCTGGTGGCGTCGGGGATCGAGGGCGAGCGACACTGGGCACACTGGGTCGATCCCTTCCTGAAACCGTCCTACCTGTTCGCCATCGTGGCCGCCGATCTGGCCTGTGTCGAGGATCATTTCCACACGGCCTCGGGGCGTGCGGTGCGGCTTGCCTGTTATGTTACCCATGGCCTGGAAGACCGCTGCGGCCATGCGCTGGCCTCGCTCAAGGCGGCGATGCGCTGGGACGAGGAAAACTACGGCCGGGAGTACGATCTGGACTGCTACATGATCGTCGCGGTCTCGGATTTCAACATGGGCGCGATGGAGAACAAGGGACTCAACATCTTCAACAGCCAGTTCGTGCTGGCCCGTCCCGATACCGCCACCGACGAGGATTACCATCACATCGCCGCAGTGGTGGCACACGAGTATTTCCACAACTGGACCGGCAACCGCATCACCTGCCGCGACTGGTTCCAGCTCAGCCTGAAGGAAGGCCTGACGGTGTTTCGGGATCAGTCTTTTTCCGCCGATCAACCCGGCGGCGCGGTGCAACGCATCCACGACGTTGCCCAGCTCAAGGCCGTGCAGTTCCGTGAAGACGCCGGCCCGCTGGCCCATCCGGTGCGCCCGGAGGCCTACCTTGAAATCAACAACTTCTATACCGCGACGGTGTACGAGAAGGGTGCCGAGGTGGTGCGGATGATGGCCAACACCTTGGGCAAGAACGGTTTTCGCCGGGGCACCGACCTGTATTTCGAGCGCCACGACGGGCAGGCCGTGACGGTGGAGGATTTCGTCTCTGCCTTGAGCGACGGCAGCGGGCAGGATTTGAGCGCGTTTCTCGCCTGGTACCGGCAGGCCGGCACCCCCCGCCTGACCGCCCGTGGCATTCATGATCCGGCGCGCCAGGTTTATGAACTGGAGCTAAGCCAGCACACGCCGCCCACGCCGGGCGAAGCGACCAAGGCGCCATTGCCGATCCCGGTTCGTCTGGCCCTGCTGGATGGCGCCGGCCGAGCGCTGCCGCTGCGCTTGGCAGAAGAGGAATCGGCAACGGCCACGGAGCGGGTGTTGCTGCTGCACGGGGCATCCGCTCGCTTTTCCTTCCAGGATCTGGCTGAGCGTCCGGTGCCTTCGCTGCTGCGAGGGTATTCCGCGCCCGTACAACTGGATGATGATTTGAGTCTGTCCGACCGCTTGCTGTTGCTGCGCCATGACAGCGATCCCATGGTGCGCTGGCAGGCGGCCCAGCAGGTGTGGATCCATGCCGTGCGGGGGGCCTTGGATGGGACCGCCGAGGCAGCGCTGTCACCCGAGGCGATTGCGGGGTTTGCCCGTGTGCTCACCGATGCCGATCTTGATCCGGCGCTGGCGGCAGAACTGCTCGCGCTGCCGGCTTATGAAGCGCTGCTGGAAGCCTTCGCCCCGACGGATCCCTGTCGACTGGAAGCGCTCCGCCAGCGCCTGCGCAGCCAGTTGGCGCAGGCGCTGGAGGCCGATTGGCTGGCGCGTCATACGGCCTTGGCGGGGCGGGACGACCCCGCGGCCCGTGCCCTGCGCAATCGCTGCCTGGGCTTCCTGATGGCCGACGGCATGGCGGATCGCCACCGCGCAAGCTGTGTGCGGCAATTCCAACAGGCCACCACGATGACCGAGCGGCTGGCCGCGCTGGCCTTGCTGGCCGACCAGGGTGGCGATGCGGCCGAGGCGGCGCTCAAGGTGTTCCACGACGCCCACGCAGCGGATGATCTGGTGCTGGACAAGTGGTTCCGCATCCAGGCCCAGGCCCGGCAGGGGGCGATTCTGGAACGGTTGGACGCGCTCATGAAGCATCCCGCCTTCCGGCTGACTCAGCCCAACAAGGTCCGCGCCGTGGTAGGCGCTTTTGCCCGCAGCAACCCGCTGCATTTCCATGCCCCTGATGGCAGTGGCTATGCCTGGGTGGGTGATCGCATCGCGACCTTGGTGCCCTTGAATCCCCAGTTGGCTGCCCGCCTCAGCGGTGTGTTTTCCGGCTGGCGCGAGTTGGTGGCGCCCTATGGCGACTTGATGCGTGCGCAACTCGAACGTCTCTCCGAGCGTTCCGATTTGCCGCCTGACATGGTCGAGGTGGTGGGGAAAATGCTCGCCCATGCGTGATCGGGATGGTCCGCCTGGTGCGGATGTTTGCGGTTTTGGTGGGCCAGCTGTCCAGTGGACTTAAAAGAGCGCGTGCGCGCCTTGTGGGCGCTGGTTCCATGCGTCCAGCACCAGATGGACCCACAGGCGCAGCAGCTCCGCGTCGGGAGGTAAACGGCGGGACAGCATCAGCACCTGGCGGCGACCCTGCTCCGGCGCAGCCGGCAGAATGCGCTCGAAGCGATCGATGCCGGCCTGTTCGAGCCGAGCGAGGAAGGGTGGCAGCGCTTCGAGCCCTTGGAGACTGGCGAGATCCGACCAGCCCGACGGGCCGCATTCAGTGGAGAGGTCTGCGGGCAGATGACTTTGGCACTGGTTCAGCTCGCCGACACTGGAAAGGCTCCAGAGCGTCGATTCACGCGTCTGGAGATCGGCTTGCAGCAAACCCACCCAGCCTGCGGGCGCCAAGTGCAACTGAAGCGCTTGCAAGACCATCCGGGCGCCGATCTCGGGCGCGGGATTTTCCCGCAAGTGTTGCTGGATCCGATGCAGACTGCGCAGCAATGGGATAGCCGACGTGCCCAGGTCTGCCTGCGCGCCGGGTTCCAGCAAGGCGGCCACCGCCTGGACTTGATCCGCTCCGTCGCGAAGCGACAGCACGCACAGATTGGCAGCCGATCCCCCCAGCCCAGCGGGCGGGGGCAGCGGGACACAGATGGAGCCTTCGGCTTCAAGAGCGGGTCGCACCAATTCCAGTTGTGCCTGCGGTCCGATGGGCCGACCTTCCCGAAAAGCACCATAGCGGCGCGCGAGATGTTGAATTCCTGCCTGGTTTTCCTGGCACGCGGCCTGGTTGCGCCATAGGCACAGACCTTGGGGGGTCCATAGCCAAAGCGCCCGCGGCAGACATTCCAGCAGCTGCAAGCCCAATTCCGCTCCCAGTGCCGGAACGCTTTCCAATTCCTTCTTGGGATAGCAACACACCAGTTCGTACACCGATCGACCGATCAGGCAGCGGCGCACATGGGCAATCATGATGGTGGCTTCGTTCTGGGCATTCTGAAACCGGATTTCCAGCCGCAGGGTCTGCGGATGGCGAGGATCAACGCCTTTTAGCTGGTGTAACAGTGTCGCCTGCTCCTCGGCGGGAATGCGGGACAGCAAGGGATAATCGAGGAGGGCGTGCGGGTCGGTGTGGCCCAGGAGGCCTGAAAAGGCCGGGTTGCAGGCCACGACTTTGCCTTTGCGGGCCAGGACCAAGGGAATCGGGGCCTGTTCGAGCAGGGTCCGCCAGAGGGTTTCACGGCGGCGATGGGCACTTGCCTGACGCACCAGCCAAAAGGTCCAGAAAGCCGTGGTCAGCAGGATGAACAGTAAGTTGTTGAGCATGCGCAACATGGGCAACACGCCTGGATCGGGCGCCGCAATGCGCAGCAGGCCCTCGCTGAAGCTGATCCAGACCAGGGCAAGTGTGGCAAACAGCGCCGGAAGGGCAAGCAGTCCAAACCAGCGCGACGTGTCAAGACGGGGCAGGACAGAGCGTGTTGAAGCAGGAAAGCGCATGGGTCTTGCCTCGACCGGGAACGTGGGGTGAATGCCGTTCCCTGGCCGCTCAGCAATCGGATCATCCCGGCGCTGGATCTAATGCTGCTATTGTAACAAAGCCTGGGTGCGGGCAGAGGGGCTGGCCGGCGCATCGCGAAGAGTGATGTCACTGAAGTGTCATGTCGCATTGATGTAATACGGTCGCTTCTCGAATGCAGCGGATGGGAATTCCATGGAAAACAAAACCGTTCTGATCGTGGACGATGAAAACGCTGTGCGACAGATGGTCGCCTTTTCGCTGTCGCGGGAAGGCTTCACCGTGCTGGAAGCAGGCGATGCAACCGAAGCCCGCGCCCAGGTGGCGGATGGGCGTCCCCAGGTGATCCTGCTGGACTGGATGCTCCCCGGCATCTCCGGGCTGGAACTGGCCCGTACCCTGCGCAAGGACAGCCTGGCACGGGAAATCCCCATCATCATGCTGACCGCACGCACCGAGGAAGAGGACAAGATTCGCGGTCTCAATGTCGGCGCCGATGATTATGTGACCAAACCATTTTCTCCGCGGGAGCTCATTGCCCGCATCCATGCCGTGCTGCGCCGCAGCCTCAACAGCCCCAACGAGGAGGTGCTGGAGGCGGGCGGGATGCGGTTGGACGTGAACGGTCATCGCGTGGCCATCGGTGAGGAGGGTGTAAGCCTGGGACCCACGGAGTTTCGGTTGCTGCATTTTTTCATGGGGCACCCCGAGCGGGTCTACAGCCGCAGCCAGTTGCTGGACCGGGTGTGGGGACCCAGTGTCTACGTGGAAGAGCGCACGGTGGACGTGCATATCCGGCGGCTGCGCAAGGCGCTGGAACATCATGGCGTGGCCCATCTGGTCCAGACCGTGCGGGGAGCGGGATACCGATTCTCTGCCCAAGGCTGAGGCATGTCGCCCTGGAGCCGTGAATTCTGGCGCTTGGCGCTGCTGTTGGCCATGGCCGGCGGCATGGCCGCTCTGGCGGGAGAGCCGGCATGGGGTCTGTGCGCGGGGCTTGCCGTTTATCTGGCGTGGCACCTGTGGCAATTGCGCCGCCTGGAATTGTGGCTGGCCGGGCGGGGCAAGCGGCTGGACGACAGCCGCCTGGATATCTGGGCGGAAGTCGCGGCCCAAGTGCTGCGCATCAAGCGCCGCAGCCAGAAGCGCAAGCGCCGCCTGTCATTTATCCTCAAGCAGTTCCTTCGGTCGACCGCAGCATTGCCGGATGGCACAGTGGTGCTGTCCGCCGATTCCCGCATCGTCTGGTTCAATCAGTCTGCCCAGCGCCTGCTCGGGCTGCGTGCGCCCCAGGACAATGGCCAGTGGGTGGCGAACCTGATCCGGACGCCGGCTTTCATCCGCTACCTCGATCGCGGGAATTATGACGAGGCGATCGAAATTGTTGCTGCCCACGATCCGGAGCGAATGCTTTCGCTGCAGATTGTCCCTTATGGCGAAGATCAACGCTTATTGGTGATCCGGGATGTGACCCGCGAGCGCCGGCTCGATCAGGTGCGCAAGGATTTTGTGGCCAATGCCTCCCATGAACTGCGCACGCCGCTGACAGTCCTGAGTGGTTATGTGGAAACCCTGCTGGATGAGGCTGAAGGAGAAGGAGATCTGGCGCCGTGGGTGGTGCCCTTGGCGGCAATGCGTGAGCAGACCGGACGCATGGAGCAACTGCTGGCGGATCTGTTGCTGTTGTCCCGTCTGGATGAATCGCCGCGTGCGGTGCTGATGCGACCGGTGGACTTGACGCTGTTGTTGCGCCGCTGTTGCGCCGAAGCCAGACGGCTGGCTGGGGAGAAAGTCACCATTCAAGCGGAGATTGTCGATCCTTTGGTATTGCGGGGCGTGGAAGGCGAGCTGCGCAGCGTATTCGATAATTTGCTCTCCAATGCCGTCAAGTACACCCCCCCGGGTGGCACCGTACATCTGGAGGCGGGTTTCGTTGGGGAAGAATTACAGATTGCGGTGACGGATACCGGAATCGGGATTGCCCCGGAGCATTTGCCCCGCCTCACCGAACGGTTTTACCGGGTCGATGGCGGGCGGGGCCGTGATCAGGGCGGGACTGGCCTGGGGCTGGCCATTGTCAAACATGCCCTGCAGCGCCACGACGCCCAGTTGAGCATCGAGAGCCGGCTCGGGATGGGCAGTCGATTCCTCTGTCGCTTTCCGCGGGATCGGGTGCTGGCAGGCAGCGCCTTGAGCAACTGCGGCTGACGAGCAGCCGCCTTTTGATGCGATGAGGCACACACGCCGGACTTGCCTTGCAACGGCCTGGACGCGCCAAGGGGCAGGTTTCCTGAAGGAAGCGTCACCAAACTGTCATCATCGCGGCGCATGCTGAGCCCCGGCCAGCGGCTTTTGGGTTGTGCGTCGGCCGTATGGAGACGCCATACGAGCGTCCAAATGCGGTATAGCCCGCGGCGCCAACGCACCCAGCGCACATCTCGCCCTATCTGCGCCAGAGCAATGCGCTCCGGCGGCGTCATTCCCTGAGTTCATCGATTGGAGGGTTTTTCGGTGTTGCAACACCTCCCCAAGTTCATGATTGCCCTTGCGCTGCTCATGTTGGCTGCCTGCGCCAACCCAAAACTCCGTCTGTATGACGGCACCAAGCAATCGGTGGCTCAGGTTGCGACGCTGACTCTGCCCGAGGAGATCGAGGTGGCCCGTCTCAACGGCGTGGAGGTCAAGGGCGCCAGTGGTCTGTGGACCCGCGGGGACAAGGTACTGGAGCTCGCCCCCGGGCGCTATGAGGTGTTGGCCTACTACCGTGAGATCTGGAATCTGGGCGATCAACATGACGTCCTGCGCTCCGATCCCGCCTTGTTTGTGCTGGATGCCCAGGCAGGCAGGCGCTATCGCATCGATTATCAGCGCCCCGCCCGCTATCAGGACGCGCAGCGCCTGGCTGCGGCGTTCAGCGGAACGCTGATCGACGAGGCCAGCGGTGCCCGCACACCCTCCAAGGCCAGTGGCGTTCGCTTCCCCACCGGAGTGATCGCGCAGGTGAGTGGCAGCAGCGAATTGCTGCCGGACAACGGCAGTGGGCAGGCCGGTGATGGCCAGGTGGTGGCCCCTTTGGGGGCGTCCGATACGCCACCGGCGGCAACGGTCGCGACGCCCCGGGGGAGCGTGGTTGCACCTCTTGCAGACACTCCTGAAGCAGCAACGCCGGTGCGCCGTGATGACTGGCTTGTGTTGATGCAGGCCTGGTGGAAGCAAGCCGGTCCCGAGGAACGACGGGCTTTCCTGCGCTGGGTCAGTGAACAGCCAAATTAGGCCTTGGTCAGGCAATGGACTGGCCAATGCTTAACCATTCGATGACCCTGCTGGAAATCATTGGTTCCTTTTGTCATCGAATTGTCATCTTTGTGCAAAGAGATATTCATCATATCTCCCGCATACTGTCGGCCGACCATGTTCTCCAAGTCGGCCGCGCGCTGCGGGTGATTGTGGGTTTTATGTGCGGACCGCGAACCGATCCGGCAGCCATCGATGGCTGCCGGATCGTGAAAACCATGTGACTCGAGACGCTTTGAAGGGAGAGTTTTCAGTGAAGAAGAACCTGCTTGTGGTGGCTGTCGGAAGCCTTGTGGCGTTGCCCGGCGCGGCGCTGGCCGATGCGAAGATCTATGGTCGATTCAATGTGAGCCTGGACGGGCAGAAAGACGAGATTGGTCTCGATTCCAAGGAAACCAGCACTACCTGGCGACTGCAGGATCAGAACAACTCCTCGCGCCTGGGCTTCAAGGGAAGCCAGGACATCGGCCTGGCTGACATGTCGGTGATCTATCAGCTTGAGTACGGAATCAACCCGGACGGCAGTGAATCCGACGAATTTTCCGAGCGCAATATCTTCGTCGGCCTGAAAGGCGACCTTGGTACGGCCAAGGTGGGCAAATTCGATACTCCCGTCAAGGAAACCGGCGCCAAGGCCGACCAGTTCAATGACTACACCAACGGCGACATCATCAACCTGATGGTGGGTGAGACGCGCGCCAACAACATGATTCAGTACAGCACGCCCAAACTGGGCGAGCTGGTGACCGTGACGGCGGCGATCGCTCCGGGCGAAGGCCGCAAGGCCCTGGACGATGCGGATGACAAGGACAACAGCGTTGCTGACACCTATTACGCGTCCGCCGAGTTCGAACATGGGATCTTCTACGGCGCGCTGGCGTATGCCGGAAGTGAGCAGGGCAGCCTCAAGTTTGACGGCAAGACGGCAGGCATCGACATCATTCGCGCCACGGCAGCGGTCAAGTTGTTGGAAGCTCTTGAAATCGGCGCACTGTACCAGCAGGCCAGCGGGATCGATCAGGACAACAGCGACGTGAACAACAAAGGCAGCGATGCCGAGGAAGCCTCGTGGCTGGGCTCCATTGCCTACACGTATGATGCCTTCAAGTTCAAGGCCCAGTACGGCCAGACCACTGGCGACCAGACCGACATCGAGCGCACCGAGCTGGCCTTTGGCGTCGATTACAAGCTCAGCAAGGCGCTGACCGCGCAGGCCTACTATATCACCTATGAGGACAAGGACCGCACTGTCAACGGAATCCAGGATCCTTCCACCGACAGCTACGGCGTGGGCCTGAGCTACAGCTTCTGAAGATACCATTTCCCCCTTCGTGCGCGGATGGGGGAGAAAAAATCGCGTGGGGTGGGTCGACGGCTATCGATCCACCCTTTTTTTGTTCAAGCGCAGCGGACGTTCCCATCCCTCGAATGCGGGTGGACCGGCTTTCCAATCAGCTAATCTGTTTCTCTGTTCGATTGGGATGAGGTGATAGGCGCAGAGGCGCAGATCGCGATATTGCAGCGACTGCGCGCGGTGTTTGGCTTATTGCCGCGCCCTTTGGAAGGGCATCGAAGGCTGCATCTGTCGCTGCGGCCAGACTGCGGCCAGACTGCGGCCAGACATGGTTCAGTGAAATCACACAAGAGGGCTCGTTTGGCCGTGCACGCAGACCGAAGGCACGGATTATGCTGGCCTTCTGATGCGTATGCGCCGACCCCGCAGATTTACGTCGTACAATGAAAATTCCTGGATGCAGGAATGGCAACGGCAAGATCTCAATGGTTTTCTGGCATGGGTCACGACATGTTGTTTTCTGAAAAAACCAATGTCGGCGGGTGCGCCGACGCCGTATCGCCTGCCGCTTTGCAGGTTGAGAGCCTGGGAGTCGAAACGCCAGCCGGGATCCTGTTGTTGCGGTCACTGACGTTTGCCCTTCCTCCCCGTGGTCTCACCGCTTTGATCGGCCCCGAGGCTGCGGGAAAAACCGTCTTGCTGCGCGCGCTGCTGCGCCTGAGTGACCAGGTCGATGGCTTGCGGCTGCACGGGCGTGTTTGCCTCCATGGACAGCCGATTCTAGCGCCGGGGATCCATGTCGACCGGGAAGCCGTACGACGTCAATTGGCTTGGGTGCCCAGCGTTCCCGGATTGCTGCCGACCACGCTTCATGACCATCTGACCTATGGCCTGCGGTTGCGGGGCGAGACGGATCAGGAGCTGCTGGATGAGCACGTGGAAATCGCGTTGCGCCGATGTGGTTTATGGACGGTATTGGCCGATGTGCTGCACCGGCCTGGCGTCACCTTGAATGGCGAGCGCTGTTACTTGTTGGCACTGGCGCGGGTGTTGATGCTGGAACCTCGCGTGCTGTTGCTGGATGTTCCGGGTGTTTCCTTGAGTCCGGCCACCATCCATCACGTGGAGGCCTTGTTGCATGAACTGCAACATGATCATGCCATCCTGATGGCAACGCATGATCTGTCCCAGGCGGCGCGTTTGTCGGAGGCCTGCCTGTTCCTGCGGGCGGGTGAGTTGATCGAATTCGGCCAAACGGATCGCATGTTTACCTGCCCCGATCGGCCGGAGACGGAACATTACTTGGCCGGGCGCTATGGCCCGATGTGCACGCACAACCCGAAGCATTGGAGGAAGCATGGAAGCCGGTGACATCACCCAGCATACGTCCCGTCGTTACAACGAGGAGCTTGAAGGCATACGCAGCCGGGTGTTGACCATGGGCGGCGCGGTCGAGGATCAGATCGACCAGGCGATGCGGGCACTGGTGGCCTCCGACGGTCAATTGGCCGAGGAGGTCGTGGCTGCGGATCATCGCGTCAACCTCCAGGAAGTGACGCTCGATGAAGAGTGCAATCGAATCCTGGCGCGTCGGCAACCCGCCGCGGGGGATCTGCGCCTGATCATCACGGTCCTCAAGATCATCACGGACCTTGAACGGGTGGGCGATGAAGCCTGCAAAATCGCCCGTATGGCCGGTCATCTCGCCCAGATGGACCGTTCCCCGCATGGTTACCATGCCTTGGAGCATCTGGCGGTGCGGGCTCGGGCCATGCTGACCGATGCGCTGGATGCCTTTGCCCGCATGGATCCGCGGGCGGCGTTGCAGGTGGTGCATGCCGATGAAGAGGTGGACCGGGAATACGAGGCCATCTGGCGCCAGAACATCACCTTCATGATGGAAGATCCCCGCACCATCCGTCGCATGCTGGATATCATCTGGTGCGCCCGTGCCCTGGAGCGCATCGGCGATCATTCCCGCAACATTGCCGAATATGTGATTTTCCTGGTGGGCGGCCGCGATGTCCGCCATATTTCCCTGCAGGAAATGCGGGCTGCCGTGGAGCGCTTGCTTCCGCCGGATCGTACGCCCCCTCAGGCTTGAGCCCGCCACGCGCTGGCCAAAGGCCAAAAAAAGCGCCCCGTAGGGGCGCGAAGTGCGAGAGAGGGAGATCGTGGAGGATCTGTGCACACGGTGCTGTGTGCGATAATTCTCAAGCACAGATTAAGCCAATCGTGTTTCACATTTATTAATCAATGTGTTGAAATATTCCTGCGGGAGCTGATCTCCTGCGAGGGTCTGGTTTGTGGTCCGGCTTGGTGCGATCCTGTCCCGCCGTCCCCCAGAATTGGTGCGCCAGCAGGATTTGCCCATTGTCCCCGTCATTTCCCCGTTCTTTTGGTATATGGTCCTGGCTGACATGGGCCGCGTTGCTCGCCCTGAGTGCGGTGGTGGTCTACGCGGCCTACCTGGATCAGCAGATCGTCAGCCGCTTCGAAAGTCGCCGCTGGTCACTGCCAGCCCAGGTCTATGCGCGCCCAATGGAACTGGGGGTCGCCGAACCCGTGAGTTACAAACGCCTGCTCCGGGAACTGGAGCGGGCCGGCTACCGTGCAAGCGAGAACCTGCGATCCCCGGGAACCTACCGTTCGGAGGGAGCAGGAAGCCTGTCGATCCATGTGCGCGCCTTGTCATTCTGGGACGGTCCCCAGCCAGCCCAGCGTATCCGTCTGGGTTTTGATGCCTCTGGGATCAATCACCTGGACGCCCTGGATGGTGCGCCTGCTCCATCGCTGATCCGTCTGGATCCGGAACTCATCGGTTCACTTTATGGCACGGACGGCGAGGACCGGGTTCTGGTGCGACTTGCGGAAGTACCCGAACCGCTGCTGTTGGGGCTTTTGGCGGTGGAAGACCGCCATTTCTCGCGGCACCCAGGCATTGACCCGGGCGCGGTGTTGCGCGCCGCGCTGGCCAACCTGCGTGCCGGACGCATCGTCCAGGGCGGCAGCACCCTGACCCAGCAACTGGTCAAGAACCTGTTTCTCGACAGTGACCGGACGTTCCGGCGCAAGTTCGACGAGGCCCTGATGGCCTTGTTGCTGGAATGGCATTACGACAAGACCGCAATCCTCGAGACCTACCTGAACGAGGTCTATCTGGGCCAGCAGGGTGGCCGGGCCATCCATGGTTTTGGGCTCGCCAGCGCGTACTATTTTGGGAAACCCCTGGGCGAGCTGGAGATCCAAGAGCTGGCGCTGCTGGTCGGGATGGTAAAAGGTCCGACTCATTACCATCCGCTGCGCCAACCCGAGCGGGCCCGTGCCCGTCGCGATACGGTGCTGGGGCTGTATGCCCAGGCGGGATTGCTGGATGAGGCCGCGCTTCGGGCGGCTCAAGCCCAGCCCTTGGGCGTCAGGGCCAATCTTCAACGCAGCGGGGACTACGGCGCGGTGTTGGGCCTGGTGCGCAATCACCTGCTGCGGGATTATCCCGCCGAGGATCTGACGGCCGAGGGCTTGCGGATTTACACCACCCTCGACCCCGAAGCCCAAACCCAGGCGCGTCAGGGTCTGGTGCGCCAATTGGACCGCCTGGCGCAGCGCGGCAAGGCGGGATTGCAGGGCGCGGTGGTGGTGGCGGACGTGCTTACCGGGGAGATCCATGCGGTGGTCGGCGGTCGGGATGATGCGTCCGGCGGCCTGAATCGGGTTCTGGCGGCGCGGCGCCCCATCGGGTCTTTGGTCAAACCGGCGGTTTATCTCGCGGCCCTGGAGTCGGGCACCTATACCCTCGTAAGTCCACTGCTGGATGAACCGGTTGCGGTGAAGGTGCCGGGCGGGTCGGTATGGCGTCCGGGCAATGCATCCGGGCGATTCCATGGTGAGGAACCCCTGTTCCAGGCCCTCGCCCAATCCCATAATGCGGCCACCGTGCATCTTGGGCTCGCGGTCGGATTGCCTCAGGTGGTGAAGACGCTCAAGGCCCTCGGTGTGGAAGCGGATATCCCGGTGGTGCCCGCGCTGTTGCTGGGCGTCTTGGAACTCACCCCCATCGAGGTCACCCAAATGTACCAGACCTTGGCGGGCGGGGGGCTCTACACGCCCTTGCGGGTCATCCGCGAGGTCATTTCCACGTCGGGCACCCCCCTGCGCCGCTATCCGCTCTCCATGCGTTCGGCGGCCTCGCCGCAAAGCGCCTATCTGCTCCATGCCGCTCTGCGTCAGGTGATGCTGCAAGGCACGGCGCGGGCCGCTGCCGACCTGCCTGCGGCGTGGGAGGCGGCGGGGAAAACCGGAACCACCGATGATCTGCGGGATGCCTGGTTTGCCGGTTATGCGGGCGATCAACTGGCGGTGGTCTGGGTGGGTCGGGATGACAACGCGCCGATGGGCCTTGCGGGGGGCAGCGGCGCCTTGCCCATCTGGCTGGACGTGATGCGTACACTGGGGGTTCACGATATACCGCGCACGCTGCCTGACGGGGTGGGCTTGCGCTGGGTTGATGGAACCAGTGGCCGTGCGGCGGGGCCGGAATGCCCGGGCGCCATCCAGCTGCCTTTCCGGGAGGGAAGCGGACCGATGGATCCATTGCCCTGTGCGCTATCCGATGCGTTGCCGGAAGATGCAAATGGTCCATCGCCCGTGCAGCAATTCCAGCAATGGTGGCGCGGTTGGCTAGGCGAGTAACGCAGGCAGAACGCCAATGGGGAAAGTTTGATGTTCAAAGACTGGCTGATTCCAGGGGTTGCACTGATGTTGCTGACCGCTTGCAGCGCGGGGGTTCGGCTACCTCCGTCCTCGCCGCTGCCACCTGTGCCACCCCAGGCGCCTGGCCCAATCCCAAGCTTGCCTCCTGCTGGCGCCGAGACAACGCGAACCCTGCCGCCACCCAAGCGGGATGAGACGCCTGCGCTGCCCCTGAGTCCTGCGGCAGCGACGTTGCTGGCGCAAGCTTCGACACAGCGCGAACAGCGCCAGTTTGATGCCGCCGCGGCGACCTTGGAGCGCGCGCTGCGTCTGGCGCCGACCCATCCCGAGCCCTGGTTGGCACTGGCGGCGGTTCGTCTGGAGCAACAGCGGCCCGAGGATGCCGAGGGGCTGGCCCGGCGCGCCTTGTCCTTGGGGGGTGGGGTGCGCGCGGTTCGCCAGCGGGCTTGGAGTCTGATTGCACAGGCCCGTCAAGCGCGCGGCGACATGCCGGGCGCCCAGGAAGCGCGGGCGCGGGCCGATCGCGATTCATGACTGAATCGATAGACGTCGGGATCTGGGCTGAGGGCTCACCGCTGACCCGGCAACTGGCCGGTTACCAGTTGCGGCCGGGACAGGTGCGCATGGCCGCCTGGATCACCGAGGCACTGGCAGATCGCCAGGCGCGCGTGATCGAGGCCGGCACAGGCATCGGCAAGACCTTCGCCTATCTGGTGCCAGTGCTCACCGGAACAGATCGGGTGCTCATTTCCACGGCGACCCTGGCCCTGCAGGATCAGCTGATGGGCAAGGATCTGCCGTTCCTGCAACGGGCTCTGGGGGTCCGCCGCCACGTTGCCCTGCTCAAGGGACGGGGGCGCTATCTGTGCCGCTATCGATTTTCTCTGGCCGAGCAGGATCTCTGGTTCGACGGCCGAGGCGCATTGGGCCGTATCCGGCCTTGGGCCGAGCAGACCCAGTCCGGGGATTTGTCCGAATGCACCGGCTTGCCCGCCCATCCAGAATTGATCACCCGCATCACGGCCACCGGCGACACCTGCCTGGGGCAGGAGTGCCCGGAGTTCAAGGCGTGCCACGTGCTCAAGGCGCGTCGCGCCGCGATGGAGGCCGAGGTGGTGGTGATCAACCATCACTTGCTGTTCGCTGATCTGGCGCTGCGCGGCGAGGGATTCGGCGAGCTGCTGCCCGGCGCCGATGCGGTGGTGGTGGACGAGGCCCATCAGTTTGCTGAAGTGGCGGCGCAGTTTTTCGGCAGCACGGTCAGCACCCGGCAGATGGGCTTGCTCACGCGCGATCTGCGGGTCGAGATGCAGGCGACGGGCGGGGGTGACCATCCGGACCTGATGCAGGCCGCGGAATCCATGGAGGCAGCCGCGCAGGCGCTGCGACGCAGCTTGCCCGAGGGTGAACGGCGCTTCGCCTGGGAGGGGACCGCGAACTACACAGACTTCGCGGCGCAGCGGGATCGGCTGCACCAGCGCCTGGATGCGTTGGTCGTGGGGCTGGAGGCCGTGGCCGAACGGAGTCCGGGTCTGGCGCAAGGCTTGCGACGGGCAGAGAATCTGCGCGATGCCTTGATGCAGTGGGGAAACGCGATGGCGGGCGAGGAGCGGGTGCATTGGCTGCAGACCACCCGCACCGGAGTGTTGATGCATGCCACACCGCTGGAAGTTGGGCCGCAACTGCAACAATTCCGCGAGCAACGGCCCTGCGCCTGGATTTTCACCTCAGCCACATTGGCGGTTGGGAGTGACTTTTCCGGCTTCCTGCATGAGGTCGGCCTAGAGGCGCAGACGCCTTGTCTGCAACTGCCCAGTCCGTTTGACTACCCGCGCCAGGCGCTCATGTATCTGCCCACGGGCCTCCCGCTGCCGGATGCACCCGGCTATGACGCAGCCTATCTGGATCAGGTGCGCACGGTGCTGGAATGGAGCGGCGGGCGCGCTTTCCTGCTGTTCACCAGCCATCGGGCCTTGCGTCACGCCGCCGGGATGCTGGCCGACTTGCCCTTTCCGCTGCTCATCCAGGGGGAAGCGCCGCCGGCTCAGTTGCTCGCTCAATTCCAGCAGGCGGGCAACGCGGTGCTGCTCGGAGCAGCGAGTTTCTGGGCCGGCGTGGATGTCCGGGGATCTGCGCTGCAGTTGGTGGCCATCGATCGCCTGCCGTTTGCGTCCCCGGATGATCCCGTGCTGCAGGCGCGGCTCAATGCGGTGCGGGCACGTGGCGGCAACCCCTTCCGCGAATGTCAGTTGCCTGCCGCGGTCATTACGCTGCGCCAGGGCGCCGGCCGGCTGATCCGCGATGCGCAGGATCGGGGCGTGCTGTTGCTGGGGGATGGGCGGCTGGTCGCCCGATCCTATGGCCGGACTTTCCTGGCCAGCCTGCCGCCCATGCCGATGACCCGGAATGCGAGCGAGGTAGCCGATTTTTTCGCCACGCTGCGCACTGAGGAGCAAGCAAACGATGCGCTTACTGGCCATTGATGGTGCAACCGAACAGGCTTCGGTGGCCCTGTGGGTCGACGGAGCCGTGATGTATCGCGAGCGCTCGGCGCCCGGCGGGCATGGCGATTGGCTGTTGGCCACGGTGCATGAGGTGTTGGCGCAGGCGGCGTGTCCGCTCACGGCGCTCGACGCACTGGCATTCGGGCGGGGACCCGGCAGCTTCACCGGCCTGCGGGTCGTCGCGGCGATGGTGCAAGGGCTGGCCTTTGGCGCGGACCTGGGCGTCATTCCGGTCTCAGATCTGGCCATGCTGGCCCAGGCCGAGGCGGAGCACGGCGATGGTGCGATTGTCGCGGCGCTGGATGCGCGCATGGGGGAGGTTTATTGGAGCGCATTTCAGGCAGAGCAGGGCGTGATCAGGTCATTGACTGGCGAATCGGTGTCACCGCCTGAAGCCGTCCGCGTGCCTGTCGGGGCGCACGGATGGCGCGGCACGGGGAATGCTTGGCTTGCTTATCCGGGTCGCCTGCCCGATGGCGTTCTGCAACCAGGCGCGGCCACCTTGCCCTCGGCGCGCAGCTTGATGGTGCTGGGGCTGGCGCAACTGCAAGCCGGTAAGGTATCGCCGCCTGAGGCAGCCTTGCCGGTGTATGTTCGTGATCGAGTCGTTCAGTCGCGCTGAATCTCAACTGGCCTGTTGGCCTGACGGACTATAAAGCGCTCAAAAGAAAAGCCCGGGTTTTACGCCGGGCTCTTCCAAAGAAAAGGATCAAAGCACAGCTTACTGAGTCTTAAGCTTTTCTTTCTTGGTGGCAGAAACCACGGCGATCACGCGGCGATTCAGCTGACGACCTTGGTCGGTCTTGTTGTCAGCCACCGGGCGCTCTTCACCATAGCCCACGCTGCTCAGGCGGCTCGGCTCGACCTTGAACTGGTCGATCAGCACCTGACGTACGGCCTCGGCGCGCCGCTGGGACAGGCTGAGGTTGTAGGCATTGGTGCCCTTCGAGTCGGTGTGGCCTTCAATCACGGTATCCGTCATCGGATACTGCTTCATGAACTCGGCAACTTTCTTGATTTCAGGATAGTACTCAGGCTTCACCACCGACTTGTCGAAGTCGAACAGCACTTCCAGGCGGATGGTGACCGGCTTCTCGATGACGATGTAGCAGCCCTCTGCATCCACCTTCGCGCCCGCGGCGGTGCCAGGGCACTTGTCGCGTGAGTCGGGAATGCCATCGCCGTCCGCGTCACCATCGACGGGTTCTTCCATCGCGGCTACGGGTTCAGGCGCCGGAGCAGGTTCGGCGCTTTCACCGAAGGTGTAACCCACCACCAGATGAGCGATGTAGTCTTCAATGTTGCTGTCGGTGTAGCTGACGTAGCGGCCATCCAGACGGGCAAACAGGTTGTCGGTCAGATTGGCTTTCAGGCCCAGGCCCGCACCGACCACCGGCTCGTCTTCCTCGAAGTCTTCGAGGTTGGGATCGATTTTCTTGTAGCCATCCGCTTCATACCAGGCATAGCCGGCGGACAGCAGCGCGTAGGGAGTGACCCGCCACTCGGGCATGAAGTTGTACATCAGGTCCAAGGTGGCCTGGGTCATTTGGAAATCGACCCCATCGGCGCCTTCCACTTCGGCATCCACGCGTGAGCCGACCAGTTCCAGGACCCAGTGCGGGGTGAACTGATAGCCCAAGCCCAGTCGGTAGCCGACATCGGCTTCGACGCCGGCCTTTTCGTCATCAAACCACTGGTACACGGCGCCGGGGGACACCACGAAGCCGCTCTCGACGGCGGCCTGCACGACGGGCGAGGCCAATAACAACACGGCGGAGGCGCCGGTCAGTTTTTTCAGTTTGGATTTCATTCGTTCTGGCTCCTTAATTCACTACCCGGGTGGGAGGTATTTTTCAATTCACCGAAACACTGGCGCTCACGGACCGTAGAAAAGCCGTTCTGCCACAGTGTTCAACCGGACGGCTTTCGCGAAATGCAGCTGAGACAAGGTCTGGCCGATGGGGAATGGGTCCAATGCCAGCAGGCTGGCTTCAGCGCCAATGTAAGAAGCAACCAGGCCAATCTTGATGCCGGCCACGATCAGGCAGGTATCGCAAACGAAGTTGCCGATGATGATGGGGCGGCGACCAGGGCCCGTTGGGTCAACGTCATCGGGGATCTCAAAGGGCACATACAAGGTCTGGTCGAAAACCGTGTAGGTCTGGAAAATGCCATTAGACGATCCGACCAAGGCTTGGCCGCTCACCTCGGCTAGGGCCTGATCTTCCATCAGGGCGGGTTGGGCGTGCACGAGGGCAGGGGCCAGCAGCATCAGGGCCGCACAGGACAGACGCTTCATGATGATTCCTCCATTCTTGTTGACAAGTTTATTACCGGAACAAAATTCACGACCGCCTTGGCGGTTGGGGTCAATCCATGCTAACAGATGCGAGCTGCATTCGCTGATACAGGCCCGCTTTCTTGATGCTAATGCTAAAGCATCATGTTGGTCCAGTGTCTCCATCTGCCGACAGGCTGGCAAGGCATCTCATGGTTCAATTGCCATTGCTTTCGCAGTGTAGGCGCTATTTGCCGAGAATTAAAGGTGATTTGGCAGGGATGCTCTATTACTCGTTGTCCAAGCTGGCGGTATTATCTTCAACCCCTGCGTTGCAAGGGCTGTGAGGGACTACGCCCAACTCCAGTCAATGCCGGCGGCAAGCGGGCGGAAATGGATATTGACTTTGTCGCCGGGCCGGCGACAAGCCGAACCTTGAGAGGAAGGTGTTAAGTCAGACCATGCATGACTGTGCTCATCGGTGGCCTTGCCATACCTGTCGTTGGAACGACGGTATGCGCCCCGCGCTTGAGTTAATCCGGCGTGTGGAATGAAAAATTCTTGCGAACCCTTTGTCTCAAGTGCTATCCGTCGACACGAATCAGCAACGCATTGATGCCATTTGCTTTCATCTGGGCCCTTAAGGCTTCCATCTGCCGGACATCGGTGAGCGGCCCGACACGCACCCGATACCAGGTTTCACCCGTTTTGAGCGCCGCCTTTTCGATACGCGCTTCCATTCCCAGTAGCGCCAGATTGGCCTTGACCCGATCGGCATCCTCGAAGCTGCGATAGGAACCCACCTGAAGGATGAAGCGGCCAGACGGCGTGTCAGCAGGCGGTGTGTCGGGTATAGGTACAGGGACAGGAGCGCTTGGCGTCGATGGCGCTTTGGTCTTGTCAGACTCAGGGAGAATGACCTCGCCTTTCTTCAGCAGCTCATAAAATTCATAGCGATTTGCCAGGGGTTCGGGAACAGCCGGCGGCTGTGTGGCGGGAACGGCTTTATCCGGCGTGGCCGGTGCCGTTGGGGCGGGTAACTGCTGCGCTTGCCCCGGTAGGGGTGCCAAAGGGGACGGCTGGTTCTGGCTGATATAGAACAGTGCCGCCCCTGCCGCCCCTAGTGCCAGTCCCAGGAGCAGCCAGGCCCAGCCAGGGAAACCGCCACGCACCGCCATGCGCGACGGCGGCGCTCGGCGGTTGCGGACGGGGCGGGGCGAACGGCTGGCCATCGGTCACATGCGCTCGGGGGCCGAAACGCCCAGCAGGGCCAAGCCATTGCGCAACACCTGGCGCACGGCGGCAATGAGACTCAGCCGCGCATTGCGCACCGGCGCCTCGGGCACCAAAAAGGTCTGGGCGTTGTAGTAGGCGTGGAAATCCTGGGCCAGTTCCTTCAGGTAGTGGGCCACGTGGTGGGGCGCATGCTGGCGCGCCGCAGCCTCGATCGTTTCCGGATAGCGGGCGAGCGTGACCAGCAGCTGTTCTTCATGCGGACTGTCCAGCCGCTCCAGATCTGCGGTGGCCGAATCAAAGACCTCTCCCCGCTCGGCCAGTTGGGCGAACACGCTGCACACGCGGGCGTGGGCGTATTGCACGTAATAAACCGGGTTGTCGGTGCTCTGGGATTTGGCCAGCTCCAGGTCGAAGTCCAAGTGCTGTTCGTGCGAGCGCAGCACATAGAAAAACCGCGCCGCATCGTTGCCCACTTCATGACGCAGTTCGCGCAAGGTAACGAACTCCCCGGCGCGGGTGGACATGGAAATCTTCTCCTTGCCGCGATAGAGGATGGCGAACTGGATCAGCAGCACGGTCAGCCGATCGGCGTCCTCGCCCAGGGCGGTGAGGGCCGCTTTCACGCGCGGGACATAGCCGTGGTGGTCGGCGCCCCAGAGATCGATCAGCCGATCGAAGCCGCGCCGGTATTTGTCGCGGTGGTAGGCGATGTCAGCGGCAAAGTAGGTGGGCACGCCGTTTTCGCGCACCACCACCCGGTCTTTCTCATCCCCAAAATCGGTGGCGCGGAACCACAGGGCGCCCTCGCGCAGCTCGGTGTGGCGGCTGTTGCGCAGGGCTTCGAGGCCCGCCTCCAGCGCCCCGCTGTCGCTCAGGCTGCGCTCGGAGTACCAGCGATCGTAGCTCACCCCAAACTCGGCCAGATCATCGCGGATGTCCGCCAGGATGGCATTCAGGCCCGCATCGAACACCCGCCGGTAGGCCGCCTCCCCCAGCAGGACGCGGACACGGGCCACGAGGGCGTCGATGTAGCGTTCGCGATCGCCACCCTCCGGTTCGTCCGGCGGAAGCCCTGCAAGGACCTCGGCAGACGGACGCTGCAAGGCGTTGCCTTCGCGGTCGCGCAGGCCCTGCGCAATCGGCATCAAATAGCCGCCCTTGTAACCGTTGGCGGGAAAAGGCAGGGTTTCGCCGCAAAGTTCCAGATAGCGCAGCCATACGCTGGCGGCCAGGATGTCCATCTGGCGACCGGCATCGTTGATGTAGTACTCCCGCTCGACCTGATAACCGGCCGTGCGCAGCACATTGGCCAGACTGGCGCCATAGGCCGCGCCGCGTCCATGGCCGACATGCAGGGGCCCCGTCGGATTGGCGGACACGAACTCCAGCAGCACGCGCTCGCCACGCCCCAGATCGCTTTCCCCATAGCGCTCGCCACGCGCCAGGATTTCGCGCAGCTCGTCCTGATAGGCTAAGGGCCGCAGACGAATATTCACGAATCCAGGGCCGGCCACCGCCACATCCGCCACCTGCGGATGGGCCGGCAAGGCGCGCGCCAGCGCATCGGCCAGCTCGCGGGGCTTGTGTCCGCAGCGGGGCGCCGCAATCAAGGCCCAGTTGGTGGCGAAATCACCGTGGGCTCGGTCGCGGGTGCGGTCGAGTTGCAGCGGGAGGGCGCGCACCACGTCGGGGCAGTCGGGAAGTTGGGCAATGGCCTGGGATAACCAATGCACGATGGCATGTTTCAAAGCGCGACCTCGAAGCGACGGAAAGGCAAAGCGGCAATGGTATCAGCGCTCCGGCGACTTGTTGAGCGGCGCCTCCTCGGTTGGCGTCAGATCCAGGGCCGCGGAGTTGATGCAATAGCGCAAGCCGGTGGGCGCCGGCCCATCGGGAAACACATGCCCGAGATGGGCGGCGCAGCGGGCGCAGCGCACCTCGATCCGGCGCATGCCGTGGCTCACATCCTCATGACGCACGATCGCATCGGCGGCAACCGGTTCCCAGAAGCTGGGCCAGCCTGAACCGGAATCGTATTTGGTGGTGGAGTTGAACAGCCGCGCATTGCAGCAGACGCAGCGGTACAGGCCGGGCTGCTTGCAATCATGGTAGAGCCCAGTGAACGCAGGCTCGGTGCCGCCCTCGCGGGTGATCCGATACTGCTCCGCACTGAGCCGGGCGCGCCACTCGGCATCGGTTGCGGGTGGTTTGTCCATGACTGCTTCTCCGGATGACAAGGCTTTGCTGAGGATAGCAGCAGGAGCTGTGCGCGTGTTCCTTAAAATAACGGTCAAAAAAACGACGGCCCCTGGTGGGGCCGTCATTGGGCGCGTCGGCGAATGCGGGGACGATCAGAAGTAGTAGATCGCGCCCACGCTGCCCGTCACGCCTTCGCTCTGGGCATCCAGATCGTCGGAGTCTTCGTAGCGATAGCCCACTTCGAAGTTCAGGCCCAGTTCAGGCAGACCGCTCAGCATGAATTCGGCACCGATGGCAGGATAAACGAACCAGCCGCTGGTATCCGCATCGCCAGCCGGGGTTTTCAGCTCGGCGTTGTTGTAGCCGACTTCCAGCGAGGTCAGGAATTTGCTGTTTTCCCGCACGATCGGGGCGAAAATGCCCTTTATGGCTGCCGCATAGCTGGTGAATTCTTCGTTGCCCTGTTCGTCGTTCTGATAGTACACGGTGCCTTGGAGCCCCTTGTCCTCAGTGACCCAGTAACGGCCAGCCAATGCGACGGCGTCTTCTTCGATGATCTTGCTCAGGCCCGCGCCGAACTTGCCGGCGGTGTCGGCAGCGAAAGCCGTGGGGGCGGCCATTACGGCGGCCAAGGTGGCAATGGATACCAGGGATTTCAGTTTCATGTTGCTCATTTCCTTCAGCCCTCTCAAAGGTCGAGTCGTCTTTTATAAATGACGATCATTTCAAGCTTGGTGGCAGCCCCAGAATGTGGCGCCGATTTTCACAGGCCATGGGATGGCCGCAAAGGATGGTATTGTTTATCCATCAGATATGCAATAAACATGATAAATAACTTGAATTCTGCCCTGTTTCAGTGCCTTGGGCGGGGGGTGCTCAGCGCATTGCCGCTAACGCGCTGCTTTCTGCCTCGATCCAGTTGCGCGCGCTCTGGCTCAAGGCTTCTGCCTCCAGGGCTGTGGACTCCAGCGGCGGGCCAATGTGAATCCGCGCCGTTCCCGGTCGGATGCGCCAGCCGGCGCCGGGCCAGAACAAGCCGGTGTTGACGGCAATCGGCACCACCGGAACCCCGGCGCGCTGGGCCAGCCAGACGCCGCCCAGATGATAAGGACGGGACTCTCCAGGGGCTACCCGTGTCCCTTCCGGATATACAACCACCCACAGGCCTTGGCGCAGGCGATCCTGGCCCTGCACCAGCAACGCCTTGAGCGCCGTGCGCGGCTGACTGCGATCAATGGCGATCGGCTGCATCAAGCTCATGCACGGTCCAAACAGCGGGATGCGCAGCAACTCCCGCTTGAGTACCCAGGTCTGGGGCGGCAGGATAAGGGGCAGCAAAAACGTTTCCAGGGTGGATTGGTGCTTGCACAACACCACGGCGGGACCGTCCGGAAGATGCTCCAGACCCTGTACCGTGAATCGCAACCCCACGATCCAGCGCAGTAACCAAGCATGGAAGCGCAACCATGCCTGGGCCAGCCGATAGCGCCGAGGCGGTGAAAACAGCCGCTGGGTGCCCACCACGACAGGCGCCCACACCAGCAAGCTGAGCCCCAGCACCCCGAAAAAAATCAGGGATCGCGTGGCTTGCAACAGGCCTACATCGGTATCACGCGCCATCGCGCTGTTCCTCGATTGCGGCCGCCTGGGCGATCCAATCCGTGGCAAATCCGGCCAGGTCCGGGAATACGGTCAAACCCGCGACATCCGGCCATTCGCGCAGCGTCTTTTCGCCATGACCGGTGCGCACCAAAATCGGCAGCGCGCCCACCGACCGGGCCGCTTCGAGATCCCGGACCGCATCTCCCACCACAGGCACACCGATCAGATCGATACCGGCCCAGGTGGCGATCTGTTGCAATAGACCCGCTCGCGGTTTGCGGCATGCACACCCGGCATCCGGCGCATGCGGGCATACAAACACCCCGAGAAGCTGCCCACCCGCTGCTTTCAGCGCGGTTTCCAGTTTGGCATGGATGGCGTCCAGATCCTGTTCGGACAACAGTCCCCGACCCACGCCCGATTGATTGGTGGCTACTACCACGCCGTAGCCGGCCTGGGTCAGCGCCGCGATGGCCTCCAGGCTGCCGGGGAGGAAATCCAGTTCAGCGGGGGTTTTGACATAATCCGCCCGGTCGCGGTTGATCACCCCGTCCCGGTCGAGGATGACCCAACCCCGTTCAGGAGGCGCGCCGGGTGGGGGTGGCGGGATCATGGCCAAGACGCAACGCGGCGGATTTATTTGGCGGCCGGGAGTTGGGCGATATCCGCCACCTCCCAGAACAGCGCCCGCAACTGCGCCAGCAGCGCCAGACGATTGGCGCGCAGCGCGGGATCCTCGGCATTCACCAGCACCGCGTCGAAAAAAGCATCCACCGGCGCCCGCAACGCCGCCAGAGCCGACAGGACCGCCGTGTAATCACGTTGCGTCAGCAAGGGACTGGTCTCTGCCCGTTTGGCGACAAGCGCTTCGAACAAGGCCTGCTCCGCCGGCTCCTGCAGCAAGGCGCGATTGACATCGGTGGGAGTCGCATCGGCTTGCGATTTGGCGAGAATGTTGGCTACCCGCTTTTGCGCAGCCGCCAGCGCCGCAGCCTCGGGCAGACGGCGGAAATGATCCACGGCCCGTACCCGCCGGTCGAAGTCCAGCACCGTGGCGGGATCGCGCGCTATCACGGCCAGGAAGACCTCCGCCGGGATGTTTTGATCTTCATAGACGGCCCGCAGCCGCTCCAGAATGTAGGCGCGAACCGCATCGACCGGCTCCTGCTTGAGGGACCCATATCCCGCCCGCGCCCGGTCCAGTGTCAGCCGCAGATCCAGTTCCAATCCGCGCTCGATCAGGATACGCAACACGCCGATGGCGGCCCGCCGCAGCCCAAACGGGTCCTTGGAGCCGGTGGGCGGCTGGCCAATGCCGAAGATCCCGACTAGGGTATCGAGCCGATCGGCCAAACCCAAAACGCAGCCGGTGAGCTTGGTCGGGAGGGCGTCCCCGGCGAATGCGGGCAGATATTGCTCCCGTAGCGCGAGCGCCACCTCCTCCGGTTCGCCATCCCGGCGAGCGTAATGGGCGCCCATGATGCCCTGGAGTTCGTCGAATTCACCCACCATGTCGGTCATCAGATCGCATTTGGACAGCAGGGCCGCGCGCCGGGCCAACGCTGGATCCGCGCCGATCCGTTCGGCAATCCATCCCGCCAGGGCGATCACCCGCTCGGTCTTGTCAGCGAGGCTGCCGAGTTCGACTTGAAAAGTCACCGAGCGCAGTCGCTCGAAACGGCCCGCCAGCGGCTGCTTGCAGTCCTGCTCAAAGAAAAACGCCGCGTCCGTCAGGCGCGGACGGATCACCCGTTCGTTGCCGTCGATCACCTGAGCCGGGTCCCGCGACTCCAGATTGGCTAGGGTGATGAAGCGATTCAGCAGGCGCCCGTCGGCATCCTGCACGGGGAAGTATTTCTGGTGTCCTTTCATGGACGCGATGAGGGCCTCGGCGGGCACGTCAAGGAAGCGTTTCTCGAAGCTGCCCACCAGCGGCACAGGCCATTCCGTGAGGGCCGTGACCTCATCGAGCAGCGCGGGATCCAGGATCGCCTCGCCCCCCGACGCGGTGGCGGCCGCCGTGACGCCGGCCTCGATACGTGCGCGCCGCCGGTCGAAATCGGCCAGCACGAAGGCCGTCTGCAGGCAATCCGGGTAGTCGGCCGGACAGGTCAGGGCGATGGGCGCGGGCGCATGGAAGCGATGGCCGCGGCTATGGCGACCGGCGGCAACGCCCAAGACCTCGCCGGACACGATCTCGGTGCCGAACAACAGCACCAGCCA
>PKDC01000006.1 GCA_002862435.1 Pseudomonadota bacterium | reverse complement strand
AGGCAGCCATCTTGGTTGGCCCCCCGCGCGAGATGTATCAGGACGACCTAGAAGCAGATCAGTGGCAACATTTGGTGGCCCGCTCCGTCTGGCTGCATCTGGCCAAGCTGAGCACATCCGGCCTAGATCTGGAAGCACCCGCAGCGGCGCGCCTGGCGGAGATATCCACTGCCTACCCGCAATGGCAGTTGGCGACCAATGAGCGTGACGAGTTCTCGCACTGGATGAGTGGCACTGGCGATCCGGATTACGAAAAAAGCCGGGACGTCGACATTGCTCCTCGCAAGCGACAGGAGCTGGTGCAATGGCTCTCAAAGCCGACGCCCGAGCGGCGGCCATTCTACGAAGATACATGGCGTGACGTTTGCCGCACGCGCTTCTTTCACAGTCTGTTCGCGTTATGTGATTTGGCACAGGAAGGCGTGTGGCCCGCTGACCGATGGGGCGAGGCTCTGCAGACTTGGTCCGAAGAAAACATAGTGTTGCGCTCTTGGCGATACGCCGCACCGCTGGTGCAAACCATGCCTGATGCCGCACTTCAGGAGATTGCCCACGCTGTAACGTGGTGGATGGAGGCCGCCTCTAAGCCGATCAATCGCCACGAAAGCATCCTGCTGGAGTTGTGCCACCGAGTGCTGGCACTGCCGCTTGAAGCAGGCCCAGGTTTTCGCATCATCCGCGATGGTGTAGAGACCCATAACACCGTGGGCTCTGCTATTTATCATCCCGTCGGGCATGTCACGCAGGCTCTGATCAATTTGTGGTTCAAACGAAACCCAAACGACAACGATCAACTTCCCGTCGTCATCAAATCCTTCTTCACCGAAATCTGCGATGTGCAGGTGGACCGATTCCGCCACGGCCGGGTAGTGCTGGGTTCGCACCTGATCGCATTTTTCCGTCTGGACCGCCCGTGGACCGAGCAATACCTGCTGCCGCTGTTCAGTTGGAGCAATCCGGTTGAAGCAAAAGCCGTGTGGGAAGGTTTCCTCTGGTCGCCGCGCTTGTACCCGCCATTGCTGACCGCCATCAAGCCGCAGTTTCTAGAGAGCGCAAACCACTACGCCGATCTTGGCGAGCACCGTCAGCGGTTTGCAGCATTCATGACTTACGCAGCGTTGGAATCGATTGAGGGATACACCATAGATGAGTTCCGATCTGCGATTGGTGCACTTCCACAAGAGGGTTTGGAGGAATCCGCGCAGGCGCTCCTTCAGGCATTAGAAGGGGCCGCCAATCAGCGCGAGGACTATTGGAAGAACCGTGCGCAGCCGTTTTGGCAACAGATCTGGCCAAAGTCCCGCAACCAGGTCACGCCGCAAATAGCTGAGTCCTTGACTCGTGTGGTGATTGCTGCCCGAGGCGAGTTCCCGGCGGCCTTGACTGCGGTGCTGGACTGGCTGCAACCGATTGAACACCCGGGCTACGTCGTTCATCTACTTGCCGAATCTGGCCTGTGCAAACGATTCCCAACGGAGGCACTGCTACTGCTGAATGCAGTGATTTCCGACCAACAGTGGGCACCCCCGGAGTTGGGGCAATGTTTGGACGAGATCGTTCATGCCGCGCCAAACCTTGCGCAAGATGCCCGTTACTTGAGGCTGCGCGAGTATTCTCGGTTTGAATAAGGCATCGCGCCGGCCATTTTCCGCAAGCCCTCTTCTTTACGCTGTTCGTCCTTGATTGATACGGAAAATGCCACTGTGCGCCGTTCCCGACTGCCCGGCACGGTCACGATCCGCGGCGGGCGTCCACGCTGTGTTCCCCCGGACCCAGCAGCAACACCGCCAGTGCGGTGAGCAAATAGAAGGCCTGCAGTTCAAGCCGCCAGCCGCCGGTTTCGGTCAGCATCAGGAAGTGGCCGCCATGGACCAGCAACAGCGCCACCAGCATGTTGCCCAGGATGAGCAGCGCGCCCAGGCGGGTGAACAAGCCGACGATAACCAGCAATGGCCCGAGCACCTCGCCGGCATAAACGCCCCACGCCAGCAGCGCTGGCCAGCCGCGCGCGGCCACCATGCCCACGATCGGATCAATGCCGCCGATCAGCTTGTCGACGCCATGGAACAGCAGCAGCGCGCCCAGGGTCACGCGCAACACCAGCTTACCCAGATCATCCATCGTCAAAACTCCCCATGGTTGTACTGCAGCCCATCAACCGTGGGCGCTCAAAAATGCACCGGCCGCATCGATCGACGGGACTTCACGCGACACGCCGATTAACGGCCTCTTACTCATCTTCACTCCGCGCTTCGATACCGACCACCTCGCCTTGAAATGTCGCGACGGTCATGACGATCGGCCGACAGCACACGCTGCAATCCTCGACGTACTCCTGGTTCTCTACTGAACAGTCCACGACCACCTCGATTTGTTCCCAGCAATAGGGGCATTGGACGAATGCGGTTTCAAGATTCTGCATCGGATCCCTCACTGCGTTTGCGCTAAGCCCAAAACCCACTCAAGTCCCACGCGCTGGGGACGCCGTTCACCGGGAAGCGAAGCGCCATGTGGATGGGTGATCAAGCTTAACCCGCAACCACGCCGGACAGCGTGCCTTGCGGCCTACGGTTAAGCCGTATGGTGACAGACCTGCACTTCCCCCGCCGCATGGGCAAGCCGGGGCGCGGGCTCTATACTGGCCGCCTTGGCCTTCCCCCACCGATACGGATACCGTCCATGCGCGCCTCCCGCTGGCTGTCGTTGCTGTTTGCGTTGCTGTTGTTGGCCGGCTGCGGCCAGAAGGGCGAGCTCTACCATTCCGATGAACCCAAGACGGCGCCATCCGACACCCCGACCGCTCCGGCGCCGGACGCAACCACCCCTTCCGAACCCCAGCCGCCGAGTGATTTCTGACCGATGGATCATTTCCTTTACCGCGACGGCCGCCTGCATGCCGAGGACGTCGACCTGGAAGCGCTAGCAGCCACCTACGGCACGCCGGCCTATGTCTATTCCCGCGCCACCCTGACGCGCCACTTCCAGGTAATGACGACGGCGCTGGGAGACCAGCCGCATCTGATCTGCTACGCCGTGAAGGCCAATGCCAACCTGGCGGTGCTGGATGTGCTGGCGCGCCTGGGCTCGGGTTTCGACATTGTTTCGGGCGGCGAGCTGGCGCGGGTGCTGCACGCGGGCGGCGATCCGGCCAAGGTGGTCTTCTCCGGGGTCGGCAAGCGCGCCGCGGAACTGGAGCAGGCGCTGTCGATGGGCATCCGCTGCTTCAACGTGGAGTCGATCCCGGAACTCCGGCGGCTGGATGGCGTGGCCCGGACCCATGGCGTCACGGCGCCGGTCTCGCTACGCGTCAATCCCGACGTGGACGCCCAGACCCATCCCTATATCGCCACGGGACTCAAGGACAACAAGTTCGGCATCCCGATTGCCGAGGCCGAGGCGGTCTACCGGCTGGCGGCGGAGCTGCCCGGCATCCGGGTGGTCGGGGTGGATTGCCATATCGGCTCGCAGCTCACCAAGACCGCTCCCTTCGTGGATGCGCTGGATCTCGTGCTGGCGCTGGTGGATCGGCTGGCGGCCCTGGGCATCCACCTGGAACACCTGGATGTGGGCGGCGGGCTGGGCATCCGCTATCGGGACGAGACCCCGCCCGATCCGGCCGAGTATGCCGCCGCGCTGCGCCAGCGCCTGGCCGGGCGCTCGCTGCAACTGGTGCTGGAGCCAGGGCGGGTGCTGGTGGGCAATGCCGGCATTCTGTTGACGCGGGTGGAATACCTCAAGGCCCAGGGGGAACGCCATTTCGCCATTGTCGATGCGGGCATGAACGACCTGCTCCGCCCCGCCCTGTACCAGGCCTGGCAGGAGATCGTGCCGGTGCGCGCGCATCCCGAGCGGCCGGAACAGGTCTATGACGTGGTGGGGCCGGTGTGCGAGACAGCGGATTTCCTGGGCAAGGCGCGGCCGTTGCGAATCGCGGAAGGCGATCTGCTCGCGGTGCGCTCGGCGGGCGCCTATGGCTTCGTGATGGCCTCCCAGTACAACGCCAGGCCGCGGCCGCCGGAGCTGCTGGTGGACGGCGCGCGGGTGCATGTGGCGCGGGAGCGCGAATCGGTGACCGATCTGTGGGCGGGCGAAAGCCTGCTGCCGGATTGAGCGGGCCATGAAGGCGGCGATTCCCCCGCCGGTGCCGCTGGTGCTGGTGGATGGCTCCGGCTATCTCTACCGCGCCTTCCACGCCCTGCCGCCGCTGAGCACTCGCGATGGGCGCCCCACCGGCGCGGTGGTGGGTGTGTTCAACATGCTGCGCAAGCTCATTGCCGAACTACAGCCGGTCCGGCTGGCCGTGGTGTTCGATGCGCGCGGCAAGACCTTCCGCGACGAGCTGTTCCAGGCCTACAAGGCCCACCGCCCCCCGATGCCGGACGATCTGGCACAGCAGGTGAGCCCGCTCAAGGCCTTGATCCGCGCCATGGGACTGCCGCTGATCGAGGTAGCGGGCGTGGAGGCGGACGATGTCATCGGCACTCTGGCGTGCCAAGCGGCGGCGGCGGGCCTGCAAACCGTGATCTCCACCGGCGACAAGGACATGGCCCAACTGGTGGACGGGCACATCCGACTGGTCAACACCATGAAAGGCACCTGGCTGGACCGGGAGGGCGTCACGGCCAAGTTCGGGGTACCGCCCGAATGCATCATCGATTACCTGGCGCTGGTGGGGGACAGCAGCGACAACATCCCGGGCGTGCCCCAGGTCGGACCCAAGACGGCGGCCAAGTGGCTCAGCACCCACGGCAGCCTCGATGCCGTGCTGGCGGCCGCTGACGCCATCACCGGCAAGGTCGGCGAATCGCTGCGCAGCCACCTGGATCAATTGGCGCTGTCGCGCGAGTTGGCGCGGATCCGCACAAATCTCGATCTGGCGCTGGGGCTCGATGACCTGCATCCCGCCCCGGCTGACACAGCAGCCCTGCTTGCGCTTGCCCAGGACCTGGAAATGGGCGGCCTGTTGCGGGAGTTGGCGCCCCCGACGGACGCGACAGCGGCGCCAGCGCCTTCGCGGGATGATCCCAGGCTGTACCACTGCATCCGGGACGAGGCGGCGCTGTCGGCCTGGATGGACCGGCTGGAACGGGCCGAGCTGATTGCGCTGGACACCGAAACCACTGGCCTCGATAGCCTGAACGCCCGCATTGTCGGGGTGTCCTTCGCCATCGAGCCGGGCGAGGCGATCTACATTCCGCTGGCCCATGAAGGCCTCGATGCCGTGCCCCAGCTCGACCGGGACGCCACGCTGGCGCGGCTGCGCCCACTGCTGGAAGACCCGGACCGGCCCAAGGTCGGGCAAAACCTGAAATACGACCGGGCCGTGCTGGAAAACCACGGCATCCGACTGGCGGGCATCCGTCACGACACCCTGCTGGAATCCTATGTGTTGGACAGCACGGCGCGGCACGATCTGGATACCCAGGCCCTGCGCGAGCTGGGCATCTCGACGATCAGCTATGAAACCGTGACCGGCAAGGGCGCCCGCCAGATTCCCTTCGCCGCCGTTCCGCTGGATGCCGCCACCCGCTACGCGGCGGAGGATGCGGACATCACCCTGCGCCTGCATCAGGTGCTGTGGCCCCGGCTACAGGCCGTGCCGGCGCTGGAGCGGGTGTATGAATCGATCGAAATGCCGCTCATGCCGGTGCTGGGGCGCATGGAACGGCTCGGCGTGCGGGTGGACGCCAGCCTGCTGCGCGCCCAGAGCGCCGAGCTGGCGGAGGAGATGGCCAGCCTGCGTGAGCGCGCCCAGGCCGAGGCCGGGTGCGCCTTCAACCTCGACTCGCCCAAACAGTTGCAGGAAATCCTCTACGACAAGCTGGGCCTGCCGGTGACGCGCAAGACGCCCAAGGGCCAGCCCTCCACGGCCGAGGACGTGTTGCAGGAACTGGCCGTCGATTATCCTCTGCCCCGGCTGATCCTGGACTACCGCAGCCTGGCCAAGCTCAAGTCGACCTATACCGACAAACTGCCGGCCCAGATCGATCCGCGCACCGGGCGTATCCACACCTCCTACCAGCAGGCCGTGGCGGCCACCGGGCGACTGTCCTCCTCCGACCCCAACCTGCAGAACATCCCGGTGCGCACGGCGCAGGGACGGCGCATCCGCCAGGCCTTCATTGCCGATCCGGGCCATGTCCTGCTGTCCGCCGATTACTCCCAGATCGAGCTGCGCATCATGGCCCACCTGTCCGGGGACGCGCGGCTGTGCGAGGCCTTCGCGCAGGGGGAGGACGTGCATCGGGCAACGGCGGCGGAGGTGTTCGGCGTCCCCCTGGAGATCGTGAGCAGCGAGCAGCGGCGCGCCGCCAAGGCGATCAACTTCGGGTTGATCTATGGCATGTCGGCCTTCGGGCTGGCGCGGCAATTGGGTCTGACCCGGGATGCGGCGCAACGCTATGTGGATCGCTACTTCGAGCGCTATCCGGGCGTGCGCAGCTTCATGGAACAAACCCGTGCAACGGCCCGGGAACAGGGTTTCGTGGAAACGGTCTTCGGGCGGCGGCTGTATGTGCCGGACATCCAGGCCCGCAATGCCGCCCAGCGCCAGTATGCCGAGCGCACCGCCATCAACGCGCCCATGCAGGGCACGGCGGCGGACATCATCAAGCGAGCCATGATCACCATCGATCACTGGATCGCACAGGAGGCCGTGCCGGCGCGAATGATCCTGCAGGTGCACGACGAGTTGGTGTTCGAGGTTCCGCAGGAGGCTGTCGAGGCGGTGCGGGAAGGGGTTCTGACGCGCATGTCCGGGGCGGCGGAACTGGCGGTTCCGCTGGAGGTTGATGCGGGTGTCGGAGCGAACTGGGATGCCGCGCATGGCGGCTAGAAATCCGGCGCCCTGTTTCTGCCCAAACCGGGCATGAACTTTTTCAACACCCCATAGTCTATGTATTCGAGTATCGCAACGATACTCTTCCTACCCTGAGTAAGCGGACCCGTCGGTTTCCCCCAAGGCCACGGTGTTCCGTTCTGACCGCGACGGTTCTCCCCCCTTAATGGACCGTCGCGGTTTTTTTTATTCCACTTTCTGATCGCCGAGCCAGCATTCCAGGCGCTCCCTCGCTTCATCAACCCCTTGGCGCGCGACGGCCGAGAACAATTGCACCGTCGCCCCGGTTCCCTCCTGTTCCAGGCTGCGCCGCACCATCAGCAAGGCATTGCCCGCCGCGCCGCGCCCGAGCTTGTCGGCCTTGGTCAGCAACACATGACAGGCAACGCCTGCCGTCGCACACCAGCGCATCATCTGTTGATCGAACGGGGTGAGCGGATGACGGATGTCCATCACCAACATCAAGCCCTTCAAACTGCGCCGCACGCCCAGATAACCCTCCACCAGCGCGGCCCATTCCTGGCGCACGGCCAGGGGCACCTCGGCATAGCCGTAGCCGGGCAGGTCCACCAGCCGCGACCCGCAGGGCAGGCCGAAGAAATTGAGCAGCTGGGTGCGCCCCGGCGTGCGGCTGGTGCGCGCCAGCGCCCGGCGCCCGGTGATGGCATTGAGAGCGCTGGATTTACCGGCATTGGAGCGCCCGGCGAATGCCACCTCGGCGCCGTCGTCCAGGGGCAACTGCATCAGTTGGGCGACACTCTTGATGAAAACGGCTGCACTGTAGTCCCGCATGATGCCTATTTGATTCCCTGTTGATCGGTTCGATTGACCCTGTTCGGTCCCAACGTTGTAGAATTGCGCGCTTGCGGGCCTGGACCAGCAGGCGCCTTTCCCGGCGCTGCGCGCTCCCGGCTCACGGCCATCCAGCATGCCAGATCAGGAGGCACCTTTCCTATGAACAGACTGTTTGCCGTGGGCTTGACGCTCGTCGGATTGTGCCTGGGCGGCGCGGCCCTGGCGGCGGGGAATCCGGAGGCGGGACAACAAAAGGCGGCGCCCTGTGCCGCATGTCATGGCCTCGACGGCAACAGCACCAACGGACAGTGGCCCAAACTGGCCGGCCAGCATCCCGAATACATCGTCTCCCAGCTCAAGGCCTTCAAGGAAGGCAAGCGCCAGAATCCCCTCATGGCTCCCATGGCGATGGGACTGAGCGACGAGGACATGGCTGATCTCGGTGCCTACTTCAGCAAGCAGCGGCCCCAGATCGGCGGCGCGAACCCGGCCTTGGCCGAGACGGGCGCCAAGCTCTACCGTGGCGGCAACAAGGAGTCCGGTGTCTCCGCCTGCATGGCCTGCCATGGCCCAAGTGGCGCGGGCAACGGGCCGGCGGGTTACCCCCATCTATCAGGCCAGCATGCCGAATACGTCAAGCTGCAGCTGGAAGCCTACCGCCGTGGGGAACGGGGCAACGGCACGCCCAGCGGTCAGATCATGCAAAGTATCGCCAAGCGGATGAGCAACCCTGAAATCGATGCGGTATCCGCCTATATTGATGGACTGCACTAAGCATCCACAGAGAGATTTTTCATCATGGGACATCGGATACGATCATTTTCACGCGCTTTGCTGATCTGTTGCCTGTTGGGCTGGATGGGCTTGGCCGGCGCGGCAGACGCCTACAAGGAAGGTGTGCAGTACCGATTGGTGGAAAGTCCCCAGCGCATCACCCCCGGCGACAAGGTTGAGGTGGCCGAGTTCTTCTCCTACGGCTGTCATGTCTGCTATGACATCGAGCCTCATCTTGAATCGTGGATCAAGGCCAACGCAGCCCAAGTCGATTTCGTTCGGGTCACCCATGGCCCGGATTTTTTCCGCCGCAGCTGGGGGGCCTATGGGCAGGCCTACTACGCCCTCGAAACGCTGGGCGCCGCCGATAAAATAAACGCACCGCTGTTCAAGGCAATTCACCAAGACAAGGAACGGCTCGACAGCGAGTCACGCATGGCCGACTTCGTTGCCCGCCAAGGCATCGATAAAAAGACTTTCACGGCAGCCTACGACTCCTTTGCCGTACGCACCAAGCTCAAGCAGGCGCAAGCCCAATGGGAGCGATTCGGCATTCTTCTGCTGGGCACGCCGGCCTTTGTGGTGAACGGCAGATACATTGTTTCCCCAGGTTTTCAGCAGCAGGTCACCGACCGCACCGCGAAGTTGACGGAAACCCTGAAGGTGATCGATTACCTCGTCGCCAAGGAACGCAAAAGCCCCGCAAACTGACCCTCAGGCTGCAAGCCGGCCGGATGGTATAGTCACGGAAACTCCGCTGATCCTCCGGTCGGTTCGCCGCCATGCCCCATGGGTTCTTCCTTGAACTGCTGATCCTGCTGGCCAGCTCGCTGGCCGTGCTGGCGCTGTGCTACCCACTGCGGATTCCCCCCATCCTCGGCTATATCTTGGTCGGCGTGCTGATCGGGCCGGGTGGGCTGGGATGGATCTCCCGACCCGAATCGGTGGTCCAGATCGCCGAATTCGGCGTGGTGTTTTTGTTGTTTTCCTTGGGCCTCGAATTCGCCCTCCCCAAGATGATGGCGATGCGACGGCTGGTGCTGGGCATCGGGGCCGGACAGGTGGTGATCACCCTATTGGCGTTGTGGGGTGTGGCCTGGGCCATGGGTGTGCCCCTGGCAACGGGCTGGATTCTCGCCAGCGCGCTGGCCCTGTCCTCGACGGCGGTGGTCAGCCGGGAACTGACGCAGAGCCACCAGCTTCATCTGCGCTTCGGCCAGATCGCCGTGGCAGTTCTCTTGTTTCAGGATATGGCCTCGGTGTTCTTCCTCGCCATCCTGCCTTCCCTGGGTGGACAGCCTGAGCAGTTGCTGCCTTCCCTGCTGTGGACCCTGGGCAAGGCAACCGTGCTGCTGGCTGGGCTGTTGATCCTCGGCCCGCGCCTGCTGCCCCGGCTGTTTACCCTGGTGGCACGCACTCGCACCGAAGAGCTGTTCGTGCTGGCGGTGCTGGTGGTGATCCTGGCGGCGGCGGCCCTGACGCAACTGATGGGCTTATCGATGGCGCTGGGGGCCTTCATCGCTGGCATGCTACTGGGGGAAAGCCATTTTCGGCATCAGATCGAGGCCGAAATCCGGCCATTCCGCGACGTGCTGCTGGGCATTTTCTTCGTGGCGGTGGGAATGTTGATCCATCTGGGGCCGCTGGCGGCCCAGTTGCATTGGATCATCCTGCTCACCGCCAGCTTCATGGTGCTGAAATGGATCGTGGTCGTGGTGCTGGCGCGCCTGCTGGGCGAAACCCCTGAGAATGCCCTGGGCGCGGGCTTTGCCTTGGCGCAGGGCGGCGAATTCGGCTTTGCCCTGCTGACCCTGGGCGGCGCCTATGCCTTGGTCAGCCCCGCCCAACAATCCCTGGTGTTCTCCAGCATCATGCTCAGCATGATGCTCACGCCGTTGTTGCTGCGTCAGAATCCGCGCTGGACCCGCCGGTTTGCCCGACCGCCGCCTGAACTCGACATCAATGCCTGGCTGCCGGCCTCATCGGAACCCCATGTCATTCTCTGCGGCTTCGGCCGGGTCGGCCAAGCCATCGCCCGTTTTTTACAAAGCGAACAGATCCCCTATGTCGCCATTGACGGCGATACCTTGCGGGTTCGCGAGGCCTTGCTGGCGGGTGAACCGGTGCTGTACGGAGATTCCCGCCAACGCGCCCTGCTTCGGAAAGCGGGGCTGGAACGGGCCCGGTTGCTGGTGGTGGCCTTCGATAACTTCCCCCACGCGCGGCGCATCCTGGAAGAAGTGCGCGAGGTGCGCGCCGATCTGCCGGTCTTGGTGCGGACAGCAGATGATCGGCACTGGGAAGCCCTGCAGGCTGCGGGTGCCACCGAAATCATCCCGGAAACCCTGGAGAGCAGCCTGATGCTGGTTTCCCACGTGCTGGAACTGCTGGGCGTTCCCCCCGAACGCATCCAGGAACGCATCCAGGACGCGCGGCGCGAGCGCTACAAACTGCTGCATGGTTATTTGCACGGCGAGCGTTCGCGTCTCACCGATGCCAAGGGCAAGCCGCTGGAAGTAGTTCATCCCGTGGCCTTGTCGGAAACCGCCTACGCGGTCGACAAGCAATTGGGTGATTTGCAACTGGACCAGATCGGGGTACGCGTCCAGGCGTTGCGGCGCGGCTCCCTGACCGGCCAGGACCCCAGCGCCGAGGTCCGCCTCAAGACCAACGACACCCTGGTGCTGCTGGGAACGGCCTCCCAGATCGAACGCGCGGAACAGCGCCTGCTGGGCGGCGAGCATCATGGCTGAACTTCAACATCGGCGAGCACATGACGATTCAGGATAAAACGACAGCATGGAGGGATGACCCCGCCCCGCACGCGCTCCACGTCGGCATCCTGGGCATTCACGGCCCGGAAGCCACGGCAAGCCTGCAGGCCTTGCTGGAACACGGCGCCAGGATTACTGCGTGGTCGCGCCACACCGATACGCCGTGGGCGCAGCGACTGGCGCGGCGCGGCGTTTCCATCCAGACGCTAGCGGCGCAAAACCTGCCGCCCAAGATGTCCGCTCCATTTACGCGGCCGCTGGACTGGCTATTGATCTTTCCCGGCTCGCGACTGGCGGGAGGATTACCCAAGCCCGAACTGATCCCCGAAGCGCTATGGCCGCGCGATCCGGGACGAATCGTCCAGCTCATCCCGGCTGGATTGGCCTTGCATAAGGCGCTCGAACCCTCCACGCAAATCCTGAATCTGTCCACCGTCCTCGTTCTGGAACGCTGGCTCAACGCCCCCATGCGCCGCGCCATTGGCCGCGGTCAACTGCCGTTTCCGCGCCATCGCCACAACGCCTTGCCCTTGATCTCCGCCCATCGCATCGCTCAGGTGATTCTGGCCTTGTGCGCAGCTAAACTGAGCTCACAGCAAGCCACCATGCACTTGGCGGGGGAATGGGTTCCGCTGCCCGTGCTACTGGATCTGTGTCGTGAACGGGTAGACCGCCCCGTGCGCCACCTGAATCGGTCGGTGGCGTTGATTGCGTTGCGGATGGGTCGGGAAATGGCCCTCATGGCGCACTGGATCCGGCAGTACCAGGCCTACGAAGCGCCGGAATGGGAATTCGACGCCTTGTGTCTGGAGCCCGTGCTGGAAGGCATGCGCCGGCTTCCCTGGTGATTCAAGCCAGCCCATCGCCATAGATTAGGAAGCATGCCGTACCCATGAAACGATTCATCTCTTCCACATTCGCCATCTTGACCTGCCTGGCTCAACCCACCAGCTTGATGGCCCAAAACAATCCACAACAGGGAGTCACCCCAGTGAGTGAGTCTTCGATGCTGATCAATCTTCCCAATGCCAAACAGCCCGCGCCCGGCCTGTTGACCGGCGGTCAACCCACCGAGGCCGAATTGCGGGCTGCGGCCGCGGCGGGATACAAGACCGTGATCAATCTGCGGCCGGGTTCGGAAATGGCGGGAATCGAGGAGTCAGGAGAAGTCGAGTCCCTGGGAATGCATTTCATCAGCATTCCCATCGGCGGCGCGGCCGATCTGACCGAGGAAAATGCCCGCCGTCTGGATCGGGCCATCGCCACATCCGAATCCATGCCCGTGATCATCCATTGCGCCAGCGGCAACCGCGTGGGTGCCCTGCTGGCCCTGCGTGCGAATTTGATTCAAGGAAAATCCGCGAGCGAAGCGCTGGCGTTCGGCAAGGCTGCCGGACTGACCACCCTGGAAGATGCGGTCAAGCAACGCTTGAAATAGTCGGTCTCAGCGCCTGGAGGATCGGACTGTAATCGGTGTACCGACCTCCAGGTCCAGCATCCGGGCGGCTTGCCCCTGGTTCACGGCAATTTCCACCAGACCGCAGGAATTGGCATACCAGAATGCCTCGCCCACCGGGACATCGGCGAATGTCCGACCACCCACAAGCCGCCGGCCAGCCACTTCCAACACACTGTTGACAGGGAGTGTATCGGCACGCAGGCCGGTCATGGCGTTGCCATAGCGATCGATGTAGATGACGCAGGCCCAGTCCGGCGGCCAGTCGGATCCCTCCGGCGGATGCGCGCCCAAGGCTTGCAAGGCAAGCTCCCGGCCCGTCTGCAATCGCGCAGCGGCGGGCGCAAACCAGTCACGACCCTGAAAGCTTAGCGAAAGCGCCTCTTGCGGTGGCGGCAGGGCATGCCAGCATGGCTGATCGAGCCGCTGGGCGGCGACCGCGAGCAGGCCATTGTCCGGCCCAATCAGACGCATCCCGCTGCCCTCCAGCACCAGGCCGCGCCGCGCGGTACCCACGCCGGGATCGACCACCGCCACTACGCAAGCGCCAACCGGGAGATAGGGGAGCAAGGCCGCCAACAGGTAAGCGGCAGGGCGGGGCGCAAAGGGTGCCAGATCGTGGCACAGGTCCAAGACCACCGCGTGGGGTGCCACACGGTGGATGGCGGCCTTCACCTGGCCGACATAGGGGCCTGCCAGACCGAAATCCGTGAACAGCACCAAGGGTCCGAGGCTGGACACGGAAATCAGCGCCGCCAGTGTGGGAAAGGGTCAGACGTCCAGGTTACTGACCAGAAGGGCATTGCGTTCAATGAATTCTCGCCGCGGTTCCACCTGATCCCCCATCAGGGTGGTGAAGATGTCATCCGCCGCCACCAGGTCCTCCACATTGACCCGCAACAGGCGCCGCGTCTCGGGATCCATGGTGGTTTCCCAGAGCTGATCCGGATTCATTTCCCCAAGGCCCTTGTAGCGCTGGATGGCCAGGCCACGGCGGGCCTCCTCCATCAGCCACTGCACCGCATCCCGGAAGCGCATTGTCGCTTGGCCACGTTCGCCACGCGCCACGCGGGCCTGATCCGTCCACATTCCCCACAGGGTCTGTGCCATCTGGTGCAGTGGACGAAACTCCGGGCCTTCCAGTTGTTCCCGGCTCAGATGATAGACCTGGTCGAGACCGTGGCGCTTGCGGCTCACCACCAAGCCGGATGCATCACAACGCGTTGCCGTATAGAGATTCGCACCCGGCGCGGAAGCATTCAGTTTCGCTTCAAATACCTCAAGCCAAGCTTTCCTGGCAGAGTCGTCCTCGGCCAAAATCGGCAGCACCGGTGCCACCTCCGACAACACCATCAACAGATGGGGGTCAAAGGAACGCGACAGGCGGTCAACCGCCGTCTCGGCCGCCTGATGTGTCGCGACCAGACGCGCCAGCGGCGCGCCATGGATCGCCGGGACATCGGGCGCTGGCCACACAGAAGCGCCGTCCACGGACAGATTGAGCAGATAGGCGTCCAGGGCCGCGTTGTCCTTCAGATATTGCTCCTGCTTGCCGCGTTTGACCTTGTACAACGGGGGCTGGGCGATATAGACGTGTCCACGCTCCACCAGGGCGAAGGTCTGGCGATAGAAAAAGGTCAGCAACAGCGTGCGGATATGGGATCCGTCGACATCGGCGTCGGTCATGATGATGATGCGGTGGTAGCGCAGCTTGTCCGGATTGAAATCATCCCGGCCAATGCCACAACCCAGTGCCGTGATCAGCGTGGCCACTTCCTGGGAAGCCAGCATCTTGTCAAAACGGGCTTTCTCGACATTGAGGATCTTGCCTTTAAGCGGCAGGATGGCCTGGGTACGCCGATCCCGCGCCTGTTTGGCGGACCCACCGGCGGAGTCGCCTTCCACCAGGAAGATCTCCGACAGGGCCGGATTTTTTTCCTGGCAATCAGCGAGCTTGCCTGGAAGGCCGGCAATGTCAAGTGCACCTTTACGACGCGTCATCTCTCGCGCGCGACGGGCGGCTTCCCGCGCGCGGGCGGCGTCCATGACCTTACCGACCACGGCCTTGGCATCGTGGGGATGCTCCAACAGAAAGTCCTGCAGCCGTTCGGCCACCAGCGACTCCACGATTGCCTTGACCTCCGAGGACACCAGCTTGTCCTTGGTCTGTGAGGAAAACTTGGGGTCCGGCACTTTGACCGACAGCACGGCAGTCAAACCTTCACGGGCATCGTCGCCCATCAGTGAGAGCTTTTCTTTCTTGTTCAGCCCTGCGCTTTCGATGTAGCCATTGACGGTTCGCGTCAGCGCTGCACGAAAACCAGCCAGATGGGTACCGCCATCGCGTTGGGGAATGTTGTTGGTGAAACAGAACATCGTCTCCTGGTAGGAGTCGTTCCATTGCATCGCCACTTCCACGCCGATGCCATCGCGCTCGCCCGAGAAATAGAAAATCCGGGGATGCAGCGGGGTTTTCTTCTGGTTGAGATGCTCGACAAAAGCGCGGATGCCGCCTTGGTATTCGAACACGGCTTGACGGCCTTCACCGCGTTCATCCCGCAGTTCGATGCGCACGCCGGAATTCAGGAACGACAGTTCCCGGAGCCGTTTGGCCAGGATGTCGTAATGAAACTCGATATTGCTGAAAATCAAGGGGCTGGGCTTGAACCGGATGAGTGTGCCGCGCTGATTGGTATCGCCAGTGACGACGAGTGGCGCTTGGGGCTCGCCTAGGTGATAGCGTTGAAAGTGTGTCTTGCCTTCGCGATGGATGGTCAGTTCCAAGGTTTCGGAGAGAGCATTGACGACGGAAACGCCGACGCCATGCAGGCCTCCGGAAACCTTGTAGGAGTTGTCATCGAATTTTCCGCCCGCGTGCAGGATGGTCATGATCACTTCGGCAGCGGATCGCCCTTCTTCCGCATGGATATCGACAGGAATTCCGCGCCCGTTATCCGAAACCATGATGGTGTTGTCGTTTTCGATGGCGACCTGGATGTTGGTGCAATGCCCCGCCAACGCTTCGTCGATGGCATTGTCCACCACCTCGAACACCATGTGATGCAGACCCGAACCGTCATCGGTGTCGCCAATGTACATGCCGGGACGTTTACGGACCGCATCAAGACCGCGCAGCACCTTGATGTTAGAAGAATCGTAGCTTGTTGCACTCATGCGAAAGAGGCACCCGGAAAAAGGAACATCATAGCATTCTTGAGACGATACCCTGTTCCACGTGGAACAAGGCGCCATGAACAGGGGGGCGGGCTTGTGCGGCATCGATCAGGGTCACAAACCGCTGGGCGGGCAACTCTCCAAGCAATTCTGAAAGGCGCAACCAGTGACTTTCATCCAGCTCAGAGACTGGGTCATCGACCAAGACGATCGGCTTTTGACCGGTTGTCTGGTGCAGATGGATGACTTGGGCCATCAATAAGGCATAGGTCCAACGCTTTTCTTCCCCTCGCGACATTTGCTGGAACGCTGCATGCCCATCGACACGTATCAGCAGATCAGCCCGATGCGGGCCTATCGAGGAAAATCCCTGGGCACGATCCCGTGATCGACTGGAAACGAGTGCTTCTTCAAGCGACTTTTCACGCGGCCAACCGGGCTGATAGCGACATTCCAGTTCACCAGAGCAATCCAGTTTATCCAGGCAGGGCCGTATCAAAGGCAGGAGATGCTCAATATACGTTGAGCGCAATTCATTGAGCACAAGTCCATGTTCAATCATCGCTTGTTCCCAAGCGACCAGCATCAAAGGCGGGGATCCTGCACGCAAGGCGGCATTGCGTTGATCCAGTGCTCTCTGATAGGTCCGCCAATGGGCATGAAAACGGGGTTCCACGTGGAACAATCCCCAATCAAGAAATCGGCGGCGGTCAGCAGGGCTTCCTGAAACAAGGGGGGTCGTCCGCGGATCAAGCAACTGAACGGGCAGAAGAGGAAGAAGCTCACTCAGGACCTTGACGGGTTCACCTTGAAGTCGAAAGGACAATGAGGCGGCAGAGGCATTGAGCGTCAGGCCGATCTGTCGATCAAAGGCCCCGGATAGCAAGGCCTGCAATGAAAACCTGTCGCATCCACGGCGCCAAAGACTCTGGCGCCTGGCTGTGCGAAAGGATTTTCCTCTGCCAAGCAGGTAAATTGCTTCCAGAAGCGAGGTTTTACCGCTGCCATTGGGTCCGATGATCAGGTTGACCTCGGGATGACATTCCATCTGAAGGGAGGTAAACAGTCGAAAATCGCGTCCCTTCAGCGCGTGCAAGCTCATCCGCTTGCCTCAAAGTCGCATGGGCATTACCACATGGCTGCTGGGAACCGCTGGGCTAGCTGTATCGACAGCGGTTATGACGCAACTGCCATTGGCATCGGAAAATTGCAAGCGCACTGATTCAGAGGACAGCACGGCCAAGGGCTCCAGGATATAGTTGACATTGAAACCAATCTCCATGGGGTCACCCTGGTAGTTCCCCGCCAGAAATTCCTCTGCTTCTTCCTGTTCCGCATTGTGGGCACGGATGGTGACGCCTTCCTTGTCGAGGCTGAGACGAACCCCTCGGAATTTCTCATTGGACAAAATGGCCGCCCGCGATAACGCCTGGCGCAACTCAAGGCGATTGACAATCAGCGTGCGGGGAAGGTGGGGAGGAATTACCTTCTCATAATCCGGGAATCGACCGTCGACCAGTTTGCTGGTAAAGCGAATCCCGTTCATGGATGCACCAATCTGATTTCCCGAGATCTGGAGCTCAATATCTCCTTCACCGAGCAGTTTTTGCAGCTCCAGGATGCCTTTTCGCGGAATGATCAGTTGGCGGGTTTCGTTGAGTCCACTGTCCAGTACCGTTTCAGCCATCGACAGCCGGTGTCCATCCGTGGCAACTGCGCGTAGCAGGCCCGGTCGTAAATCCAGCAAGAGGCCGTTCAGGTAAAACCGCACATCCTGATGGGCCATGCTGAATTGCGTCAAATCAAACAAAGACTTCAAGCGCCCTTGATCCAGTGAAAGCCGGATTTCACCTTCCTGTGTACGGCTTACCGGAAAATCCGTGACGGGGAGCGTTGCCAATGAAAATCGGCTGCGTTTTGCGCGTATCGCCAGGCGATCATTGTCCACGCTGCACTGAACCGTTGCTCCTTCAGGCAGGCTCCGGACGATGTCCAGCAACTTTCGGCCAGAAACCGTTGCACTGCCATTTGATTCAGCAACACAGACACCTTGGGCGACCATTTCGATTTCGAGGTCAGTCCCGGTGATCCAGAAGCGATCGCCGTCAACCTGAAAGAGCACGTTGGCCAGGATCGGCATGGTTTGTCTGCGCTCAACGACTCCTATGGTCGTTTGCAGAGGTTTCAGTAGTTCCTCGCGCTGCAATTCGAATTTCATGTCACATCATCTCAGCAATGGTGGGAGCCAAATATAAATTCTTGGTTTATTGATGGTGATACTAGAGCTTGTGGATGAGTCGATGAACTCAATAATCGACTTTGTTTTCAATAGATTGATTGATTTTAGCCGACTTCCCTGCTTGTGGGCGGATTGTGGATGAAATGTGGATAAGTCGGGTTTTTTGATTCTGGGCAAAATACCCCATCCCTTGTTGACAGCTTATCCACAGCTTTCGCCCTGGTTCAGGCCGACAGGATACGCAGCAGGTTTTGGTAATCCTCGCTGGTCCGCAGGTCGGTTTCACGCAATTCCGCGGTCTTCCGACAAGCGTGAAGGACCGTGGTGTGATCCCTGCCGCCAAAGCTCTTGCCGATTTCCGGCAGACTGTGCGAAGTCAGCTCCTTGGCCAGCGTCATGGCGATCTGTCGGGGCCGCGCAATGGTGCGGGTACGACGGATGGACGTCAGGTCGCTGACCCTAAGTTTGTAGTATTCGGCGACCGTGCGCTGGATGTTTTCGATCGTGACCAATTTTTCCTGCAGAAGCAAAAGGTCTTTGAGCGCTTCGCGGGCGGCCTCGAGCGTGATCTGTAAGCCTTTGAATTGACTATGCGCAATCACGCGCCGCAGCGCGCCTTCCAGTTCCCGCACATTGGAGCGCACCTGTTTGGCGATAAAAAAAGCGACGGCATCCGGCAGTTCCGCACCCATCTGTTCTGCCTTTTTCATCAGGATGGCGGTCCGGGTTTCGAGTTCCGGGGGTTCCACAGCCACAGTGAGTCCCCAACCAAAGCGGGAACGCAGCCGTTCTTCCAGGCCTTGGACCTCCTTGGGATAGCGATCACAGGTCAGGATGATCTGGCGCTGTCCTTCGAGCAGGGCGTTGAAGGTATGGAAAAACTCTTCTTGGGATTGTTCCTTGCCTTCAAAAAACTGGATGTCGTCAATCAGCAAGGTGTCGAGAGATCGGTAGAAGTTCTTGAATTCATTAATCTTATGATTTTTTAAGGCATGCACCATGTTGGTCACGAAACGTTCGGAATGCAGGTAGACCACCTTGGCGCCGTGATGCCGCTGCATCAATTCATTGCCAACGGCATGCATGAGATGGGTCTTGCCCAGACCCACTGCCCCGTAGAGAAACAGTGGATTGTAGGATTCCCCTGGATTTTCAGCGACCTGCCGGGCTGCGGCAAACGCCAGTTGGTTGGACTTGCCTTCCACAAAGGTATCGAAGGTGAAGGCGGGATTGATGCGGTTGCCCATCACGGGTTCATTGCGGACGGACATGAACGATCGGATTGGTTCAGACTGCATCATCGGGGCTATGGGCGTTGCGGAGCCTACTTCGATACCGGCGGGGGGCGAGATCCCTTGGGGAAATCGCGCCAGGATGGTTTGAATCAGGTCCAGATAGTGGTTTTTGACCCATTCCTGGACGATGGGATTGGGCGCGAGGAGGCGCAGTCGGCCGTTTTCCTCCACCGCCTGCAAAGGGCGGATCCAGACCCCGAATTCTTGTTCCGGGAGTTGCGACTGCAATGCATCGAGACAATTTTGCCAGACAGACACAAGAGGACCCAACTTGTTGTAATAAAAAGGATAAACAAAATGAATCCCCGTCTTTATGCTACGGGCAAATCAGTCTATACCGCTTTAGGATCGCAAGCCACCGACAATCCAATTGACAGCCCTACCGTTGCGGACGTAGGATTTGCGGCCCTCCCGTCCGACCTGCGGGATCCCAATCACTTGCCGGAACAGCGGTTGACGCCATGAAAAGAACCTACCAGCCCAGCGAATTGCGTCGTAAGCGCACCCATGGGTTTCGCGCCCGGATGGCGACCAAGAATGGTCGTTTGGTCATCAAGGCTCGGCGCGCCAAGGGCCGTCATCGCCTGACCGTCTGATCGATTCATCTTCCATGGGAGAGCGGGGTTTCCCGCCATCTCGACGCTTGACCCGGGCGGGTCAGTTCGCTGCCCTGCGCGCGGAGGGTCACCGTCAAGGCGACCCCGGTCTGGTGATCCTGGCCCGTCCGAACGGCTTGGACCACGCCCGCCTCGGGCTCGCGATCTCCGTTAAATCCGCGGGCAATGCGGTGGCGCGCAACCGCCTCAAACGGACCTGCCGGGAAAGTTTTCGATTGCGCCAGCACGAGCTGGCGGGATGGGATGTGGTGGTCATGGCCCGCCATGGCGCCGGACAGTTGACTGGTGAATCCCTGCGGTCCTCCCTCGATCGACACTGGCGACGTCTGGCCTCACGGGCTAAAGTGCCGGTTCGCCCAACCCCTGCGCGTCCCTAGGCCTGTTGTCATGGAAAACATTCGCTTTACCCTTTATGCCGTCCTGGCCGCCGTCATGTTCCTGATTTGGCAGGCATGGCAAGAGGACGTCGCAAAGCTTGTGCCGGCCGTCGCACAAACTGCCGCCGTGACGGAACCAGCCGTTGGCTCTGACCTCCCGGCCTTGGATGCGCCTGCACTCAATCCCCCGCCGCCGGGTGAAATCCGGCAGCCGACGCCCGTGCTGGCCAGCAGTGAACGCATCGTCGTCGAAACGGATTTGTTCAGCGGCGAAATCGACACATTGGGCGGCGATCTGCGTCGGCTCGCCCTGCGAAAATATGCCTTGTCCACCGATCTGCCGAATTCGCCGGTCCAGTTGCTCTCGGACCGCGACGGTCAGTTTTACATTGCCCAGAATGGCCTGGTGGCAGCAAGTGGTCCCGCGCCGGATCATCGCGCTACCTATCGCGCCACGGCGGAGCGCTTCACCCTCAAGGACGGGGAAAAGACGCTGGAAGTCCCACTCAGCTGGACGGATGCTTCCGGGTTGACCGTCACCAAGCGTTATACCTTCGAACGCGGCAGCTATGTGGTCCGGGTCGATTTTCGCGTGGACAACCGCAGCGAAACGCCCTGGCGTGGCAATCTGTACAGCCAACTCCAGCAATTGCCGCCGCCGGCACCCAAGCGCAACATCCTGATGCCCACCACGTTTACCGGTGCGGCCTACTACGATGGCCGCCGCTACCAGAAGACCCCGTTTGCCAAGCTGACGGAAACGCCCATTGATCTGACCCAACCTGGCGGCTGGGTTGCGTTCTCCGACCATTATTTCCTGGGCGCCCTGTTGGGTGATGCCAGTGCGAAAAGCCACTATTACAGCAAGCTGCTTCCTGCCGGCCAGGTGATATTGGGCCTGACCGGAGAGACGGTGGAACTGGCGCCCGGGGAGACCCGCGAACTGGAAGCACGCTTGTTCCTGGGGCCCAAGGAACAGAACGTGCTGGCCAATGTGGCGCCCGGCCTGGAACTCGCTGTCGATTATGGTTTCCTGACCATCATCGCCAAGCCGCTGTTCTGGGTGCTGTCGTGGTTGCATGCCGCGCTGTTCGGCAACTGGGGGCTGGCCATCATCGCCCTGACGGTGCTCATCAAGCTGGGTTTCTTCAAGCTATCCGAAGCGCAATATCGCTCGATGGCCAAGATGCGCGAATTCGCCCCGCGCATCCAGGCCTTGCGCGACCGCTATGGCGAGGACAAGCAGAAGCTCAACGAAGCCATGATGGAGCTCTACCGCAAGGAGAAATTCAATCCCCTGGGCGGTTGCCTTCCCATCTTCGTGCAGATGCCGGTGTTCATTGCGCTTTACTGGGTGCTGCTGGAGAGCGTGGAGCTACGTCAGGCGCCCTTCTTCCTGTGGATCAATGACCTCTCGGCGAAAGACCCCTACTACGTGCTGCCGGTCCTGTTTGGCATCAGCATGCTGATCCAGCAAAAGCTGAGTACCGCCCAGGGCACCATGGACCCCATGCAGCAGCGTGTCATGATGATGATGCCCGTGGTGATGACGGTTTTCTTTGCCCTCTTCCCCGCCGGCCTGGTGCTGTATTGGGTGATCAGCAACACCCTGGGCATCCTCCAGCAGTGGTACATCACGCGCAAGGTGGAGTCCGAAAAGCTTCGGCACGCCCCCGCCACCTGATGATCCCGTCGCGGTCATGACCGCCCCGGTCGACACCATCGCCGCCATTGCCACGCCGCCGGGCTTCGGTGGCGTGGGCATCATCCGCTTGTCCGGCCCCGCCGTGCCAACGCTGGCCCAAGTCCTGCTGGGCAGCCTGCCACCACCCCGGATGGCGCGGCGCGGCAGGTTTTGCGACGCCGCAGGCGCCGCCATCGATGAGGGTCTCGCGCTCTATTTTCCCGCGCCCCGTTCCTTCACCGGCGAAGACGTGCTGGAACTGCAGGGTCACGGCGGGCCGGTGGTGCTGGACTTGCTGCTCGCCCGCTGCCTGTCGTTGGGGGCCCGGCTCGCCCGGCCCGGCGAATTCTCCGAACGCGCCTTTCTCAATGGCAAGCTGGATCTGGCTCAGGCCGAGGCGGTCGCCGACCTCATCGCCAGCGGCTCGGCCGCGGCGGCGCGCGCCGCAATGGCCTCCTTGCAGGGCGCATTTTCCGAGGAAGTGAACAGCCTCGCGGAAGCGGTCATCCGCTTGCGCGTTTACATCGAAGCGGCCATCGATTTTCCCGATGAAGAGGTGGATTTCCTCGCCGATGCCGAGATCGGCCGCCAACTGGACGCGCTACGCGAACACCTCACCCGGTTGCAGGCCCAGGCTGGCCAGGGCCGGCTGCTGCGGGATGGGCTCACGGTGGTCATCGCCGGCCCGCCGAATGCGGGAAAATCAAGCCTGCTGAATGCCTTGAGCGGCGATGAAACCGCCATCGTCAGCGCCCATGCGGGCACCACACGCGATGTCTTGCGCACCCAGATCGTCATCGATGGCCTGCCCTTGCATGTGGTGGACACTGCCGGCCTGCGCGAGGGCCACGACCCGGTGGAACAGGAAGGCATCCGCCGCGCTCGCGCCGCCGTCGCCCAAGCGGATCGGGTGCTGTTCGTGCTGGATCACAGCCAGCTTCCCCCCGGACCGCCGCCCATGCCCGCCGATCTGCTGCGCCAGCATGACCTGCCTGCCGATCTGCCGGTAACCGTCATTCACAACAAGATTGACCTCACCGAGGCCGCGCCGGGTCTGCAAGCAGCGGCGGTTCCTGCCTTGCGCATTTCGGTGGCAACCGGCGCCGGCCTGGACGACCTGCGCGCCCACCTGAAAGACTGTGCCGGCTATATCGGCAGCGGGACCGGCGTGTTTTCCGCCCGCCGTCGGCATCTGGACGCCCTCACCCGTGCCGCGACGCATCTCGATCTGGCGGATGTCCGGCTGCGCCATGACCGCGCCGGTGAGCTGGCCGCCGAGGAACTTCGCCTCGCCCATGACGCCCTGGGCGAGATTACCGGCAGCTTCACCAGCGATGATCTGTTGGGCCGCATCTTCTCCAGCTTCTGCATCGGCAAGTAACCGCACGAAGGATCGGGGGAACTGAACAACCACCCGCTCCTTGCCGCGTTGTGGTTTGGGCCGAGAACGGCTCGTCTCTTGAACGCAGCCCTTGACAGCGCCGGCGCTGACAGCCACTTTTCCTGCTAAAGCCATTCATCGCCGCCAGGGAGGGTGTGAGATGTATTTACCGGCCTCCGGCCTGCCTGCGGCTTGGGATGTGGATCGGGCGTGGGCGGCCATTCGCGCCGTGGATGCGGATGTGCGCGCGCATCCGCCGGCTGCATGCGTGTTTGATCTGGCGCCGGATGCGCTGCGGCGCGTTTTGCCGGGTGCGCCGCTGCGGCCCGATCAGGTCCGGATTCTTCCCGACGGCCGCTGGCGCAGCACAACTCCCCTGTCCGAGCCCGTTGCTCAGTTGTTCGACCTGCATCTACCGCTGGCGTGTTGCCCGCCGGGTCGGCGGCTGGTCATCGCGCATCTTGGCCAGAGCCTGGATGGGCGCATTGCGCCAGCCGAGGGTTGTTCCGCCGGGCTGACGGGGCCTCAGAATTACGATCACATGCATCGGTTGCGGGCGCTGGTCGACGCGGTGGTGGTGGGCGCCGCTACCGTGCGCGCCGATGACCCCCAGTTGACGGTGCGGCGGGTCCCGGGGCGCCATCCGGCGCGCGTGGTGATTGATACCGACGCCCGGCTGGACGGGCGCTTTCGCATGCTGGCGGATGGCGCGGCCCCGGTGGTTTATTGCCGGGCCAATGACACCGCGCCCAACCCGCATTTGCCAGCTCACGTGGTGCAACTCGCCGTGCGTCGGGGTACGGGCGGGCTCGACTTGGCGGATTTGTTGGATGCATTGGCCGCGCTGGGCTGGTCGCGCGTCCTGGTGGAAGGCGGTGGCGTCACCGTGTCGCGCTTCCTGGCCCAGGGTTGCCTGGATCGCTTGCAGATCACGGTTGCGCCGGTGCTGCTGGGGGCCGGGCATTTGGGCATCGATTTGCCCGAAGGCTTGTCGCAGGCGCGCCGCCGCCCGCCGGAAAAGCGCTATCTACAGGGCTGCGATGTGTTGTTCGATCTGGACGTTTCGGGGGAGCGGGCATGAAGCAGGCGACGGCGTTGTGGATCACGGCGCCACATGCGGCGGAACTGCGCCCGGCTTCAGTTTCCGATGCGCCGGGATACGTCGCACTGCGCGCCCGCTTCAGCGGCATCAGCCGGGGCAGCGAAAGCCTGGTGTTCCAGGGCCGGGTCCCGGAGAGCGAATGGGAGCGCATGCGCTGCCCGTTCCAGGAAGGGCTATTCCCCGCGCCGGTCAAGTACGGCTATAGCTTGGTGGGACAGGTGGAGGACGGACCGGACCGGGGCCGCTGGGCCTTTGTCCTGCATCCGCACCAGGATCGTTGCCGAGTGCCGCCGGACGCCCTGCATCTCCTGCCCCCGGATCTGCCGCCCCGTCGCGCTGTGCTTGCTGCCAACATGGAAACCGCCGTCAACGCGCTGTGGGACGGTGGCGTGCGGGTGGGCGACCGGGTGTGCGTGGTGGGCGGCGGGGTCGTGGGGCTGCTGGTGGCCTATCTGTGTGCGCGCATCGCCGGCACGGCGGTGACCTTGGTGGATCCCGATCCGGGACGTGAAGCCGTGGCGCGGGCGTTGGGCTTGCACTGGGTCAGCCCGGCGGCGGCGACCGGGGAGGCCGATGTCGTATTCCATGCCAGCGGCCAGCCGGCGGGGCTGATCCAAGCGCTGGAACTGGCGGGGTTCGAGGCGCGGGTGGTGGAGGTGAGCTGGTATGGCGACGACCTGGTGAACCTGCCCCTGGGCGGGGCGTTCCATGCCCGCCGATTGCAGATTCGCGCCTCTCAGGTGGGCACGGTGGCTGGCGCCCGCCGTGCCCGCTGGACAGCAGGTCGGCGGCTGGATCTGGCGCTTGCGCTGCTGCGCGATCCGGTGCTCGACGCGCTGCTGGAGCCCAATTGGTCGTTCACCGATGCGCCGCGCGCGCTGGCCCGGGTCTGCGCCGCCCCCGGCGCGCTGTGCCAGGTGTTGTCCTACGGCTGACGCAAACGGGCGCTGCTGAATTCCATCGCGGGCCGGACACTTGGCATGCGCGCGCTATTTGCGGCCCGAGACGGCGATTTTTTGACGGCATTCAAAACGGAGACTGGCCCTGTGTACGGCTTGACCCTGACCAATCACCTCATGATCGCCCACCGCATGCGGGGCGAGCGCTTCGGCCCGGCGCAGCGGCTGCACGGCGCGACCTTCGCGGTGGAGGTGACCCTGTTCGCCGAACGGCTGGACGCGGATGGGGTGGTGGCCGACATGGGCCGGGCAGCCGAGGTGCTCGCTGCCATCCTTGCGCCCCTGGATTACCGCGACCTGGACGAATTGCCGCGCTTTGCCGGACGCAACACCACCACCGAGGTGATGGCGGCGGCGATCCATGCCGATCTGTGCGCGGCGCTGCGGAACGGGGATTTGGGTTCCGAGGAGGCCGGGCGGATCCGGATGGTGCGGGTGGTGCTGCGGGAAAATCCGCGGGCTTGGGCCAGTTTCGAGGCGCCTTTTTGCCCATGAAGTGGCATTGGGCACTGCCCGGGCCGCTGGATCAGCGTACCGGCGGCTATCGCTACGATGCCCAGGTGGTAGCGGCCTTGCGTGCGCGTGGCACGGCGCTGCAGGTCCACCCGTTGGTGGGTCGCCATCCCGATCCAGACGCTGCGGCCTGGGCGGCAGCCGATGCCGTCTGGCGGGAAAGCGCTGCCGCGGGCGCAGGTCTGGTGATCGATGGGCTGGCGCTGCCGGCCTTTGGCCCCGCCTTGGCGGCGGGCGACCGCCCAGGGCCAGTCATTGCGCTGATCCACCATCCCTTGGCCCTTGAGACGGGGCTAGAGCCGGATCAGGCGCGGCGGCTGGATCATTGGGAAACCCAGGCTTTGGAACGGGTGGACGCCGTGGTGGTGACCAGCGCCGTCACCCGCGCCATGCTGGTGGCGCGGGGCATTGCAGCCGCACGGCTGCATGTGGCGCTTCCCGGTACCGATCGCCCGGCGCGCCGACTGCCGCGACCGCCTCGGCGCGGGCCGGTGCGGCTGTTGTGCGTCGCCACCCTCACGCCGCGCAAGGGCCATCTGCGTTTGCTGGCGGCGTTGCGCGGGTTGCGGCATCTGCCTTGGCGGCTGGTCTGCGTGGGCGGGGAACGCGGCGCGGCGGACACCGCGCGGCGCATCCGCGCGACCCGTGACCGCGCCGGCTGGCGCCAGCGGGTGCGGCTGGCCGGCGAGCTGGATGCTCGGGACTTGACGCAGCACTATCGGCAGGCGGATCTGTTCGTGTTCGCCTCGCGTCTGGAAGGCTACGGCATGGCGCTGGCCGAGGCCCTGGCCCACGGGCTGCCGGTGGTCACGACCCGTGGCGGCGCCATCGCCCAAACCGTACCAGCCACCACCGGCATGCGGGTGCACGGCGCCGACCCGCGCGCGCTGCGGCGGGCCTTGGCGCAGGCCTTGGGCGCATCGCGCCCGCGTCGGCGTTGGGCGGCGCAGGCCCACCGTCACCGGCGTCGGCTGGGTGACTGGCCGGCGACCGCGACTGTGTTTCACACCCTCATGCAAACGACGGGGGAGGCGGCGCATGGGGAATGAAATCGACCTGCACGCCCAGGGCGCCGGCTTCGATGCCGACTGGCTGCGCTGGCGTGAACCGGCCGATACGGAAGCCCGCGATGCCGACTTGCTTGCGGCCTGGTTGGAAGGCTTGCCCACCGAGGCCCGGATTATGGAATTGGGCGCCGGCACCGGATCCCTGCTGCGCGCCTGCCTGCCCCGGCTGCGCCGGTCGGTGCATTGGCAGGCGCTCGAAGGCGATGCCGGCCTGATTGCGCGGGCGGAGGCGCGCTTTGCCCATTGGGCGTGGGACCATCCCGACTGGACGTTCGCGACCGGCGATCCCGTTTGGCTGCGCGGACCCGATGGGGCGTGTGAACTGCACTGGCAGTGCATCGACCTGTCCGCTGGCGTCCCGGACCTGAGTGGGGTAACCGCGGTGGCGGCGAGTGCCTGGGGGGATCTGGTGTCCTGGTGCTGGGCGGGCCGATTCGCGGCCCAGGCAGCGGCCGCGCAAGTGCGCTCGGTGTATCTGGCGCTGAACGTGGTGGATGGGCCGCAATTCCATCCCGCCCTGCCGCTGGATGGCTTGCTGGGGCGCGCTTTTGCCGCCCACATGCGCCGTGACAAGGGGCTGGGGCCCGCATTGGGAGGCGCGGCCGCCGTGGGTTGGGCGCTGGCCTTGCGCACCGCAGGCTATCGCGTGCGCGATGCCGCCAGCGTCTGGCGGCTGGGATCGACGCACCCCTTGCTGACGGGGGCCTGGCTGGAAGGCTATGTGCGCGCCGCCTGCGAGCAACAACCCGGCCTGCGGGACCGCGCCGGGGACTGGCTGACGCAAAGGCTGGGTCAGTTGGCGCAAGGGGCGCTGCAAATCCAGGTGGCCCATCGGGACGTGCTGGCATGGCGGCCTTAGCTGAACCTGCCGCCAACCGCTTGCGGCGCGAAGTCCTTGGCAGCCTGACGCTCGGGCTGGGCGCGGGCCCGGTGTTTCTGGTTCTGCTCGCGCCCACGGCCGAGGACGCATGGCGCATGGTGGGGTGGTTTGTGCTGATGTGCCTGCCCGGTGCGGCCTGGGTGTGGCGTCATCTGCCGGAGCACGCGCCGCACAGCCGCTGGGGCTGGGCCAACCGGATCACCGCTGCTCGCGGATGGGCGCTGTTACTCTGGGGAGCGTGGGGCTGGGAGTTATCCCCTGTTGGCTGGGGGTCGGTGGCATTGGGGACGCTGTTTTTGCTGGCCGACGGGGTGGACGGCTATCTGTCCCGGCGACAGGGAACGGTCTCGCCGTTCGGAGCGCGCTTCGATCTGGAGATCGATGCCCTGTTCGTGCTCATCGCCGGAATCCTGCTGCTGCGGGCCGATCAGCTTGGGCCTTGGGTATTGACCACCGGCCTGTTGCGTTATGGCTATCTGCTGGCCGGGTGCCGCTGGCCTGCCCTGAACCGTCCCCTGCCGCCCAGCCGGCGGCGGGCGGTGTGCGGGGTGACCAATGCCGCCCTGCTCACCGCTGGTTTTGCGCCCATCCTGCCGCTGTGGCTGGTGCAGGGGCTGGCGGCGCTGGGGCTGGCATTGGTGGTGAGTTCGTTCACGGTGGATGGCCGCGCCCAATTTGTCCGGATGACGCTTCCGGCGTCGCCCTGAAGCGGTATTCCGCAAGCAAGTCCGTTCATGAGCCCGAACCAGACGGGAGCGCCGCTATCCCCGAATGACGCGCCCTATACTGGGGCAACGCCCGCAACACGGCGACGGTTCAGAGACTCTAAGCATTCAGGAGGGAAGTTTTTATGACGGTCACCATCGCCTCGCCCCTGACCCTGCCTTGCGGCGTCACACTATCCAATCGGCTCGCCAAGGCAGCGCTCACCGAAGGTCTGTCGGACGGCCATAACCGCGCGACCGAGGCTCATCAGCGACTCTATCGCAAGTGGTCGGAGGGCGGCGCGGGATTGGTGATCACCGGCAATGTGCAGGTCGACCGCCGCTATCTGGAGCGCCCCGGCAACATCGCCATCGACAGCAATGGCGGCGAGGAGGCGCTGGCGGCCCTGGCGCGCGCGGGGACGGTGGGCGGCAATCAACTCTGGATGCAGCTCAGCCACGCCGGCCGCCAGACCATCCGCTACCTCAACGCCGAACCGGTAGGGCCTTCGGCGGTGCCGGTGAAACTGCCGGGCGGTGCGTTCGGCAAGCCTCGCGCCCTGACCGAGAGCGACATCGCCGAGGTGATTGCGCGCTTCACCACGGCAGCCGGGGTGGCCCGCGACACCGGTTTTACCGGCGTCCAGCTGCACGCCGCCCATGGCTACCTGCTCAGCGAATTCCTCTCCCCCAAGGCCAATCAACGCACGGATCAATGGGGCGGCAGCCTGGAAAACCGTGCGCGGTTGTTGCTCACTCTGGTGCGCTCGATTCGCGAGCGGGTGGGGCCGGCCTTTCCCATCTGCGTCAAGCTGAACTCGGCGGATTTCCAGAAGGGCGGCTTCACCGACGCCGAATCCATGCAGGTGGCGCAATGGCTGCAGGAGGCTGGGGTGGATCTGTTGGAGATTTCCGGGGGCACCTATGAGCAGCTCTCATTTTTCGGCACCGGCGCCGAGGGCGATCGCGCCCCGGCCAAGGCGCAGAGCACCCTGGCGCGGGAGGCGTATTTCCTGGAATACGCCGAGCGCATGCGCAAAGTCTGCCGGATTCCGCTGATGGTGACGGGGGGCTTTCGCAGTTTGATCGGCATGAACCAGGCGCTGGGCGAGGATGCGCTGGACGTCATTGGGCTGGGGCGGCCCATGTGCGTGGACACCGATCTGCCGCGCCGGCTGCTGTCCGGGCAGGCGAGCGAGGCGCCGCGTTATGAAAACCGGCTGCGCATGGGGCCCGGCATCCTGGGGCCGGCCAGTACGGTGAACCGCATTCGCAATTTCAACCACATGTATGCCCAGGGCTGGTATTGCGTGCAGTTGCTGCGGCTTGGGCGCGGAGAGGAGCCGGATACCGGGATCAGCTCCTTGCGCGGCATCGTGCAGTATCTGGCCAACGAATGGCGCGGGGTGCGCGCGTTGCGGGGACGTTGATCGGGCGCGACGCGCGACGCTGCGGAACCGGTGGCGCGCCGGTCAAGGCGGTTCCGGAAATAGCGCGTCTAACCATATCTTGGGCGTGGCGATCCCAAGCACGCGGCGACTTGGGCATTGCGATGGATCCCGGCGCGCCATGCCCCTGCGCTTTGCGGTAGTGGTGGGGCCAGACGGACAGGGCGGCGACTCTTCAATGGTCTTATGGCTTGGCGCGACCGGTTTTCGGATGGGATCCATCGGCGTATTTTGAGCAATTCGATGATTCAGCAAGGGCAGCGTGATGCAAGCAGTCTGGTTCTTGTCCCACGGGTCTCCCACGTTTCTGACCGAGCCCAACCGCACCACGGCGTTTTGGACGCGCTTGGCCCCGCTCGTTGCGCCGGAGGCGCGCGCGGTCCTGTGCATCTCGGCCCATTGGGACGCGCCCGCGCCGCGGCTGGCTGGCGCCGTGCCGCATCCGGCCATTCAACACGACTTTTATGGCTTTCCCCCGGCCTTGTATGCTCAAAGTTGGGCCGCCCGGGGAGACGCTGCGCTGGGGCGGTGGTTGCGTGAAACGCTGGTTGCCCAGGGCATCCCTGTCCTGGCCGAGGAGCGGCCGTTCGACCATGGGGTGTGGCTGCCATTCAAATGCATCTGGCCCGCAGCGCCGCTGCCGGTGTTTCAGTTGTCCCTGTGCGTGCGTGAAGGTGGCCCCTGGCATCTGGCGCTGGGCGAGGCCTTGGCCCCGTTGCGGGAGGCGGGTGTGTTGATCGTCGGCAGCGGAGGCATCACCCACAACCTGGGCGAGATCCACTGGCATGCCCCGGAAGGTCAGGCCGCATCCTGGGCGGTCGAGTTCATGACCGCGCTGGAACAGGCCCTGGAAGCGGGCGATCGGGAGGCGCTGTGTCACCCCTGGACGCTGCCCCATGGTCGCCGCGCCCATCCCACGCTGGAGCATTACCTGCCCTTCCTGGTGGCTCTGGGCGCTGCCGGCGCGCAGGGCTTGGCGCCGCAGCATCGCAACTGGATGTTCGGCACCCTGGCCCTGCATGCCTATGGCGCCGACGCATTGCCGTCCGTCCCGGCGGCGCGCGCCTAGCGGGTTCGACTCGCGGAAAACCCTGTGCCCAACTTGGACGAATTCCTGATGGGAGCCGCGTACGCTTGGCAAACCGCGGGATGATCGGCGCAGTCAACGCGCTTGAGGCCCTGTTTGGGGGCGCCATCTGATCCGGGCAATGGGCCGGCCCGAGAGACATTCTGGACCAGCCTGTTCACACCCTGTCGGAAATTGATGGGGCAAGCGGGGCATTTGCGCCACGGGCCGTCGTGGGCATCATCTCAGCGAAACGCGACGGCCCAGAGGTTGTCGCTGGTGGGCAGGCGCCATCGCAAGGGCATGTAGACGCGGCGGTAACCGGCATTTTTCAGCATCTGCGCAAGCGTCGTCGGCGTGAAGTAATTGACGTGGTCCGGGTAGCGCATGCCCGGCCAGCCGGTCTTGCGCAACATGGCGTTCCAGCAATCGATATTCGGCACCTTGATCAGTACACCGCCATTTTCGTTCAGCGCGCCGTGTGCGGCCTTCAGCGTCGCCATCGCTTCGGAGTCATGCTCCAGAAAGGATCGCATGACCACGAAGTCAAACTTGCTGCCCGCCAGACGCGCGAATCCACCCACGGCCACGTCATGAATGCAGGCGCCCCCACGCGCCGCAAAAAGTCGGTGCGCTGTTTCGCACAGGCCAGGCGACGGCTCGATGCCATAGGGAATGAAATGGTTCGGCAAATCGGCAAGCGTGTTACCCGAACCGCAGCCGACATCCAGCACGCGCTGACCGGGCGAGAACGTCACGATGTAGCGGGTTTCTTTGCGCAGGCCACGCAGGCGATGGAAGAAGTCGCGAATCTTCTTGAGGCTGTCGCTGAAAGCGTAATACAGCGCCCGACCCTGTCGACGGCGCGTGCGTTCGTCGGTCTTGCTGCCTTCCCAGGCGTACTCGGTTTTCAGCAAGGCCTGGGCCGGCGCGTTCTCCAAATAGATCATCCGGCACTGTGTACATTCGACGATGCGCCAGGGATCCAGTGAATAATCCGGGCGCGGCACACGACCGGAGGCATCGCACACCGGGCAGTCGCGCACAGCCGACTGGGTTACATTCATCTCGTCGCGCCCCTTTCGGATTCATGGTGAGCTTTCGCGCAATCTCCTTAAAGCGATGAGATCGCGGGCGCTGGTTTGAAACGCAAAGCATGACGCTTGTCGTAAATCGAAGCGGCATCGGGAAAATGGGGCCTGGGGATGGATCTAGATGTGATCAGGTAACGCGTCTTGACCCTGAAAACGGATCAAGATCATGCCACAGGCCCGGGAACGGTGAGCTTATCCCGCATAGATGACCATTTCACGACATCCCTGTTCACCATGAGTGAAGGCCAGCCCGTGATCTTGATGCGCCAAAGGGGTGGTTGGCTATCCTTTTGCGCAGTTCCACGTCACTCAAGGTGATTTCCCATGAATACCTAAAACAAGGAAAAGGCGCGACCTCCGAAAAGTCGCGCCCAAGAATGCGTGGATTCGCAAGAATCTTTTTGCTGACGTTGCCCTGGATCAGCGATTCCAATGTCGATGTTGGGCAATTTCCCCCATGAACACCTTCGCTATTTCTTTGACTTGCTTGGCCTCGCCCATTACCACGCCTTTGGCATTCTCGACTTTTCCAGATCCGGTGCCTGCGGCCGCAATCCCAATGGCGCTTTGGAGCACGGTGACTGCATTACCGATCGCCGCCAGGGGCTTGAAGTGGCGATAGGCTTCTTGAAGCATGAGCCGTGCCTTGGGATGCAAGTCAAAGGCAGCAACGCTTGGGCTTCCATCCAGAAGACATAAGGCATCGAACAGCACCGAACTGGCTGAAAACAAGGCAAAGTCGACGGCGACGGTCTTCCCTGCGCTGGTCGTGATGTGTCCTGCCTGAGGCGCGATGATCTTCACGACGGCCCCCTCGGCGATGAGCATCTTTTTCAGGGTATCGATGCTCGCATCATCCACGCCGTCAGCGGCCAGCAGGCCCACTTTGCGAGTCTTGATGGAATTTTTGGGTGCATGGTCCATGCTCAGCGCAAGCGAAGTACCGACGGGATTCTTTATTGGAAGGGGCGCGTAGCGTGCGGGATCACCATCGGCAGGCATGCCCCCATTCTGCACCGGCTCCAAAGGGTCCGGCACCGTCAGCCCCAGATTCATCGCTACCTGGCGGGCCAAGATCTTATCGACGTGTGCCAGCGTATTCACCATGCGGCTACGAATGGTAGGTGTCTCGCATTTGCTCAATTCAAAGCTGAAGGCATCGACGATATTCTGTTTTTCGCGATCGGACTGACTGTTCCAGAATAGCGCCGCCTGGGTGAAATGATCGAAAAAGCTGTCACTGCGTTCGCGGACTTTTCGGGCGTCAATGCGTTCGGCATGGCTGATGAATCCGCTCATGTCGCGCCCTGCCTGCATCGGACAACCACCACCGAGAGTGTTTGGATGATAGCTCGTGCGACCGCGGTTGATCTGCTGGCGCATGGCGCCATCGCGCTGATTGTTATGAATCTCCGTCAGGGGGCGATTGATCGGAATCTCGTGAAAGTTGGGTCCACCGAGGCGGATGAGCTGGGTGTCGGTATACGAAAACAGCCGTCCCTGCAGCAGTGGATCATTGGTGAAATCGATGCCCGGGACGATATGACCGACATGAAAGGCCACTTGCTCGGTTTCAGCAAAAAAGTTATCCGGGTTGCGATTCAGCGTCATTTTTCCAATACGCTGCACCGGCACGATTTCCTCTGGAACCAGCTTGGTGGGATCCAGCAGGTCGAAGTCGAATTTGTGCTCGTCTTCCTCGGGAATGATCTGGACCCCCAGCTCCCATTCTGGAAAGCTACCGTTCTCGATCGCTTCCCACAGGTCGCGACGATGAAAATCCGGATCCTGCCCGGAAATCTGCAGCGCTTCGTCCCAGACTACCGAATGCATTCCCAACAACGGTTTCCAGTGAAACTTGACGAAATGGCTCTCACCTTTCTCATTCACAAAGCGGAAGGTATGGACACCAAAACCTTCCATCATGCGATAGCTGCGAGGAATGGCACGATCCGACATGACCCACATGAGCATGTGGGTTGATTCCGGCATCAGTGAAGCAAAATCCCAAAAAGTATCGTGTGCCGATTGAGCCTGGGGAATTTCGTTATGAGGCTCGGCTTTGACGGCATGGATCAAGTCCGGAAACTTCATCGCATCCTGGATAAAGAAAACCGGCATGTTGTTGCCAACCAGATCGAAATTGCCCTCATCGGTATAGAACTTTACGGCAAATCCGCGGACGTCCCGAGCGAGATCCGATGAACCGCGTGAGCCCGCAACCGTAGAGAAACGCACGAATACCGGCGTCTTTTTGGCAGGATCCTGAAGAAATTGGGCGCGGGTGACCGATGCCATGGATGCATAAGGCTGAAAATAGCCATGGGCGCCGGCGCCACGCGCGTGAACGATGCGCTCAGGGATTCGCTCATGGTCAAAATGGGTAATTTTTTCGCGAAAAATGAAATCTTCCAACAGACTGGGCCCGCGTTCGCCCGCCTTGAGCGTATTTTGATCATCGTTGATTCGCACCCCTTGATTGCTTGTCATCAGGGAGTCGGCCGAGTCTTCGGTATGAGCGTCCAGACGTTGGCTTTTTTCGTCAAGGTCTGTGGATACGATCGTTGGCTTTGCCATTTGCTTCTCCTTGGGTAGGCCTGTGGGGCAGGCTCGGCAGGCGGTATGAATGCATGCATACCAAGAATGAGTGGGACCTGTCGGTCGTTGATTGGTTCAGTGAGGCGAGGCGCCGAATTCATCCGTAAATTGCGGCATGAGCGGATTTGGATTTATCTCCCATTCGTCGGGCGATCAGCGGCTTGCAAATGGCAGGACCTGGGTACGAGGGATCCGGAAGGTTCCGGTTCTTAGGGATCTCTCGGACAGGCCCCTTAGTGCAGCTTTCCGTGGATATCGCAGATAACGGCTGGGAGATTGAACTCAAGTGTCCGCTGCAGCAGCTTGGGGATGCGAGGCCGGTTGGAGGAGTTCGCCGGCGCGCTGGCGCGCCTGTTCCAGCGTGCGGGCATATTCGAGCCGACCCGTCGCACGTCGCAGGCCAACGCGGCGCAGCTTGAGAATCAACCGCGGTGACAGCCCGCACAGGATGACGGCTTGGTCATGGCGATGGGCCTGCTGGATCAGTTCCTCCAGGGCGGTCATGCCGGTCATGTCCATGAGCTGCACATCGCTCATATCCAGCACCAGCACACGGATGCCTGGATCGATGACGTTCAGGGTGCGCAGCGCCTTTTGCGCCGCGCCGAAAAACAACGGGCCATTGATGTCGTAGATCAGCACCCCCGGCAATTCGACGCCAGCCGGGCCGGAGACGCCATTGCCGCTCAACAGCCGACCCTCCGTAAGATCAATGACGCGCTTGATGAACAGCACCGCTGCCAGGCCCATGCCCACGGTGACGGCCACCACCATGTCGAACAGCACCGTCAAGCTGAAGCAGGTGAGCAGCACCAATACATCGCTGCCCGGCGCATGGCGCACCACACGCACGAAATGGCGCGCCTCGCTCATGTTCCAGGCCGTCATCAGGAGCAAACCCGCCAGCGCCGCCATCGGCAGGTAGGCCAGCAGGCTGGACAAGGCCACCACCGCACCCAGCACTACGGCGGCGTGGATGACACTCGCCAGCGGCGAGCGGGCGCCGGCGCGGATGTTGGTGGCGGTGCGGGCGATGGCGGCCGTCGCCGCGATACCGCCGAAAAAGGGCGCAATCAGGTTGCCCAGCCCCTGCCCCACCAGCTCGGCGTTGGGGTCGTGGCGTGTACCCGCCATACCGTCAGCCACTACGGCGCACAGCAGCGATTCCAGTGCGCCCAGCATGGCGATGGCGAACGCCGGGCCCAACAGATCCTGGAGCAGGCCGAACGACAGTCCCAGCGGCTGGCCGTCTGCTCCGGCTTGCAGCCAGGGCAATTGCCACTGCGGCAGGAAGGGCGGGATACCGTGCCCTTCCTGCCCACCCGCGGTCCAGGTGAAGCGGGAGCCAACCGTGTCCACGGCCCAGTCCGGCCCCAGCCGGACCAACACCAGGGAGAGCAAGGTGCCTGCCAGTAGCGCCACCAGATGTCCGGGGAAACGCAGGCCAAGCCGCGGCCAGAACACCATGACGCCGAGGGTCAGCGCTCCAACCGCAAAATCGGCGGCATGCGCCTGGGGCGCCGCAGTCAGCAGGACCCCCAGCTTTTCCCAGTAATGCCCTTCCAGGGCGCCCACCGGCAGACCCAGAAAATCCTTGAGTTGCAGCGTGGCGATCACCACGGCGATGCCGCTGGTGAAGCCCACCGTGACTGGATAGGGCACCAGCTCGATGAAACGGCCCAGTCGTGCCAATCCCATGAACAACAGGATCACCCCCGCCATGGTGCTGGCCGTGAGCAGTCCGCCCAGCCCGAAGCGCTGGACGATGGGCAGGAGCACCACCACGAAGGCCGCGGTGGGACCGGAGACGTTGACCCGTGAGCCGCCCGCAAGGGCAATGATCGCGCCGGCGACGATGGCGGTATAGAGGCCGTGTTGGGGTGGGACGCCGCTGGCGATGGCCAGCGCCATGGCAAGCGGCAGGGCGACGATGCCCACCGTCACACCGGCGGTGAGATCGGCAATCAGGTCGCGTCGGCCATAGCCCTGGGCAAGGCTATCCCGTAGCGCCCGGGCGAGGGGCAGGGAAATGCGCTGATCCATGGCGGATCCTTCTGTCAAAGAGCACGCGGGCAGGCCGCGGGAAACGGCGTTTGATCTTAACCGATCCCGCCCCGCCTTGGGGCTGGGCAGCAATCACCCAACCCGCGATAATGGCCCCAGCCTGGACGCGCTTGTCCAGGCTGGATCAATCCCACTTATGGAGGAGTGCATGGCCAAGCCCCGCGCGATTTTCCGCGAAGAACACGAGATGTTCCGCCAGACCTGTCGCCGCTTCTATGAAAAGGAAGTGCTGCCCTATCACGATCAATGGGAAGAGGACGGCCAAGTCTCCCGCGAGGTCTGGCTGCAGGCCGGCGCGGCGGGTTTGTTGTGCATGTCGCTGCCCGAGCAGTACGGTGGCGCCGAGGCCGATTTCCTGTTCACGGTGGTGCAGGCCGAGGAACAGACACGCGTCGGCGCCTCGGGTCCGGGTTTCATGCTCCACAACGAGATTGTCGCGCCCTACATCTTCAAGTACGGCAACGACGAACAGAAACAGCGCTGGCTGCCGCGCATGGCCAAGGGCGAGCTGATCGGCGCCATCGCCATGACCGAGCCGGGCACCGGCTCCGATTTGCAGGCCATCAAGACCCATGCCCGGCGCGAGGGCGATCATTACATCCTGAACGGACAGAAGACCTTCATCACCAACGGCTACATGTCGGATCTGGTGATCGTGATCTGCAAGACCGATCCCAGCAAGGGTGCCGCTGGCGTCAGCCTGCTGGTGGTGGAAGCAGGGACCCCCGGTTTCGACAAGGGGCGCAAGCTCAAGAAGGTGGGCATGAAAGCCCAGGACACCGCCGAGCTGTTCTTCCACGACTGCAAGGTGCCGGCGACCAATTTGCTGGGCAAGGAAGGCGGCGGCTTTGGTTACCTGATGAGCGAGCTGGTGCAGGAGCGCCTGCTGATTGCCATGGGCTCGATCACGGCCTCCGAGCATGTGCTCCAGCATACGATCGACTATGTGAAGCAGCGCGAGGTGTTCGGCAAGCCGCTGTCCAAGTTCCAGAACACCCGCTTCAAGCTGGCCGAACTCAAGACCCAGGTGACCATCGGCCGCATGTTTGTGGACCAATGCCTGGAACTGCACATGCAAAAGAAGCTGGACGTCACCACCGCGGCCATGGCCAAGCTGTGGACCACCGATCTGCAGTGCGCGCTCACCGATGAGTGCCTGCAACTGCACGGCGGTTACGGCTACATGCTGGAATACCCGGTGGCCAAGGCCTTCGTCGATGGCCGGGTGCAGAAAATCTATGGCGGCACCAACGAAATCATGAAGGAACTGATCAGCCGCAGCTTCCTGTAAGGCGGCTCGCCGGGGTGGGGCCTGGTCCCGCACCGGTGAGCGGGACGGCGCTGCGACAGCCAGACTTCCCTGCGACCGGTTGCGAGCCGGTCGCCAAGTGATCGATCAGCCGTGGGCGCAGCCGCACGTGCGTTTGCCGCAAGGCATGGCGGGTGCACTGGCCTCGCCTCGGGTGATCACCTGCCCGCCGGTGATGAGCCGGTTGAGTGGCGCGGCAGCCGGCGTATCGCCAGTCGCTTCGCCGGTTTCCGCGCACAGATCGCCCCAGGTGGCGAGGTGGCGGCTGACACTGTGCCAGACGGACACGGTCCGGCCGTTGTCGGGGCAGTGGTAATCGTAGGTGGGCATGGTCATGACCTCGCAGCTTGGATAAAGTCAACGCCGACGATGCATTCGGGCACGCGGCCAGTTTAAATCAGGTTTCAGGTCAGTGTGATCCCTTGGACGCCGACTTGACCTTTCCTTTCAACACGCAGGGAACCAGCATGAATCGACGGGGCTTTCTTCAGGGTTTCGGGGCTGTGATGCTGTGGAGCGGATTGCCGCCGCTGGCCAAATCCGCCTGGGCAGCGGCCGAAGGGCTCGCCTTCGGGCCGGCCGCGCCTTTTTCATTCGATACGCTGCAACAGCAGGCGCGCGCCTTGGCGAGCCGTCCCTTTCAGGCGCGCCCGGTCAAAGCGAACGCCACCCTGGAGTCCATCGATTTCGATACCCACCAGAAGCTGCGCTACCGCAAGGAAAAAGCCTTGTGGGGTGATGCCAGCCATCCCCATGGCGTGCAGTTTTTCCATCTCCACCGTTGGGTCCGGCAGGGCGTCAAGATCCATGTGCTGGACGGGACGAATGCGCGCGAAATGGTCTATCGACCGGACTATTTCAGCTACGGCGATACCGGGCTCGACAAAATCCTGCCCAAGGATCTGGGCTTCGCCGGCTTCCGGGTACTCAATGAAGGCAAGGACGGGCCGGATTGGCTGGCGTTCCAGGGCGCGAGCTACTTCCGCACCAGCGGTCCACTGGATCAATACGGCCTGTCGGCTCGCGGCGTTGCCATCAACACCGCCCTGCCCGAGCCCGAGGAATTCCCGCTGTTCACCCAGTTCTGGCTGGATCAGGCCGAGGGCGGTGAGCCGGTCACGATCTATGCCCTGCTGGAAAGCCCCAGTCTCACGGGTGCCTATCGCTTTGTCTGCAAGCGCGGTTCCAGCATCACCATGGAGGTGAGCAGCGTGGTGTTTCCCCGCACCGCGATTACGCGCTTGGGCATTGCGCCCCTGACCAGCATGTTCTGGTACAGCGAGGCCAATCGCCGCCAGGGCACGGATTGGCGCCCGGAAATCCATGACAATGACGGCCTGGCGCTATGGACCGGCGCGGGCGAGCGCATCTGGCGACCGCTCAATAATCCCCACAACGTGATGACCAACAGCTTCTTCGACAACAATCCGCGCGGCTTTGGCCTGCTGCAGCGCGACCGCAACTTTGACCATTTCCAGGACGATGGGGCCTATTACAACCGCCGTCCCGCCCTGTGGGTGGAGCCTTTGGGGGAATGGGGGGAAGGTGCCGTGCAGTTGGTGGAAATCCCCACCAACGATGAAATCCACGACAACATTGTTGCCTATTGGGTCCCCAAGGCTGACGTCACGCCCGGTTCCCGCTGGGCATTCGATTATCGCCTGCACTGGGTGGACCAGGAGCCTTATCCGCTGGAGCAGATTGCGCGGGTGGTGGACACCTGGATCGGGCGCTCCGGCATTCCCGGCCAGGAAAAGGGCATCCGTCCCGAGAATGCCCGCAAGTTCGTCATCGATTTCGCCGGGTCAGGCCTTGCCGAGATGCCTCAGCGTTTCGACATCGTGCCCACAGTGTGGGCATCCCGGGGTCGGGTCGCCGGCAGCTATTCCCTCAAGGTGGTGGGTTCGGATCGCTGGCGTGTGGTGTTCGACCTGCTCGATGTGGAAGGCACGCAGCCGGTGGATCTGCGCTGTTTCCTGCCCTTGCGCAACCGGCCTCTGACGGAAACCTGGCTGTTCCAGTACCTGCCGGATGCCCACCGCCTGTAGGAAATAACCCATACCTTGGCAATGGGGTATGGGCTATGCTGACACCGGCAACATTCAGAGTCTTTTCCAGTTTCACATCGGGCCGTGCCGGACGCGCGGCCTTCAAATGACCATCATGGAGGAAGCATCATGAGTTATCGTTTTGACGGCAAAGTGGCCATCGTGACCGGCGCGGGTCATGGCCTGGGGCGCTCCCATGCGCTGGAACTGGCGCGCCGCGGCGCCAAAGTCGTGGTGAACGACTTGGGCGGCAATATCGACGGCACCGGCGGTTCCAGCGAGGCCGCCCGGTCCGTGGTCGAGGAAATCAAGGCCATGGGCGGGCAGGCGATCGCCAACGGCGGTTCGGTGGCCGATCCCCAGGGCGCCCAGAGCATGGTGGACGACGCCATGAATGCCTGGGGGCGGATCGACGTCCTCATCAACAACGCCGGCATCCTGCGCGACAAGAGCTTCAAGAACGTCACCATGGAAGACTTCCGTCTGGTGGTCGACGTGCATCTGATGGGCACGGTGCTGGTGACCAAGGCAGCTTGGCCGATCATGAACGAACAGGAATATGGCCGCATCGTGGTGACCACCTCCGCCTCGGGGTTGTGGGGCAATTTCGGCCAGACCAACTACAGCGCGGCCAAGCTCGGGATCGTCGGCTTCATGAACACCCTGGCCAAGGAAGGCGGCAAAAAGAACATCAAGTGCAATGCCATTGCCCCCATCGCCGGCACGCGCATGACCGAGGGCCTGATGCCCAAGCAGATGCTCGATCAGCTCAAGCCCGAACTGGTCACGCCTGGCGTGGTGTACCTGTGCACCGATGAGGCCCCCAATGGCTTCATCCTGCAGGCCGGTGGCGGTCGTTTCTTCCGCGCCCAGATGCTGGAAAACCAGGGCGCCACCATCAAGGAGCCGACTGTGGAGTCGGTGGCCGAGCAGTGGGAAAAAGTCGGCGACATGGCCAAGGCCCGCGGTCACTGAATCTTTCCGGTTTTCCTTCTGGCCCTCGCATTCGGGGTCAGAAGGGATCCCGGCCTGGCCGCACACCTGATGCGGCTTGGCGCCTCAACCGGCGGCGACCGTTCGGCGGCTGGAGGTGGTGACGCCCAACAGACTGTTCTATGCTGGGCCGATATGCGCATGGAAGGAACTGTTTGCGCGCTCCAGCCTACGAAGGAAATCTCATGGATGAGAACATCAAGCAGCGGTTTGATCTGACCGGCAAGGTGGCCGTGGTCACCGGCGCCAGCAAGGGCATCGGCGAAGCCATCGCCCGCGGGCTGGGGGAATTCGGCGCCACCGTGGTGGTCTCCAGTCGCCGCCTCGAGGCCGTGGAAAGCGTTGCCGAACAGCTATGCGCCGCCGGTATCCAGGCCAGCGCGCTCGCCGCCCACATGGGTGACATGGAGCAGGCGCGGGCGTTGGTGGACGCAGTGGTCGCGCGCCATGGCGGCCTGGACATCATCGTCAACAATGCCGCCACCAACCCGGTGTTCGGCCCCATGATGAATGCCGATGAATCGGTGTTCCAGAAAATCATGGCGGTCAATGTGCAGGGACCGCTGGAGCTGTGCAAGCGGGCCGTGCCGGTCATGCGCAGCCGGGGCGGCGGCTCCATCGTCAATATCGCCAGTGTCGGCGGCCTGAATCCCGAGCGCATGCTGGGGCTCTACAGCGTCAGCAAATCCGCCCTGATCAGCCTGACCAAGGTCATGGCCAAGGAATGGGGCGGCATGGGCATCCGTGCCAACGCCATCTGCCCCGGGCTGATCAAGACCAAATTCAGCCAGGCCCTGTGGCAGAACGAACAGGTGCTCAAGCAGGCCTTGGCCATGGCACCCATCAGCCGCATCGGCATGCCGCAGGATCTGGCTGGCTTGGCGGTCTTCCTCGCCTCCGATGCCGCAGCCTATTGCACCGGTGGCGTGTTCGTGGCCGATGGCGGCCTAACGGTTTGAATTCGGCGGAGGCCGCGCGATGTACAAGCTCCATGGATTTGCCCTGAGCAACTACTACAACCTCGTGAAGCTGGCCTTGCTGGAAAAGGCCCTGCCATTCGAGGAAGTCGCGGTTTTCCCGCCGGCCAAGCCGGACTTCCTGCAAAAAAGCCCCATGGGCAAGATCCCCTGCCTGGAGGTCGGCACGGGGCGCTACCTGACCGAGACCCAGGTGATTCTGGATTATCTGGAGGAAACCCATCCCGAACCCGCCCTCTATCCCGAAGATCCCTTTGGTCGAGCCAAGGTGCGGGAGCTGATGCGGGTGATGGAGCTGTATCTGGAGCTGCCGGCCCGGCGGCTCTATCCGGCGGCATTCTTTGGTGGCGCGGTCAGCGAGGAAACCCGCAACGAGGTGCGCGGTGTGCTGGAAAAAGCGTGCGATGCCTTGCAGAAAATGGCACATTTCGACGCCTATCTGACGGGCGACACCCTGACCTGGGCCGATCTGGCGGCGGTGATCCACTTGCCGGTGGTTTCCCTGGCGACCCGTCGCGTGTATGGCGAGAACCTGCTGGCGACGATCCCGGGCGTGGCGGATTATCTGGAGCGACTCCGGGCGCGCCCGACTGTGCAGACATTGCAAGAAGCGCAGAACCGCGCGGCCTCGCAGATGTTCAAGCGCCCCAGCTGAGGCGAGCGGCCGACCTTGGGGCGCGGCTCTCTTTCTTGACAGTTTGGACGGGCCCCACGATAATCCCGCGTTCAGCGCGCCCGTAGCTCAGCTGGATAGAGTACCTGGCTACGAACCAGGTGGTCGGAGGTTCGAATCCTTCCGGGCGCGCCACTCTATCCCCGCCCCGCGTCCTCGCACATCCCCTGTTTATTCCTCGCTGCGGTTAAAGGCAGCCGCCCCTGATCGGTTTCGGATCGGACCATACGCTCATCACCCGCCTTGACGGGCTGAATCATTTGCCAGCTTGTTGCCGCTTTGTTTCGATGAGCATCAAGCTGTCGCCGTGGGCAGGCAGTCAGCGCTTGATCGGATGACAGGTTTCGGCCTACTGTTTCCAAAGCGCTGGACTTCTCGTTGCCCCTCCTTGATGCTGGACTGGAATGATGGGCCGATAGGCCTCGAACCGTGGACGCCGCTGCTTTGCGAGCGGCTTTCTAATTGCCGCGATCTTCATACAGTTTTGCCCTGACCCTGGCAATGAACATGCATTGGGCGGCTGTGTCGGCGTTCCGGTGCCCTTTGGCCGCAATTTCATGGCGGAGCCCGCCTTGATCACCCTCAATATCCAGCACATCACGACTTATCGCTATCGTCAGCCAGTCAGCCTTGGGCCACATCGCCTGATGCTGCGGCCACGGGAGAGCCGCGATCTGCGCCTCATCAAGAGTGAGGTGGCGGTCACGCCCACCGCGACAGTGACCTGGGCGTATGACGTCTTCGGCAATGCGGTCGCGATGGCCAGCTTCCAGGCCCAAGCCGCAACGCTGGTCATCAGCAGCGTGACGGAACTCGAACTCGACACCGAGGCCTGGCCGATCTTCGAGGTGGCGGCTTCCGCCATCACTTACCCATTCCGCTACTCCCCGGATGAATGGACCGACCTCGGCGCCTTGGCGCGCCCGCAATACCCTGACCCGTCAGGGCAGTTGAAAAACTGGGCACGGACCTTCGTCGGGGGCAATCCAACCGATACCCTGGCGCTGCTCAAGGACTTGAGTGTCGGGATTCCGGGCTGGATCAGCTACCAGAGCCGCGAAGATGAGGGAACCCAGTCGCCCATTCAGACCCTCGATCGGCGCTGGGGGTCGTGCCGGGATTTCGCGGTGCTGTTTGTCGAAGCGGCGCGCAGCCTGGGTTTCGGCGCCAGGATCGTTTCGGGCTATCTCTACAATCCGGATCAGGGCAAGGCGGATCCCCGCTGGGGCGGCTCAACCCACGCCTGGGCGGAAGCGTACGTCCCCGGCGCCGGCTGGATCACGTTTGATCCCACCAACCGCAGTGTCGGCGGCCACAATCTGATCCCCGTTGCGGTCGCGCGTGATATCCGGCAGGCGATGCCGGTGGCGGGGAGTTTTGTCGGGGCAAGCGATGTCTTTCTGGGGATGTCGGTGGAAGTCCGCGTCACCGCGTAGCAGCACTGTCCTGCCCTGCTGAAAAGAGGTATCGACAGCATTGCTCGTTGCTGGAGTTCTTAGCAATCCGCAAGGAAGGGCTGGGCTGCGGATCTGGATAGCGGACACCGGAATTCGTGCCCTCCGATCCCTTGATCTTGCAGCGGTACTGATGGCACTAACTCATCGCAGTCACCCACATTTGGAATCGCCGCAATTCAAGCAGGTCATGCAGCCGTCCATCATGACGACGGCCTTGGTGTGGCATTTGCCGCAAAGCTGCGCGCCGATGGGAAAGGCGCCCTTGCCGGTAGTGACCTCGTTGGTGCGGGCTTCGTACTGGGCGCGCTTTTCCTCGATCAACTTGAGCTGGCGCTCGTCCAGTTCCGCGTCGGGCAGCATGCCGATGAAGCGCAAATGGCGCTCGATGACATCGCCGATTTCGGCCACGAGCGAGGGCATGTAGCGCCCGCCGGGCTTCCAGTAGCCGCCGCGCGGGTCGAACACGGCTTTCAGTTCCTCGGCGAGGAAAGTGATGTCACCACCCTTGCGGAATACGGCAGAGATGATGCGGGTGAGCGCCACGATCCACTGGAAATGCTCCATGTTCTTGGAGTTGATGAAGATCTCGAAGGGGCGCCGGTGTTGGTGCTCGGTGCCTTCGTTGAGCACCAGGTCGTTGATGGTGATGTACATGGCGTGGTCGCCCACCGGCGGCTTGATCTTGTAGGTGGCGCCCACCAGCAGGTCGGGCCGCTCCAGTCGCTCGTGCATCTGGATGACGTTGTCGCGGGGCGGCTGGGGGACGGCGGCGGGCGCGGACGTCTTGGTCTCGTCGCTGGCGACCTGGTAGCCGATGATGGGTTGGTTGATCTTGATGGCCATGGTGGACTGCTCCCGGCGCGCGATCGCGGCGCTCATTTCAATTCAAACAATCGGGGCGGCATCCTGCGCGTTGGCCGGACGCCTGACTCTACTCAGAACCGGCCGTAATAGCCCTCTTTGAGGGCGTCGAACAGGTTGGCGGCGCTGTGTGTTTCGCCGTCATATTCCACTTCCTCGTTGCCCTTCACTTCCACCTCGGTGCCATCGGCCAGGGTGAAGACATAGGTGGTGTTGGCCAGGTCCTTGTCCTTCACCAGCACACCCTGGAAGGCCGCCGGGTTGAAGCGGAAGGTGGTGCAACCCTTCAGGCCCTTTTCGTGGGCGTAGAGGTAGATTTCCTTGAAGTCCGCGAAGGGGTAGTCGGTGGGCACGTTCGCGGTCTTGGAGATGGAGGAATCGACCCATTTTTGCGCGGCGGCCTGGATGTCGACGTGCTGGCGTGGGGTGATGTCCTCGGCGGTAATGAAATAATCCGGTAGCCGGGTTTCGGTGGCTTCCCCGTTGGGGTCGGCCTCGGGATTCACCAGGCTGCGGTAGGCCAGCAGCTCGTAGGAAAAGACGTCGATCTTTTCCTTGGTCTTGCGCCCCTCGCGGATCACGTTGCGCGAGTAATGGTGGGCGAAGCTAGGCTCGATGCCGTTGCTGGCATTGTTGGCGAGCGACAGCGAAATGGTGCCGGTGGGCGCGATGGAGCTGTGATGGGTGAAGCGTCCGCCGCGCTCGGCCAGCGCCTCGATCAGATCCGGGCGCACACTGGCGACGCGCTGCATGTAGCGGCTGTAGCGTGCCCACAGCACGCGGCCGGGGACCTGGTCGCCGACCTTGAAGCCGTCTTTGGCCATCTCCGGGCGCTTGTGCAGCATCTCATGGGTGACCTCGAAGGGCTCGTCCATGATCGGCGCGATGCCCTTCTCCTTGGCCAGTTCCAGCGCCACCTCCCAGCCGGCGATTGCCATTTCCCGCGCGACCTGTTCGGTGAAGGCAATGGATTCGGGCGAGCCGTAGCGCAGGCGCAACAGCGTCGCGGCGGAGCCCAGCCCCAAGAAGCCCATGCCGTGGCGGCGCTTGCGGCGGATTTCTTCCTGTTGCCGCGGCAGCGGCAGGCCGCTGACTTCCACCACGTTGTCCAGCATGCGGGTGAAGATGCGCACCACTTCGCGGTATTCGTCCCAGTCGAAACGGGCGTGTTCGGTGAAGGGGTCGCGCACGAACTTGGTCAGGTTGACCGAGCCCAGCAGGCAGGCGCCGTAGGGCGGCAGCGGCTGCTCGCCGCAAGGGTTGGTGGCGCGGATGTGTTCACAGAACCAGTTGTTGTTGTCCTCGTTCACCCGGTCGATGAGGATGAAACCGGGTTCGGCGAAGTCGTAGGTGGAACTCATGATGAGGTCCCACAGGCGCAACGCCTTGATGCGCTTGTAGATGCGGCAGGCCACCAGCCCGGCGTCGTTGACGATGTAATCGTCGTGGGTGGGCCATTCGCGCCACAGGACGTCAGCGTCGTGGTGGACGTCGATACCGTCCGCCGTGGCTTCCTTGCGCTTGATGGGGAAGGCGAGCGGCCAGTCGGCATCGGTCTTGACGGCGTGGATGAATTCATCGGTGATCAGCAGCGACAGGTTGAACTGGCGCAGGCGGCCGTCCTGGCGCTTGGCGCGGACGAAGTCCACTACGTCCGGATGGCCTACGTCGAAGGTGCCCATCTGGGCGCCACGCCGGCCGCCGGCCGAGGAGACCGTGAAACACATGGCGTCATAGATGTCCATGAAGGACAGCGGCCCCGAGGTGTGGGCACCGGCGCCGGAGACATAGGCGCCGCGCGGGCGCAGGGTGCTGAATTCATAGCCGATGCCGCAGCCGGCCTTGAGCGTGAGGCCTGCTTCGTGGACCTTGTCCAGGATGTCATCCATGGAATCGCGGATGGTGCCGGACACGGTGCAGTTGATGGTGGAGGTGGCGGGCTTGTGTTCCAAGGCGCCGGCGTTGGAGGTGATGCGTCCGGCGGGGATGGCGCCGCGCCGCAGCGCCCACAGGAATTTGGCGTGCCACGCCTCGCGCAGCGCCGGGGTTTCCACGTCCGCCAAGGCCCGCGCCACGCGCTGGTAGGTGTGGTCCACGGTCAGGTCCAACATCTTGCCGGCCTTGGTCTTGAGGCGATATTTCTTGTCCCAGATGTCCTCGGAAGCGGGCTGGAGCGGGAGATCGTCAGGGGCGGGAAGGTTCAGGTTCATCGGCATGATGCTCACGGGCGGGTGCTCCTTGCGGGGACTACGCATCTGGAATGGGAATTCATGTACAACATCTTGTGATGCGCAGAGCAAAGCCTAGGCGCCCTCAAGGCCGCTGTCAAATGACCTCTTTTAAAACAATGACTTCCTTTAAAATTGTTTAAATACAATTGGTTGCATATTTCTTGACGATTTCTGCATGGTGCGCTAGAGCGTTTTGCTTGGGCGTGCGGCGGCACAACATCTTGTGTTTGTCTGCACCGTTGGCCGGATTGCTCGAAGGGGGGATGTTTGGGCTATAGTCGCAGCCGTTGCGGAACGAAATGCGGGGCACTCTGTCCCATGCCCATCCCCTGATAGGGCCCGAAATTGCGTCGGTGTCCATGGGTTCCCGGATTGATGAAGAGGTGTTGGCATGAAGGTGGTTTCCATGGAAATGGGCGGTGTTCGACACCAGAAAGTGTTGTCGAGCCTGGTGTTGACGGCGAGTTTGCTGTGTGCGGCGCCGTTCCCGGCGCCAGCCGCCGTGCCATGGCAGGTGCTGAACAGCCAGGGGGTGCCTTCACTCGCGCCCTTGCTGGAGAAGATCAGCCCAGCGGTGGTCAACATCGCCACGCGGGGAACCACCGAGGTGCGCAATCCCCTGATGGATCACCCGATGTTCGAGGATCCTAACTTCCGGCGCTTCTTCGGCATGCCCGACGGACCGCAAACCCAGGAAACCCAGAGCCTGGGCTCGGGGGTGATCGTCGATGCGCGCAAAGGCTATATCCTCACCAACGCGCATGTGATCAAGGGTGCGGACGAAATCAAGGTCAACCTCAATGATGAGCGCGAATTCACCGCCAAGGTGATCGGCGCCGACGAGGAGACCGATGTCGCCCTGATCCAGATCGAGGCCCCGAATCTGACTGAATTGTCCCTGGCGGACTCCGACAAGGCCCGCCCAGGGGATTTTGTGGTGGCCATCGGCAATCCCTTCGGTCTGCGCCATACCGTCACCTCCGGCATCGTCAGCGCCACCGGTCGTTCGGGCATCGGCGATCCGGACAGCTTCCAGGACTACATCCAGACCGACGCATCCATCAATCCCGGCAATTCGGGGGGCGCTTTGGTCAATTTCCAGGGTGAACTGATCGGGCTCAATTCAGCCATTCTTTCCCGCAGCGGCGGCAATATCGGCATTGGTTTTGCCGTGCCGGCCAATATCGCCCGCCAGGTCATGCAGCAGCTCATCCAGTACGGTGAGGTCAAGCGCGGCCGGCTGGGGGTCGTGGTGCAGAACATCACCCCCGATCTGGCCAAGGCCTTTGGCTTGAGCAGCAATGCGGGCGTGCTGGTGGCCCAGGTGCAGCCCGGCTCGGCCGCGGACAAGGCGGGGATCAAGGCCGAGGATGTCATCATGACCATCAATGGTCGTGGCGTGCAGAGCTATCGCGACCTGCGCAACACCATCGGCCTGCTGCGGGTGGGCGACAAGCTGACGTTGGAAATCCAGCGCAATGGTAAGCGTCAGGTCATCAACACCTCGGTGGGTGAGGCGGCGGAACTCAAGGAAGCCGCCAATGCCGCGGCCACAGTCGCCAACGCCAAGCTGGAGGGCGCGCAATTCGGCCCTGCCGAGGAAGGCTCAGGTGTGGAGGTGAGCGATGTGAAGCCGCAATCGCCCGCCGCGCGCAATGGTTTGCGTCCTGGGGATGTGATCACGGCGATCAATCGCCGGCCCGTGCGCAGCGTGGCGGAATTCCAGCGCGCAGTGAAGGGCCAGGACACCTTGTTGGTGACGCTCAATCGGGGTCCGGGCACCTTGTTCTTGGTCATCAAATAAACCCGTATGGGGTTTCAGGCGGCGGCCTGCGCGAGCGAGGCTGGGCATGCGGCCGCTGGATACCCGGCAAGAGGATGCGCTCGCGGCTTGAGGTCAGGACCTCCCCGCTTTCAGCCCCAGAGCATGCGCAAGCCAATGAGGGTGGCAAAAACGGCAAAGATGGCCCGCACCCAGCGCTCCGGCAGGCGGTGGGCCAGCCGGGCACCATAGGGCGCGCACAGCAGCGTGGCGGCGCCCATGCCGGCGATGGCGGGCCAATGGAGAAATCCGCTGCTGTTCGGCGCGAGCCCTGCCACATGCCGGCCCGCCAGGAGATACCCCAGGCTGCCGGCCAGGGCGATGGGCAGTCCACAGGCGGCTGCGGCGCCGATGGCGGAGCGCAATTCCAGGCCGCGATGGTAGAGATAGGGCATGGTCAGCGAGCCGCCACCGATGCCGACCAGGCCGGAAAGCAGGCCAATGATGCCTCCCGCGCCCATCAGGGCAAGGGTGCCCGGTAGCGAGCGCCTGGCGGTCTGCCGCGGGGGGCGCAGGCTGCGTACGGCGATGAACAGCAGGAACAGCCCGAATCCGCGCCGCAGGATGGGGCCGGGCAGTTGGGCGGCCAGGCTGGCGCTGAGCAGGGTGCCGATGAGGATGCCGGGCGTCATCTGGCGAACCAAGGTCCAAGGCACGCTGCCGCGCTGGTGGTGGGCGCGGATGGAAGACACGGCGGTGAGGGTGATGGTGGCGAGAGAGGTGCCCAAAGCCGTTTGCATTACCACTTCAGGCGCAGCACCCTGCGCCGGCAGCGTGTAGACCAGCACCGGCACCAATATCATGCCGCCGCCGATACCCAGCAGGCCGCCCAGAATGCCCGCCAGGGCACCGGCGATGAGATAGAACAAAAGGCTTTCCAAATCACCTCACTCCCGTCATGGTGACGGTTGCTGGGGAAATCGTCTGATTGTCCCATGGATCGTCAAACAGACGCTTTTGAACAACTGAGGAGCGGAGCGGATGAGCAAGCGGCGGGAATGGCAATCGACGGCGGTACTGGCCGCATTGCTGCTGGGCGTTGCAGGATGCTCGCGGGAGGCGCCCGAACCCGCTCCACCCCCGGCGTCGCCGTCGGCTCCGGCGGCCGATGCGCCGGCTTCAACCCCCGTTCAGGAGATGGCCCCGGTGGATATTCCCTTTCGCAAAGTGGTGCTCGACAACGGGCTGACGGTGATCGTCCATGAGGATCACAAGACGCCAATCGTCAACGTGACCGTCTGGTATCACGTCGGTTCCAAGAACGAAGTAGCTGGCAAGACCGGCTTTGCCCATCTGTTCGAGCACCTGATGTTCAACGGCACGGAGCATTTCAACGACGATTATTTCCGCCCCTTCGAGCAGGTCGGGGCGACCGAAATGAACGGTACCACCAGCCGCGACCGCACCAACTATTTCCAGAACGTCCCCGCGCCGGCACTTGATCTCGCCCTGTGGATGGAGTCCGACCGCATGGGCCATCTGCTCGGCGCCATCGACCAGGGCAAGCTCGATGAACAGCGCGCGGTGGTGAAAAACGAAAAACGCCAGCGTGAAAGCGCGCCCTACGGCAAAGTGTGGGAGCTGATTGCGAAGAACACCTATCCCGCCGGCCACCCGTATTCCTGGACCACGATCGGCGCCATGGAAGATCTGGATCAGGCCAAGGTGGAGGACGTGCATGAATGGTTCAAGACCTACTACGGTCCGACCAATGCGGTGCTGGTGATCGCGGGGGATGTGGACACGGACACGGCGATCGCCAAGGCGCGGCAGGCGTTCGGCAGCATCCCGCCGGGACCGTCGGTGACGCGCCCCGCCAAGGACTTCGCGCCACTGGCGCAGCCACGCCGCGTGAGCCTGCAGGACCGCGTGGCCCAGGGCCGTCTGTATGCGGTGTGGAATGTGCCCGAATGGGGGCACGCGGACCTGCCGGTGCTCGATCTGGCGACCACCGTGCTGGGATCCGGTAAGACCTCTCGGCTGCATCGGCGCCTGGTGGAGCAGGAGCAACTGGCCACCGACGTGAGCCTGGGGCTTGATCCCGGTGAACTGGGTTCGCAAGTGTATTTGATGGCGACCGCTCGACCCGGAGCCGACCTGGCGCGCATCGAGGCAGTGGCCAACGAGGAGCTGGCCCGCTTTGCCAAGGAAGGGCCGACCGTGGATGAGCTGGCGCGGGCACGGATGGGCGCGTTGTCCGGATTCCTGCGTGGCATCGAGAAGGTCGGCGGCTTTGCCGGCAAGGCCCAGGTGTTGGCGGGAAGCCAGACCCTGGGGGGAGCCCCCGACGCCTGGAAGACCGATCTCAATCGCCTGCGGGAAGCGACCCCCGAACAGTTGCGCGCCGTGGCGCAGTCCTGGCTGGGTGAGGGGCGGCTGACCATTACCGTCGACCCGTACCCGACCTACGCCGCCGTGGGCGAAGACGTGAATCGCAGCGCCGTGCCCGTCACCGGCACGCCGCCCGATCTGAATTTCCCCGCCCTGGAACGGACCCGGCTGGACAATGGCCTGACGGTCGTGCTCGCGCGTCGGCCCAATGCGCCCACGGTGGAGCTGGAACTGATGGTGTCTGCCGGTTTTGCCAGTGACGACCCGCGCCGCTCCGGGCTGGCCGGCCTGACGCTGGACATGCTGGAAGAAGGCAGCAGCCGGCAGGATGCGCAACAGATCGCTGCGGAAAAGGAACGCCTGGGGGCCGAGATTGGGGCTTCTGCGGAGCTGGATGCGGGGGTGATAGGCCTGTCGGCGCTGCGCGAGACGCTTGAACCCGCCTTGACCCTGTTTGCCGAGATTGTGCGTGATCCAGCTTTCCCCGAGGATCGCCTGGCCCTGCTCAAGGAACAGCGCCTGGCAGCCATCGCGCAGGAGAAGACCAAGCCCTCGAGCATGGCGCAGCGTGTGCTGCCTCCGCTGCTTTACGGGCTCGATCACCCCTATGGGCAGCCGCTCACGGGCAGTGGCCGGGAAGAGGTGATCCGGGAAGCCAAGGCAGATGATCTACGCAACTTCTACCGACGCCATGTGCATCCCAAGGACGCGGTGCTGGTCGCGGTCGGGGATGTGGATCTGGCGACCCTGAAGGCTCAGGTGGAGCGGGTCTTCGGGGACTGGAAAGCGCCTGAGGATGCGGTGACCACGCCTGTCCTGCCAACGCGGCTGCGGCCCGAGAAGCCGCGCATCTTCCTGATCGACCGACCCGACTACGCCCAATCCATGATCATGGCTGGAGAGCTCATCGCACCCACCGGCCATGCGGACGACCTGGCCTTCCGGGCGGTCAATGCGGTGTTGGGCGGCATGTTTACTTCGCGCATCAATTTCAATCTGCGTGAACAGAAGGGCTGGGCCTATGGCGCCGGCTCCACGCTCGGCGATGCCAAGGGCCAGCGCCCCTGGATGCTGTACGCCCCGGTGCAGCGCGACAAGACTGCCGCGGCCATGCGCGAGATGGCGACGGAGATTGGCGCCATTCTGGGATCCAAGCCGGTCACCGCAGAGGAGTTGGGCAAGGCCCAGAAGAACATGACCCTGAAGCTTCCCGGCCAGTTCGAAACGGCGGCTCAGGTGGCGGGTGGCATCGAGAATCTGGTGCTATACGGCCTGCCGGATCATTATTATGCCAATTTTGTGCGGGACATCCGCGCGCTGACCCCTCAACAGACCGGCGAGGTGGCGCGCGCCTGGATCGATCCGCAGCAGCTCACCTGGGTGGTGGTCGGGGATCTGAAGAAAATCGAGGCCGAGGTGAGGGCGCTGGGCTGGGGTGAGGTGCAGGTGGTGGATACCGACGGCCAGCCGGTGCGCTGAACCCCTTCGACACCCATTGGTCGGGTCGGGGCGGCCGGCCTGTTCAGGAGGTCTTGGAGTCCTGGCGCTGCGCATCCACCTCGCGGGCGCCGGGGACCATGATCCGGGCGAGCACGATGCCCACCTCGTAGAGCAGATAGGTCGGCAAGGCCAGCAGAGTCTGGGAAAACACATCCGGTGGCGTGAGCAACATGCCCACCGTGAAAGCGCCCACCAGCACATAGGGCCGGGCCCGTGTCATGGCCTGGGGGGTGGTGATGCCGGCCCACGCCAGGAGCACTGTGAGCACCGGGATCTGGAAGGCGAGGCCGAAGGCGAAAAAGACGGTGAGCGTGAAATCCAGATAGCTGGCGATGTCGGTCATCACCGCCACCCCGTCGGGCGCGGTGCGGGTGATGAAGCCGAAGGTGATGGGCAGGGCGATGAAAAAGGCGAACGCCACGCCGGCATAGAACAGCACGATGCTCATCACCAGCATCGGATAGGCGAAGCGCTTCTCGTGCTGGTAGAGCCCGGGCGCGACGAAGGACCAGACCTGCCACAGCAGGTAGGGCATGGCCATGAACACGGCCGTGACGGCAGCCAGTTTGAACGGGGTCAGGAAGGGCGTCACCACTTGGGTCGCGATCAGGCTGTTGCCGATCGGGAGCTTGGCCAGCATGGGCGCTGCCAGGATGGAAAACAGCCGGTTGGCGAAAACGGTCAGCGGCACCAGCAAAATACCCACGGCCCACAGGCAACGCAGCAAACGACTGCGCAACTCGATCAGATGGGTCAGGAAAGGTTGCTCGGGGAAGGCTTCGCCGGGCTCATCCGGGGTCATGGCTGCGGATCCTGGGGCGATGGATTCGGGTTGGGCTCCCCGGGCGGGGATGAGGGTGGCGGCGGCTGGATTGATTGCGCCGGAAGACGGCGCAGGCGCTGGAGATCCTCGCGCACGGACTGCAGGGTTTTCAGGTCCGGATTATCGTGCAGTTGCTGGCGCAGTTCACTGATTTTCAGCTCCCGCTCCAATTCCTGCTGCGCGACATGGGCCAGACTGCGGATCCGGCGCACCCAGAGGCCCGCCTGACGCGCGGCGGCAGGCAGACGCTCCGGTCCCAGCACGACAAGGGCAATCACAAAAACCAGAACCAGCTCCCAGAAGCCGATATCGAACATGCCGGCATCTCTCCCCGGAAATCTCCGGGCTGCGGTGGCATCCCGCCCCAGGGGCAGCGGGATACGGTTGGGGGATCAGCCCGGCCGGGATTCGTCCCGGCTCGGTTCGACCGGCGCGCTGGCCGTCGGGGCCGATCCGGGCAGGACCTCGGGGGCTTTGGCCGTCGGCTTGTTGCTGTCGCCATCGGACATGGCCGAGCGGAAATTCTTGATGGCCTCGCCGACATCGCTGCCCATGCTGCCCAGGCGTCGGGTGCCGAATACCAGCACCACGATCACCAGTAGAATCAAAAGTTGCCAAATACTTACGCCGCTGAACATCACTACGCTCCTTCCGCCGGGCTCAAGGGTCCCGCGCGGCTTTTTCAGTAAGCCCTGAGACCCCATGACGGCGGGCGAGTTCGGCCCACACGGCATCGGGATCCAGGTCCAGGTGAACCAACAGCACCAGGCTGTGGAACCACAGGTCCGCCACTTCCCGGATCAGGGCATCGGGTACCCCATCCTTGGCGGCCATGACCGTTTCGGTCGCCTCCTCGCCAATTTTTTTGAGAATGGCATCCAGCCCCTTGGCATAGAGCTGCGCCACATAGGAGGTCTGCGGGTCCGCGCCGCGCCGCGCCTGGAGCGTGGTCACTAGAGCGCGATAGCTCGCGAATGCAGCTTCAGGCGCCATAGATATCCTCCGGATCCTTCAGCACCGGATCGATCGTTTCCCAGCCACTGGCTGGCTCCCAACGGCGAAAGAAGCAGCTGCTGCGTCCAGTATGGCACGCGATGCCGCCCGCTTGGGTGACCCTCAGCAGCACGGCATCACCGTCGCAATCGAGTCGCACTTCGCGCACCTGCTGGCTGTGGCCGGAGGTTTCTCCCTTGCGCCACAGGGCGCGGCGCGAGCGTGACCAATAGACGGCGCGGCCACTGGCCAGGGTTTCCGTCAGGGCGGCCCGATTCATCCAGGCCAGCATCAGCACCTGGCCGCTGTCCGCGTCCTGGGCAATGGCCGGCACCAAGCCATCGGCGTTCCAGCACACACGGTCCAGATCGGGCGCGTTCATCGCCCCACCTGCGATGGATCCAGGCGCATTTCCAGCCCGGCGGCGGCCAGGAAAGCCTTGGCTTCGGGGATGGTGTGGGTGCCAAAGTGGAAAATGCTGGCTGCCAGCACGGCATCGGCATGGCCCACCAGCAAGCCATCGCGCAAGTGGTCCAGCTTGCCCACGCCGCCGGAGGCGATGATCGGCACCTCGACCCGCGCGGCGATGGCGCGGTTGAGTGCGTTGTCGAATCCCAAGCCGGTGCCGTCGCGGTCCATGCTGGTCACCAGCAGTTCCCCGGCCCCGTCGCGGGCCATGCGCTCGGCCCAGTCCAATGCATCCAGTCCGGTGGGTCGGCGTCCGCCGTGGGTGTGGATTTCCCAGCGCGGGGCGGCATCCGTTCCCGGTACGCGGCGGGCATCGATGGCCACCACGATGCACTGGGAACCGAAGTGATCGGCGGCTTCTGCGATGAACGCCGGTCGGGTCACTGCCGCGCTGTTGATCGAAATCTTGTCGGCACCGGCGTTGAGCAGGCGCCGCACATCGGCGCAATCGCGCACACCGCCGCCGACGGTCAACGGGATGAACACCTGAGCGGCGACGGCCTCCACCAGATGCAGCAGGGTATCCCGTTCCTGGTGGCTGGCGGTGATGTCGAGGAAAGCGAGTTCGTCCGCTCCCTGTTCATCATAGCGCCGGGCGATTTCCACCGGATCACCGGCATCGCGCAGGCCTTCGAAGCGCACGCCTTTGACCACCCGTCCACCGTCAACGTCCAGGCAAGGGATGAGGCGCTTGGCAAGAGCCACCTCAGCCGCCCAGCCCGTCGACCAGCCGCTGGGCCGCAGCCAGATCCAGCGAGCCTTCATAAAGGGCGCGGCCGATCACAGCGCCGATGATGCCTTCATCCGCCACGGCGCACAGCGCGCGGATGTCATCCAGGCTGTGGACGCCGCCGGAGGCGATGACGGGAATGTGAACGCTGCGCGCCAGGGCCACCGTGGAATCAACGTTCACCCCCTGCATCATGCCGTCGCGGCCAATGTCGGTGTAGATGATCGCCTCGACGCCGTCGTCTTCCAGTCGGCGCGCGACGTCGGTGACCTCGTGATGGGACAGTTTGGACCAGCCATCGATGGCGACCTTGCCGTCGCGCGCATCCAGACCCACGATGATGTGGCCGGGGAACTCCATGCACAGGTCATTGATGAAGTGGGGCGTATTGACCGCCTTGGTGCCGATGATGACGTAGCGCACCCCCGTATCCAGGTAGCTCTGCACCGTTTCCTCGTCACGAATGCCGCCGCCGATCTGCACCGGCACGTTGGGATGGGCGGCGCAGATGCGCTCGACGACATCCCGATTCACCGGCCGACCCTGCACAGCGCCATCCAGGTCCACCAGGTGCAAGCGCTTGGCGCCGGCCTGGACCCAGCGATCGGCCATGGTGAGGGGATCTTCGGCGAATACTGTGACGTCATCCATCCGGCCCTGGCGCAGGCGAACACACTGGCCGTCCTTGATGTCGATAGCGGGAATGAGCAGCATGACGGACCTCGGGGTCAGGAAGTGCTTGCCGGGGAAGCGCCATCCCAGCGGCTGAAGTTGGAGAGCAGGCGCAGACCCGCCTGCTGGCTTTTCTCGGGGTGAAACTGTACCGCAAAAAAACCATCCCGCCCCAGCGCCGCGGCGAATGGCAGGCCGTAATGGGTCACGGCGGCCACCTCCGGCGATCCAGCCGGGGCGTAGTAGCTGTGTACGAAGTAAAACCGGCTACCCGGCGCAATCCCCTCGAACAGCGGGTGGGGCCGGGTCGGCTCCACGCGATTCCAGCCCATGTGGGGGATGCGTATCGGGGGCAGGCCCGGCGCCTCGGGCAGGCCGGTCGGAAAGCGCCGCACCACGCCGGGAAACAGGCCCAGTCCCTGGGTGCCGCCGTTTTCCTCGCTGAAGTCCAGGGCCGCCTGCAACCCCAGGCAGACGCCCAGGGTGGGCTTTTCCCGCGCCAGCTCGGGCAGCAGATCCAACAGATCGCGCTGTGCCAGTTCCGTCCGGCAATGCCCCATCGCCCCCTGTCCGGGGAAGATGAGCCGGTCGGCGGCGCGCAGTTCCGCGGCGGACTGGGTGATGCGGATGCGTGCCTGCGGAGCGACCCGCTCCAGGGCTTTCGCCATGGAATGCAGGTTGCCCATGCCGTAATCCAGTATCGCGAGGGTCTGCATTGACGCAATCCGCTGGAGGGTTAAAGGCTTCCCTTGGTCGAGGGGATGACCTGGGCCTGCCGCTCATCGGGCGCGGCGGCCTGGCGCAGCGCACGGCCGAAGGCCTTGAACACGGTTTCGGCCACATGGTGGGCGTTGCGGCCCTTGAGGTTATCGATGTGGACCGTGGCCTGGGCGTGATTGACGACACCCTGGAAGAATTCACGGATCAGATCGACATCGAAATCGCCGATGCGCGCGCGGCTGTAGCTCACCTCGTATTCGAGCCCGGGCCGGCCGGAGAAGTCGATCACCACCCGGGACAGCGCCTCGTCCAGCGGCACATAGGCATGCCCATAGCGCTGGATGCCTTTTTTATCCCCCAGCGCGCGGGCCAGGGCCTGGCCGAAGGTGATGCCGACGTCTTCCACCGTGTGGTGGGCGTCCACCGCGAGGTCGCCATCCGCCGTGATGGCGAGATCCAGGGCGCCGTGGCGGGCGATCTGGTCCAGCATGTGGTCGAAAAAGGGTAGGCCGGTGGCCAGGCGCGATATCCCGCTGCCGTCGAGGTTCAGATCGACACTGATGCGGGTTTCAAGCGTGGCCCGTTCAACGCGGGCAGTACGGGCAGACATGGCGTGGCTGGATGGGGTGGCAGGGTGTAGACCTTTGAGTTTGAACAATCCGCCCCGGCGCGTCAACGCACCGCCATTTCATTTGTCACCTGCAGCCAGAAACTCACCGGCCCATCATTGGTCAGGCTGACCTGCATGACAGCGCCAAAGACGCCGCTTTCCACGATCGGATGCTGGGTGCGAGCGTGTTGCAGCAGTTCGCCATATAAAGCTTGGGCTTCGTCGGGTGGCATGGCCGGGGAAAAACCGGGACGGTTGCCTTTGCGGGTATCTGCCGCCAGGGTGAACTGGGGTACCAGCAACAGTCCGCCCTGGATGTCGCGCAGGCTGCGGTTCATGCGATCCTGCGCATCGGGGAACACCCGGTAGTCCAGCACGCGCTGCAACAGTCGGGTGCCGATGGCATGGGTGTCGCTGCGCTCCATGCCGACCAGCACCAGCAGGCCGGTCTCGATGCGGGCCACGCGGTGTCCATCCACCTCCACCCAGGCTCGCCGCACGCGTTGCAGAAATCCGATCATGGGGACATCCGATAAGCCATGGATGAGCAGAGAGTCCATTAATGCTATGTATTAAGAAAATGCTTACACCGATTCTCGGCACTGTCTGACTGTTTTTGTCACTTTGTTGGGGGATGATGGAAACCGTCCGGAGATGACGTGGTACGGATACCACAGGGCCAAAGGATTGGCCCGATCAGGGATGAATGGTGGCAGGAAGCCGCTACTCAGGGAAGAGGCAGGGACGCAGCAAAACGGATCGGTAGCCAGGATGGTTGCCGGGGGCCAGGAAGGCCACCGCGGATTGATGGACCCCCCTCCGGTCAGGGACGAGGGGATCGGATGGCAGGATGCCGGCGGGATCGGCCATCAATCGGCAGTTCAGTGCACACGAGGACTTTGCTTCCAGCCATGTTTTGGCTCACGCAGCCCCGGTCGGTATCACGCCGACCGGGGTTTTTTGTTGGGCGCTGTCACACAAAATCACTAGAATCCCTGGTTGCACCTGTTCGGAACGCCGAGTTTCGTGCCGCGCCCGGAGAAAACCGCACGCCATCCAGTGCGATCCGTCGCGCGGTCGCACCGATCGTTCATTGTCCAGCGCTTGCTTAACCCCAAAGATGGACACCTTTTCATGTCGACCGCCCCGGAACGCCGCGGCCCGCTGATTGCCTGGTCGCTCTATGACTGGGCCACCAGCGCCTACGCTGCCTTGATCCAGACTTTCCTGTTCCCTGCCTATTTCGCCCGCGCCATTGCCCCGGACGCCGCCACGGGGACCGCCTGGTGGGGGCAGACCATGGGTGTGGCGGGCTTGTTCATTGCCATGCTGGCGCCGCTGATGGGCGCGGTGGCGGATCGGGGCGGGCACCGGCGGGCTTTTCTCGTGCTGCTGACCCTGGTGAATGTGTTGGCGACCGCGGCGCTCTGGACGGTGCGTCCGGAAGCGGATTTCGCCCTGCGTGCCCTGCTGTTGGCGGGGCTGGGAACGGTGGTGCTGGAACTGGCTTTCGTGCTCTACAACGCCCAATTGGCGGATCTGGCCACCCCTGCGCGCATTGGGCGCTGGTCGGGTTGGGCCTGGGGCTTGGGGTATGTGGGAGGGTTGGCCTGCCTGCTGGTGGCGCTGTTTGGCTTCGTGCAGGCGGATCCGCCGCCCTTTGGGCTGGACCCTGTCCAGGCGGAGCCGGTGCGGGCCACGTTCCTCCTGACCGCGGCGTGGACTGCGCTGTTCGCGCTGCCCTTGCTGCTGACGGTTCGCGATCCGGCGCGCGTTGTGGCGCCGTCCAATCAGTCGTTGATGCGGGCCGCGTTCGGCGATCTGGTGGTGTCTTTGCGCCGCTTGCTGCGCGATGGCCCCTTGCTGCGATTTTTTCTCGGTCGACTGCTGTTGATCGACGGGCTCACTACCGTGTTCGCCTTTGGCGGCCTGTTCGCGGCCGGGACCTTTGGGTTTGATGAGCGGCAGGTGCTGCTGTTTGCCATCGTGCTGAATCTGACCTCCGCGGTGGGCGCGGTGGGTTTTGCCTGGTTTGATGACCGTTTTGGGGCCAAGTCCACCATGGTCTGGAGTCTGGTCGGATTGCTGCTGACGGGCGCCGCACTCTTGGTGGCGCCGAATGCCCCGGCCTTTTGGTGGTGGGGTGGCTTGCTGGGCTTGTTCGTGGGACCTGCCCAGGCAGCCAGCCGCTCCTATCTGGCGCACATGGCGCCCGTCGCCCAACGCAACGAGCTGTTTGGCCTGATGGCCTTCTCTGGCAAGGCGACCACCTTTATGGGTCCCTTCCTGGTGGGCGGGCTGACTGCCGCCAGCGGCAGCCAGCGCCTTGGCTTGTCGGTGGTGCTGGTGATGTTCGCGGGAGCGCTATTCTTGACCCTGGGGATCACGTCGGATCGTGCGGCACGCCCATCCCGCTAAACTCAAGACACAATTCACCCAAGGAAGGGGGCAGGAGATGAAAATCGCCGAAGCACGGCCGGCAGCCACCGTGGTGTTGTTGCGGGACGGGGCGCAGGGATTGGAAGTGTTCATGGTGCGGCGCCACCACCAGATCGATTTCGCCGGCGGCGCCCTGGTGTTTCCGGGCGGCAAGCTGGCGCCGGAGGATGTCGAACTGGGGCAAACGCTGGCCCTCGATGATGCACTGGCGCCGTTCCGGGTGGCGGCCATTCGGGAGCTGTTCGAGGAAAGCGGTCTGCTTCTGGCTGGAGGCGCTATGGGCGGCGGGCACGGATTGAATGCCGCGCCACTGGATCGTCTTCGCACCGAACTGGTGCAAGAAGGCGTCGGCTTCACCCTCCTGCTGGAGCGTCTGGAACTACGCCCGGATCTCGGGGCGTTGCTGCCGTTTGCCCATTGGATCACGCCGGAGATGGTGCCCAAGCGCTTCGATACGCATTTTTTCCTCGCCCGCATGACGGGCGACACCGTGCTGCGCCACGATGGCGGCGAGACGGTTGATTCGCTGTGGATCAACCCGAGCGATGCCATTGCGGCCGCCCAGGCCGGCCAGCACACCATCATCTGGCCCACGTTGATGAATCTGAAAAAGTTGGCCCGTAATCATTCGGTGGCGGAGGCTTGGCGGACGACCCAGGAGGGAACTGTGGTGACGGTGCTGCCCTGCCTGGTGGACATGCCCCAGGGCAAGCGCATGCGGATTCCCCAAGAGGCAGGCTATGACGCCTGGGATGTGGATCTGGCGACGGTGCTGGGAACGCCGACCCTGCCCAAGTGAGTCGCTGGCCGGTCTTAGGGATGAGTGACTTCCCCGGCGCCGCAGGAGACGCCGGAGACGCCGGGGAAACCGGTCACCCGTTGCTTATCTTGTAGCTAATCTTTGGGGTGGGCAGCAACGCGAGTATGGGGGCAACAACGGTGCCGACACCCGGCACGGTTGCCACGCTGCCGACCAAGGCCAACTTACCTGCCGCTAGCGCAGAATTTGTGCTAGATACCACCCCTTGGCGGACCTGATCGGTCAGATTGGGAAGGCCTGCTTCCACGCTGCGGGCTGCGTCACTTACGGCGATTGGTCCGATGGCGACGTTCCGCTCGGTAAGATCGGGAATGGTGCGTTCGTAACGGCCGAACGCCACTATATAGGCCTGACCCGACACGTCGGCCAGCTCACTGTCCGCCATTTCCGTCATGGCGGCCATCGCAGGAAGGGGAAGCGCGAGCAGACTGCCCAGGGACAGCAGGAGGGAGGGCTTTTTCATGGTTCACCTTCGTGTCATTGTGTGAAGATCCGGCGTTCACAAGCGCGATGAACGCCAGTTGTCTCGCATGCGATCACGCGATCTGTGCGGTGAGATAAAAGCAAAAAGGGGGCCAATGTTTCTGCTGGCCCGGAAGCGAGTTTGATCCCCGAGCTATGACCGTTTCGCGTCATGGCTCATCAATACGAGATTCAGGGAACGGGGATCGATGGGCGATATCCAACCGGTCCTGATCACGCCAAGCGGAATTTTTTTAATGCCAAATTCGCCTTTTTCCCCTGCACCGGCCGTGGGCGTCCTGCTCGTCAACCTGGGCAGTCCCGACGCGCCAACCCCGTCCGCCGTGCGGCGCTACCTGGCCGAGTTCCTGGCCGATCCGCGCGTGATCGAGGCGCCCCGCTGGTTCTGGCTGCCCATCCTGCACGGGGTGATCCTGCGGACTCGGCCACGGCGCAGTGCCCTGGCCTATGCCAGCGTCTGGATGCCTGAAGGTTCGCCCTTGATGGTGTACTCGCGCCGGCAGGAGACTGCATTGCAGGTCGCCTTGGATCAGCATGTCCCGGGGGCCTATCAGGTGGCGCTGGCGATGCGCTACGGCCAACCCTCGGTGGCCGCCGGGCTGGACCGCCTGCAGGCGATGGGATGCCCACGCATTTTGATCTTGCCGCTGTATCCCCAGTATTCGGCCACCACCACGGCCTCGGTGAGCGACGCGGTGGGCGCCTGGCTGCGCCGCCAACGGGCGCTGCCGGAACTGCAATGGGTCAACCAATATGCCGTGGCGCCCGGCTACATCGCAGCCCTCGCCGCCAGCGTGCGCACGTATTGGGCGCGAGAAGGCCAGGGCGAGCGGCTGCTGCTGTCCTTCCATGGCATTCCGCAGCAGTACGCCGATCAGGGTGATCCTTACGCCGAGCAGTGTCGGGCCACGGCCCATGCCTTGGCCGCGGCGCTGGGCCTTGAAGCGGATCGCTGGGCCTTGGCTTTCCAATCCCGTTTCGGTCCCACCCGCTGGCTGGGGCCGTACACCGATCAGGTGCTGAACGCTTGGGCAGGCGCCGGGGTCCGCACGGTGGATGCGCTGTGCCCCGGGTTTGCGGCAGATTGCCTGGAAACGCTGGAGGAGATTGCGATCCGCTATGCCGAGACGCTCGAATCCCGGGGCGGCAAGCTGCGCTATATTCCCGCCCTGAACGATGCACCCGACCACGTCGCTTTTCTGACCGATCTGGTGTGCGCCAGGACGGCGCCCTGGCGGGCCTGATGCGGGTTCAATGCCGGCTTAATCGAAAATCTGGCGCGTCACGCGGGCATGGAGCGGGCTGGAACGGGGGAAATGGGCGCGTAGGAAGGCCATCTGGTCGGCCAGCACGCGGCGACCCTGGAGATAGACATATTCGGCATGGGTCGGGGTGAAGGGCACGGCGAGCAACTGCATGGCCGCCTGTTCCGGCGTGCGCCCGGCCTTGTGGTTGTTGCAGCGCTTGCAGGCGGCCACCACATTGGTCCAGACGTCCTTGCCGCCCTGGCTCAAGGGCGTCACGTGATCGCGCGATAGGTCGGAGACGGAAAAGCGGCCGCCGCAGTACAGGCAGAGATGGCCGTCACGGCGAAACAGCGTGCGATTGCCCAGCGGCGGCGTGTAGCGGTCGCGCAGTTCATGGAGTACATGATTGTGGCCGAAGGTGGCCATGATGGAATGGATCTGGACCAGGCTGCGCCGGCCGCTGTGGGCATTGATGCCGCCCCGGATGCGATAGAGCGGCGCGCCCAGGGTATAGGCGACCTCCCCCAGATGGTGCAGTCGCACCGCCTGTTGGTAATCGATCCATTCCAGCGGCATGCCGCTGGCATCCGTCCGGAGCACATGCTGGCTCAAGTCGTACACGGGACACCTCTGCCGGTTGGCCCTTTGCTCCCTGAAGCTTGCCCTTATATGTCAGAACGGCACCGAAAATGCAATGTACGGGCCATGACGTAGCCAGGTCGGTGGACGCACCGGCTGCAGAGGGGATTCAGGGCGCCAGATCGGCGTAGAGGTCGTGTTCGTCCGCGTCTGTCACCACGACGCGGACTTTGTCGCCGGGCTTGAGGGCGGGCGCATCGTCGATGTAGACCACGCCATCGATTTCGGGCGCGTCGCTGGCGCTGCGGCCAATGGGACCGTCCGCATCCACCGCATCGATCAATACGTCGATCGTGCGTCCGATCTTGTCCTGCAGACGAGCGGCGCTGATGCGGGCCTGGTGTTCCATCAGGCGCGCATAGCGTTCCTCCTTGACGGCTTCCGGCACCGGATCAGCCAAGGTATTGGCCGTGGCGCCCGCCACCGGGGAGTAGGTGAAGGCGCCAACCCGGTCGAGCTGGGCTTGTTCCAGGAAATCCAGCAGTTGCTGGAAGTCGGTCTCGGTTTCGCCGGGAAAGCCGACGATGAAGGTGCTGCGCAGGGTCAGCTCGGGGCAGATGCTGCGCCAGGCCCGCAGGCGCTCCAGCGTGCCTTCGGTGGCGGCGGGGCGCTTCATGAGCTTCAGGATACGCGGGCTGCCATGCTGCAGCGGCACATCGAGATAGGGCAGCACCAGCCCTTCGGCCATCAGCGGGATGACCTCGTCCACGTGAGGGTAGGGGTAGACGTAGTGCAGCCGCACCCAGGCACCTAGGCTGCCCAGCGCTCGGGCCAGCTCGGTGAGGCGCGTGCGCACGGGGCGGCCGTTCCAGAAATCCGTGCGGTACTTGAGGTCCACGCCGTAGGCGCTGGTGTCCTGCGAGATGACCAGCAATTCCTTCACGCCGGCGGCCACCAGCCGTTCGGCCTCGCCGAGCACCTCTCCCGCCGGCCGGCTCACCAGATCGCCGCGCATCGAAGGAATGATGCAGAAGCTGCAGCGGTGGTTGCAGCCTTCGGAAATTTTCAGGTAGGCGTAATGGCGTGGCGTGAGCTTGATGCCCTGGGGCGGCACCAGATCCAGGTAGGGGTCATGCGCCACGGGCGGCAGGTGGGTATGCACTGCGGCCATCACCTGCTCGTAGGCTTGCGGGCCGGTTACCGCGAGCACGGCCGGATGCACCGCGCGAATGTCCTCGGGTTGGGCACCCATGCAGCCAGTGACGATGACCCGCCCATTCTCCGCCAGGGCCTCGCCGATGGCTTCCAAGGATTCGGCCTTGGCGGCATCGATGAAGCCGCAGGTATTCACCACCACCAGATCGGCATCCTGGTAGCTGGGCGAGACCTGGTAGCCCTCGCGGCGCAGCTCGGTGAGGATGCGTTCGGAATCCACCAGCGCCTTAGGGCAGCCGAGGCTGACAAAGCCGACTTTGGGAACCTGGGTGGTCATGGGCGCTGGCCTTGGGAGCGAGGGGCGGTGATTTTATCCACTTATCCGACGCTTAGCCATTCCCGGTGCCGGCCTGAAGCGGCGGGTGCCGCAATTCGGCCAGCCGACGCAGCGTGAGGCTGCGGGCGAATTCCTGGCTGTAGCGGATGTGCGCCTGCATCAGTACGCGGGCGGCGTTGAGGTCGCCATCCAGCAGCAGTTCCAGCATGCGGTGGTGTTCGGCATAGGTGATAGCGATGCGCTCGCGGGCGGTGAAATCCAGTCGGCGGATGATGTGGATGCGGGCATTCACATCTTTCAGCAGACCCACAAGCACACGATTCCCCGAGCCCTCGGCCAGGGCCATATGGAAACTTTCGTCGTGCTGGGCCATGGCCTCGACCGACGGGGGCGCCTCACTGGACCGGGACGGGTGCCAGCGCTGCGCCAATTCCTCCAGCGCGGCGCGAGGCATCTGGAGCAACGCCTGTTCCAGCGACAGGCCTTCCAGTGCGGTGCGCACCTGGTAGAACTGGTCGATCTCGTCGATGTCCAGTTCCCGCACGAAGCAGCCCTGTTTGGGGCGGATCGTGACGAAGCCTTCCACCGCCAGCCGCTGCAAGGCTTCACGGATGGGCGTGCGGCTGACGCCAAAATCGAGGCTGAGCTCGGTTTCCGTGACCCGGGTGCCGGGATACAGCGCGAAACTCAGGATGCGCTCCTTCAACTCGTTATAGATGGTCTGGGTGGAAGGCCGATGACGCATGCGGATTTCCGGAATGGAGGACGGATTTAAGGATACATGATTGTATGCCCGCGGAATGCCGTCGCCTTAAATCAGTGCGTGGCGTGCCCAGCCTTGGCGCACCGGGTGGCGCGGGTTTCGAGGCCAAACCGGTATGACGCTTTAAAGATCTTTAAAATAAACAAGTTAGGTGTTTTTTCCTGCTGCGGCATGAATCGTGCTCGCTGTTGTATGCAACGTCGTATTTCAGGGTATGCCAAAAATTCATTGCCAACATGGGGAAGCGCTTTTATGCATGTACTTGACCGTTACCGTGGGCCTGGCGCGCTCAGCGCGGGCTGCCTGTTCGCGATCCTCGCCAATCCTGCCGCCGAGGCGGGTTCCGCCAACTTCGCCACCACCAATATTCAGTACCTGCATGGCACCCGCTACGCAGATTTCGATCCGAGCGGTGGATTCAGCGAAGACGACGAGTCGAGCATCATCACGATCGAACATTTCAACACCTGGAAATATGGCGACAACTTCATGTTTGTCGACATTACCAATCCGCTTGGCGAGGGGGATGCTTTCGGCACAACGGCTGAGGAAAGCGCCAGCTTTTACGCCGAAATTTCGCCGCGGCTCTCCTTTGGCAAGATGGCCGGGAAGGATTTGTCCTGGGGGCTGATCCAGGATGTGTTGTTCACCGCCACGGTGGAAATCCCGGAATCCCCCGTCGATCAAACTTACCTTTATGGCTTGGCGGTCGATCTCAAGCTGCCCGGCTTCCAGTTTTTCCAGGTCAACTGGTACATCCGCGACAACCAGGGCTCCGGCATCGACACCGGCCAGCAGATCACCCTAGTGTGGGGCGCGCCGTTCAAGTTGGGCCCGGTGCCCTTGCTGTTCGAGGGATTCTTTGACTACGCCTGGGGCGAGGAACCGCTGGAGGACAACATCATCACCGGACCACGGCTGTTGGTGGATGTGGGCGAGCTCGCGGGCTTTGGTGGCGGCAAGCTGCAAGCGGGCGTGGAGTACCAAGTCTGGCGCAACAAGTTCGGCATCGATGGGATGGACGAGGATGTGCCCCAGGCCATGGTGAAGTGGATTTTCTGAATGCCATGGTTCACACGGCCGGATCCACATCTGGTCCCGGAGTGCTAGCGGTGAGTCCTGTGATTCCTGGCCTGGACCTCGCTTCATTGAGCCGGGGTTATCGCGATGGCGTATTGACTCCGGTAGGGCTCGTGGAAGCGCTGATCGCGCGACTTGAAGCCGAGTCCGATCCGGCGATCTGGATCAGCCGGATCGGGAGCGATGCGTTACGCGCCACTGCAGCAGCCCTTACGGCGCGGGGTGCCAATGGCTTGCCGCTGTTCGGCATCCCGTTCGCCGTGAAGGACAACATCGATGTCGCCGGACTGCCGACCACTGCGGCCTGCCCGGATTTTGCCTACGTACCCGACGTGACGGCGCCGGCGGTACAGCGCTTGCTGGATGCCGGCGCCATCCTGATCGGCAAGACCAATCTGGATCAATTTGCCACGGGTCTGACCGGCACCCGCTCGCCCTACGGCGCGGTGGCCAATGCCTTCGATCCCGCCTACATCAGCGGCGGATCGAGTTCAGGATCGGCGGTGGCAGTGGCCAAGGGGCTGGTCAGCTTCGCGCTGGGCACTGACACGGCGGGTTCCGGCCGCGTGCCGGCGGCGCTGGGCAATCTGGTCGGACTCAAGCCCAGCCGCGGTCTGGTCAGCACGCGCGGTGTGCTGCCCGCCTGTCGTTCACTGGACTGCGTTTCGGTGTTCGCGCTGACCTGCGCTGATGCCCAGGCGGTGCTCGATGTGGTTGCGGGCTTTGATGGGGACGATCCGTTTTCGCGTGACCTAGCGATAACCCCTGCTGCGATCGGGGCGGTTTTTCGTTTTGGTGTGCCCCGGCCGGCGCAACGGGAATTCTTTGGCGATGCCGCGAGTGCCGCGGCCTTCGAGTACGCCGTGACGGCTCTCGAAGCGCTGGGTGGTGAGGCGGTCGAGGTGGACTACACGCCCTTTCGCGAGGCGGCCCGGTTGCTCTATGACGGGCCGTGGCTCGCGGAACGCCACCTCGTCATTCGCGACTTGTTGCGCAGCCGTCCCGAAGCCGTGTTGCCTGTGGTGCGGCAGATCATTGAGGCGGGCAGTCGATTCTCGGCAGCCGATGCCTTTACAGGGCAGTACCGGCTGCGCGCCTTGCGCCAGGCGCTGCGGCCGCTGTGGGAGGACATCGATCTGCTGGTGACGCCCACGATCGGCACGGTCTATACCCGCGCCGAGGCACTGGCCGATCCGGTCGGGTTGAATGATCGCCTGGGCTATTACACCAATCATCTGAATCTGCTGGATCTTTGCGCGGTTGCAGTGCCGTGTGGCGGCTTGCCCATCGGGCTGCCATACGGGATCACCTTGCAGGCGCCGGCGGGCCACGACGCGCGGCTGCTCGCACTCGCTGACCGGCTGCATCGGGCCACCAGCACCCGCCTGGGCGCCAGCAATCTGCCGCTCGCTGAGACGCCCGCCTTGACGGAACGATCGGCAGGCGCCGCCATGCTCGCGCTCGCCGTCTGTGGTGGTCACATGCAGGGCTTGCCCTTGAACGGCGAACTCACCGCGCTGGGCGCCCGGCTGCAGCAGCGCACCCACACGGCCAGCGCCTATTGCCTCTTTGCCCTGGATGGTTTCCAGCCGCCGCGTCCCGGCCTGGTGCGTGATGCATCCGGCAGCCCCATCGAGATCGAGGTGTGGGAGTTGCCCATGGCGCAGGTCGGTGCGTTTCTCGCCGGTGTGCCGGCGCCGCTGGCCATCGGCAGCGTGGAGCTGGCCGATGGTCGCTGGGTGAAGGGTTTCGTCTGCGAGGGTCATGCGGTGGCGGGCGCGCACGACATCACGCGCTTCGGTGGTTGGCGCGCCTGGCTGGCGAGTCGGTGAGCGCAATCGATCATGCCCGGCCGTGCCCGCGCGCCGCGCCGGTGTGATGCCGCTCGGACAGTGGTCCGATTTGCAGCCACAACCAGGCATTGCCCCAATCGTGAGGCAAGTTCATGGCTGACCCAGCGATTTTGAATCCCGGTAGTCCCTGCGCAGGAGCAATTCCAGATGAGTCTTGATCGTCGCCAGTTTCTGATTTCCACGGCTGCCCTTGCCGCTGGCCTCGCGCCCTTCGGCCGGCTGCTTGCCGCGTCGCAGACGCTCACGGTCGGCGCGCTCTATGTCGGCCCGCACGACGATTACGGTTACAACCAGGCTCACGCGCAAGCCATTGCCAAGCTGAAGGGCCTGCCCGGGCTGAAGGTGATCGAGCAGGAGAACGTGCCCGAAACCGTCGCGGTCGAGAAAGCGATGGAGGCGATGATCGTGGAGGATGGCGCTGCACTGATCTTCGTCACCTCCTTCGGCTATTTCGCGCATGCGGTGAAGCTGGCGCCGAAGTATCCGAAGGTGCGTTTCGCGCACTGCGGGGGGCTATGGCAGGCGGGCAAGGACCCGGTCAACGTCGGCAGCTACTTCGGCTACATCGACGAATGCCAGTACCTCAATGGCATCGCTGCCGGCCACGCCACCAAGAGCAAGAAGATCGGCTTTGTTGCCGCTAAACCCATCCCGCAGGTGCTGCGCAACATCAACGCCTTCACCATGGGCGCGCGCTCGATCAAGCCGGACATCACCACGCAGGTGATTTTCACCGGTGACTGGTCGATGCCGGTCAAGGAAGCCGAATCCACCAACGCGCTGGCCGATCAGGGCGTCGACGTGGTGACCTGCCACGTCGACAGCCCGAAGGTGCTGGTCGAGACCGCGGCCAAGCGCGGCATGTACGTCTGCGGCTATCACGCCGACCAGTCGGTGCTCGCCCCCAAGTTTTACCTGACCGGTGCGGAGTGGAACTGGGAGACGGTGTACAAACAGTACGTCAGCGCCGCGCAATCCGGCGCGCCCTTCGCGAACATGACGCGCGGCGGGCTCAAGGACGGCTTCGTGCGCATGTCCGCTTACACCGCGGTGACGCCGCCCGCCGCCAGGACGGCGATCGACGCGACCAAGGCCGCGATGATCGCCGGCAAGTTCGACATCTTCAAAGGCCCGTTGAAGGACAACACCGGCAAGACCGTGATCGCCGCCGGCACCACCCATGCCCAGACGGACATTGCGCTGGAGAGCATGAACTACCTGGTCGAGGGCGTCATCGGCACGGTCGGCGGCTGATGCGGGCGGTTCTGCGCACAGCGCTCGGTGGCCTGCCGACGCTGTTGGCGGTGCTCTCGGCGCTGGCGATGTTCAGTGCGTTTCTGGAACTGCATGGCGTTCCGGCGACCGAAGCTCTGCAACTGATGGTCAAGGGCGCATTCGGCTCCGCGTTTGCCTTCGCCAACACACTGCAACGCGCCGCGCCCTTGATGTTGACGGCGCTGTGCGTGGTGCTGCCGGCGCGGGCTGGGCTCATCATCATCGGTGGCGAGGGTGCGCTCGCGCTCGGCGGCCTCGCGGCGGGATCGATCGCCATGGCCGCGCCGAGCCTGTCGCCGACCATTGCACTTCCCCTGATGGCCCTGGCTGGTGCACTCACCGGTGGTTTGTGGATCGCCGCCAGCGGCGCGCTGCGGCAATGGCGCGGCGTCAACGAAACAATTGGCTCGCTGCTGCTCTCGTATGTCGCCATTGCGCTGTTCAATCATCTGGTGGAAGGCGCTCTGCGCGACCCGGCCAGCCTCAACAAGCCCTCGACACCGCCCCTGCCGGCTGGCTGGATGATCGGTACCCTGCCGGGTCTCGACACGCACTGGGGCTTTGCCGTCGGCGCGCTGTTCTGCATCGCGGCCTGGGTGTTCATGCGCTGGAGCGTGCCCGGATTCGCACTGAATGTGGTGGGCGGCAATGCGCAGGCGGCGCGGCTGGTCGGCCTGCCAGTCAATGCGCTCATCGTCGGCGCCTGCTTTGCCGGCGGCGCGGCCGCGGGTCTGGCCGGCATGTTCGAAGTTGCCGCCGTGCAGGGCAGTGCAAATGCGTCCTTGCTGTCTGGCTACGGCACGGCCGGCATCCTGGTGGCGTTCGCGGCGCGGCAGAATCCGCTGGTGGTCATCGTCTGCGCGATTCTGGTTGGCGGCATCGGCGCCAGCGGCAGCCTGCTGCAGCGGCGGCTTGATTTGCCCGATGCGGCGACGCTGGTGCTGCAAGGCCTGATTTTCGCAAATCTGCTGGCATGGGAGGCTTTCAACGGCCGCATCGGCCGCTGGCAGTTACAGCTGTCCGCGCCGGCGGAGCCTGCCCGTGTCTGAGGCGCTGGTCACGCTGGCCATCGGTATGATCGCCGGCGCGGTGCGCGTCGGCACGCCCTATCTGTTCGTGAGCCTGGGTGAGTGCATCACCGAGAAGAGTGGGCGCGTGAATCTGGGCCTGGAAGGCATTCTGGTGTCGGGCGCGATGTGTGGCTACGCGGTCTCCTATCTGACGCAGTCGGCCTGGATCGGCGTCGGCTGCGCCGCCGGCGTGGGGTTGATGCTGGGCCTGTTGCATGGCCTGGCGTGCTCGCTGCCGCGCGTCAACGACATCGCCTTCGGCATCGCGCTGATGCTGCTCGGCACCGGACTCGCGTTCTTTCTCGGCAAGCCCTATATCCAGCCGCAGGCGCCGCAACTGCCCAGTCTTGCGCTTGGGGCCTGGAGTGGCGATCCGCGCTGGCAGAGCGCGCTGGCGGTGAACGCGCTGTTCCCCATCGGCATCGCGCTGGCGCTGCTGCTGCACTGGGGCCTGCGCAGCACGGCGCTGGGTCTCGCGCTGCGGCTGGTGGGCGATCACGAAGGCACGGCGCGCGCACTGGCGTATCCGGTGCTCAAGGTGCGTATCGCCGCGACCGCTATCGGCGGGGCTTTCGCCGGCGTTGGCGGCGCCTATTTGTCGCTGTCCTATCCGGGGTCGTGGAGTGAAGGGCTATCGAGCGGTCAGGGCATCATGGCCGTGGCGCTGGTGATTTTCGCGCGCTGGCGGCCGCTGGGCTGCCTGGCAGCGGCGCTGCTGTTTGGCGCAGCCGGCGCGCTCGGCCCTGCGCTGCAATCCATCGGCGTCACTTGGGGCTATCACCTGTTCAACGCCGTACCCTACGCGCTGACCCTGGGCATCATGATCGCCAGCTCCCGGCCGCGCCAGACACTGGCCGGTACGCCCGGCGAGCTGTCGCTGACCCGATGAGCGCCGCATGAACGCTGTCGCGCGTCACGCCGGGCAATCAATCGCGCTGGAAGTGATTGGCGCCGGCAAATCCTTTGGCGCGTTTCGCGCGCTCGATGCAGTTTCATTGCGCGTCGCGCCCGGTACGGTGCATGCCCTGCTTGGCGAAAACGGCGCCGGCAAGAGCACGCTGGTGAAGGGCCTGATCGGCTATCAGCCCCTGGATCAAGGCCAGATCCTGCTCGATGAGCGCGAAGTCGAGATCGGTTCGCCGCGCGCGGCGCAGCAGCTCGGCATCGGCATGGTCTACCAGCATTTCACGGTGGCGCCGGGCTTCACCGTCGCCGAAAACCTCTTGCTGGCGCGTGGTCGCCTGCCCTGGCGCATCCCGTGGCGCCGCACGCGCGCGGCGCTGGACGCATTCATGGACAGCGCGCCGTTCCGTCTATCGCTGGATGCGCCCGTTGCCAGCCTGGGCGCGGGCGAAAAGCAGAAGCTGGAGATCCTCAAGCAGCTGTACCTGAAGCACCGCCTGCTGATCCTCGATGAGCCAACCTCGGTGCTGACCGTGCAGGAGGCCGACGAGGTGCTCGGCCTGCTGCGCGATATGGCGCATCGCGGCGAGATCACGGTGCTGATGATCACGCACAAGTTCGGCGAGGTGCTGGCGTACGCCGATGAGGTCACGGTTCTGCGGCGCGGCCGCATGGTGGCGCAATCGCCGGTGACGGAGGCGACGCACGAGCGCATGGCGCGCTGGATCATGGGCGAGACAGAGATCGGCGAGCTTGCCGCCGCAACCGAGACGCGTGCGCTGCCGCGCGTGGCGTCGTCCACCGCCGCGCGACTGGTAGCGGATCGGCTCAGCGTGCGCGACGATCGTGGCCTGCCGCGCGTGCACGCAGTCTCGCTGCATGTGAACGGTGGCGAGCTGGTCGGCCTCGCCGGCATTTCCGGCAACGGCCAGAAGGAGCTGATCGAGGCCTTGACGGGTCAACGCCAGGCCAGCGCCGGGACAATCCGGATCGACGGTGAGGCCTACCAGGCAACGCGCGCCCAGATGCGCCGGCATCGCGTCTTCAGCCTGCCGGAAGAGCCGCTGTTCAAGGGCTGCGTCGGCAAGCTCAGCGTTGCGGACAACATGGCGCTGCGCAATTTTGACCGCCCGCCGATCGGCCGGGGCGGTTTCATCCATTACGGCGCCATTCGCGCGCAGGCGCGTGCGCGTATTCAGGCCTTCAACGTAAGCCCCGCCGATCCAACGCGGCCGATCACGACGCTGTCCGGCGGCAATGTGCAGCGCGCCGTGCTGGCGCGCGAGCTGTCGGAGCCGGTGAACGTGTTGATCGTCGCCAACCCGGCATTCGGTCTCGACTTCAAGGCGGTCGCCGACGTGCACGCGCGGCTGGTGCAGGCGCGCAATTCCGGTGCGGCGGTGCTCGTCGCCAGCGACGATCTCGACGAATTGCTGCAGCTTGCCGACCGCCTGCTGGTGATCAGCGGCGGCCATATTGTCCACGAAGTTCCCGTTGCCATGGCCGATCGCGCCGAGATCGGCCGCCACATGGCAGCGGGACATTGAGACAAGTCGCGCGGCGCGCTTGTTGCAGAACAATCCGTAGCACAACGCAAGGAGTTTCAATCCATGGCCGAACGCACCCTCGACGCCGACCCCTATCCCTGGCCCTTCGACGGCGACCTGCGCCCGCAAAACACAGCGTTGATCGTGATCGACATGCAGACGGATTTTTGTGGTGTCGGCGGCTATGTCGACAAGATGGGCTACGACCTGTCGCTGACCCGTGCGCCCATTGCGCCCATCCACGCCGTGCTCGCGGCCTTTCGCGCCGGAGGCTTCCACATCTTCCATACCCGCGAGGGGCATCGGCCGGATCTGGCCGACCTGCCGGCCAACAAGCGCTGGCGCTCGCGGCGCATTGGCGCGGGCATCGGCGACCCCGGTCCCTGCGGCAGGATTCTGGTGCGCGGCGAGCCGGGCTGGGAAATCATTCCGGAGCTGGCGCCCTTGCCCGGCGAGCCGGTGATCGACAAGCCGGGCAAGGGCTCGTTTTGCGCCACGGATCTCGAACTCATGCTGAATTTGCGCGGCGTGCGCAATCTGATCCTGACCGGCATCACCACCGATGTCTGCGTGCACACCACGATGCGCGAGGCCAATGACCGCGGCTTCGAGTGTCTGTTGCTGGCCGATTGCTGTGGCGCGACAGACCCCGGCAATCACCGCGCGGCGTTGCACATGATCAAGATGCAGGGCGGGGTATTCGGCGCGGTGGCCGAGTCATCGGCCCTGCTCGCGGCGCTTGGCCGATGAACGATGCACCGGATTTCCCCAGCCGGATCTTGACCCTGTTTCAGAATGGCGCGTTCGACGTCGCGGCCTGGCATTGGGAGCCATTCCGCGAAGGCGTTGAACAAGTGCCCCTTTACGATGCCGGCCCAGACGGTCCGCGCGCGGCCTTGCTGCGCTACGCGCCGGGAGCCAGCGTGCCCGCCCATGCCCATGAGGGCTATGAACACATCCTGGTGCTGCAGGGCGTCCAGCAGGATGAGCGCGGCCACTATGCGTCCGGCACCTTGCTGGTCAATGCGCCTGGTTCCTGCCATGCGGTGCAGAGTCCGCTGGGGTGTGTGGTGCTGGCAATCTGGGCGCGGCCGGTGCGTTTTTTGTGAAGGCGGCTGCGCCAGTCTGGGGCGCAGTCGGCCGGTCGTGCCAGGAGAGTGCACGCCATTCCCTGGACGGCTTTGCCCCATGGATTTTTTCCAAAATAAAATCAAATAGTTGATTCTTTTCGAGGCGCCCAGGATGGAAAATTCAGGGTGGTACGCTCGTTGCATTGTATACAACGATGCATGAAGTGGCTGAGAGGCCGGGGAGGTTGTCATGCTGTTGTTGGATGCCCAACCCGAACCGGTTCGATTCGAACCGGCTACTACTGCGCTGATCCTGATCGACATGCAACGCGATTTCCTCGAACCGGGGGGATTCGGGGAGATGCTGGGCAATGACGTGTCCCTGCTGCGGAGCACCATTGCGCCCTGCAAGGCTTTACTGGTCGCAGCACGGGGCGTCGGGATGATGGTCATCCACACCCGCGAGGGACACCGGCCGGACCTTGCCGATGCCCCGCCCGCCAAGATCAGTCGCGGTCATCCGCCCCGGCGCATTGGTGAGGTCGGGCCGATGGGGCGCATCCTGATCCGGGGCGAGCCGGGTCACGGCATTATCCCGGAGCTTGCGCCCGCACCGGGCGAGCCCGTGATCGACAAGCCGGGCAAGGGGGCGTTCTACCAGACCGATCTGGCGCTGATTCTCGCCAATGGGGGGATTCAGTCACTGATCGTATGTGGCGTTACCACCGAGGTGTGCGTGCACACCACCGTGCGTGAAGCCAATGACCGGGGTTTCAAGTGCATCGTGCCCGCCGACGCCGTGGGCTCCTATTTTCCCGAATTCCAGCAGGCGGCTCTGGCCATGATCACGGCGCAGGGCGGCATTTTCGGCTGGGTATCCGATTCAACGCGAATCCTGGCCGCCTTGAGCCCGAGCTCAGCGGGCTTGTCATCCATTGCCTAATCTTGGGGGACCTGACCATGACTGAATCCAAACCCGCTCTGTGGAGCCCCGGCGACTGGAACGCCTTCTTCGGCTTCGGCACCAACATCCTGGTCAACCTGCTCACGCTGACGGCGCTGCTGCGGTATGTCATCAAGCTGCCGGACGACATCGTGTTCGGACGCATTCTGCCGGCCACCGGGCTGATGCTGTTCCTGTCCACGATCTACTACGCCTGGCTGGCCTACCGGCTGGCCAAGAAGGAAGGCCGCGACACGGTCTGCGCGCTGCCATCGGGCATCAGCGTGCCGCACATGTTCGTCGTGGTGTTCGTGATCATGCTGCCGATCGCAGCCGCCAGCGGTGACCCGATCAAGGGCTGGGAGGCCGGGCTGACCTGGGTGTTCGTGCAGAGCTTCGTGCTCATGGCGGGCGGCTTTGTCGCGCCGTGGATCAAGAAGATCACCCCGCGCGCGGCGCTGCTGGGGGCGCTCGCCGGCGTGTCGATCGCCTTCATTGCCATGCGCCCGGCGCTTGAAATGTACATGGACCCGGTGATCGGCCTGGCCTGCTTTGCCATCCTGCTGGCGAGCTGGTTCGGCGGCGTGCGCTACTGGAAGGGCATCCCGGCCGGTCTGGTGGCGATCGGCGTCGGTTCGCTGATTGCCTGGGGCGGACTTGTGTTTGGCTTCAACTTCGGCGGCATGAGTCTGGACAAGCTCGGAGCGTCGTTCGCGAGCTTCGGCTTCTCGGTGCCGCTGCCGGCGATCGGTCATGTGTTTGGTGGCTTCGAATACCTCAGTGTGATCCTGGTCACCGCCATTCCGTTCGGCATCTACGATTTGGTCGAGGCCATGGACAACGTGGAAAGCGCCGAGGCCGGCGGCGACCATTTCCCCACCACTCGCGTCATCACCGCCGACGGCGTGGTGAGCCTGATCGGCTGCCTGCTGGGCAACCCCTTCATCAACGCCGTGTACATCGGCCATCCGGGCTGGAAGGCCATCGGCGGGCGCATCGGTTATTCGGCGGCCACCGGCGTGATGGTGCTGATCCTGTCCTGGTTCGGCATTCTGGCGGTGATGATGGCGCTGATTCCGGTGGTGGCCATCTCGCCGATCCTGCTCTACATCGGCATGCTGATCGGCGCCCAGGCCTTCCAGGAAACCCCCAAGAACCACGCCCCGGCCATCATCCTGTCGCTGATTCCCCAGGTGGCCGGTTGGGGCAAGCTGATGATCGACAACGCACTGGGCGCCGCCGGCACCAACGCCGCCGCGGTCGGCATCGACAAGCTGGCCGGCAGCGGCGTGCTTTACCACGGGCTGGAACTGCTCGGCAGCGGCGCCATCCTGACCAGCCTGATCCTGGCGGCCGTCACGGCCTGCATCATCGACCGCGCCTATGGCCGGGCGGCGGGCTTCGCGCTGGCCGGCTCCGTAATGACCTTCTTCGGGTTCATGCACAGCGAGGCGATCGGCCTGGCGCAGAGCCCGACCGTTGCCTTCGGCTACCTGGTGGTGGCGGGGATGCTCTATGGCTGCGCGCGCCTGACCATGTCCGCCAGCCAAACAGCACCGCTCAGCGATCACGGACTGGAGCAGCCGGCCCTGTGATTTTGCTGCAACCGATCGATTCATCAAGGAATTGATGGTCTTTGCTTCCTGATGCTTCATGGCACCTTTGATCCCGGCTCCGCCGGGATTTTTTTATCCCGCAGGATGGTGGTGGCGAGGCGGCGAGTGGGCTATAACGCCGCAGAGATGAGGCTCGCAAAGGAGGCGCCGCATGATTCGGCTTTACCAGTTTCCACCGGCCTATGGCCTGCCCAATGCCAGTCCGTTCTGCATGAAGCTGGAAACCTGGCTGCGCATGACCGGCCTGCCCTATCAGGCCTTGCTCGGCGATCCGCGCAAGGCGCCCAAGGGCAAGCTGCCCTATATCGAGGATGACGGGGTGCTGCTGGGCGACTCGCATCTGATCCTGGACTATTTGCGTGCCCAATACGGTGTTGATCCCGACGCCGGCCTGACCCCGCCACAGCGCGCGCTGTCCACGGCTGTGACGCGCATGCTGGAGGATCATTTCTACTGGGTGATGCTGCACAGTCGCTGGATCGATCCTCAAGGCTGGGCCGTGACGCGGGAGGTGTTTTTTGGCGGTCTGCCGCGTCCGCTACGGGATGTGGTGCCGTTGCTGGTGCGGCGCAGCCTGCGGCGCGACCTGCGTGGGCAGGGCCTCGGGCGCCATGATCTGCCGGAGATCCAGAGCCTGGGCGCGGAGGATGTGGAGGCGCTGGCGATTCTGTTGGGCGCACGACCCTACTTCCTCGGCGAACAACCCCGCACCCTGGATGCCGTGGCGCATGCCTTTCTGGCCGGGATGCTGGCTTTTCCAGTCGACGCGCCGGTCAAAGAGGCGATCGCGGCGCATGCCAATCTGATCCATTTCGTTGAACGCATGAATGCGCGCTTTTATCCCCCCGCTCACGCGGACGCAGCTCCGGTTTGAGTTTGCTTCCTGAGAACACCCCGTTCATTCATCCCGACCGGGTGCGCCGCCTCAATGGCCAGCCCTGGCGGGCGGGACGCTATGTGCTCTATTGGATGCAACAGGCGCAACGGGCGCAGGATAATCCGGCGCTGTTGTTCGCTTGCGGCCAGGCCCAGCGGCTCGGCTTGCCGGTGGTGGTGGCGTTTGGCTTGATGCGCCGCTATCCGCAGGCGGGTTTGCGGCATTTCCGCTTCATGCTGGAGGGGCTGGCGGAGACCCACGCCGAACTTGACGCGCTGGGGATTCCGCTGGTGGTGCGTTGGGGGGAACCGCCCGAGGTGGCCTTGGCGCTGGCGGGCGAGGCGGCCGGCATGATCTGTGATCGCGCCTATCTGCCGCCATTGATGGCATGGCGTGAGCACGTGGCACGGGATGCCGCCTGCGCCGTGTGGCAGGTGGAGACCGAGCTGGTGGTCCCGGCCGATGCGGCGAGCCTGCGGGCGGAGGTGGCGGCCCGCACCCTGCGGCCGCGCCTGAACCGCCTGTTGTCCGAACACCTGCACGCATTGCCTCCATGTCCCCGGCAGGCGCGGGTCGGGCCGCCGGTGACCGGCGAAGCGCTGGCGGATCTGGATGCCCTGTGCGCCGAGCTGGACGTTGACCGCTCGCTCGCCACGGTCAGCCGCTTTTTCCCTGGTGGATCCACGGCGGCAGAGGTGGCCCTGCAGCGGTTCCTGGGTCAGGGACTGGCGAATTACGCCACTGCGCGTCGCCATCCGGAGGCCGAAAACGTCTCGGGGCTGTCGCCTTACCTGCAATACGGCCAGATTTCGTCGCTCCGGGTGGCTTTGGCCGTTGCGCAAGCCAATGCGGGCAGCGACGCGGATCGGGATGCATTCCTGGATGAACTGATCGTGCGCCGCGAACTCGCCCACAATCATGTGCTCCGCAACAGCGCCTGGGATGCTTACGGCGGATTGCCGGCGTGGGCGCGTGCCACCCTCGCCGCCCATGCCGCTGATCCGCGACCCCATCTGTACGATCTGAAGATACTGGAAGCGGGGGCAACCCATGATCCCTACTGGAATGCCGCCATGGCGCAGGCGCGGCTAACGGGCTATATGCATAATCACCTGCGTATGTACTGGGGCAAGAAGATCCTCGAATGGTCGCCCGCGCCCGAGGAAGCCTTCCGGCGCTGTCTTGATCTGAACCACCGCTATTTCCTCGATGGTCTGGCGCCCAACAGCCATGCCAACGTGGGCTGGATCTTCGGCTTGCACGACCGGCCCTGGCCGGAGCGGCCCGTCTTCGGCACCGTGCGTTACATGAACGCGGCGGGACTGGAACGCAAATGCGACATGCCGGCCTACCTCGCCAAGATCAAGGCTCTGCAGGTGGCCTGACATCAAAGCGTCACATGATTGACATAGATTGCAGGTAGTTGCGCCTTGCCGCCCCCACTATAGTCCACCCGCAGCATCGGCCCTGCCGGTGAATGGGGCGGCGGCCTTCGATTTCCGGTGCGCCCGCCATTGTTGATTCTCATCCAATCATCGATCCCAGAGGACTATATCCATGCGCAAGAAGATCAGTTGTCTCGCTCTCGCCACCGCGGCCACCCTGGCAGCACCCATGGCGGCCCAGGCCCGGGACTACATCAGCATCGTCGGCTCCTCCACAGTCTATCCGTTCAGCACCGTGGTGGCCGAGCAGTTCGGCAAGAGCGGTCAGTTCAAGACCCCCAAGGTGGAGTCCACCGGCACCGGCGGCGGCTTCAAGCTGTTCTGCGGTGGTGTTGGCGTCCAGCATCCCGACATCTCCAATGCCTCACGCGCCATCAAGTCCTCCGAGAAAGAAGATTGTGCGAAAAATGGCGTGAAGGACATCGTCGAGGTCAAGATCGGCTTTGACGGCATCGTGCTGGCCCACAGCAAGGCCGCCAAGTCCCTGGAACTGGAGCTCAAGCAGCTCTATCTGGCCCTGGCCAAGAATATCCCCGATCCCAAGTCCGGTGACAAGCTGGTCCCCAATCCCTACAAGATGTGGAGCGACATCGATCCCAGTCTGCCCAAGCAGAAGATCGAAGTCCTGGGTCCTCCGCCCACTTCCGGTACGCGTGACGCCTTTGTGGAGCTGGGGATGGAAGGGGGCTGCAAGGGCTTTCCCCTGCTGAAGGAAATGAAGGAGAAGGATGAGAAGGCTTTCAAGGCGGCCTGTCACACGGTGCGTGAAGATGGCGCCTTCATCGAGGCGGGCGAGAACGACAACCTGATCGTCCAGAAGCTGGGCGCCAACAAGGATGCCTATGGCATCTTCGGCTACAGCTTCCTGGAAGAGAACCTCGCCACCGTGAAGCCGGCCATCATCAACGGCTCGCGCCCGACCTATGAGTCCATTGCCGGCGGCGCTTATCCCCTGTCGCGTCCCCTCTTCTTCTACGTCAAGAAGGCCCATGTCGGCGTGATTCCGGGGATTCCGGAATTCTTGGCCGAGTTCACCAGCGACAAGGCCTTCGGATCCGAGGGTTATCTGGCCGACCGAGGCCTGATCGCCCTGCCGGATGACCAGCGCAAGCAGGTCGCAGAAAACACCAAGAAGCTGGCGACCTTGAAGTAATCCTGTTCATCGGGGGGCGGGGTTTGAACCTGCCCCCTTCTGCTTGCGGAATGGCGCCATGAATCAGCTCATTTTGATTTCTGTTCTGCTCCTCTTGAGCTTGGCGGCCTATCAGATGGGTCGGCGGCGCGCGTTCAGGCTGGTCGACGGCCAGTTGCGCGACCTGCATTCCCTGCCGGTGTACTACGGGCTCTATGCAGCCATGTGGTGCGTGCTACCTGCCTTGCTGGTATTGATCGCCTGGACCGCGTTTGATGGCGCGGTGATTGCCCACCTGGTGGTGGCCCAGCTTCCCGAGTCCCTGCACGGCGGCGATGCCGGCCGCATCAACCTCTTGCTCAACGACATCCGCAATGTGCGGATGGGTCTGGTTGCTGCCGAGAACGCCAATCCGGCCGTGGTGTCTGCGGCGCAGCATTGGGACCGCTTGCAGGGTATGGCTTATGCAGCGCTGGCTGTGGTGGTCCTGGTACTCGCCGTACTCGGGGCGGCATTCACCCTGACGCGCATTCATCCCCAGCAGCGCGCCCGCAACGCGGTGGAGCGGCTGGTGATGGTGCTGATGATGGCCGCCGCCAGTGTGGCCATCCTGACCACCCTTGGCATCGTGCTGTCGGTGGTCTTCGAATCGATCCTGTTTTTCCGGCTGGTGCCGGTCACCGAATTCCTGTTTGGCACGTCCTGGAGTCCCCAGATGGCCATGCGCGCCGACCAGGTCGGCTCTTCCGGCGCCTTCGGGGCCGTCCCGATCTTCGTCGGCACGGCGCTGATTTCGGCCATTGCCATGGTGGTGGCGGTGCCGATTGGCCTGTTGTCGGCCATCTATCTTTCCGAATACGCAGCGCCCGCCTTCCGCTCGGTGGCCAAGCCCTTGCTGGAGGTGCTGGCTGGAATTCCGACGGTGGTCTATGGGGTGTTCGCCGTGCTGGTGGTGGCACCGGCCATTCGTTCCTGGGGCATGAGTCTGGGTCTGGACGTGGCCTCCGAGAGCGCGCTGGCGGCGGGGCTGGTGATGGGGGTGATGATCATCCCCTTTGTTTCCTCCTTGTCGGACGACGTCATCAACGCCGTGCCGCAATCCTTGCGGGACGGGGCGTATGCGTTGGGCGCAACGCCTTCGGAGACGATTCGCAAGGTGGTGCTGCCTGCCGCTCTGCCCGGCATCGTGGGCAGCATCATGCTGGCCATCTCGCGGGCCATCGGCGAGACCATGATCGTGGTCATGGCGGCGGGCTTGTCGGCCAATCTAAGCTTTAATCCACTGGAGTCGGTGACCACGGTGACGGTGCAGATCGTGACCCTGTTGACGGGTGATCAGGAGTTCGACAGCCCCAAAACCCTGGCGGCATTTGCCCTGGGTCTGGTGCTGTTCCTGGTGACCCTGGGGCTCAACGTGATTGCCCTGCGGGTGGTCAACAAGTATCGGGAACAATATGAGTAACCAGATTCTCCCCTTGCCACGCCCCGTCGATGTCATCAACACGGGCCTTGGCCGCCGCCGCGCGGCAGAACGCCGCTTCCGGCTCTACGGCGTGGCGGCCATCACGATGGCCTTGATCTTCCTGGTGCTGTTGTTCATCAGCATCATCGGCAAGGGCTATACGGCCTTCTGGCAGACCCAGGTCCAGATGGAGGCGACGCTTGCCCCCGAGCTGCTGGACATTGCTGATCCGGCCGATCGCAATCAGGTGATGGCGGCCAATTACGGCGCCGTCATGAAGGCTGCGCTGCGCCAGGCCTTCCCGGAAGTGACGGGCCGTGCCGAACAGCGTCAGCTGTTCGCGCTGGTGAGCAGTGGGGCGGAGGATATTCTGCGCCAGCGGCTGCTGGACGACCCGTCTCTGCTGGGCCAAACCGTGAGCTTGTGGGTTCCGGCGGGTGGTGATATCGACATGGTGCAGAAGGGCCATATCGACCGCAGCCTGCCCGAGAGCGAGCGACGGGTGTCGGACCAGGAGCTGGCCTGGATGGACGCCCTGGTTCAGCAGGGTCGGATCGAACAGCGCTTCAACTGGCAATTCCTGAGCACCGGCGATTCCCGTTCCCCGGAGCAGGCGGGCATCTGGGGCGCTGTGATGGGGTCCTTCCTCACCCTCGCGGTGACCATGCTGCTGTCCTTCCCGCTGGGGGTGGCGGCTGCGGTCTATCTGGAGGAGTTCGCGCCCAAGAATCGCTGGACGGACTTCATCGAGGTCAACATCAACAACCTCGCTGCCGTGCCCTCCATCGTGTTTGGCCTGCTGGGGCTCGCGGTTTTCATCAACATTTTTGGCCTGCCACGCTCGGCGCCCCTGGTGGGCGGCTTGGTGCTGACCCTGATGACCTTGCCGACGATCATCATCGCGGGTCGGGCGGCGCTGAAATCCGTGCCGCCATCCATCCGCGAAGCGGCGCTGGGTGTGGGCGCCTCGCCCTTGCAGACCGTGACCAACCATGTGTTGCCGCTGGCCATGCCGGGCATCCTGACGGGCATGATCATCGGCATGGCGCGCGCTCTGGGGGAGACCGCGCCCCTGCTGATGATCGGCATGGTGGCCTTTATCGTCGATGTGCCCAAGGGCGTCTTCGATCCAGCCACCGCTTTGCCGGTACAAATTTACTTATGGGCCGACAGCCCTGAACTGGGTTTCGCCGAGCGCACCTCGGCGGCCATTATGGTGCTGCTGGTTTTTCTGCTCAGCATGAATGCGTTGGCCGTGATTCTGCGGCGGCGGTTCGAGCGTCGCTGGTGATAGACTTACGCCCCCTCGGGAGACTGATCTGATGGAAACTTCCATGAATGAAACGCAGCAACAGACCAAGGAAACTGTTTTCCGGGCGCCCGACCGCGGCGATCTCCAGGCGACAGCGACAGTGGACCGGGAAGTGCGACGCACCGTGGGTGAGGCGCGGGTCGCCGATCCCCGCATTCGCTGCAATGACATCAATGTCTACTATGGCACTGCTCAGGCCATCAAGAATGTCAACCTGGATGTGGGGCGCAACGAGGTGCTGGCCATGATCGGCCCGTCCGGCTGCGGCAAGAGCACCTTCCTGCGTTGCCTGAACCGGATGAATGACACCATCGACGGCTGCCGTGTGACCGGCGACATCCTGTTGGACGAGCGCAACATCAATGCCCGTGAAATCGACGTGGTGCCCTTGCGGGCCCAGGTCGGCATGGTGTTCCAGAAGCCCAATCCCTTTCCCAAGTCGATCTGGGAAAACGTGGCTTTTGGCCCGCGCATCCATGGTCTAGCCCGTAGCCGCGCCCAACTCGATGAAGTGGTGGAGTTCAGCCTGCGCCGCGCCGGCTTGTGGGATGAGGTGAAGGATCGCCTGGACAAGCCGGGCACCGGCCTGTCGGGTGGCCAACAACAGCGCCTGTGCATCGCTCGCACCATCGCCGTCCAGCCTGAAGTGATCCTGATGGATGAGCCCTGTTCGGCGCTGGATCCCATCTCCACCGCCAAGATCGAGGAGCTGATCGACGAACTGCGTCAGCAATTCTCGATCTGCATCGTGACCCATTCCATGCAGCAGGCCGCCCGGGTGTCCCAGCGCACGGCCTACTTCCATCTGGGCGATCTGATCGAAGTGGGTGCCACCGAGCAGATCTTCACCAATCCCCAGCATAAACTCACCGAAGACTACATCACCGGCCGCTTCGGCTGAGTGCAATAATCGCGATGGGTCAGGAATCCGTTGCCTCAGGAGGGAACTGGCCATGAGCCCCAGCCTCGAAGGTCATACCGTCCGGCGTTACGACGGCGAGCTCAACCATCTTCACCTGCGGGTGCTGGAACTGGGGGGGCTCGCGCTTCACCAGACCCGCAACGCGCTGGCTGCCCTGCAAGACCGCGATGCCCACGTCGCCCGCTCGGTGATCCACCGCGAATGGGAAGTCAACCGGCTCGATGTGACCATCGACGATGAGATCATCTCGATCATCGCGCGGCGGGCGCCGGTGGCGCGGGATCTGCGCATCGTCATGGCCTTCGCCAAGACCGTCAATGAACTGGAGCGGGTGGGGGATGAGGCCAACAAGGTGGCGCGTCTGGCCTTGCTGCTGTTCGATGGCTTTCGCGCCGATCCCGGCGATACCCTGATGTGGGATGTCCAGGCCATGGGCCGGCGCGTGGTGGAATTGCTGCAGCGCGCGCTGGATGCGCTGGATCGGCTGGATTTGGACCAGGCCCAGACAGTGGCGGCCAGTCGGCGGGAACTGGATGCCGAGTTCCAGGCGGGCCTGCGCCGCCTCACGACGTATGTCATGGAAGACGCCCGCAATGTGGGGCAGGTGATTACGTTGACTCAGGTCATCAAGGCCTTGGAGCGTATCGGCGATTACGCCCGCCATGTGGGCGAGTACGTGGTCTATCTGGTGTCCGGCGAGGACGTGCGCCACCAGAAATGCGATCCGAATAGCGAAAATCTCGATCTGCCCCCGGACGACTCGTTTCCAGGTGGGGAACGCGGGGAGTTTCCCGGCGCGGATTGAGGGCTAAGCGCTTGACACCTTCAGCGGTGATAAGCCGGACTCAGGTCTCCCACCGCCTCGATGAAGGCCTGGGCATGCTCGACCGCAATGTCCGGCGTGATGCCGTGTCCCAAATTGAAAACGTGGCCACTGCCCGCGCCGTAGGCGGCCAGCAGGCGGCCCACTTCTTCTCGGATCACCGTCGGCCGCGCCCGCAATACGGCCGGGTCAAGATTGCCCTGTAGCGCGACCCGCGCGCCGACCTGGCGCCGCGCCGCGCCCAAGTCCACCGTCCAGTCCAGCCCCAGCGCATCGGCGCCGGTGTCGGCGAGCGCGTCCAGCCACAGTCCGCCCCCTTTGGTGAAGACGACCACGGGCACTTTGCGGCCTGCGTGGTGACGGATCAGTCCTGCCACGATGCGGTGGAGGTAGCTGCGGGAAAACGCCTCGAAAGCCCGCCCGCTCAATACGCCGCCCCAGGTATCGAAAATCTGCACGGCCTGTGCGCCGGCGCGGATTTGCGCGTTGAGATACGCCGTGACAGCAGCGCTGAGCCGCCCAAGCAGCAGATGGGCCAGTTCCGGCGCGTCATAAATAAGCGTCTTGATGCGCGCAAAATCCCCCGGACTGCCGCCTTCCACCATGTAGCAGGCCAGCGTCCATGGGCTGCCGGAAAACCCGATCAGGGGCACCTGGCCGTCCAGCTCGCGGCGGATCAGCCGCACGGCATCCATGACATAGGCGAGATCCGTCTCAACCTCCAGCGGCGGCAGATCGTGAATGGCCTGCGGCGTGCGCAAGGGGCGCTCGAAGCGCGGCCCCTCGCCTTCCACAAAATGCAGGCCCAGCCCCAGCGCATCGGGGATGGTGAGGATGTCGGAGAACAGGATGGCCGCATCCAGGGCAAAGCGCCGCAAGGGCTGCAGCGTGACCTCGCAGGCCAGCTCGGGGGTGCGGCACAGGGTCATGAAATCCCCGGCGCGTTCCCGCACCGCGCGGTATTCCGGCAGGTAACGGCCCGCCTGGCGCATCATCCACACCGGGGTGCGATCCACCGGCTCGCGGGCCAGCGCGCGCAGAAAGCGGTCGTTGATTGGACGTGAATCGCTCATGAGGCGGATGGCGCCGTCACGGCCTGGCGAATCTCGGCCTGGATCGCTGCGGCGGCTGCTGCCGGATCAGCAGCATCCCGGATGGGGCGACCGACCACCAGGTAATCGGCGCCCTGGCGCAGAGCTGCCGTGGGGGTGACGACGCGTTTCTGGTCATCCACTTCGCGGTTATCGACGGGGCGGATGCCGGGGGTCACCACCACCAGCCGGCCATCGATCTCTTGGCGCAGTCGCGCCACTTCCAGCCCCGAGGACACCACGCCGTCGCAACCCGCCTCCAGGGCGCGGCGGGCGCGGGAGAGCACCAGCGCGTCCAGATCGCAGGCGAAGCCCAGGTCATCCAGATCGCCCCGATCGAGGCTGGTGAGTGCGGTGACCGCCAGGATCTTGAGCGTTGCTCCCTTGGCCTGGGCGGCGGCTTCCATCATGGCCTGGTTGCCGTGGATGGTGGCGAAGGTGGCGCCCCGCTCGGCGAGGCGGGCGACTGCGCGGCCGACCGTGGCCGGTACGTCGAAAAACTTGAGATCGACGAACACACGGGCATCGCGGGCGAGCAGTTCATCGACCAGCCCAAACGCGCCGCCGGTCATGAACAGTTCCAGGCCCAGCTTGAAGAAGCGCACCTGGTCTTCGAGCCGGTCGATGAGCCGCCGGGCCTGGGCCACGGTCGGCACATCCAGGGCGAAGATCAGGCGTTCCTCGACCGGAATGTCGTTGCGCGGGGTGTGGGGCATGGAAATCTCAGACATCCAGGTAATCCAGGATGCCCTGGGCCGCCTCGCGGCCTTCGAACACGGCAGTGACCACCAGATCCGATCCGCGCACCATGTCGCCGCCGGCGAAGATCTTGGGGTTGCTGGTCTGGCCGGTGTGGGCCTGACCCGTCGTGCGCACGCGGCCGTCCGTTTCCAGGGTGATGTCGAACGCGCCCATCCAGGGGGCGGGGCTGGGGCGGAAGCCGAAGGCCAGGATCACCTGATCAGTGGGAACCACTTCCTCGGAGCCGGGGACCACCTCCGGCCGGCGCCGGCCGCGGGCATCGGGGGCGCCCAGTTCGGTGGTGACGAACTTGACGCCTTCCACGCGGCCGTTGCCGACGATTTCCACCGGCTGGCGGTTGAACAGGAAGCGCACGCCTTCCTCCAGCGCGTTGCGGTATTCGCGGCGCGAGCCGGGCATATTGGCTTCATCGCGGCGATAGGCGCAGGTGACGCGCGTCGCGCCCTGACGGATGGCGGTGCGGTTGCAATCCATGGCGGTATCGCCGCCACCCAGCACGAGCACGCGCTGATCCCGCATGTCCAGAATCGGCCCGGCAGTTTCGCCGGGCAGGTCGAGCACGCGGCGCACATTGGCAATCAGGTAGGGCAGGGCCTCGTGCACACCGTCAAGCTCTTCGCCGGGGAAACCACCGCGCATGGCGCTGTAGGTGCCCATGCCCAGGAACACGGCGTCGTAGTCTGCGAGCAGCTTCTCGAAGGGCAGGTCGCGGCCGATTTCGGTGTTGAGGACGAATTGCACACCCATCCCTTCCATCAACATCCGGCGCGTATGCACCACGGATTTTTCCAGCTTGAAGGGCGGGATGCCGAAGGTGAGCAGGCCGCCGATCTCGGGATGGCGGTCGTAGACCACGGCGGTGACACCATTGCGCGCCAGCACATCGGCACAGCCCAGGCCGGCGGGACCGGCGCCGATCACGGCGACACGCTTGCCGGTGGCCACCACCTTGGACAGGTCAGGCCGCCAACCTTGCTTGACGGCCTCATCGGTGATGTATTTCTCGATGGAGCCGATGGACACCGCGCCAAAGCCGGTGTTCATGGTGCAGGCGCCTTCACAGAGCCGATCCTGGGGACACACCCGGCCGCAGATTTCCGGCAAGGAATTGGTCTGATGCGACAACTCGGCGGCCTCGAACAGCCGACCTTCCCGCACCAGCTTGAGCCAGTTGGGGATGTAGTTGTGGACCGGGCATTTCCACTCGCAATAGGGATTGCCGCAGGAAATGCAGCGACTGGCCTGGGATTCGGCTGACTCCGGATCGAACTGGCCGTAGATCTCGTTCCATCGCCGGATGCGGATTTCAGCGGCGAGCTTGGGCGGATCCTGACGGGGAACCTCCAGAAAGTGCAGGGGATCGCTCATGGCTATGGGTGTCCTTGAATGGGGCAGCGTCAGGCGGCAGTGCGCAGCGAGCCGATCAGATCGGCAAGATCCATGGCCTTGGGCTTGATCAGCCAGAAATGGCCCACGTAGTCCGCGAAGTTGTCGAGGATTTCCTGGGCCCAGGGGCTCCCGGTTTCCTGGGCATGTTCGCGGATCAGGTCTTTCAGGTAGGTGCGCTGGGCTTCCATGTGTTCCGGGCTGACGCGATGGATGTCGATCAGCTCGTGGTTGTGACGGTCCACGAAATTGCGCTCCAGATCCAGCACATAGGCAAACCCGCCGGTCATGCCGGCGCCGAAGTTGATGCCGGTGGGGCCCAGCACGGTGACCACGCCGCCGGTCATGTATTCGCAGCCGTGATCGCCCACGCCTTCCACCACCGCCATGGCGCCGGAGTTGCGCACCGCGAAGCGTTCGCCCGCTTGGCCCGCCGCGAACAACTTGCCGCCGGTGGCGCCATACAGGCAGGTATTGCCCATGATGACGGCCTCGCGCCCGACAAAGGCGGTTTGCGCCGGGGGGCGCAGCACCAGCTTGCCGCCGGCCATGCCCTTGCCGACGTAGTCGTTGGCATCGCCTTCCAGGAACATGTGCAGGCCGCCTGCGTTCCACACGCCGAAGCTCTGGCCGACCGTGCCCTTGAGATGAACCTTGAGGGGATGGTCTTCCAGGCCCTTGTTGCCGTAACGGCGCGCGATTTCGCCGGAGATGCGGGCACCAATGGAACGGTTGTTGTTGCGGGTCTCGTAGTGGAAATCCCCGCCGCCACCGCCCTCGATGGCGGACAACATGTCGGCGACCATGGTTTCCGCCAGTTCGCCCTTGTCGAAGGGGGCGTTATGGGGTTCGAGACAATACTGGGGCTTGTTGTCCTTCAGGCCGAAATCGGACAACAGGGGTGTGAGGTCCAGACTGGCCATTGCATCGGTTTCACCCGGCAGGATCTGCAACAGGTCGGTGCGGCCGATCAACTCGGCCAGCGAACGCACCCCCAGATGCGCCAGCCACTCCCGAGTGTCCTGAGCCACGAAGCGGAAGTAGTTCATCACCTTCTCGGGCGTGCCGCTGAAATGCTTGTGCCGCAGCACGTTGTTCTGGGTGGCGACGCCGGTGGCGCAGTTGTTGAGATGGCAGACGCGCAGGTAGATGCAGCCCAGCGCCACCATCGGCGCGGTGCCGAAGCCGAAGCTTTCGGCGCCCAGGATGGCGGCCTTGATGACATCCAGGCCGGTCTTGAGGCCGCCATCGGTCTGTAGCCGCACCTTGTCGCGCAGGTCGTTGGCGCGTAGGGTCTGGTGCGTTTCGGCCAGCCCCAGTTCCCACGGGGAGCCGGCGTATTTCACCGAGGTGAGCGGGCTGGCGCCGGTGCCGCCGTCATAGCCGGAAATGGTGATGAGGTCGGCATAGGCCTTGGCCACGCCGGCAGCGATGGTGCCCACGCCGGGCTCGGCGACCAGCTTGACCGACACCAGGGCTTTTGGATTCACCTGTTTCAGGTCGAAGATGAGCTGGGCCAGATCCTCGATGGAATAGATGTCGTGGTGCGGCGGGGGGGAGATCAGGGCGACGCCGGGCTTGGAATAGCGCAGGCGGGCGATCATCGCGTTGACCTTGTCGCCCGGCAGCTGGCCCCCTTCGCCGGGCTTGGCACCTTGGGCGACCTTGATCTGCAACACCTCGGCATTGACCAGATAGTGCGGTGTGACGCCGAAGCGGCCCGAGGCGACCTGCTTGATCTTGGACATCTTCTCGGTGCCATAGCGCGCCGGGTCCTCGCCGCCCTCGCCGGAATTGGAGCGTCCGCCCAGCCGGTTCATGGCAATGGCCAGGCCTTCATGCGCTTCCGGCGACAGGGCGCCCAGCGACATGCCCGCCGAGTCGAAGCGAGGCAGGATGGCCTCGATCGGTTCGACCTGCTCCAGGGGAATGGCCGACAGATCCTCGCGCACCGCCAGCAGGTCGCGCAGGGTGGCGGTCGGGCGCTGTTCCACCAAAGCGGCGAAGGCCTTGTAGTGGCTGTAGTCGCCGCTGCTCACCGCCTGTTGCAGGGCGGCGATCACATCCGGGTTGAAGGCGTGATATTCGCCGCCATGCACGTATTTGAGCAGACCGCCATGATCCATCAGCTTGCGCGGATTCCAGGCGCGCCAGGCCAGTTGGCGGATGCTTGCGTCCAAGTGCGCGAAGCGGGCGCCCTGGATGCGCGACACCGTGCCCTTGAAGCAGCGGGTGACCACTTCCTCATGCAGGCCGACAATCTCGAACAACTGGGCGCCGCGGTAGCTGGCGATGGTCGAGATTCCCATCTTGGAAATGATCTTGTAGAGGCCCTTGTTGATGCCCTTACGATAGTTCTGCACCAGATCGGGGTGTGCCGCGGCCGGAATCTCGCCGCTTTGCGCCATCTGGTGGAGCATTTCGTAGGCCAGGTAGGGATAGATGGCGGTGGCGCCATAGCCCAGCAGCACGGCGAAATGGTGTGGGTCGCGCGCGGTGGCGGTGGCCACGATCAGGTTGGCGCTGCAGCGCAATCCCTTGGCCGCCAGATGGTGATGCACGGCGCCCGTGGCCAGCAGGGCATGCACGGGATAGGTGTCGCGGGCCACCGAGCGGTCGTCCAGGATCAGGAAGACCTTGCCCGCTGTGACCGCCGCCTCGGCACGCTCACACAGGTCGGTCAGCGCGGCTTCCAGCGGGATGTCGGTCGGATAGTTGAGATCGAGAGACTGGTGGTCGAATCCGGCGCGGACCAGATCCATGAGGTTCTGGTATTTGCCCTCGGTGAGTACCGGGGAGTCGAGCATGAGCCGGTTGGCATGCTCCGGGGTTTCCTCGAACACGTTGCGCTCGGGCCCCAGACAGGTCTTCAGGGACATCACCACCTGCTCGCGCAGGGGATCGATGGGCGGATTGGTCACCTGGGCGAACTGCTGGCGGAAAAAGTCATACAGCGAGCGATTGCGCTGGGACAGGATGGCGAAGGGGGTGTCGTCTCCCATGGAGCCTACCGCCTCCTGGCCCGCCTCTCCCAGCACGCGCAGGATCTGGTCGCGCTCCTCGAAGGACACGCCGAACAGCTTCTGGAAGACCTGGATCTGGTCAGCGGACAGGGGCGCCGAGGTCAGTCGCCGGTAATGCAGCTTGGACTCGATATGGCGCACCTGCTCCTTCAGCCACTGCTTGTAGGGGTGGCGGGATTTCAGCAGGTTGTCGATATCGGCGGGATAGAGGATCTGGCCGGTGGCGGTATCGGCGGCGATCATCTGGCCCGGCTTCAGGCGGCCCTTGATAAGGACGTCTTCCGGGGCGTAGTCGTAGACCCCCACCTCGGAGGCCAGCGTGATGTGGCGATCGCGGGTGATCACATAGCGCGCTGGGCGCAAGCCGTTGCGATCCATGGCGCAGGCGGCATAGCGGCCATCGGTGAGCACGATGCCGGCAGGTCCATCCCAGGGCTCCATGTGCATGGAGTTGAATTCGTAGAACGCGCGCAGATCCGGATCCAGGGTATCCAAATTCTGCCAGGCGGGTGGCATCAACAGCCGCATGGCGCGGAACATGTCCATGCCGCCGGCCAACAGCACTTCCAACATGTTGTCCAGGCTTTGCGAGTCCGATCCGGTCAGGGACACGATGGGCTGGATCGCCTCGATGTCTGGCAAGAGCGGGGTGCGGAACAGCTTGGCGCGCGCCAGCGCCCAGTTGCGGTTGCCTTGAACGGTGTTGATCTCGCCATTGTGGGCGAGATAGCGGAACGGCTGGGCGAGGCGCCACTGCGGCCAGGTGTTGGTGGAAAAGCGCTGGTGAAACACCGCCAGCGAGGATTCCATGCGCGCGTCATCCAGATCGCGGAAGAACACCGGCAGGTTGGCCGGCATCACCAGCCCCTTGTAGGCAATGACGTCGACCGCCAGGCTGGGCATGTAAAAATAGGAATCCTGAGCCTCCAGCGCCTTTTCGGCCTGACGCCGGGCCAGGAACAAACGCCGCTGGAATTCGCCCCGTTCCATGCCGGCAGGCATATTGACGAAAATCTGTTCGATGTGGGGCAGCGTCTTGAGGGCCTCGTTGCCGCAGGCAGACGGATCGGTGGGCACCAGGCGCCAGCCGGCCAGATCCACCCCTTGAGCGGCGAGCGCATCGGCAAGGCATTGGCGCGCGCGTTCGCGCAGCGATTCTTCCGGGGCGAGGAACACTAGGCCGCTGGCATAGTCATCCGCCAGGATCAATCCCGTTTCATGGGCGATAGCGCGCAGGAAGGCATCGGGCTTTTTCAGCAACAGGCCACAGCCATCTCCGGTCTTGCCATCGGCTGCCACGGCGCCACGATGGGTCAACCGTTCCAGCGCAGTGATGGCAGTGCGCACCAGCCAATGGCTGGGCTGGTCGTCCATATGGGCGATCAGGCCGAATCCGCAGCTTCCCTTCTCGAATTCGGGGCGATACAGGCCGTCGTGTGTCTCATGCATGGCGTGCTCTGCTGGCTGAAGGCGGAGCCGCGCAGGCCCCGCGATGACAGGTGGTGATCAATGGGGAAAGGCCAAGCCTTCCGCGGCGTTCGGCCCCAGGCAAGCTGGCCCGGCAATCAGCGGCCGCGCGCCATGAGCGCAGGGCGGCCAATCAGTATATCCCGCAGCTTTCAGGTGGTTCAACGCATACCGAGGTCATTGCCAGCTACACCGACGAGCCGGGATCCGGTTGCACAAGCCTCAGGCGGCGGCATTCGGCGACGGCGTAGCGGTCGGTCATGCCGGCAATATGGTCGGCTACGGTCCGCGCCTGACCCCTTATCCCCTGTTGGGAAAGCAAGTTTTGCGCCTTTTTCGCCGTCTCGGCAGGAAGGGCTTCGGGATGGGCCATGAAGTGGGTGAACAAGGCCTGAATGAACCGGCGCGCCTCATCGGTCATGGCATCCACCTGGGGGTGGCGGTACAGCGCGCGATAGAGGAAACGCTTGAGGGCGAGATTCTGCGCAGCCATGGCCTCGCTGTAGGCGATCAAGGGCGCGGGCTGGGCGCGTACGGCATCGAGGTCGGGGGGCGCGACGCTCGCCAGTCGGGCGGCGCTGGTTTCGATCAGATCGCAGACCTGAGCGTTGATCATGCGCCGTACGGTTTCGGCGATGTGTCGGCGCGGCGGCAGCGCGCCATACTGCGCCGTCACGGCGCGATAGGGCGCGGCGAACAAGTCAAGCTGCTGGAGCTGATCGACGCTGATCAGGCCCGCCCGCAGCCCGTCGTCCACGTCATGGTTGTTGTAAGCGATTTCGTCGGCCAGGTTGGTGAGCTGGGCTTCCAGGCTCGGTTGCTGGTTGTTCAGGAAGCGCGCCGCGACGGAACCCAGTTCTCGCGCATGGGCGATGGCGCAATGCTTGAGGATGCCCTCGCGAGTCTCGAAGCACAGGTTGAGACCGTCGAATTCGGCATACCGGGCTTCCAGCGTGTCCACCACCCGCAGCGACTGGCGGTTGTGCTCGAAGCCGCCATAGGGGCGCATGCAGGCGTTGAGCGCATCCTGGCCGGCATGGCCGAAGGGGGTGTGGCCCAGGTCGTGGGCGAGCGCGATGGCTTCCGCCAGGTCCTCGTTGAGGCGCAGGGCGCGGGCGATGCTGCGGGCAATCTGGGCCACTTCCAGGGTGTGGGTGAGGCGGGTGCGGTACATGTCGCCGACATGGTTGACGAATACCTGGGTCTTGTATTCCAGTCGACGGAACGCACCACAATGGACGATGCGGTCGCGATCACGCTGGAATTCGGTGCGATAGGGCGGAGTCGGTTCCGGGTGCTGACGTCCGTGGCTGTTGCGGCTGTGTGCCGCGTAGGGAGCCAGGTTGGCTTCCGGATCGAAGGGAAAGGGCTCAAGGGCCACGGGGAAACTGCTCCAGCAGCACGCGCAGCGGACGCGAGTCGACATCGGCGCGTAGCTCCCCCTGGCCGATGCCGCGCAGCAGCACCAGGCGCAGTTGACCCGCCTGCACCTTCTTGTCGACGGCCATCAGTTCCAGGAACCGGCCCGCATCCAGGCTGGCCGGCGCCTGCACCGGCAGGCCGGCGCGCGTGAGCAAGGCCTGGATGCGATCGGCTTCCGCAGGCGCCAGTTGGCCCAGACGCGCAGACAGGTCGGCCGCCATGAGCATGCCGGTGGCCACTGCCTCGCCATGCAGCCAGGCGCCATAGCCCATGCCGGTCTCGATGGCGTGGCCAAAGGTGTGGCCCAGGTTGAGCAGGGCGCGCACCCCGCTTTCCCGTTCATCGGCCGCGACGATGGCGGCTTTGGTGCGACAGGACACGGCGATGGCGTGAGTCAGGGCGCGCGAGTCACGATCCAGCAAGGCGTCCAGGTTCGTTTCCAGCCAGTCGAAAAAGGGCGCATCGGCGATCAGGCCGTATTTGATCACCTCTGCCAGCCCCGCCCGCAATTCCCGCTCGGGCAGGGTGCGCAGGGTATCCAGGTCTGCAATTACGCAGCGCGGCTGATGGAAGGCGCCGATCATGTTCTTGCCGCGCGGATGGTTGACGCCGGTCTTGCCGCCCACCGAGGAATCCACCTGGGCCAGCAGGGTGGTCGGCATCTGGATGAAATCAATGCCGCGTTGATAGCAGGCGGCGGCAAAACCCGTGAGGTCGCCGATCACGCCGCCCCCCAGGGCGATGAGGGTGGCGTCCCGTCCACAGCGGGCGGCGAGCAGCGCGTCCCAGATTCGTTCGGCAGTGGCCAGGGTCTTGGTCGCTTCGCCATCGGGCAGGATCAGGGTTTCCACCCGCCAATCCCCGAGAGCGGCGTGCACGGGCGCGAGATAGCGGGGCGCCAGCACGGTGTTGGTGACCAGCATGACCTGGCCGTTGCCCAGATGAGGCGTCCACAGACTGGATTCGGCGAGCAGCCCGGAACCGATGTGGATGGGGTAACTGCGGGGGCCCAGATCGACGGTGACGGTTTGCATGGTGGCTCGTTGCGATGGGCGGGTTCAGGCGGTTTCGGCATTCGCCGCAGGCTCGGCGGAGGGGCGCAGGCGCTCGGCCAGCCGACTGGCCACATGGCGCGGCTGCTGGCTGTCCGTGTCCACCACCCAGTCGGCGATTTCCCGATACAGCGGGTCGCGCACGGCGAGCAGGGCGTGCAGGCGCGCTTCCCGATCCGGGGTCTTCAGCAGGGGACGATGGTGGCTGTGGCGGGTACGGCGCAATTGCTCGGGCACCGAGGTGGCGAGGTAGATCACCAGCCCGCGTTGCTGCAGGGCTTGGCGGTTCTCGGCGAGCAGGACGGCCCCGCCGCCAGTGGCCAATACCACGCGCGGTGTTTTGGTGAGATCCGCCACCACGGCCGCTTCCCGGCGCCGGAAACCGGCTTCGCCTTCGCGTTCGAAGATGTAGGCGATGTCGACGCCGGTGCGGGCCTCGACTTCATGATCGGTGTCGACGAAGTGGTAGCCCAGCAGATGCGCAAGGCGTTGACCCACGGTGGTCTTGCCCGCTCCCATGGGCCCAATGAGAAAGATACGCTCGGGCAAACCGTCCATGGGCGACAGTATACTCAGGGGATGGGAGGGCAGTCAGCCTGCCCCCCTTGCTCCGATGGTTTCAGGGCGTCAGGGCCAGACCTTCCTTCACGATCTTGGGGGTGATGAAGATCAGCAATTCACGCTTGGTGCTCGATTTGCTGTTTTGCCGGAACAGGGCGCCGAGCAGCGGGATATCGCCCAGCAAGGGGACCTTGTTCACCGCGTCACTGCTTTCCTGTTCATACACGCCACCCAGGACGATGGTTTCGCCATTGTTGACCAGCACCTGGGTGTTGAGTTCGCGCTTGTCGATGCTGGGCACGAAGCCTCCGGAGCCGGTAGGCACCAATTGCCCGACGTTGTTCCGGGTCACCCTGAGATCCATGATCACCCGGTTATCCGGTGTGATCTGGGGCGTCACTTCCAGGGACAGCACGGCCTCCTTGAAGGCGATGGAGGTGCCGCCCGAAGAGCCACCAGCGGATTGCTGGTAGGGAATCTCCACGCCCTGGCGGATGGAGGCGGCCTTCTGGTTGGCAGTGAGTACGCGCGGGTTGGAGAGGATCTCGCCCTTGCCTTCTGCCTGCAGGGCGGAAAGCTCCAGATCGACCAGGAAATCCTGGCCCAGGATGGCCAGCGCGATGGAGGCCGGGAGACCGCCGGCGGGCAAGGCGGGCAGGTTGACGTTGAGGCGTTGCGGGAAGCCGCCCTCGCCGGTGGGTATCTTCGTTGGGAATACCGTGCCATTCGCGGGATCATTCAGGCTGTCCAGAGAACCTGCAACACTCGTGTCGGTGCCGGCCAGGGTTCCGCTCATTACATTCAGACCGCGTTGCTTCTCGAAGGAGTCGAGCCCCGTGAAACCGAAGCGGGCGCCCAGGTCACGGCTGAAGTCGTCGCTCGCGACCACGATGCGTGCCTCGATCAGCACCTGGGTGACCGCCACATCGAGCTTGGCGACCAGCGCCCGGATGTCGGCGAGGCGACTGCCGGTTTCCATCACCAGCAGGGTGTTGGTGCGTTCATCCACCGAGACCTGGCCCTGGGGGGACAGCAGGTTGCGCCCCTCGCTCTTGAGCAGGGCAGCGAGGTCCTTGGCCTTGGCGTAATTGATCTGGATGAACTCCGAGCGCATCGGCGCGGCCTGTTCGGTCTTGCGTTGCTGATCCTGGAAGGCGGCGATTTCGGTCGCCGGCGCCACCATCAGCGTGTCGCCGACTTCGCGCAGGGCCAGGCCCCGGCTTTGCATGATGATTTCCAGCGCCTGGTCCCAAGGCACATTCTGCAGACGCAGGGCCATGGTGCCGCCGATGCTGTCGGAGAGGACCATGTTCTTGCCGGAAACATCCGCCAGGATCTGCAGGAGCGCGCGGGTTTCCACGTTCTGGAAATTGAGGCTCACCGGCTGTCCGCCGCCGAAGCGGCCAATCGCGCTTCCCGGTTGATCCCGGCGAGCAGGTGTTCGAAAGGCGACGGTCAGCAGGCCATCGGTCTGATAGGCCATGGCCTCGGCATCCGGTAAGGCGCGGATGGTGAGCACGGCATCGTTGCCCACCTGGCGCGCCTCGATGGTGTGGACCGGGGTGGCGAAGTCTTTCACATCCAGGCGTTGACGCAGGGATTCCGGCAGTCGCGCGCGGCTGAGCGTGACCACGGTGTCTTCACCGCGCTGAGTCATGTCCATGGCGGTCTTGGGGTCATTCAGCTGGATCATGATGCGGCCTTCCCCCTGCTCGCCGCGTCGAAAATCCAGACTTTGAATGCCCTGACCTGTTGACGAGATGACAGTTTCCCCCTGTGGTGAGGGGGGCAGAGCGGCCATGGCGCCGGGGATCACGCGGTTGTCCAGGGTGACCAGGATACGGTTGCCGTCCACCCTGAGCTGGTATTGCGGCAGGTCGGTCAGTTCAATGACCACGCGGGTGCGGCCGCCCGCCTCGACCACCTGCACGGCCTGCGTCAGGCCGATCCCCACGGGATGGCTGCGCCGCGCGGTGCGATTGCTGACCTGGGGCAGGTCCAGCGCAATCCGGCTGGGGGTACGGGTGGTGAAAACCCCCGGCTGGGGCGCTGGCCCGGACAGGGTCAGGGCGATTTCGAGTTGATCCGCGCCGCGCCGGCTGGATTCGACGCGCTCCAGCGCCAGTTCGGCCTGCGCCGGTGTGGCGAGGGCGGCCCACAGCAGGCAGAAGAACAGCATCTCCAGCCAACGGGTCAGTGATACAGGGGCTTTCATGGTCATGGTCTCCGGGGCCCTTGCGCAGGGCGTATTGACTGCCAAACCAGGCAGGGTCCGATTTTTATTCGCTCTGGGCGATCCAGGCGTCTCGTTGCATCCAGCCGCCCAGGCCATCCGGGACGATTTCCTTCAGGTCCACTTTGCGCTCGGAAATGGCAGTCACCCGTCCACTGTTACGGCCCAGGTGCTGCCCTACCGCGACACGGTGGACAATGCCATCGGCGGACCGCACCAAGGCCCAGCGTTTATCGCCATAGCCGAGCACGCCCAGCAGGTTGAGGGCGTCCAGGGGGAATTCTTCCAGCGGCTCGCGCCTGCGTTGCAGGTCCGGGGCAAGGCCATTGTTGGGTTTCAGGCGCGCGATTTCCGTTTCGGCATTGTCGAAGGGACTGCGGCGCCCTGAACCCACATAGGTAAAGCGTTCGTAGGGGCGCATCTGGGGAACCATCTCGATATCGGTGGATTTGCGGTCCTTGACCTCGGCGAAATAACTGTCCAGGTCCGAGTTGTCCTTGCTGCAGCCAGCCAGGGCGGCGAGCAGGACCATGCCGATCCAGCGGCCACGCCGGTCAGTACGCGTTCCCTGGGCGCGGAGGCGTCTCTCGACTATCTGATGGCTCATGGGGTGGCTCCCGGTTTGGCGCCCGCAACGGATCCCTGGACCTGGGGTTCTTCCAGGTAACGGTAGGTCATGGCAGTGGCGTCCATCACCAGTTGACCCGCTCCCATCTTGGCGTCACCCAGGCTGATGCTGCTGAGGGTGACGATGCGTGGCAGGGCGGCCAATCCGCTGGCGAAGTCGCCCATCTGGTGATAGGTGCCGGTCAGGCGAATGCGGATCGGCGCTTCGGCATAGAATTCCAAGGGCCGTTCTGCCTCAGGCTTGAAGATTTGTTCTTCCAGCCCCGTGCCGACCCGTGTCTGGGAGATGTCCTGCAGCAGGTTGGCCATTTCCGTCTGGCTGGGCAGTTGCCGCAGCATGGTGGCGAAGCGCTCCTGCATCTCCCGCAACTGGATTTTATAGGCGTCGAGATTGGCCACTTGACGCTGCTTGGCTTCAAAGCTCAGGCGCAATTCGGGTTCGCGGTTCTGAGCGGCCTTCAGCGCGGTGATCTGGGGCTGGATCTGGAACCAATACCCCAGCCCACCCAGCAGCATTATCAGCAGGACCAAGGCCAGATTGCGGATCGATACGGGCCAGCTGCCCGGATTGTTCGGATCGAGATTGCGCAGATCGGCCTGTAGCCTGGACAAGGCGGACATGTCGAGTTTCATGATTTGACCTCCGCCTCCGCGTTTGGACGGGTGAGCTGGACCCGCAGTGAAAATTGGGCAAAACGTCCGTTCTTGCCCTCTTTGGTTTCGATCACCACCAGCTGGGGATCCTGGAACCAGGACGATGCGTCGAGGTTTTTCATGTAGCTGGAAACGCGCGCGTTGGACTGGGCCTGTCCGTCCAGGGTGATCTGCGCGGCCTCCTGACGCATCGCGGTGACCGTCACGCCGTCGGGCAGGGTGCTGATCAGTTCATCAAACAGATGAACGCTGGTGGTGCGCTGATCCTGCAGTTGCTCGATGACCCGCATCCGCTCGATGAGGTTTTGCCGGGTTTTCTGTAAATCCCGGATTTCAGCGATCTGGATGTCGAGTGCCTTATTTTCTTGTTCAATGCGGCTGTTGCGGGCATTTTGGCGATCGATGTGGGTCTGCACATAGGAATTCGCCAGGAACACCCCACCGAGGGCGACGATCGCTGCGCCAATCAGGCTGATCAGGAACTGACGCTGCCGTTCCTTGCGCTGCTGTTCCCGCCAGGGGAGGAGATTGATGTGGTGAGTCATCAGTCGAAACTCCGCATGGCCAGCCCGCACGCCGTCATCAGGGCCGGGGCATCCAGCTTGAGTTGCCGGGGGCGGGCCCGGGGCAGGATTTTCATCCCCGCGAAAGGATCGGCGATGCGGGTGGCAACTTCCAGGTGTTCTTCCACCGCCTGGTCAAGACCCGGAATGCTGGCGCATCCACCTGCCAGAACGATCTGGCCGATCTTCTCAATGCGGCTGTTGGAGGAAAAAAAGAACTGCAGGGCACGCTCCACATGGCTGATCACATCCTGCATGAAGGGCTTGAGCACCTCGTCGCCGTAACTGTCCGGCAGTCCGCCGCGCCGCTTCGCTTTGCCGGCTTCCTCATAGGACAGGCCGTAATGGGCCATGATCTCCTCGGTCAGCTGCTTGCCTCCGAAGGCCTGATCACGCGTGTAGACGATGTTGCTGCCCTGCATGATGTTGAGGGTGGTGGTGGTGGCGCCGATATCGACCACGGCCACTCCTTGCTCGGGATTCTTGAGTTTGAATTGTTCGCCGATGAGGACGCAGGCGTTTTCGAGGGCATTGGATTCAATGTCGACGATTTTGCAGGTGAGCCCCGCGAGATGGACCGCGGCCACGCGATTGTCGATGGTTTCGCTGCGGCAGGCGGCCAGCAATATCGAGACAGCGTGGTCTTCTTCCGCGGAGGGGCCGAGCACCTCGAAATCCATGCCCACTTCATCCAGGGGATAGGGGATGTATTGATCGGCTTCCTGGCGAATTTGCTGTTCCAGCTCGCGTTCGGAGAGATCCGCCGGCATGGCAATGGTTTTGGAGATGACTGTCGCGCCGCCCACCGCAACGACGACCTCACGCGTGCGCGTCCCCGATTGTTTGATGGCCTTGCGGATGGCTTGCCCCACGGCCTCCGGATCGGTGACCTGTTTATCAGTCACCGAATCGGGTGATAGCCCCACTGCGGCATAGCTGATCACCTGTGGGTGCTGGCGGTCTCCGCCCAATTCGATCAACTTGACCGCAGTGGAGCTGATGTCCAGTCCCAGCAGGGGCTTGATGCGACGCTTGAACAACACGTTATTCCTTCCCCAGCCCTGGCTGTGATGAATCTTCGCGGATGGAAGCACTGTTTTCCGGCTGGAAAACGGAAACCGGTCCGGTTTGCTTTCTCCGTCGGTAATCCAGATCGGCCGTTGGCGCGTCAACTTGACGCGCGATGGCTTGTCAGGTTCGACGATGGGCCGCGTATAATGCCCCCCGGCGATCCGCCCGCTGGTTTTATCGGCTGTGTGAACCATGCCTTTATGGATCAGGCTTTTCGGCTTGCTGGCGGGAGCCATGCTGGCTGCAGTGACCGTTCTGGTTGCGATTGTGCTGGCGCTCTATCTTCATCTCGAACCCCAGCTTCCCCCCGTTCAGGCCCTGCGCGATTTTCAGTTCGAAGTCCCCTTGCGCATCTACACCCAGGATCGGGTGCTGATGGGTGAGTTCGGCGATCAGCGCCGGGAACCGATTTCCTTTGACCAATTTCCGCCGCTGCTCATCAAGGCGGTGCTGGCCGCCGAAGATGATCGATTCTTCGAGCATCCCGGCGTGGACTACCAAGGCTTGTTGCGGGCTGTGGCGCGGCTGGTCCTGACCGGTGAAAAAGAGCAGGGTGGCAGCACCATCACCATGCAGGTGGCGCGCAACTTTTTCCTGAGCCCCGAGAAGACCTACCAGCGCAAACTCACCGAAATCCTGCTGGCGTTCCGGATCGAGCACGAACTGGGCAAGGAAGACATCCTGGCCCTGTACCTCAACAAGATTTATCTCGGGCAGCGCGCCTATGGCATGGAAGCCGCCTCGCGCGTCTATTACGGCAAGAGCGTCTGGGAACTGTCGCTACCCGAATGGGCAACCCTGGCGGGCCTGCCCAAGGCGCCCTCGAAGATCAACCCCGTCGCCAATCCTGCTGCTGCCCTGGCGCGCCGGGACTATGTGCTGCGCCGCATGCACCACCTGGGCTGGATTTCTGCGGAACAGCTTGAGGCGGGCTTGTCCGCGCCGAATACCGCGACGTTGCATGGCCCCGCGATTGGCCTGAACGCGCCTTATCTGGCTGAAATGGTGCGCCAGGAGTTGCAGGCGCGCTTGGGCGGCGAGATTTATCGTGCGGGGCTGACGGTCTACACCACCATTGATAGCCGCCTGCAGGCGGCGGCGGACGTCTCATTGCGCGAGGGACTGCTGGACTACGATCGTCGCCACGGTTATCGCGGTCCGGAGGCTCGCTGGCCCGTCGGTGAGGGTGGCGACGGGCTGACGCGGCGCTTGAGTGAAGTCCCGCGGGTGGGTGGTTTGCAACCGGCTGTGGTACTGGCGGTCGACGCGCGGAATGCCCGGATTCAGATGGCGGGCGTGGGCCCCGTTGAGCTGGACTGGGAAGGGATACGCTGGGCGCGCCGTTGGCTGGATGACGATCGACAGGGGTCCGCGCCGAGACGTGCGAATGATGTGCTCAAGCCGGGTGATGTGATTCGAGTGCGGCAACAGGGCGATCGCTGGGTACTGTCGCAGGTGCCGCAGGTCCAGGGCGCTTTGGTCAGCATCAGTCCCCGGGATGGCCGCATCCTCTCCCTGGCGGGTGGCTTCGATTTCGTCCAGAGCCCCTTCAATCGCGCCACCCAGGCGCGCCGTCAACCCGGTTCAAGCTTCAAGCCGTTCCTGTATGCGGCGGCCTTCGACAAGGGCTATACCCCGGCTTCGATCATCAACGATGCGCCAGTGGAATACGCCCAGGGGGTCAATGGCGAGATCTGGCGCCCCGAAAATTATTCGGGCCGCTTTTACGGCCCCACGCCCTTGCGCGAGGGGTTGGTTCATTCCCGCAACCTGGTCTCGGTGCGATTGTTGCAAGAAATGAACGTGGGCTATGGGGTGCGCTATGTGGAGCGCTTCGGCTTTCCCATGCAGCATGTTCCGCCCGATCTGTCGCTCTCCCTGGGTACGGCGGAGTTGACGCCGTTGGAAATGGCCCGCGGCTATGGCGTCTTTGCCAGTGGTGGTTATCTGCTGACGCCCTACCTGATTGCCCGGGTGGAGGACCATGACGGGCGCCTGCTCTACGCGCGCGCGCCGGAGTTGGCCTGTGAGGATTGTGGGGATGCCGCGCCACGCGTGCAGCCGGCGCAAGGACCTGGCTGGCTGGCCGATCATCCCCCGATTGCCTTGGGGGGCGCTGATTTTGTCCCCGAGCCGGTGCGGAGTGCACCCCGGGTGATGGATGGACGCACCACGTATCTGATGACCAGCCTGATGCAGGATGTGATTCGTCGGGGAACTGGACAGTACGCCTTGCGTCTGAATCGCCCGGATGTGGCGGGCAAGACCGGCACCACCAATGGGCTGCGGGATGCCTGGTTCGCGGGCTATACGCCTGATCTTGTGGCCGTGACATGGGTTGGATTTGACTTGGCGCGCTCGCTGGGGCGGGGCGAATCGGGTAGCGTGAGCGCAACCCCGATCTGGACGAACTATATGTCGCGGGCACTTAAGGAAGTCCCCCGTCGCGCCATTGATCTGCCGCCTGGCGTGGTGGCAGTCTGGGTCTCTGCAGCGACCGGCACACGCACCAGCCTGGACGATCCGGCCGGGCATTATGAGTATTTCCGTGCCGACATGCTTCCCCCCGAGGCGGTCAACGAAGGTCCCGGCGAGGCATCCGGATCGACCGCAACCCCCATCCGACAGGAGGAACTGCGCGACTTGTTCTAACTCCGCGAGAAAGTGTCAATGACGGCTTGAGGCTCAATTCTCCCGAGGAGGCTCAGTATGGGGCACGGCAATGGCGCGAAATGTTGGCAACAGCGGGAACGGCTCATCCAGACCGCGGCCCGGATCATGGCGGAGGAGGGGGTACGGGATTACTTTCTGGCCAAGCAGAAAGCCGCCGACCGTCTCGGAATCGCCCGCAACAGCCCCAATCTGCCCCGCAACCAGGAAATCGAGGTGGCTCTGGGCGCTTATCAGCGCCTGTTCCGCAGTGATTCCCAACCCCGGCAGTTGCGCCGGCTACGCGAGATCGCTTGCGAGGCCATGGCGTTTTTTCAGTCCTTTCAGCCGCGTCTGGTGGGTTCCGTGCTCAGCGGTCATGCCGATGCGCATTCCGAGGTGACGCTGCACCTGTTCGCCGAGTCGGCCGAGCAGGTCGGCTTGCACCTGTTGGACAAGGGCATACCCTATCGGCTGGAGGAGCGTCGATTGCGCATGACTCCCGGCGCGCAGGCGGCTTATCCGCAGTTCCGTTTCCAGGTCGATGGGGTGTGGGTGGCTGCGGTGGTGTTCGATGTCGACGGACTCCGGCAGGCGCCCCTGAGCGCGACCACGGGCCGCCCGATGGTCCGGGCCAGTCTGCCCAAGGTGAAGGCCCTGCTGACGGACGCCATGGCGGTGTGAGCCTGCGGCTGTTGCAATGAAACAAGGCGACACAAGGCCGCCTTGATCTTGATGTGCTCGCGGGTCGTGACGGAGGTCAGCCGCGCTGGCTTGTCTCGATGTAGTCGCGTTGCGCAGCGCCGGTATAGATCTGCCGCGGCCGGCCAATGCGCTGCTCGGGATCGTTGGTCATCTCGATCCAGTGCGCCACCCAGCCCACGGTGCGGGCGATGGCGAACATCACGGTGAACATGTTGGTCTGCAGGCCCAGGGCCTTGTAGATGATGCCGGAATAGAAGTCGACATTGGGGTAGAGCTTCTTTTCCTTGAAGTAATCATCGTTCAGGGCGAGTTGTTCCAGTTCCAGCGCCAGCTCGAACAGGGGATCGTTTTCCTTGCCGAGGCGCTTCAGGATCTTGTGGCACATGCTGCGGATCACGGTGGCGCGCGGATCGTAGTTCTTGTAGACGCGGTGGCCGAAGCCCATCAGCCGGAACGGATCGTTCTTGTCTTTCGCTTTGGTGATGAACTTGGGAATGTTTTTCACATCGCCAATTTCTTCCAGCATGGTCAGCACGGCTTCATTGGCACCGCCGTGAGCTGGCCCCCACAGACAGGCCACGCCGGCCGAAATCGCCGCATAGGGGTTGGTGCCGGAGCTGCCGGCCAGCCGCACCGTGGAGGTGCTGGCGTTCTGCTCATGGTCTGCATGCAGGATGAACAGCATGTCCAGGGCCTGGGCGGCCATCGGATCGACTTCGTAGGACTCGGCCGGGACCGCGAACAGCATGTTCAGCAGGTTGCTGCAGTAATCCAGGTCGTTGCGTGGATAGACGAAGGGCTGGCCGATGGAATGCTTGTAGGCGCAGGCGGCGATGGTGGGGATCTTGGCGATCATGCGGTGCGCGAAGATTTCCTGATCGTTCTTGTCGCGCGGGTCGCGCGAGACGCCGTAGAACGCCGACAGGGAGCCCACCACACCGGTCAGCATGGCCATGGGATGAGCGTCGTAATGGAAGCCGCGGAAAAAGTCCCGCAGCGACTCATGGATCATGGTGTGGTAGCGGATCGAATGGCTGAAGGTGTCGAGCTGGGTCTGGGTGGGCAGTTCCCCGTACAGCAGCAGATAGGCCACTTCGATGAAGCTGCTTTTTTCGGCCAGTTGTTCGATGGGGTAGCCGCGGTAGAGCAGTACGCCCTGGTTGCCGTCGATGTAGGTGATGTCGCTGCGGCAACTGGCCGTGGAGACGAAGCCGGGATCATAGGTGAACATGCCGTGGTCGCGGTACAAGGTACCGATATCGGCCACTGCCGGGCCATGGGTGCCTTTGCGGACGGGCAACTCACTCTGTTTGCCGGTGGCGGGATCGGACAGGATCAGTTTCTGTTCGCTCATCGACAAGACTCCTGCAGGGGTGGGCTCAACAAATAGGGGCGTGAAGCTCCACCGGCGGTTGGGGATAGTGGGACGGATAGGCGGCGCGGGCGACGCCCGAATCCACGGCGGCGCGGGCCACGGCGGGCGGGACGGTGTCGATCAGGCGTGGGTCCAGCGGGGTCGGGATGATGTAGTTGGGGCCAAACGACAGTTCGGTGCGGCCATAGGCCCGGAGCACCTCATCCGGCACCGGCTGATGCGCCAGCGCCCTCAGGGCCTGAACGGCGGCAATGTGCATTTCCCGGTTGATGCGTTTGGCGCGCACATCGAGCGCGCCCCGGAAGATGTAGGGGAAACCCAGGACATTGTTGACCTGATTGGGGTAATCGCTGCGCCCCGTGGCCATGATCAGATCGTTGCGGCTGCGCAGGGCGATCTCGGGGCGGATCTCGGGATCGGGATTAGACAGGGCGAAGACCACCGGGCGCGGAGCCATGGCCTTGAGCATGTCGGTGGTCACCAGATTGGGCCCGGAGACACCGATGAAGACGTCCGCGTCCACCATGGCGTCGGCCAGCGTGCGGCAGGACGTGTCAATGGTGAAAGCCGCCTTGGTGGGATCGAGACCTTCGCGCCCGCTGTGGATCACGCCACGCCGGTCCACCAGCATCAGGTTTTCGCGTCGGGCGCCCAGCGCCAGCAGCAGATTCATCGAGGCGATGCCGGCTGCGCCCGCCCCCAGGCAGACGATGCGCGCGGTCTCCAGACGCTTGTCCTGCAGTTCCAGCGCATTGAGCAGGCCGGCCGCGACGATGATGGCGGTGCCATGCTGGTCATCATGGAAAACCGGGATGTCCAGCCGCTCGACCAGCGCCCGTTCGATTTCGAAACAATGGGGCGCCGCGATGTCTTCCAGGTTGATGCCGCCGAAGGTAGGCGCGATGCGGGTCACGGTGTCGATGAAGGCCTGCGGGCTTTCCGCGTCCACCTCGATGTCGAAGACGTCCACATCGGCAAACTTCTTGAACAGGACCGCCTTGCCCTCCATGACCGGCTTGCTGGCCAGGGCGCCGGTGTTGCCCAGGCCGAGCACGGCCGTCCCATCGGTGATGACGGCAACCAGATTGCCTTTGGAGGTGTATCGGAAGGCGTCGTCGGGGTTGGCCACGATGGCGCGCACCGGTGCCGCCACCCCCGGGCTGTAGGCCAGCGCCAGTTCGTTGTAGGTGGTGAAGGGCTTGGTGACGGCGATGGCCAGCTTGCCCGGTTTGGGCTTGGCATGGTAGTCCAGGGCCGCTTGAGTCAGTTCGTCTTCCGTCATCATGGGGCGGGCTGCCGGGGTGGGGGACGCTTGTAAGGGGTAACCTAAGGGGCAGGGTCATCGCGATGGCGCCTGCCCTGCCCGCGTGAAAACCAAAACCGATCAAGGCGTTGCAGCGGCATCCTTCGCACCGTAACGACGGCGGAACTTGTCGACGCGACCACCGGTATCAACCATCTTCTGCTTGCCGGTATAGAACGGGTGGCAATTGGAGCACACCTCAACTTGCAGTTCACGACCGAGGGTGGAACGGGTTTCAAAACGGTTCCCGCAGCTGCAGGTGACCGTTACCGCTTGGTAAGCGGGATGAATATTGGGGCGCATGGCGGCAATGACCTCAGTTCGGGGCCGGGCGGCCCATTCTCGAAAACCTAGCATTTTAACGAGACAGAAGCGACAGGGCAATGATCGGGCATGGAGCGTGGGCTGCTCGATCATGCCTCCGGGCGCGGTTTTCCGATATCATTGGCGATTGTCGGCAAGTTGATCGACCCTGGGACGCCTCTGATCCTGAGTCGGCTGTCCCCCTCCAATTTCCTGTTGCCTGCATGGTGTTGACCCCAGATGACCGCTGATGAAATCGTCGCTGTGATAGCTGCCCGCATGCCCGAAGCCGACCCGATTCGGGTGGAGGGACATGACGGCGTCCATTTTACTGCTTTGGTGGTTTCACCCGCATTCTGTGGTCTGCGGCCCGTTCAGCGCCATCAGCGCGTCTATGCCGCGCTGGAGGGCTTGGTGGGCGGCGCCATTCACGCCCTTGCCCTGGAAACGCTGACCCCCGAGGAATGGGCGGCCCGTACGCCCATGCGCTGACAGCAGGCCGGAGCTCGAAATCATGGACAAACTGGTCATCGTGGGCGGCAAGGCCTTGGAAGGAGAGACCCGTATCTCCGGCGCCAAGAATGCCACTTTGCCTATCCTGGCGGCGTGTTTGTTGGCCGAGGGGCCGAGCCTGGTGCGCAATGTCCCCCATTTGCACGATGTGACGACCAGTATCGAGCTGCTGTCCGGCATGGGCGTGCGCGTGACCTTGGCCGACGGCATGGGGCTGGAGGTAGATGCCAGCGCGGTGGATAACGTCCATGCGCCCTATGATCTGGTCAAGACCATGCGGGCCTCCATTCTGGTGCTGGGGCCGCTGGTTGCCCGCTTCGGCCGCGCCGATGTATCCCTCCCCGGGGGCTGCGCCATCGGCTCGCGGCCTGTGAATCTGCATATCGATGGCCTGGCGGCGATGGGCGCCGACATCCGGGTGGAGAACGGTTACATCCGCGCCAGCGCCGGTCGGCTGAAAGGCGCGCGCATCGTACTGGAAACCGTCACCGTGACGGGCACGGAAAATCTGATGATGGCGGCCACCCTGGCCGAGGGCACGACGGTGATCGAGAACGCCGCCCGCGAGCCCGAAGTGGTGGATCTCGCCTGCTTTCTCAATCGCATGGGCGCGCGAGTGCAAGGTGCCGGCACGGACACCTTGGTGATCGAGGGGGTCAAGCGGCTACACGGGACCGAATACGAGGTCATGCCCGATCGCATCGAGACGGGCACCTATCTCATCGCCGGCGCCATCACGGGCGGCTTGATTACCCTGAAGAATATCCGCCAGGGGACCCTGGATGCGGTGTTGGCCAAGCTGCAGGAAGCCGGCGCCCAGATTCGATGCGCCGACAACACGATCACCCTCGACATGCGCGGACGCCGGCCCCGGGCGGTGGATGTGCGCACGGCGCCCTATCCCGCCTTTCCCACCGACATGCAGGCCCAGTTCATGGCCCTGAATGCCATTGCCGAAGGCACTGCCACCATGGTCGAGACGGTGTTCGAGAACCGTTACATGCACGTGCAGGAAATGGAGCGCATGGGCGCCGATATCCGGGTCCAGGGCAACGTGGCGGTGGTGCACGGGGTTGAGCGGCTCACCGGTGCGCCGGTCATGGCCACCGATCTGCGCGCATCGGCCGGGCTGGTGCTGGGCGCTCTGGTGGCCGAGGGAGAAACCGAGGTGGACCGCATCTATCACATCGACCGAGGCTATGAGTGCATCGAGGAGAAGCTGGGCCAGCTCGGCGCCTGCATCCGGCGTATTCCCCAATGAGCGGAGATTCATCGGAGCGATGGCGGACCATGCCTGAAGCGTGCCTGACGCTGGCCCTGTCGAAGGGGCGCATTCTGGAGGAGACCTTGCCCTTGCTGGCGCGGGTCGGCATCGTTCCCGATGAGGATCCGGCGCGCAGTCGGCGCCTGATCCTGAGCACATCCCAGCCGCATATCCGCTTGCTCATCGTGCGACCGACCGATGTGCCGACCTATGTGCTCCATGGTGGGGCCGACCTGGGGGTCACCGGCAAGGATGTCTTGATGGAACAGGCAGGCGGCATCCTTTACGAGCCCCTGGATCTCAGGATTGGCCATTGCCGGCTGGTGTTGGCCGGTCGCGAAGGCCGTGAGCCCGATCGCGCGCAGCCCCGGGTGGCGACCAAATATGTGGCCACCACCCGCGCGTTCTTTGCAGCGCGCGGCCAGCAGGTGGATGTCATCAAGCTCTATGGGTCCATGGAATTGGCGCCCCTCGTCGATTTGGCCGACTGGATCGTGGATCTGGTGGATACCGGCAACACCCTGCGCGCCAATGGCCTGGTGCCTCTGGAAACGCTGGCCGAGATCAGCGCCCGGCTGGTGGTCAACCCGGCTTCCTGGAAAACCAAGCATGCGCCGGTGCGCGCGCTGGTGTCCGCCCTGGCGGAGACCATCGGCACGGAGAACGCCCCATGACGCAGCCGCAATCGCCTGTCTTGCGCCGTCTGCGAACCCGGGAAGCGCATTTCGAGACGGATCTGGCCGCCTTGCAGGTTCAGGCCGAAGCCCAACAGGCCGAGGTGCTGGATGCGGTGCAGGAAATCCTGGTGACGGTGCGGAGCGGAGGCGATCGGGCGTTGCTGACGTACACCCATCGCTTCGATGGGTGGCAGGCCGCCACGGCGGCAGCGTTGCAGATCGCGCCGGCGGATCTGGCCGCGGCGCGGGAGCGTATTTCCCGGGAACTGCGCGATGCCCTGGAAGCGGCGGCCGCACGCTTGCGCGACTATGCTGCGCACCAGCGGCTCGCCTCCTGGCGTTACACCGACACGCTGGGCAATGTGCTGGGACAGGAAGTGCGTCCGCTGGATCGGGTGGGCGTTTACGTCCCCGGCGGCAAGGCGGCCTACCCTTCTTCGGTGCTGATGAATGTGATTCCGGCGCAGGTCGCTGGCGTGCCCGAGATCATCCTGTGCGTGCCCACTCCCAATGGCCAGCGCAATGACTTGGTGCTGGCGGCGGCGGCCATCACGGGTGTAGATCGCGTGTTCGCGGTGGGGGGTGCCCAGGCTGTGGGCGCCCTGGCCTATGGGACCGAGACCGTGCCACGTGTCGACAAGATCGTCGGGCCCGGCAACCGCTATGTCGCCACAGCCAAACGCCTGGTGTTCGGCCAGGTCGGCATCGATATGGTGGCCGGACCGTCTGAAATTCTGATCATCTGCGATGGACAGACCGATCCGGATTGGATCGTGCTCGATCTGTTTTCCCAGGCCGAACACGACGAGGATGCGCAGGCGGTGCTGGTGAGCCCTGATGGCGCCTTCCTGGAGCGCGTTGCCGAGCGCATTGCGGCGCACTTGCCGGGTCAGCCGCGCCGGGAGATCATCGCCCGCGCCCTGGCCCGACGGGGGGCGCTGATCGAGACGCGCGATTTGGCCGAGGCGGCGGAGATCGCCAACCGTCTGGCGCCCGAGCATCTTGAGCTGTCGGTCGCGGATCCCGAGGCCCTGCTACCTCTGATCCGCCATGCGGGCGCCATCTTTCTCGGGCGCTACACGCCCGAGGCCATTGGCGATTATTGCGCGGGGCCCAACCATGTCCTGCCCACGGCTGGCACCGCCCGGTTCTTTTCGCCGCTGGGGGTTTACGATTTCCAAAAGCGCAGCAGCCTGATCCAGTGCAGCCCGGCAGGCGGGGCCGCGCTGGGGCAGTTGGCGGCCTTGCTCGCCCGCGGCGAGGGCCTGGAAGCGCATGCGCAGTCGGCTGCGGCTCGGGCGAGCGACCCATGAACCAGGACGATGCTGCCCTGAATCGGGTCCAGCGTTGGGTGCGCGAAGATATTCAGACCCTGGCGGCCTATGCCGTGCCGCCCGCAGCCGGTCTGATCAAGCTCGACGCCATGGAAAATCCCTACGACTGGCCGCCCGAACTGGTTCAGCCCTGGCTGGCGGCGGTCGCCGGCGCTGCACTCAACCGCTATCCCGATCCCGGATCACGCGCCTTGCTGCCCGTGTTGCGCACGGCACTAGGCATCCCTGACGCGGCTGAGGTGCTGCTGGGCAACGGATCGGATGAGCTGATCCAGATGCTGATCCTGGCGGTGGCGCGACCCGGCGCCGTGGTGCTTGCTCCCGAGCCGACCTTTGTCATGTACCGCCTCATTGCCCACTGGCTGGGGGTGCGGTTTGTGGGCGTGCCCTTGCGGGCGGATGATTTTGGCCTGGATCGCGCGGCGATGCTGGCGGCCATTGCCCAGTATCAGCCGGCGCTGGTGTTTCTGGCCTGTCCCAATAATCCCACCGGCAATCTTTTCGATCGGGATGATGTGCTGGCCATCCTGGATGCGGCGCCCGGCGCAGTGGTGGTGGACGAGGCCTACGCGCCGTTCACCGCGGCCAGTTTCCTGGAACAGGTGGGCTCGCGTCCGGAACTGCTGGTGATGCGTACCTTGTCCAAGGCTGGATTGGCCGGACTGCGGCTGGGGATTCTGGCTGGCCCCGCCGCCTGGATTGCGCAGATCGACAAGGTGCGACTGCCATACAACATCAATGTATTGACGCAGATCACGGCCGAGGTGGCATTGCGTTATCCTGCCGTGTGGAAGGATCAGGCGGCCGCGATCTGCGCCGAGCGGGCCATTCTGGCGGCCCGACTGGCGGCGCTGCCGGGGGTGGCGGTCTATCCTTCCGAAGCGAATTTCCTGTTGTTCCGTGTGCCGGCGGGGCACGCCGCCGGCATTCATGAGGCATTGCGCCAGGGCGGTGTGCTGATCAAGTCCTTGGACGGGGGGCATCCGGCTTTGAATGACTGCCTGCGGGTCACGGTCGGCAAACCCGCGGAGAATGCAAGCTTCCTTGACGTTCTGACCCGTAGCCTGATGTCTTTGCGGGGTATTGCCGGCAAGTAGGCAATGGGGACACGCGGGTGTAAAATCCCGCTCGCATTTTGCCCGCTTGTGCGGGTTAATCACGGGTTGATGGGGACGCGCTCTAGCGCCCGCCCCGGCATCCCATGCCAGACATGTTGCTAGGAGAATCCCGGGAATGAGCAATGATGGGGGTGTCGATACCAGTCGACGACGCTTTCTGACCGTGGCCACGGCGGCGGTGGGTGGCGTCGGTGCGGTCTTCGGAGCCTATCCCTTCCTCGCCGCCATGCAGCCCAGCGCCCGCGCTGAAGCGGCTGGCGCGCCGGTGGAAGTGGATATCAGCAAACTGGAGCCCGGCGCTCGCCTCACGGTCGAGTGGCGAGGCAAGCCGGTATGGGTCGTACGGCGTACGCCGGAAATGTTGTCCAAACTGACGGGACTGGGGAGCGAACTGCGCGATCCCAATTCCGACCAGGATCAGCAGCCGAGCTATGCCAAGAATGCCCATCGGTCCATCAAGCCGGAATTCTTGGTGTTGGTCGGGATATGCACGCATCTGGGCTGCTCGCCGACTTATCGGCCCGAACCGGGCGCCAGCGATTTGGGCAGCAACTGGCCGGGCGGTTTCTTCTGTCCTTGCCATGGCTCCCGCTTCGACATGGCGGGACGGGTGTTCGCCGGGGTTCCCGCCCCGCTCAACATGGCGGTGCCGCCCTATCGCTTTGTGGGCGATACCCGGGTAGTGATCGGCGATGACAAAGGAGCGGCCTGATGCGCAGTGTGATGAGCAATGCCCGTGAGCTGATGCTGTGGGGCCTGGATTGGGTCGATAGCCGCTTTCCGCTCACCAAGATGTGGAAGGAGCAGGCGTCCGAATATTACGCGCCCAAGAACTTCAATTTCTGGTACTTCTTCGGCAGCCTGGCCTTGGTGGTGCTGGTCAACCAGTTGCTCACCGGCATCTGGCTGACCATGAACTACAAGCCCAGCGCCCAGGACGCCTTTGCCTCCGTCGAATACATCATGCGTGATGTGGACTGGGGTTGGCTCATCCGCTACATGCATTCGACGGGTGCCTCGATGTTCTTCGTCGTGGTCTATCTGCACATGTTCCGTGGCTTGCTTTACGGTTCCTACCGCAAGCCGCGCGAACTGGTATGGATCTTCGGCGTACTCATTTTCCTCGTGTTGATGGGGGAGGCCTTCATGGGTTACCTGTTGCCGTGGGGGCAGATGTCCTACTGGGGCGCGCAGGTGATCATTTCCCTGTTCGGGGCGGTTCCGGTGGTGGGCGAGGCTTTGTCCCAGCTCATCCGCGGGGATTTCGTGGTCTCTGACGCCACCCTGAACCGGTTTTTCGCCCTGCATGTGATTGCCATGCCGCTGGTGCTGCTGGGGCTGGTGATGGCGCACCTGATGGCGCTGCATGAAGTGGGTTCCAACAATCCCGATGGAATCGAGATCCACGACAACGAAGATGAAAACGGCATTCCGCTCGATGGGATTGCCATGCATCCCTATTACACGATCAAGGACATTTTCGGGGTGGTGATCTTCCTTGCAGTCGCTGCGGTGATCATTTTCTTCGCCCCGGAGTTTGGCGGCTATTTCCTGGAACACGCCAACTTCCAGCCGGCCGACTCCTTGCAGACCCCGGTGCACATTGCCCCGGTGTGGTATTTCACGCCGTTCTACGCCATCCTGCGCGCCATTCCCGACAAGCTCGGCGGTGTCATCGGCATGGGCGGGGCGGTGATGATCCTGGCCTTGCTGCCGTGGCTGGATCGCTCCAATGTGCGCTCTATCCGCTACAAGGGCCCGGTCTACAAAATCGCCCTGACCCTGTTCGTGATCAGTTTCCTGGGGCTCGGGTACCTGGGGATGAATCCACCGAGCCCGACCTATACCCTGATTGCCCGGGTGCTCTCGGTCATCTATTTCCTGTTCTTCCTGGCCATGCCCATCTACAGCCGGCTGGATTCCACCAAGCCCGTGCCCGATCGACTGACCTGACAGGGGGAACGATGAATATTTGGAAACGGATTGCATTCCTGGGTTTCTCGCTGTTGCCGATGACGGCACTGGCCGCGAGCGAAGGACTCCACCTGGAGTCGGCCAACATCGACGTGAGCAATGTTCAGTCCTTGCAGCGGGGCGCCCAGCTGTTCAACAACTACTGCCTGAGTTGCCACTCCGCCAAGTTCATGCGCTATTCCCGCATGGCGGAAGATCTGGGGCTTCCCGAAGATCTGGTGCGCAACAACCTGATGTTCGCGGGGGACAAGATCG
>PKDC01000008.1 GCA_002862435.1 Pseudomonadota bacterium | reverse complement strand
CCCTCCGTCCCTTATGGCGCTAAGCTCCAGGCGCGAGGCGCGAAGCACAAGCCGTTCACTGAAGACGAGATCGATCTGCTGCGGTGTCGCGACAACAGCATCGGCCGTCGGTGTGGAATTGACGAGGGAGATATGGGCCTGAGCGACCGATGTGATCAGCAAGCCGGTCGCAAGACAGGCACCAACAATCAGAGAGCGAAATTGAGTAGTACGGTTCATGTGCATTACACCTCTTCCTATGTTTAAGAATTTCGGCTGCAGCAACTCCGGTCGCCGCCTCCTGTTGATTGGCTGGACAGGGTGTCGCCGCCTGCTAGACGCGCGGGATACCCGGCCTGTTGCAACGTCGACAGCAGCGGATCGTTGCCTTGATCGAAGTTGCCTCGAACTCGAACGCGGCCGGTGGCCAAATGCACTTCCACGGCATCGACTCCCGGCAGCTCTTTCAGCGCATCGGTGACTTTCGCGATACATGAGCCGCAGCTCATGCCCTGGACGTCGAGATCCACTGTGTTCATGATTGTGTTCTCCTCTTGATCCCGAAGGTCACCGGGGACATTGGCGGTTTCATCGCATCGATCAGCGATAGGCTTGATAGACGCTGGTGCTGCCATCGACATGGATCAGCAGAACGTCGTAGGGGTCTTTGCGGTCGCCATAGAGCGGGCCGTCCATGCCAGGTGACCCGATCGGCATACCTGGTACGGCCAGGCCGATCGCCTCGGGCTTTTCTTTCAGGAGACGTTTGATATCGGCAGCGGGTACATGGCCTTCGATGGCATAGCCGCCGATTCTGGCGGTATGGCAGGAGCCAAACTGCTTGGCAATGCCGAGCCGTTCGCGTATGCCGGTGTTGCCGGTATTGGAAGTACGCACCTGGATGCCCACTTCTTCAAGATGCTGGACCCATTCGTTGCAGCAGCCACAGTTGGGGTCTTTCCAGACTTCTGCGCTCAGCTCCGATGCGGTTGCCACATTAGTACCGAGCATGGACGACAGAAACAGGCCCGCCAACCAGACGCGGTATTTGATAGTGACATTCATCATGCTCGGCTCCGTGACTCTTTAACTGTCGGTACAGGGGGATTCATGGCGCTTGGCTGTGGTTCAAAGCCCGAAATGCACCATGCGTCTTCATACCGATGCTAGAGAGCAGGCGCTGTCAGACAAATGACCCGCGCGTTACATTTATGTCATTCACTTGTCATCTACGCGGGTTCCGCGCAGCAATCAGACAACTGCTTTGCGGTCGCCTGCTCGGGCCGGGGAGGCGCTGAACTGCCAGTGACATAACGCGATAGGTTCAGATGGCGATGGACGATCCAAACGAAAAGAGACACCCGGCTTAGAGCCCGCACAGAAGAAACCGATTGACGGTCGGTTTTTCAAAAATCATACTCTGAACTTCCTAAGTCAAGAAATTGAGGTTCAACCGTTTGACCAACCCTAGTGTGCCGCCGCTCGGCGACCTGGAAATTGCCGTGCTCGAAGACATCTGGCGCTTCGGTTCATCCGACGCCAAGACTGTCCATGCACGAGTTAAACATTCGCGTTCGATTGCATTGAACACCGTGCAGTCCGCGTTGGAGCGCCTGTTTCGCAAGGGGATCCTGCAGCGCGAGAAGATCAGTCATGCCTACGAATACTCGGCAGGTCTTTCTCGCCGGGAGCTGGTTCGCAAGCTGGTGGAATCCACGGTGCATCGTGTCGCCGGCACACAATCGGATGCGTTGTTGTCAGCTTTTGTCGATCTTGCCGTACAAGCGGATGACGACCAGCTCAAACGATTGGAGGAATTGATTGCGCGGCGTCGTGCTGAACTGGATGAGAGCCGCTGATGATGAGCTATGGGTCGCTACTTCAATCTGCGCTGCTGGCCGGCTTTGTTCTGGCGATTACCCTGTCCTTGTTGGTTGTGGTCTGTGAACGCCCGCTAAGTCGGCTGCTTTCGAGACAAGCGCCTCGGCATCGAGTCCGAATACTTTGGTGGTTGCTGACAACGCCTATATTGGTGGGCATTGGCTATGCAGTAGTGGCTATAGCAATGCCCTCGGCCCTTCACGACTCGGCCCGGTTTGCCGCCGCCTGTTCTGCGCACTCAGACAACCTTCTACATTTGTGTGTCTGGCATCCGAACGAAAATGGGCAGAGCACTTGGTTGTGGGGGGCGATTGCCCTGCTGGCGGGTTATGCAACGTGGTTGATAGCGCGGGCAGTAATCGGAGTCTGGCACGTCCGGCAGACCCTTCTTACCATGCTGCGTTTGAGTCGTCGTTTTGGGCACACAGACGACAGGCTTCGTGTGGTGGATGTCGATCAGCCCATGGTCTTCGCTTGCGGCATAGGGACAGGCCATGTTTTTCTCTCCCAGTCGTTGCTCGACTGGCTCAGCCCAACTCAGCTGCAAGTAGTTCTGGCCCATGAGCAGGCGCACCTTGAGCATCGCGATGCGTTCTGGCGTCTGATGGCGGGGATGTTGTCCGGCATCCAGTTGCCGGGCACTCGTCGGCGCCTTCTGCGTGACTACGAGCTTGCCCTGGAGCAGCGCTGCGACTTCATTGCTGCGGCTTCGGTGGGTTGTCAAATTACGGTCGCTGAAACATTGGTCGCGGTGAAGAAAATTTACCGTCATCACGCTTTAGCAGGTATGCCGCTGTCGATGGCCTTTCTCTCCGATTTCGTGCCTGAACGTGTTCAGGCGCTGTTGTCTCCGGGCCACAGATCCAATTCATATCTGGGTTTATTTTTGGGCTTTACCGTGTTGGCGTTTTGCAGCTTGTCCACAGGGTGGCTGCACTACTTAACCGAGTCACTCATCACCATGTCGGTGGGATAATCACGAGGCGGAAATTCCAGTATTTTTTTGACATAAAAACCGATCGTCGATCGGTTTTTATGTCGGTGTTTGGGAACGTACAGGCCCGCCTTACGAAACGGCGTGTTGATCTATTGCTACTTGTTACCCGGAGGTCTTTTGTGAATTTGCACTGGTTGAGGGTTTTGGTGTTCGTCGGAGCCTGCGGCATCCCCGCGGTACAGGCTGCCGAGCCCTTGCATCTGGAGGAAGCGGTGACCCGCGCGTTGACCTCCAATCCGTCCATCATTGCCGAAGGAGCTCAACTACAGGCCGTGCAGGCCCGCGCCGAGCGTGAGGCTCTGCCGCCGCCTTACGTGATTGGCGGTGAGTTCGAGAACGGGGCCGGTACCGGCAACCTGCGTGGCATTGATTCAGCCGAAACCACATTGCGCATCAGCCGGGTGATCGAACTCGGCGGCAAGCATGCAGCCCGACAGACACTTGGCAGGGCCGAGGTAAGCCAGCAACAACACCAGGCCGATACGGCACGAATCGACTTAGCCAGCCGAACCACAGCCCGCTTCATCGAAGTACTTGCCAGACAACAGCGGCTGGACTACGCCGAGGAGCGTGTCCGGCAAGCCGAACGTACTCGCCGCGAGGTCGCCACTTGGGTATCGGCGGCCCGCAACCCCGAATCGGACCTCCAGGCTGCCGAGATTGCGCTCGCCGAGGTGGAGTTGGCGCGCGAGACAGCGCAGCACGAATTGGCCAGCGCCCGAATGACGTTGGCTGCGAGCTGGGGTGCGTTGACGCCCGACTTCGGCTCAGTCGTCGGCGACTTGCAAGCCCTGCCGCCGGTCGAGTCGTTCGAGACATTGGCCGCTCGCCTGTCGATGACGCCCGAACTCTGGGCCTCGCGACTACAGGCGAACACCATCTCTGCCCGCCGCCAGATAGCCGAAGCCAGAGCGAAACCGGATATCGACCTGAGCCTGGGCGTACGCCGTATGGAAGCTTTTAACGATCAGGGCCTGGTGATGTCGATCTCGGTGCCGTTGGGCAGCCGCAAGCGCTCCGGATACTCGATCGCGCAAGCTGACGCCGAACTCATCGCCCTGGAAGCCCGCCGGGATGCTGAACGCTTCGAGCGGCATCAAGTCTTGTTCGATACCTATCAGGAACTTATGCACGCACGTCACGAAGCCGAGACGCTGCGTACACGCATGCTGCCCATGGCCGAGGACGCATTGGCGAACACTCGCCGCGGATTCGAGGCCGGACGCTTCTCGTTCATTTCACTGGCACAGGCACAAAGGACGCTGTTCGACCTGAACCAGCGCACCGTTGAAGCTGCTGCCCGCTATCACCTATTGCTGGTCGAGGTGGAACGCCTCACCGTCACCGTTGAGGACATGACCCCATGAATCGCCTGCTTTTCCCGCTTTTTCTCTGTTTGGCGCTGGCCGCTTGCGGCCCTAACAGTGACCGTGATGACGACGGCGGCGTTGATGTGCAAGCGAACGAAGACTACGAGCGTGGCCCCAACAACGGGCGGCTCCTACGCGACGGTGACTTCGCGTTGGAAGTCACGATCTACGAGACCAATGCGCCCCCACACTACCGGCTTTACGCCTATCGGGGCGAGAGTTCGATTCCGCCCACTGAAGTCGTTGCGACCATCGAACTCTCGCGCCTCGACGGTGAAGTCAACCGATTCACGTTCGCGCCGGAAAGCACCTATCTGGTTGGTAGCGGCGAAGTGACCGAACCGCACTCATTCGATGTGGCTGTGACCGCAGAACACGGCGGCAAGAGATCCAATTGGTCCTACGAATCCTATGAGGGGCGCGTCACCATCCCGGCCGCCATTGCAGAAGATGCCGGTATCCGGGTCGAGCAGGCCGGCCCGGCTCCCATCCGCGACATCGTACGACTGACTGGCACCATCGCCTTTGATTCCAATCGCTATGCGTCCGTCGGGGCGCGCTTTCCGGGCATCGTGCAGTCGGTGAACGTACAGCAGGGCGAGCGCGTCCAGCGCGGCCAGACACTAGCGGTTGTCGAGGGCAACGACAGTATGCGCACCTATCCGATCACCGCGCCGCTCGATGGCGTTGTGATCGTGCGGAACACTAACGTCGGTGATGTGGCCGGAGCCGGCGCGTTGTTCGAATTGGCCGATCCCTCGCAAGTATGGGTTGACCTGCGCGCTATCGGTACCGACGCCGAAAACCTGGCGCCCGGACAGGTAGTGCGAATCCGTTCGGCGACGGGCAGCGCGGTAGCAGAAGCGAAGATCGAAAGCTTACTGCCGGTGGCCGGTATCGGGCAGAGCGTTATCGCCCGCGTCAACGTACCGAACCCGCAGGGCCAGTGGCGACCGGGGATGACGGTATCCGCCGAAGTCATGGTGGACTCGCGCGAGGTGCCGTTGGCAGTGAAGGAGATGGGCTTGCAGCGCTTCCGTGACTTCACCGTGGTCTTCGTACAGATCGACGAGACCTACGAGGTGCGCATGCTCGAACTCGGGGATCGCGATGGCGAGTACGCCGAAGTGTTGGGCGGACTCAAGCCGGGTTCGCGCTACGTTACCGAGCAGAGTTTCCTGATCCGCCAGGACATCGAAAAGTCCGGCGCCAGCCACGACCATTAAGGAGGACGCCATGCTTGAACGTATCATCCGCGCGTCCATCGCGCACCGCTGGCTCGTACTCATCCTGGTGCTAGCCCTGTCGGGCCTGGGGATCTGGAATTACAGCCGTCTGCCCATCGACGCGGTGCCAGACATCACCAACGTCCAAGTGCAGATCAATACCGAGGCGCCGGGCTACTCACCGTTGGAGGCCGAACAGCGCGTCACTTTCCCGGTCGAGACCGCGCTCGCGGGTCTCGCCAGGCTGGACTACACGCGCTCGATCTCCCGCTACGGCCTGTCGCAGGTGACAGCCGTCTTTGAGGATGGCACCGACATCTACTTCGCGCGGCAGCAAGTCGCCGAGCGCTTGCAGCAAGCTGCGTCGCAACTGCCGACGGGGCTGGAACCCACGCTGGGTCCGGTCGCAACTGGCTTGGGTGAAATCTTCATGTACACCCTGGAACCCGAGGCGGGTTTTGAGGAAACGTGGACACCAACCGCGCTGCGCACGCTGCAAGACTGGGTGGTGCGTCCGCAGCTTAGGAATCTGAAGGGCGTCACCGAGGTCAACACCATTGGTGGCTACGTGCGCCAGTTCCACATCACGCCCGACCCGATGCGGCTGTTGGCCTACGAACTGACGATGCGTGACGTGTTGGACGCGGTGGCGCGCAATAACGCCAATGTCGGTGCCGGCTATGTTGAGCGTTACGGCGAACAGTATCTGATCCGCATCCCGGGTCAGGTGGCGGATATCGAAGGGCTGCGGAATATCGTCGTGGCAACGCGCGACGGCCTGTCGCTGCGCATTGACGATGTTGCGGAAGTAATCGAGGGCAGTGAACTGCGCACGGGTGCGGCGACCAAGGACGGCAGTGAGGTTGTGTTGGGCACCGTTTTCATGCTGATCGGTGAAAACAGTCGTGCCGTCGCTCAGCGCACCGCCGACAAGCTTGCAGAAATCGACTCCACACTGCCCACTGGTGTGCGTGCGCATACAGCCTACGACCGCACTAACCTCGTCGATCGAGCCATCGCTACCGTACAGAAGAATCTGGCGGAGGGCGCATTGCTGGTGATTGCCGTGCTGTTCCTGCTGCTGGGCAACCTGCGTGCGGCGTTGATCACGGCAGCGGTCATCCCGCTGGCCATGCTGATGACAATTACCGGCATGGTGCAAAATCAGATTTCAGCCAACCTGATGAGTCTGGGGGCGCTCGACTTCGGCTTGATCGTCGATGGAGCGGTGATCATTGTCGAGAACTGTGTGCGACGCTTCGGCGAGCGCCAGCACCAACTCGGCCGACTGCTGACCCGCGACGAGCGCTTTGCGTTGGCAGCCAACGCCAGTGCGGAAGTGATCAAGCCCGCGATTTTTGGCCTGTTCATCATCACCGCCGTGTACCTGCCGATCTTCGCGCTGTCAGGTGTGGAAGGAAAGATGTTCCATCCGATGGCCCTCACCGTGGTGATCGCGCTCACCGCCGCGATGGCGCTGTCGCTGACTTTCGTACCAGCGGCTGTCGCGTTGCTGATCACCGGCAAGGTCGCCGAGAAGGAAAACAGAATCATGCGCGGTGTAAGCCGCTTCTATGCACCGCTGCTTGCCAATGTGATTCGGCTGCGGGTGGTGGTGGTCGCTGCGGCGATGGTTCTGGTTGTGCTATCCGGTCTGCTCGCCACGCGCTTGGGCACCGAGTTCATCCCGCAACTGGACGAGGGTGACATTGCGCTGCACGCGTTGCGCATTCCCGGAACCAGTCTGACCCAAGCGATCGGCATGCAACGCCAGTTGGAGGCCCGGATCAAGGAGTTTCCGGAAGTGGAGGAAGTGTTTGCCAAGATCGGAACCGCCGAGGTCGCGACCGACCCGATGCCTCCCTCGGTGGCCGACACTTTCATCATGCTCAAAGATCGTAAGGATTGGCCGAATCCACGCAAACCCAAGGCGGTGTTGGTTGCAGAGTTGGAAGAAGCAGTGAAGGCCATCCCGGGCAACAACTACGAGTTCACCCAGCCGGTGCAAATGCGCATGAACGAGCTGATCGCTGGTGTGCGGGCCGAGGTGGCGATCAAGGTCTATGGCGACGATATGGAACAACTGGCCGAAATTGGTGGCGAGATCGAGGCGCTGGCCGAGGGTATTCAGGGAGCGTCCGACGTGGCATTGGAGCAGGTCACGGGCCTGCCGGTGATGACGATCACGCCGAACCTGGAGGCGCTCGCTCGCTACGGACTATCCATCGATGATGTGCAGCAGGCGGTCGCTGTCGCGCAAGGTGGCGCAATTGCCGGCCAAGTGTTCGAGGGCGACCGCCGGTTCGACATCGTGGTACGGCTGCCCGAAGCGCAGCGCCAAAACCCGCAAGCGCTGGCATCCCTGCCAATTCCGGTACCGGCCGCCGTGGCTGGGGGGGACCAGGCCACCTATGTTCCGCTGCATCAACTCGCCTCAATCGAGGTGGTGCCAGGTCCCAACCAGATCAGCCGCGAGAACGGCAAGCGTCGGGTGGTCGTCACCAGCAACGTGCGTGGACGCGATCTGGGTTCGTTCGTGGAGGAGTTACGCGATCAGGTTAGTGCTCGAATCGAACTGCCGGAAGGCTACTGGGTAGATTACGGCGGCACCTTCGAGCAGCTTATTTCAGCCGGTCAGCGTCTGTCAGTGGTGGTACCCGTGGTGTTGGTCATGATCTTCGGTCTGCTGTTCATGGCCTTCGGCTCGGCCCGGGATGCAGCGATCGTGTTCACGGGCATACCACTGGCCTTGACCGGCGGCGTGGCCGCTCTGTGGCTGCGAGATATCCCGTTCTCGATCTCGGCCGGTGTGGGCTTCATCGCGCTGTCCGGCGTGGCGGTGCTCAACGGTCTGGTGATGGTGAGTTTCATCCGCAGACTGCTCGACCAGGGAGCGCCGCTGCATGAGGCTATCTTGAATGGCGCCCAAGCACGACTGCGCCCGGTGCTGATGACGGCGCTGGTGGCCAGCCTGGGTTTTGTGCCCATGGCCATTAACGTCGGCACGGGTGCCGAGGTGCAACGCCCGCTCGCTACCGTGGTCATCGGCGGCATCATCTCCTCGACGCTGCTGACGTTGCTGGTGTTGCCTGCCCTGTATCGCTTGGTTCACAGAAATGGCGGGTGACCGCATGTCGAGGTTGGGCCATCTGTGGAGGCAATGCCATCGTGATGAAGGTACTTCGTCACAACAGCCTGCCTCTCGCGTGCATCGGCGAAGCGCTGAGTTCATCGCCCCAAACACCAGTAATCGAATCGTGGGCCTGTTGCCGGGCTCTGTGGCGAGGCGATGAGCCTGGCCCGGCCAAGTCCGGTAACCATATCGAGTCGAATCCACCGTACCGCCATCATGAAAAAACACTTTGGAAATCCTGTCAGGAGATGAAGCTACTTATGCATGAATTTCTACCCCAAGCTGTGCCTGACCGCTACCCGCAGACCTGGCGCCGAACGATGCTGCTCCTCGTGGCGGCCACTTTCCTGATCTTCTTTGGAATGAACGATGCGCTCGCGCACGCCATTGCAGAAGGTGACAAGGGCTATATCCAGGAAATATCCGGGGTCCATTTAATTTCCTTTATGTACCTGGGCGCCAAGCACATGGCGACGGGATACGACCACATCCTGTTCCTGCTCGGTGTGATTTTTTTCCTGTACAGGATGAAACACATAGCCCTGTACGTGACCCTGTTCGCCGTCGGGCACTCGACGACGATGCTGCTCGGTGTGTACTTCAACATCGGCATCAATAGCTACCTCATTGACGCCATCATCGGGCTATCTGTGGTTTACAAAGCGTTCGATAACATCGGTGCATTTCAGCGATGGCTCGGCTTCCAACCGAACACGAAGATCGCAACGCTCGTGTTCGGCTTGTTTCACGGGTTTGGGCTGTCCACGAAAATCATCGAATACGACATCTCGCCCGATGGCCTGATTCCGAATCTGCTGGCGTTCAACGTCGGCGTCGAGATCGGACAGCTGCTAGCGCTTGGCACGATCCTGATCGTCATGGGTTACTGGCGTCGGACAGCCAGTTTCTGGCGCCATGCTTATACCGCCAATGTCGCGACGATGTGTGCCGGTTTCGTCCTGATCGGCTATCAGCTCACCGGCTATTTCATATCCTGACCTACACGCGGAAAAAACCTCTATGTACAACATTGCCAAACCAACTCCTGACGATCTGCCAACCTCGAAGCAGTTGCTGCGTTCAACTCTCATCGCGCTCGTCATCGCTATCGCGATTCTGTTCACTGTCGTTCTTCCCTCTGAATATGCCATCGACCCGACCGGCATTGGTCGGATGCTCGGGCTGACGGAAATGGGTGAGATCAAGACGCAGTTGGCAGAAGAAGCGGCGATCGACGCCTCGATGGATGCCGCCGCTGCGCGTGCGGCCGTACAGCCGGCCACTCCGCTGGATGCCGGAGCAAGTTCTGTCACGGCTCAGCCCGCGCCGATTCCCTTGCCGGCAACGGATAGCTGGCGGGACGAGATGCAGGTAGTGCTCACCCCCGGACAAGGCTCGGAGATCAAACTCGTCATGCAGGCTGGAGAGCGGGCGGAATTCAGTTGGGTTGCGCAAGGCGGTGTCGTCAACTTCGACATGCATGGCGATGGCGGCGGGCAATCCATCAGCTATGAAAAGGGGCGCAGTGTGCCTTCCGATGAAGGTGTCCTCGAAGCAGCCTTTGATGGAAATCATGGCTGGTTTTGGCGAAATCGGGGGAGTTCCGACGTGACCGTCATCATTCGGGCGCGCGGCCAGTACGTTGAAATGAAGCGCGTGATTTAACCGTTACGCCAAGCAATGGACGACTTTTGGCGTCGTCTATCCATGTCCCAACCTCCGTGAAAACTCGGGATACATTTGAAAGGAGATATTGAAAATGACCATTCGTACTTTGGTGTTCACTGTCGTCGCATGTGCGTCCGCTGCTTCCATGACGGCGTTCGCTCACCCTGGTGGGCACGACGACGATGAGAAACTCATACCCACCACCTGCGCCCAACTGGCCGACAAGGAACGCTACACGGACGACATTTCGTATCCGGAGGTCAAAGCGTTGAAGGAACGTTGCGATGCCGAGAAAAAGGTCCAGGTGGAACCGAGGAAAACGACCGCACCCCGGTCGTCGGATAAGGATAGCTGAGGAGAGTCAGGGTGAGGCGCAATGATGCGCGGCACTCTCTGTCTTGACTTGGACGACTGGAGTGGATTCGATGCTTGGGATTCTTCGTCATACCGATTTCCGGAGGCTTTTCCTCGCACAGATGGCCGCGTTGGTCGGTACAGGGCTGGCCACGGTGGCTCTCGCCCTGTTGGCCTACGAACTCGCCGGTTCCAAGGCCGGGGCAGTTCTGGGTACAGCGCTGGCGATCAAGATGACGGTATACGTGCTACTGGCGCCAGTAGCCGGCGCCTTGGTGCCGCCAGCCAAACGAAAGGTGGTGTTGATCTCGCTCGATGTCATCCGCGCCAGTGTCGTGCTGGCGTTACCTTTTGTTACCGAGATCTGGCAAATCTACTTACTGATCGCGGTGTTGCAAGCTGCTTCCGCAGGTTTCACGCCACTGTTCCAATCATTGATCCCCGAGGTGCTTTCGGAGGAGCGCGACTATACGCGGGCGCTTTCTTTGTCACGCATCGCCTATGACCTGGAGAATCTTTTCAGCCCAGCCCTCGCGGCTATCTTGCTGGTCTGGATCAGCTTCCACGGTTTGTTCGTCGGTACGTCCTTCGGTTTCGCACTATCGGCAGGGTTGATTGTGACAACGGTGTTCCCGACAACCGTGGCCGGAAACCGGAGGGAGGCGCTGGACGAACGCATGTTGCGCGGCATGCGCATCTACCTGCGCACGCCTCGACTGCGCGGTCTGCTTGCTTTGAATCTGTGTGCCGCAGCCGGCGGAGCGATGGTGTTCGTGAACACTATAGTAATCGTTCGGGAGCTTCTGGGCGGAGATGAACAGCAGCTCGCCTTGGCATTGGCGGTGTTTGGTGGTGGTTCGATGTTGGCTGCATTGTTATTACCCAAGGCACTTGATCGGCTACCGGATCGCCAAGTGATGCTGTCATCCGCGATCGCTATGGTCATTGTGCTGTTGACCCTCACGATGCTCTGGGTTGCACTGCCAAGCCAACGTGGTTGGGCATTGTTGTTGCCAGCCTGGGGTCTGATGGGGATTGCCTACGCCGGCTTGGTGACTCCAGGCGGGCGGTTGATACGGCGCTCCGCTCACAATGAAGATTTGCCCAGCGTGTTTGCCGCGCAATTTTCCTTTTCGCATGTCTGCTGGCTGCTTGCGTACCCGCTGGCGGGCTGGGTTGGTTTGAAGCTCGGCCTCGGAGTTGCCTTGGCCGCTTTGAGCGGCCTTGCGGTACTGGGATTGCTCGTCGCGATTCGGAGTTGGCCGTCGGACGATCAGCGCGTACTGGTTCACAACCATGAGGACCTGCCGAGCGACCATCCGCACTTCGCATCGCACGGTGTGGCACCGCATGCGCATCCGTTCGTCATCGACACGCTGCATCGGCGATGGCCTGGATGACGGTGCACAGGTGCTGCCGCCAGCTTCACTCTAGGGCCTCAAGGCCAACCGAAGATGACGGAAGAATGACGGGAATGTAATGAATGAGTCATCTCGGCGACAGTGACCGTCGCCTATGTTGGATGCCTGAGTCCCACAAACTTGGGTTCTTATGGCGGTGCGCTATGTGATGTCTGTTCAGAACGGCCCCGGGGATTGCAGCCTCTGCGGGTTGCCACATCCGGCATGCTCTGAATCGAATCCTTCCGCCATAGCGACTTCAGGTGCAGCAGACACCCGATGGCATGTGCCGCAGTGATGCGTGCTCTGCCACCGAGATCAATCAATACCGATCACCGGAGATCATTCATGTCATCCAGACCTTTCGGCTCAGACGCCGAGGAAAAATTCGCACTATCACGGCGGCATTTTGTCCACGGGCTGGCCGCTGGCGGCGCGATGCTCGGCCTCGGGCTGTGGCCCAAATCTGTGTGGGCGCTGAAATCGCACGGGCAGAAGACGGTGCTGGCAGGCACCGAATTCGACCTCTCAATAGGCGAAACACCGCTGAACTTCACTGGCGCCACCCGTACTGGCATTACCGTGAATGGATCGGTGCCGGCACCGCTGCTGCGTTGGCGCGAAGGCGACACGGTCAATCTGCGGGTATCCAACACGCTGCCGGAAAACTCCATCCACGGCCACCAGACCTCGATCCACTGGCACGGCATCCTGTTGCCGGCCAACATGGATGGCGTGCCGGGCCTGAGTTTCGACGGCATCAATCGCGGTGAGACTTACCCCTACCGCTTCGACGTGATCCAGAACGGTACTTACTGGTACCACAGCCATTCCGGGTTCCAGGAACAGGCCGGCGTTTACGGCGCGATCGTGATCGATCCGCTGGAGCCAGAGCCCTTCACCTACGACCGCGACTACGTGGTCCTGCTGAGTGACTGGACCGACCTGGATCCGGCCATGTTGTTCAAGCGGCTGAAGAAAATGTCCGACTACGACAACTTCGCCAAGCTCACCGTCGGCGACTTGGTCGATGACGTGCGGGAACAAGGTCTGGCGGCGACGCTGCAGCACCGGCTGGCATGGGGCAAGATGCGGATGACGCCGACCGACCTGTCGGACGTCAACGGCAACACTTACACCTACCTGTTGAACGGTACCACCGCGCTGGGCAATTGGACGGGGATTTTTCAGTCCGGTGAAAAGGTGCGGTTGCGCTTCATCAATGGCTCGGCCATGACCTATTTCGACGTGCGCATCCCGGGTCTGAAGATGACCGTTGTCGCCGCCGATGGCCAGTACGTGCGCCCGGTGTCGGTCGACGAGTTCCGCATCGCAACCTCCGAGACATTCGACGTGATCGTGGAGCCCACCGGCCAGGATGCCTTCACGATCTTCGCGCAGGATATGGGCCGCACGGGTTACGTCAGCGGCACCCTCGCGGTGCGCGAAGGCCTGCGCGCGCCGGTGCCCGCAGTCGATCCGAAACCGATCCTGACCATGGACGACATGGGTCATGGCGGCATGGGCGGTGGTGGTCACGACATGTCGTCGATGTCAGGCGGCTCGATGGAAAACAGTTCCATGGAAGGCATGGACCACAGCGGTCACGACATGTCCGCGATGGCCGGCGGCGCCATGGCCGGCATGGACCATGGCGCAGGCGGCATGCAGCAGCACCCCGCCAGCGAGAGCAACAACCCACTGGTCGACATGCAGACCATGGCGCCGACCGCGAAGCTCGATGACCCCGGCATCGGCCTGCGCGACAACGGTCGCCGGGTGCTGACCTACGCCGACCTCAAGAGCACCTTTCCCGACCCCGACGGACGCGAGCCCGGCCGCACCATCGAGCTGCATCTCACCGGCCACATGGAGCGCTTCGCGTGGTCGTTCGACGGCATCAAGTTCTCGTCGGCCGAACCGCTGGTGCTCAAGTACGGCGAGCGCATGCGCATCGTGCTGGTCAACGACACGATGATGACCCATCCGATCCACCTGCACGGCGTGTGGAGCGATCTGGAGGACGCTGACGGCAACTTCCAGGTGCGCAAGCACGTCATCGACATGCCGCCCGGCAGCCGCCGCAGCTTCCGCGTCCGCGCCGACGCGCTCGGACGGTGGGCGTTCCACTGCCACCTGCTGTACCACATGGAAGCCGGCATGTTCCGCGAAGTGCGGATAGAGGAATGAGCATCATGAAATCGACACCTCTCACCACACGCACGCGCGCACTCGGCGTTGCGATCGCAATCGCGCTGGGCGCTGTGTCCGCGCCAGTCCTCGCACAGGAAGTGGACCACTCGAAAATGCAGATGCCGGCGCCGAAACCCGCCCCAGCGGCCCGCAAGCCCGAACCGCAGCCGTCTACAGCCCCGACCGCCGCGCCAAAGCCAGCGATCGATCCGCATGCCGGCCATGTCATGCCGGCGCCAAATTCCAAGCCAAAACTCGCACTCGGGCCGGCCCCGGCCCAAGCCACGTCGGTCGACCATGCCGCAATGGGTCACGAGATGCCGCCCACGGAGGCGATGGACCACTCGGCAATGGGTCATGACATGCCGCCCGACGAGCCAACCGAGGAAATGGATCACTCCGCCATGGGCCACGACATGAAAAGCATGACGGCGGAAGAACATGCCGGCATGCAAGGACAAGACCTGCCGGCGAACGCCGCACCGCGCGAACCGATCCCGGCGGTGACCGATTCCGATCGCGCGGCGGCATTCCCCGACGTCGCCGGACACACTGTGCACGACGACGGCATAAACTGGTTCGCGCTGCTCAACCGGCTCGAAACCTGGGACGCGGACGAGGGCAACGCGATCGGATGGGAAGGCAGCGGCTGGGTCGGCACCGACCTTGACCGCGTATGGGTGCGCAGCGAGGGCGAGTCGATCGACGGCAGTATCGAGTCGGCCGACGTCGAAGTGCTTTATGGCCGCGCGATCGCACGGTGGTGGGACCTCGTCGCCGGTGTTCGCCACGACTTTGGGGAAGGGCCGTCGCAAACCTTTGCTGCCGTCGGTGTGATGGGCTTGGCGCCGTACATGTTCGAAGTTGAGGCGACCGCCTACCTCGGCGAATCGGGCCAGACCGGTCTCGGGCTTGAGGCCGAGTACGAGACGCTGTTCACCAACCGCCTAATCGGGACGTGGCTGGTCGAGGCCGAAGTATGGGGACAAGACGATCGGAAGCGCGGCATCGGTAGCGGCCTGAGCACGCTAGAGACTGGCTTCCGTCTACGCTACGAGTTCCATCGTCAGTTCGCGCCCTACATCGGCGTGGTGTGGGAGCGCGCATACGGTGGCACCGCCGACTACCGGCGCGAACAGTCCCGCGACATCGAGGACACGCGCGTTGTCGCGGGCGTGCGCATCTGGTTCTAAGAGGAGGACCACCATGACAAAGCAGACTGTTCCGAGCCGGAGCGGCGGTACGACGGCATCGCTCTATCGCCTGGCAACGAGCGATCATTTGTGTCCGTACGGTTTGAAGACGAAGTCGTTCCTTGAACGACAGGGTTTCTCGGTCGAAGACCATCTGCTGACGACGCGGGAGGAAGCCGATCGCTTCATGCAGGAGCATGATGTCAAGACCACACCGCAAGTTTTCATCGGAGGCGAGCGGATCGGCGGCTATGACGATACGCGCAAACACTTCGGCAAACGACTGCGGGGGAAGGACGAGACGACCTACCAGCCGATTATTGCGCTGTTCAGCGTTGCGCTCCTGATGGGGTTTGCGGTGAGTTGGTTCGCCTCCGGAACCGTGTTCAGCATCCATGCCGTCGAAGCGTCAGTTGCCGTTGCCATGTGCTTGCTCGGTGTGCAGAAACTCCAGAACGTCGAAAGTTTCTCGACCATGTTCCTCAACTACGATCTTTTGGCGCGTCGCTATGTGCCCTATGCGTATTTCTATGCCTTCGGCGAGACGCTGGCGGGAGTTCTGATGCTGGCCGGAGCCCTGATGTGGGTCGCATCGCCCCTGGCTCTATTCATCGGTACGGTAGGCACCGTTTCGGTATTTAAGGCGGTCTACATCGACAAGCGCAAGCTCAAATGCGCCTGCGTGGGCGGCAACAGCAATGTGCCACTGGGCTTCGTCTCTCTTACGGAGAATCTCATCATGATTGCAATGGCCATATGGATGCCGCTGCGCATGGGATGGGGCTAGTCAGAAAAAAACACGCCGGCGAAGTTTTCGACCTTGATCAACAAGAGGCTCTTTGTGGACGTCGCGCAGCGACCGCCTGTGCCACGCGGCGCGCGGTATACGCTGTAGAAACCGCCGACCAGGAGCGATATCGCGCCACGCTCGCTGCCGTGCAATGGCAGCGTGTTCGGAGCTCTTATGCCTATTTTGTTCCCATTGCTCCATGCGCCCACTTGGCGCCACTTTCGCTATTGGGCGGCGCTGCTACTCGCCTTCTCATCCTTTATCCCTATCAGTGAGGCAGCCCCGACGAGGGAGGTATCGTTTGACGAGACGCTGCGTCTGGCCGTCGAGCGTGCTCCCAGCCTCAACGCGCGGCAATCGCAAACCCAGGCTGCCCGCGAAGAAGTTATTCGCGCAGCGGCCCTGCCCGATCCAAGGCTGACTTTCGGCCTCGACAACTGGCCGGTCACCGGCGCCCAAGCCTTTGATTGGCGCGCTGAGGACATGACCATGAAGCGAATCGGTCTGATGCAGGAATTTCCGGCGCGCGCCAAACGACAGGCTCGCCAAGCCGTGGCGGATCGCGGTATCGAGCAAGCCGAGGCGTTGTCTACCACTGAGCAAGTGGCAGTGCGCCAAGTCGCCGCCAGCGCTTGGATTGCCCTATGGGCCGCTGAGCGTGAGCAAGAGGTGCTGACGTCCCAGCGAGAGCAGTCGGCACTGGCCATTCGGCTGGCCGAGGCCCGTCTGGGCAGCGGTGTCGGCACCGCTGCCGAAGCTCTGGCTGTGCAAGCTGCCGGGCTCGATCTGGAGAATCGCATCGACGCAGCACGTGCCGAGGTGGAGGCGGCTCGTGGCACGCTCGCTCGTTGGTTAGGGACCGATCCGATGGAGGTCGGTACGGTCGATGCGCCACCAGACCTGGCGACGCTACCTGTCGATGCCGCTACGCTGCTCGCATCGGTCGATCGCCAGGGACCGTTGCTGCCCTGGCGGTCGCGTGAGGCGGTCGCCGAAGCCGAGTTGGCGCTGGCCGCAGCGGAGAAGCGTCCAGACTGGCGCCTTGCCGCATCTTACGGACAGCGCGACAGATCGCGCAGCGATCTGCTGATGCTGGAAATCTCTGTGGACTTGCCATTGTTCGCAGCCAACCGGCAAGACCGTGGCATCGCAGCACGCCGCGCGGAACGGGATGCCGTAGTCGCTTCCCATGAAGAAGCACGCCGCATGCAGGTCGAAGCTGTGCATCGTGCCCTGGCGGAGTGGAATGGGCTCAAACGTCAGGTTGCACGCAATGAACAAGAACTCCTGCCGCTGGCCCACGACCGGACGCAGGCGGCCATCGCGGGCTACGGCGGTGGTGGTGCGCTGCAACCCTGGCTAGATGCGCGCCGGGACGAGATCGAGCTCCATATCGAGCACACCCGTCACGTCACCGAACTTGGCCGGACCTGGGCTTGGCTCGCCTACCTGCTGCCCATCACGGAGACCATGCCATGAATCGCATCATGATCCGGGCAGGACTCATCGCCTCGGCTCTGGGGTTGTTGACCATCGGCATCGGCGGCGGCTACTGGTGGGGGCAACGACATGCCGATACCCCCGCAGAAGTGTCGCAACCCGCCGTGCCCGCGCCACAGGAGCGCCAAGTGCTGTACTGGTTCGACCCGATGGTGCCGGACCAGCACTTCGACCAGCCAGGCAAGTCGCCATTCATGGACATGGAACTGGTGCCGAGGTATGCCGATCAGGCTGCCACCGCGGGCGTGCGCATTGATCCGGGCGTACAGCAGAACGTCGGTATCCGCACCGCCATAGTCGAAGTTGGCCAACTGACAGTCCCCATTCGCGCAACGGCCACTCTGACATGGGATCTACGACGAGAGTCGGTGGTCAGTGCGCGCGTCGATGCAATCATCGCCCAGCTACACGTCAAGGCGCCTTTCGAATCCGTGCGCCGCGGCCAACCGCTTGCGACCGTACTGGCTCCGGTCTGGAGTAGCGCGATCGCCGAGGCACAGACTCTGGACGAGGCGGACTCGGTAGCGGCAAAAAAACTGCACACGGCGGCAATGCAGCGACTGCGACTGCTGGGGCTGTCCGACATCCGCTTAAGTCGCGATGGCAGTGTGATGCTGCTCGCACCGAACGATGGTGTCGTCAGAGAAGTGCTGGTGCGCGAAGGTCAAGCCGTTACGACCGGCATGCCGTTGTTTCGCATCAATGGTACGGCCACGGTGTGGCTGGAAGCGGCGATCCCACAGGCAAGCGTTGGCGGCATCGGCCCGGGGACCAAAGTCGAAGCTACTGTCAGCGCAATGCCTGGACGGCGCTTCGCGGGAGAGGTTGAAGCTCTGCTCCCGCAGATCGAGCCTACCAGTCGCACGCAATGGGCTCGTATTGTTCTGGACAACCCGGACGGGCGACTGGTACCTGGAATGTTCGCCGAATTGACCTTGCAGTCCCTCGGGGATGCGCAAGTGCCATTGATACCGGCCGACGCGCTCATCGCCACAGGTAGCGATAGCCGGGTGATCGTGCTGCGTGCCGACGGCGGCTTCGAGCCGGTACGCGTGCGGGTCGGCCACAGTGGCGGTGGTCGTATTGAAATCCTGGAAGGTCTCCAGGGTGGTGAGCACATTGTCACGTCAGGCCAGTTCCTGATTGATTCGGAAGCCAGTCTGTCGGGTGCGTTGCAGCGGTTGGGGGCTCCAACGCCCGCCGCATCCGCACCGCCCGATGCGACGGAGAACCGGCCATGATCGCCCGGATCATTCGCGGCGCTGTCGCCAACCGGGCGCTCGTGCTTATCGGTGCAGTGTCGCTTGCGGTTGTGGGACTGTGGTCGGTGCAGCACACACCGCTGGACGCGCTGCCCGACCTGTCCGATACCCAAGTCATCATCCGGACCGAGTGGAGCGGCCAAACGCCGCACATTATCGAGGATCAGGTGACCTACCCGCTGACGACCACCATGCTGTCGGTTCCTGGTGTACGAGCCGTGCGCGGTTTCTCCTTCTTCGGTGACTCATTCGTCTACGTGTTGTTCGACGATGACACCGACCTGTACTGGGCGCGTTCGCGGGTGCTGGAGTATCTGAGCCAAGTACGCGATCGCTTGCCGGAAGGCGTCAGCCCGGTATTGGGACCTGATGCCACCGGCCTCGGCTGGATTTACCAGTACGCCCTGGTTGACCGAACCGGCCAACATGACCTGGGACAGTTGCGGGCATTGCAGGACTGGTTCCTGCGCTATGAACTCAAGACCGTCCCGGACGTCGCCGAGGTCGCCAGCGTCGGCGGTATGGTCCGCGCCTGGCAGATCGTGCCCGACCCGCAGGCGTTGGCCGCGCGCGGACTGACGGTCGCCCGGCTGATCGATGCGGTCCAAGCTGCCAATGGCGCTACGGGCGGCTCGGTCATCGAACAGGGCGAAGCCGAGTTGATGGTGCGCAGCGAGGGCTACCTGCGCAGCCAGGCGGCATTCGAGCAGGTTCCGATCATGACGGATGGCGTGCCGGTGCTGCTCGGCGAAGTCGCGACGGTACAGCGTGGCCCGACCTTTCGCCGTGGCATCGCTGAACTGGATGGTCAAGGTGAAGTTGCTGGTGGCGTAGTAGTGCTGCGAACCGGCAAGGATGCGTTGCGGGCGATCGATGCGGTGAAGGCACGTCTGGAGCAGTTGAAGACCAGCCTGCCCGCTGGCGTCGAAATCGTCCCGGTTTACGACCGTTCCGAACTCATCCATGAAGCGGTGCGCAACCTCAGCTTCAAGCTGAGCCAGGAGTTCGTTGCCGTCGCGCTGATCTGCGTGCTTTTTCTCTGGCACCTGCGTTCAGCGCTAGTGGCGGTCATTACCTTGCCGTTAGGCGTATTGACGGCTTTCATCGTCATGCGCTACCAGGGAATCAGCGCCAATCTGCTGTCGCTGGGGGGTATCGCGATCGCCATCGGCGCGATGGTGGATGCCGCCGTGGTGATGATCGAGAACGCGCACAAGCACATCGAACATTGGCAACGAGTGGAGGGGCGCGAACCCAAAGGTGAGGAGCGCTGGAGGCTGATCACCGAGTCCGCCATCGAAGTCGGTCCGGCGCTGTTCGTCAGCCTGCTCGTGATCACTCTTTCGTTCGTGCCGGTGTTTGCGCTGCAGGCACAGGAAGGCCGGCTGTTTTCGCCGCTGGCCTACACCAAAACCTATGCGATGGCGGCGGCCGCTGGCCTGTCGATCACGCTGATCCCGGTGTTGATGGGTTATCTGATCCGCGGACGAATCCGGTCGGAGAGGGAAAACCCGCTGAATCGCGTTCTTATCGCCGGCTACAGACCGCTGGTGGAATGGGTGCTGCGCTTCCCGCGCCTGACCCTGGTCTTGGGTGGCCTGCTGTTGATGCTCACAGTGATTCCACTGAGCCGCCTCGGCAGCGAATTCATGCCCCCGCTGGACGAGGGCACCCTGCTATACATGCCGACCGCGCTGCCCGGTTTGTCGGCAGGCAAGGCCGCGGAGCTGCTCCAGCAGAGCGACCGAATGATCAAGACGGTGCCCGAGGTCGCGCACGTCTTCGGCAAGGCCGGACGCGCTGACACCGCGACTGATCCCGCTCCGATGGAGATGTTCGAGACCACCGTCACCTTCAAGCCGCGCGATCAATGGCGACCCGGCATGACGATGACCAAGTTGCGAGAGGAACTCGACGCGGCAGTGAATGTGCCGGGACTCACCAACCTGTGGGTGCCCCCGATCCGCAACCGTATCGACATGCTTGCCACCGGCATCAAGAGCCCGATCGGGATCAAGGTCTCCGGACCCGATACGAAAGTCATCGAGGAAATCAGCAACGAGGTCGAACGCGTCGCCAAGACGGTGCCGGGCGTAAGTTCGGCCTTGGCCGAACGCATCACTGGTGGGCGCTATATCGATGTCGGTATCCGGCCTGGTGCCGCCGCGCGGTACGGGTTGAGTCAAGCGGACCTGCAACGGCTGGTATCGACCATCGTGGGGGGCGATCCGATCGGCGAAACCATCGAAGGCCGTGAGCGCTACCCGATCGTAGTGCGCTATCCGCGCGTGCAACGCGATTCGCTGGCCGCCTTGGCACAGTTGCCGATCATCGCCGCCGACGGTGCGCAGGTGACCTTGGGTCAGGTAGCGGACCTGTCGCTGACTTCGGGGGCGCCCATGCTAAAGAGCGAGAACGGACGTTTGGTGGGCTATGTTTTCGTTGATGTCGTGGATCGCGACTTGGGTTCCGTGGTGGCCGATCTGCAGCAGCGCATGGCGCAGGAGGTCGAGCTGCCGCCCGGTTACGGGCTTGCATGGTCGGGCCAATACGAGTATCTGGAGCGCGCCTTGGAAAGGCTCAAATGGGTAGTGCCCGCCGCGCTGTCCGTCATCTTCCTGCTGATCTATCTGGTGTTCCGACGCTTTGGCGAAGCGGCCATCATCATGCTCAGCCTGCCGCTGGCCCTGGTCGGCGGCTTGTGGCTGATCTGGGTGCTGGGACATGCAGTATCCATCGCTACCTTGATCGGCTTCATCGCCCTGGCCGGCGTCGCGGCAGAGTTCGGCGTGATCATGCTCCTGTATCTGCGCCAGGCTTGGGAACGGCGTTTGGCGCAGGGCGAACCGGAAACGATCGCCACGCTGGACGCAGCTATCCGCGAAGGTGCGGTGCTCCGCGTGCGCCCCAAGGCCATGACCGTTGCGGTGATCCTTGCCGCACTCTTTCCCTTGTTCATCGGCAGCGGTGCCGGCTCGGAAGTTATGCAACGCATCGCTGCCCCGATGATCGGCGGCATGGTGACCGCGCCGCTGCTCTCGATGCTGATCATTCCGGCAGCCTATCGATTGCTGCACGGTCGCGCCCTGAAACGCCGTCAGATAAGGGAGGGCATCGCCGTGACGTGACACAGGGCATGGACGATCACTCATCACCTATTTCGTTATCGCTACTGCATGTCGGCTGCAATGCCGTAGCGAACGAATCCGCAGTTGAAGTCTTTTGGAGAACTACGTCATGAAAATTCACATACTCTTGTTGACCGCCACGTTGCTGGCGGGCTGCTCGAAGGCGCCCGACGAGGTTGCGGATACGGGGCAGCGCGGTGCCCAGCCGATGCAGATGGCTGATGGCGTCGGTGCCAGAGCGGATGACGCCGCAACGGCGACGAAAGCCTCGGCAACCGGGACTATCGAAGCCATCGACGCCTCTGCAGGAAAGATCACGATCGCCCATGAGCCGGTGCCATCACTGCAGTGGCCGGCGATGACCATGGGATTCCGGGCTACGCCAGAGCAGGTCGCCTCAGTACAGGTGGGGCAGACGGTGCGGTTTGACTTCGAATCTAAAGGAATGGATGCGACGATTACCCAGATCGTTCCTGTCGAATAGATCGTGATCGCGAAGCGACGGGAGGTCTACCGAGGATCTGCCCACTGAACCACCGACTTGCCTGCCACCTCGGACGGGATTCGAACCTAACTCTCGCCATCGGGAAATTGCCGAATCTTGATGGTGCCCAGCTCCCGGCCGCCCGCATCGGCCAAATGGCGGGCCAATGCCTCGTTGCTGGGCAGAGGCAGGATCAGCCGATCGCCTCGGACGGCTTGGTGGCAGAGCTGAAATCGCATCTACCCATCGAGCGGCAGGCTCGCGGGATCGGGGATCTCTCGCGCTTTGAACACCCGCGCGCACTCATGTCCTACCTTGGACTGGTCCATCTCTCGATCGCAATTCATTCTTTCGTAAAGTCGCGAGAGTGACTCGTAGCTCCGATTGAAAAAAATGCCATATCAGCATTCAACATGATCGTGCTCTGGAACACCGTCTACATGGAGGCCGCCTTGAATCAGCTCCGGCGAGACCGCTATCCAGACGACGTGGCCCGGCATTCGCCGCTGCTGCATGAGCACATCAACATGCTGGGACGCTATTCGTTCTCGGTGCCGGAGGCGGTCGCCAACGGCGAGCTGCGGCCCTTGCGCGATCCGGCCGATGGGGCATAAGTGCCGATCAACCGGGCCGCTGGCGGTCGGTGCCCGCTACCCGGCGCAGCAAGACAGCTGCTTCACGTCCTTGGTGAAGGTCTGCGCTGCGAGCTTCAGCCCCTCGACCATCGTCAAGTAGGGGAACAACTGGTCGGCCAGTTCTCGCACCGTCATGCGATTGCGAATCGCCAGTGCCGCAGTCTGGATCAGCTCGCCCGCCTCGGGGGCCACCGCTTGCACACCGATAAGGCGGCCGGTGCCGGCCTCGGCGACCAGCTTGATGAAGCCGCGCGTGTCGAAGTTGACCAGTGCTCGGGGCACGTTGTCGAGCGTCAGCGTGCGGCTGTCGGTCTCGATGCCGTCGTGGTGCGCTTCGGCTTCGCTGTAGCCCACCGTGGCCACCTGCGGATCGGTGAACACCACCGCCGGCATGGCCGTCAGGTCCAGCGTCGCGTCACCACCGGCCATGTTGATGGCCGCGCGGGTGCCGGCTGCCGCCGCGACATAGACGAACTGCGGCTGGTCGGTGCAGTCGCCGGCCGCGTAGACGTGAGGTGTGCTGGAGCGCATGGCGTGATCGATGACGATAGCCCCCTGCGCGTTGACTTCGACCCCCGCTGCTTCGAGGTTAAGAGCGCGGGTGCTCGGTGCGCGACCGGTGGCGACCAACAGCCGGTCGGCACGCAGTTCGCCGAGTTCGGTGGTGAGCACGAATTCCCCATCCGCATAGGCGACCTGGCTGGCCTGCGTGTGATCCAGCACCTCGATGCCCTCGGAGCGGAACGCGGCCGTCACAGCTTCGCCGATCACTGGGTCTTCGCGAAAGAACAGCGTGCTGCGCGCCAGGATGGTCACCTTGCTGCCCAGCCGGGCGAAGGCCTGCGCGAGTTCGACGGCCACTACCGATGAGCCGATCACGGCCAGCCGGTCGGGGATCGTGTCGCTGACCAGCGCTTCGGTCGACGTCCAGAAAGGCGTGTCTTTCAAGCCTGGGATCGGCGGAATCGCCGGACTGGCCCCGGTGGCGATGAGGCAGCGGTCGAAACTCACCTCGCGCATGCCGTCGTCAGCGGTCGCCACGGTCAGCGTGTGCGCGTCCTTGAATCGGGCGTCGCCGCGCAGTACGGTGATGGCCGGAGTGCTTGCCAAGATGCCTTCGTACTTGGCGTGGCGCAGTTCATCGACGCGCCCCTGCTGCTGAGCCAGCAATCGCTCACGCAGGATCTTCGGCGAGGCGGCGGCAATGCCGCCATCGAACGAGCTCTCGCGCCGCAGGTGAGCTATGTGGGCAGCACGGATCATGACCTTGGACGGCACGCAGCCAACATTGACGCAGGTGCCGCCGAGGGTGCTGCGCTCGATCAGCGTCACGCGCGCCCCTTGCTCGACGGCCTTCAACGCCGCCGCCATCGCCGCGCCGCCGCTGCCGATCACGGCCACGTGCAGTGCAGCCTCATCGTCCTCGCGCTTTGCTTCGCCACCCAGCCGCTCTTGTGCTTTGTTCAGCAGGTCGCTGGGCTGCTCCGGCGCATCGGCAAGTTGCGCTCGGTAGCCGAGGGCGGACACCGCCGCGACCAGCGAGCTCACGTCCGCGGCGGTACCCACATTGGCCTCGATCTCGGCCTGGCGCTGTGAGTAGGACACCGAGGCCGAACGCACACCGGGCACCTTTTCCAATGCCTGCTTGATGTGCTCAGTGCACGCCCCGCAGGTCATGCCGTCGATGTGCAGTGTGATCGCCTCGGTCATCAGCGTGCGCTCACTTCTTGACGGTGGAAGGATAGCCGGCGTTCTCGGTGGCCTTGGTCAAGGCGGCCGGCGTGGTCTTGGCATCGTCGTAGGTCACCACTGCCTCCTTAGGCTCCCAGGTCACCTTGGCCTCGATGACGCCTTCGACCTTGGACAGCGCCTTTTTGACCGTGATCGGACAGGTGGCGCAGGTCATGCTCGGCACCGACAGCGTGACGGTTTTGGTGGCGGCCCAAGCGGGAACGCTCAGGACAACGGTTAGGGCGAGCAGTGCGATGAGTTTCTTCATGGCGATTTCCTTTCAGTAGAACAGGGGCATGAGGTAGGGGAACACGAGGGCGATCAGCACCAGGGCGGCGGCGATCCAGAAGATGACCCTATAGGTCGTCCGCGCCTGGGGCATGGCGCACACGTCGCCCGGCGCGCAGGCGCGAGCCGGCCGGAAGATTCGGCGCCATGCGAAAAACAGTGCGACGAGCGCCGTGCCGATGAAGATCGGCCGGTACGGTTCCAGCGCGGTCAAGTTGCCGATCCAGGCACCGGAGAAACCCAGCGTGATCAACACCAGCGGACCGAGGCAGCAGATCGAGGCGAGGATGGCGGCGAGGCCGCCGGCGGCCAGTGCGCCTCGACCGTTGCTGGGGTCTGCCATGTGAGGATCTCCTTCCGGGACTTCGCGTAATGCGCTAACGTTACTTCCGTAGTCAAGTACGGAGTCAAGCACAATGATGAACGATCCACCAATCCTGACCATCGGCGCCTTCGCCAAGGCCGCCGAAGTCAACGTAGAGACCATCCGGTTCTATCAGCGCAAGGGGTTATTGCCAGAGCCAGATCGGCTCTATGGCCGCATCCGCCGCTACGGACCGGAGGACGTGGCGCGGGTGCGCTTCGTGAAATCTGCCCAGCGGCTGGGGTTCAACCTGGACGAAGTCAGCCAGCTCCTGCAGCTGGAGGACGGCACTCACTGCAGCGAAGCCGCCGAGTTGGCTGCGCTCCAGCTCACCGACGTACGCGCCAAGCTGGCGGACCTATCCCGGATCGAAGCGGTGCTGTCCCGGTTGGTCAACGAGTGCCATGCGCAGCGGGGCAATGTGTCGTGCCCGCTGATCGATTCTCTGCATGGTAGCTAGGCGAGCTGCTTAATCCGATTTTCCGTTCCACTGCGCCTCAACCCCAGTTTCAATGGTCATTCTATGGAACTGCCGCTGTCGTTCTGGTGACATGAGCATTACATTTTTGTAATCTCTGCGTCATCATCCTGGCAGGTCCGGCTAGATAGATTGCTAGTTGAAGCCACCTGCCCCGATTCGCCTGCCATGAGGGGCCGGGCGCCGCATGAGTAACGCAACGATGAAACTGCTGATTGTCGAAGACGAGAACAAGACGGCGGACTATGTTCGTCAGGGCCTTATGGAAGCAGGGTTTGTAGTCGACCTGGCGCGCAACGGGCTCGATGGTCACCACATGGCCATGACCGAAGCCTACGACCTGATCATTCTCGATGTCATGCTTCCAGATATAGACGGCTGGCGCATCCTGCAGTCGGTCAGAACTGCGGGCAATCAGGTTCCGGTGTTGTTCCTGACCGCACGTGGCCATGTGGATGATCGCGTGCAGGGGCTGGAGCTGGGTGCCGATGATTACCTGATTAAGCCATTCGTCTTTGCCGAGCTGCTCGCTCGCGTGCGCACTCTGCTGCGTCGCGGCGCCATGCCTACCCATCACGACCGCATGCAGATCGTGGATCTCGAACTGGACCTGGCACGGCGGCGTGCGATCCGCGGCGGACGGCGTATCAATCTGACCAACAAGGAGTTCGCGCTGCTTGAGTTGTTGGCGCGGCGTCAGGGTGAAGTGTTGCCGCGTTCGCTGATCGCGTCCCAGGTCTGGGACATGAACTTTGACAGCGACACCAATGTGATTGATGTCGCGATTCGTCGGCTGCGGGCAAAGATCGACGATGACTTCGAGCCCAAGCTCATTCATACCGTTCGGGGCATGGGTTATACGCTGGATATCCCGGATGACGAATAGATCTGCTATCGCCCATCGTCCAGCGTCACTCGCGTCGCGGGTGACCTGGTTAGTCGGCCTCGCGATGCTGCTGGTATTCCTGATATTCAACTGGATCAGTGTCAGATCGTTGGATCAGCACTTCGCCGAGATGGACGAAGAAGAATTGGGGGTGATAGCCAGTTCGGTGATCCGGGCGCTAGGTGAGGTGCATGACAACAGCGATGCGCAGGCCTTGCAGCGTGCAGTCCGCGGGCACCATGGCGTCTACTACTATGTAGCCAATGCTGCTGGAGAAACACTCTATGCTCCCAGGGGTGGTCCCGATCTGGCACGCTTTACCGCGAATGAGCGTCCTATCGATCTCGCAAGTGAGCAGGAGATGTCGGTATGGGAAGAAAACGGGACGCACTATCGCGGCGCCGTTTTACAGAGCGGCGGCGATGACACCCTGGGTGAGAGGTACACGATAGCCGTTGCGATGGATATCGGTCACCATCTCACATTCATCAGCAGTTTTAAACGCATCCAGTGGTGGACGGTCGGCGTCGTCATGTGCATTGCGATCTTGGTGGCCTGGGGTGCGGTTCGCTGGGGGCACAAGCCGATCCGCAGGGCCAACGAAAAGATTCGAGCGATCACTTCTTCCAAGTTGTACATGCGATTGGACCCGAAGGAAGTGCCGATTGAACTGGAAGAGACCATCTCCTCGTTCAACGCTATGCTCGGGCGTATCGAGGAGGGATACGCGCAACTGGCCAATGTTTCCGCCGACATCGCCCATGAACTGCGCACGCCAGTCACCAACTTGACCACGCAGACGGAAGTGGCGGTGGGTCAGGCCCGTTCCGCCAATGAGTACCGGGAAATTCTCTACTCGAACCTAGAGGAATTCGGGCGCCTGAACCGGATGATCAACGATATGCTGTTTCTCGCGCAGACCGAGAGCGCTCCGGCCGATCTCTATCTGGAGACCGTGAATCTCACCGAAACGATCCAGGGATTGTTCGAGTATTTCGAGGCCTGGATGGAAGATCAGGGCGTCTCGTCGCAGCTCAAGGGACGAGCAGCACCGATACGGGCCGATCAGGAGATGCTTCGCCGCGCACTCAGCAATCTTCTCTCCAACGCGATCCGCTACACGCCACGCGGGGAAACCGTTACCGTGACGCTGTCCCAAAATGAGCAAATCACCACCATCAGCGTCGAGAATCCGGGCGAGAAGATTTCGGCGGAGGATCTGCCAAGGCTTTTCAATCGTTTCTACCGCGGCGACCCGTCTCGGCAACGAAAGGGTGATGGTGCCGGGCTGGGGCTTGCCATTGTCAAGTCAATTGTCGAGGCGCACGGAGGCAAAGTCGGTGTCGAATCCGACGACGCGCTGACGCGGTTCGACGTTTTGTTGCCGCGCGTTATGTGAAGGCTGAAGACAAGATATCGGTGCGTTCAATGATTGGTAAAGACGGCGCCTGACCAAGCTTTGTGTCAAATCGCCAGGCGGCGCTGTTTCCCGAACTCCCAAGACACACTGGTTCCACGTATGGTCGCAGCCACTGACTGCCCAAGCCGGTGATCCAGCACCGGCTTCCAGGGCACCAGGCTGAAACCCTTGCCGTCATCGAGCATCGCAAAGCGTCCGCTGGCCAGCATTACGCTGCGGCGGTAGACGCCACTGACGCACTCGGCATCACCTACCGCACGGTGCTCCAGGCCTGTTTCGGCCGCGATGTTCTGCGCCGCCTGGGCTAGATCGCGGTTGCGCAGCGTCGCCAGCAGGTTGCGAGCCAGAATCACGCGCTGGCCGCGCCGCTCGGCGAGGCCCTGTTCTGCCAGGAAGTCGGCGCGCTGCTGGAGCGCCTGCCGCACGTCACCACCAAAGCCCAGCGCGCCCAACCCCTCACCACCGCCGATCAATTGCTGGTCCAGCCAGGTGGCGCCGATCACGCGGGCCTGCCGCTCAATGGGTAGATGCGATTTCAACTCCACCACCACGCCGCCGGCGCGTTGCGCGTCGTACTGCCGGCCCTGCTCGGGCAGGTCGGCCGGCACTTGCCAGATGCCTTCGCCCAGGCGCTCCACGATGCCGGCGCGGCGCAGGGCTTCCAGCCGGCGCACGTGGGCCGCCGCCACGTCGCCGGGGTCGCGGCCGGGCGTGGCCTGTGCCTTGGCGACGGTCAGGTGATGATCAGTGCGGTACAGGCCATCGGTGGCCAGCGCGGCGATGTTGCGGTCGGCGGCGCGGACTTCGCCAGCGCCACGGGCTTCGACGACGGCACCGACCGGGTACAGCTCCAACTCGGTCTTGGCCAGGAGCGCGACGTAGTGCGCCTTGCCGTCGATGCCGTCGACCACCAGGTAGCCCTTGTCGTACAGCTCGTCGGCCAGGCCCTTGGCGGCGACGCGGCCGATGATCGGGCGCGCGTTCTCACCTGGTTCGAACACCGCCAGCTCGCGCTGCGCGCCGCCCATCGCTCGCTGCATGGTGCGGATGATGTCGCCGCGCTCGCCCATCGCGCGCAGTGTGGGTTCGGCCTCGGTGTGGACAGCCCACATGCCGGGCCGGGTTTCGGTGGCCAGCCCCATGCGCTGCAAGCGTTGCAGGCGCCCGACCAGCAGCAGGCGCTGGCGTTGCAGCCGGGGTTCGTTGAAGCGTTCGACATGCACCAGGCCGTCCACCGCTTCGCGCTGCAAGCTGCGATCCAGTCCCGTCCACCGCTCCTGTTCCACCTCGCGCTGCATGGCGCGCTGGATCTCCAGCTCGGTGCGCGGCCCCAGCCATTCGGTAGCGAGTTCGGCGGCGCGCTCTCGCATGCCGCGCGTGATGTAGTCCTGCGAGATGATGAGGTCTTTGCCGGTGTCGTCCTTGCCGCGCAGCACGACGTGGGTATGCGGGTTGTCGGTGTTCCAGTGATCGACCGCGACCCACTCCAGCCGCGTGCCCAGGTCGGCTTCCATGCGGGTCATCAGGTCGCGGGTGTAGCGCCGCAGGTCTTCCAACTCGGCGGCATCTTCCGGCGAGACGATGAAGCGGAACTGGTGGCGGTCTTCGCGGCCGCGTTCCTCGAAGGTGGCCAGGTCAGCGTCGTCGGTCGTTGCGCTGTACGCCTGCCCCGGCTTGCCGTCGCGGCCAACGCCATCGCGCTCGATGTAGCGCAGGTGTGTGATGGTCGCGCGCGCGCCGGCCTGCTTGAGATACACCAGCCGCATCTTGACCGTTGCTCTGCGAGAAGAAGCGGACAGCGACTGTCCGGTGAAGCGCGCCGCCACATGGCCGCGCCCCAGCCGCGATCCAGGTGCCTTGCCGCGCTTGCCGCCAGTGGCATTGGCCGCCTTGGTGGCTTGACGCAGTACCTTGGAGACGAAGGCATCGCCGCGCTGTTTCGGCGCGCCGGGGCGGATGCGGAAGCGGTCGGCGTCGTCGCCGCTGCGCTGGCTCATGCGGTGGCTCCGGCGAAGTCCAGCGCGCTCGCGCGTGCGTGGCACGCGGTTTCGTCAATGCCCGCGCGGCATTGGCGCTGCCCGCGGCACGGTGCCGCGATATGGCGCGTGCCGCGCCAACCCCACGTGCAGACTGGCTTTGTGCGCACCTTGGTGCCGCACCCTTCAATCTTGCCCTGCATCTCTCCCCGGCCTGACGGCACGGGGATGCGATGCCCCGGCGGCGCTGCGCAACGCGCAGCTCGGCCGCCGGCGAGCGCCAGCCATGCCTGCGGCATGGCGCGCTCGGGGCAAGCGGTCTGCACGGGGGAATGCCGCACGCTGCGCCGGCATGAACGCGAAGTCTGCACCCGGAACGGCGCAAGGATGTGCGCCTTCACGGTTGCGGCTCCAGACGGATCGGCTGCGCGACGCCGATCACGGCGGATGTGCTGACCGGTCCGAAATACCGGCTGTCGAAGGACCCCGGGTTGGTGGCGCTGAGCAGGAATAGTTCGCTCTCGGTGAGTTGGCGACACTGCGGCCAGGATGGTAGCGGCCGGCCCCTGCGGTCGGCGCGCAGCACGGCGGCCACCGGCACGCTGTCGATGCGCACGATGCCATTGACGATGCAGACGTGTTGAGGCGCGACCGCGCCAACACGTTTGAGCAACGGAATGTGCGACGGCAGATAGCCGCGCTGCGCGGCGAGCGTGGCGGCGTCTGCCGGCAAGGTGGTCAGCACGATGCTGCCGACATGCAGCGAGTGCGCTTCTTTGATGCGATACCAGCCGACTGGCACGCTGTCGGACGGGTTGTAGACGATGCGTGCCGAAGGCTGCACGAAGGACGCCCAGGCCAGCGCCGCGAGGCCGCAGGCAACGAGTGCAGCCAGGACAATGCGAGCGCGTAGGCGTGAGCGAGGAACGGCGGTTGCCGTGGTGGCCATGGTCGTCATTGCAACGCCCTCCCGGCCAGCCAAGCTGCATGACGCTCGACGGTGTAGTCCGGCAGCGGCAGGCGCGCGGCCAGACGGTTGCCCAGCGTGCGCCAGTACGCGGGCGACACGTCGGCCGCCTCGATGCCCAGCAACTCGATGGCGTCGATCTGCGCTAGCACAGCGCGAACTTTCTGTTCGCCTTCCGAGTGCAGCAGGATGCGCGCACCGGGGCGAATGCCGGGAATGCTCTGCATGGCATCCAGTGGTGTGCAGGCTTGCAGCACCATGAGTTGCCAACGCACGGTGCCGTAGTCGTTGGACTCCCAGCGGATGCGGGAGAAGATCGCGGCCGGCAGGAACACGGCGCAGCGCCGCCAACGGTCGAGCTGCACGGTGCGCGCCGGGTTGCCGAAGCGCAGATAGAGATTGATGCGCTGTGCAACGTAGGCGAGCGATACGCGCGTGAGCGGCACACGGCTGTCCAGCATAGCGAGCGGCTGCGGTGAAGGCAGCGGCGCAGCCGTGGCCGCCTGGGTGACGATAGTCATGGTTTGTGCTCCGGGAACTCTCGTTCGAGCAACGCGCGCAGCAGTTCGGCCACCGTCACGCTCTGGGTGAAGGCCGAAACCTTGATGCGTGCGCGCATCGCTGGCGTCACGTCGAGGGTCAGGCGTGCTGTGTAGAGGTCTCCTTTCTGCACGTCGTTGGCGTCGCCCTGGCGAATCCAGGCTTCGGCCTGCGGATTCGCCGGCGGGCGCGCACCGATGGCAATGCGTTTGCCGCGCTCTTTGCTCATGGCAACCACCGCAATAGCTCGTCCACCAGCGCGGTGATTTCGTGTGCGGCCATGCTGTCCGGTGCGGTTTCGCAGGCGAGCCGCCCAGCGGCCACGCTGTCGGCGAAGACGATGCGCTGGCGAATTTCGGCGTGCAGTGCGGGCAGCGGCTGTTCCGCGAGCGCGCCACGGGCTTCGCGTCCGATGACGGTACGCACCACACGTCGGTTGATGACGAAGGCCGCGCGCAGCGCTGGCCGGAACACCTGCGCTTCACGGATCAGCGCCACCATCTCGGCGCTGGCCCACAGGTCGTAGGGACTCGGCTGCACTGGGACCAGAGCGCAATCGGCCGCCAGCAGCGCAGAGCGCGCGAGTGCGGCGATGCGCGGTGGGCCGTCGATGACGATGTGATCGGCGCGACGTGCGAGTTCCGGCGCTTCCTGGTGCAGCGTTTCGCGGGCGAGGCCCACGGCGCTGAACAGCCGTGGCAAGCCTTGTTGACTGCGCCGTTGCGTCCAGTCCAGTGATGAGCCTTGCGGGTCGGCATCCAGCAAGATGACCTGTTGACCGCGCAAGGCGAGTTCACCGGCGATGTGCGTGGCGAGCGTGGTCTTGCCGACGCCGCCTTTTTGGTTGAGCAAGGCGACGATCATGGCGCAGCCCTCTGTTGCGGAAAGCGGCTCGATGAACGACTTGAAAAACGCTTTTGCTGTTGGCCTTCGGCGGTTATCCACCGCGCCAAGGTATTGTTTTTAAATGTTAGATATTGATTGTTAGATACGTTAGAGAGCGCCGAAACCCGTGCCGTTACTGGGTTTGCGGCGAATTCGCACGCCTGATAGCACGATAGGGACACGCCTGATAGCACGAGCCCCGGCACGCCCGATAGCACGAGGCCATTCACACCTTGTCCCGCAGTTATCAACGTGCCGTGGACGGCACGGGACGGAAAGCGAGAATTTCCGGCTCGCCGGGCCAGCGAACGATGGACAGCACATAGCCCGGCAGCGACTGCCGCGCGACCAGCGCTCGCAGGTCGCAGGCGAAGTCGTAGGGCTTGGCCATGCTGCCGGACTTGCGGTGCAGATATCGGAAGTCGAACTGCCAGCCGTCGCGCTGGCGACCACCGTGCTTGCGCACCAGGCGGTACAACCAGCGTTCGATGCCGCCGGTGAGCTTGAAGTACGCCGGGTCGATGGTGAGCACCAGGGCCTCGTCCAGCACGCCGCCATAGAACCAGTCCGGCAGGATGAGTTCGAGGCCAAGCGGCACGCCGTTGGCGTCCGCGCGCTCCTTCCACTCGTTGATCCACGAGAAGCGATGCAGGCGCCGGCCCGTGGTCTCGCGGATCGACGTGGCAATCGTGGTCGATTGCAGGCGATCCAGTGCGGCCTTGAGGCGCTGGTAGTCGCGCAGCGACGTACCGCGGCCGATGAAACGCAGGATCTCGTAGGGCGTCGCCTGCATCCTGCGCGACGGGCGAATGCCCGCATCGCGCGCTTCGACGATCTGGCTGGCGGCCCAGATGAGGATGTCCGCATCCCAGATCGTGGCGATGCCGTGTTCCTGTGTGCCTTCCACGCGCACGGTGACGCCGCCGGAGCGGAAGTCGATCGGCGCGGTGCGCCGCGATTTCGCCAGCGAGAAGAACGGATAGGCCATCAGGTCTTGTGCGTCGCGCGGCGCCATGGCGCCCGGCAGCGCGCGGAACAGGTCGAGCTGTTCGCACTCCTTCTCCAGGCTGGACACGACGAGGGCCATCCGCGCGCTGGCTGTCAGCGGCCATCGCGGTAGTCACCGGCGTGGCGTTCGGCGTATTCGGGGTCGGACGTGGCCTCGAAGCTGCGCGCGTCCGCCCAGGCGTCGAGGTCGGCCACCGCGTACATGACGCGGCGGCCGAACTTACGAAAGCGCGGGCCGCCGCCGATCACGCGCTGCTTCTCCAGCGTGCGCGGCGACAGGCGCAGGTAGTCGGCAGCTTCGTCGTTGGTCAGGTAGCGCGAAGGCTGGGCGGGTTGCTGCGTGACAGCGGGAGCGGCTTGCGGCCGCAGCGGTGCGGGTCTCATAGCGTGAACCTCCATCGGTCTGAGTCGCCGACCGCGACAGCGCGGCCGGATGGAGGCAGTCTCGGAAAAGAAAGGCGCTGTGCTCAGGGACGTTTTGCGAAGGATGCGGAACGTCCTTGCCTGTGCGGATGAAGCTGCGCGAGACGGCGGTAGCCGCCGCGCATCAAGCTCTGGCCCCGCCGCACCAGGCGACGCACGCGGGCGCGCAGTGCGCCATCGGCGTGCCAGTCTCCAGTGACGGCCGCTGCACCGAACAGCACGTCCGCTACGGTGCGCAAGGATGCGCCGGCCAGCGTGCCGTCGAGGGCCTGCAAGGTGCGCAGCTCCAACAGCGCGGTCGTCGAGGGGCGTAGCGCGGCCAATGCTGTCGGTGCGTTCGCCACCAGTTTGCCCAGCTGGCCCACCAGCGCGCGACAACGCGAACAAGGATCGGGCGAGCCGCGCATGGCGTAGGCGTAGGCCATGCCATCCGCCAGGTCGGACGCGAAGGCCAGGCGCAGGCAGCAGCCTGCCCAGCGGATGGCGAGGACCAGCCGCCGGCCGTCGTGGATCAGGTGCTTGCGGCCCGGCAGATGCCAGAACGCAAAGCGTTCGGCATCAGGCGGCGGGTCGGCATCGGGATAGAGCTGCACCACGCTGTCGTGGTCGGGAAACCAGGCCGGGTGCGCGTCGCGCGCATCCAGGGTCGGGTCTTCCAGCAGGCGCAGACCCCAGTGCTGTGCCGCTTCGGGATGACGGCGGCGGCGCAACCAGTCGCGCCAGTAATCGGGATGGCGGCGCAGGTATTCCCACGCCAGCGCGGGACCGTCCAGGTGCAGGACGTAGAGGTAAGCGGCACCGGGGTGCCAGTGATCGGACTCTGCCATGACGCGGCCTCCTGTCGAACAGCAGGGCTCGTCGCCACGGGCGTCAGGGGGAGCTACGGCGTCATCGGCGTATCGTCACGGGTACTCACTAAACTGGTGGTGTCAAGACCGATTGGCTCCAGGGCATTGCACGCATCGTCCGAATGCGACGGCTGCGCGAACGATGACGGTGCGCAGCAATGGACACGTTGCCGCAAGCCGCATCGGAAATCAGGACTGTTTTGGTCTTGCCCGCCCCGTGCTGGTGCATGAATGCCGATTGATGCGCTGGCGGTCTGAGCCAAGACCGAAATAGACACAATGCGCCACGCTTGGCGGCGCTGTGCTGCCCGCGACAGCGGGCCAGCGGGGCCGATCAGTCGATGATCGACCCGTTGATGCGCGCCAGGCGCGTGTACTCCGACAGCGTGCGCGTGGCGACGAAGTACAGATCGCGTTCGACGGGCAGCTTCTGTGGCCCAACGATGGATGCCAGATCGGACAGCTTTACCGTTCCCAGGGAAGGCATTCCGATCCCCAGGTCGATCAGGCCGTGGGCCGTGTCGCCATCCGCGGGATCGAGCGAGGCCAGCAGCCAGGTGGCGTGTGCGTCCGGGGTGAACAGGCGCACTACCGGCAGCAGATCGGTGGCGTGGCCGGCAGCACGCGCCTCGCCGTTGGCGAATAGCCGCGCGCGTTGCTCGTCAGTGATAAGCGGGTTCATGGTCACGCTTCCCCTCCGATGCACGGAACCGCCGAATCGCGTCTGCGCGTCTGCGCGTCTACGTACAAGCGCGAAAGCGCAAGCCAACACATCCGCAGTCGCGCAAAGGCACGAAGGCGCATTGACCGAAGCCAGCAAAGACTAGGATGCGATTCCATGGATTTGATGCCAGTCGCAGATACGGATTTCCGTAGAGGCACGGATGCGCAGAGCAACACCAAATGAACACTATAGATTGTAGTCCTATAGGGCGCAATCGGTTGTCATTCTGGATTTTAGGGGTAGTCCAGCATGACAACGGTCAAGCCATCTTTACCAGACGCGCTACGCCGTATCAGGAAGGCCCGTGGTCTGAGCCAAGAAGCTTTCTCGGATGTATCGAGCCGCACTTACTTGAGCACCTTGGAGCGCGACCTGAAAAGCCCAACCCTCAGTAAACTAGCCGAGCTGTGCGAGGTGATGGAGGTGCATCCGCTCACCCTGCTGACGCTGGCTTATGCCGGCAACAGCGAGACGCAGGCTGACCAGCTCCTAGCACAAATACGACAGGAGCTGAAAGAGATTGCCGGCGATGATTTATGAGGAACGACAGTCGGCCACAAACGAGCGATGGCCCGTAGCTGGTTGCGTGTAGTTCAGTGAGCGCGCATTCGAAAACGCCAGGTCAAAACAAAGGAACTAGCGCTTCACATGAAACTACAGAGTATCCGACTGTTCAGCTTTCAGTCGTTTGGGCCAGAGCCCACCGAACTGACCCTTAACGACATCACCTATCTGATCGGCCCGAACGGTTCAGGCAAGACGGCAGCACTTCAGGCGTTGTGTCGCTTGTTTGCCTTCGATCCCTCGATACGGCGCATCCAGCGGTCGGACTTCCACGTTCCCTATGACGAAGAGGAAGCTCCTGAGGAAAGGCAGCTCTGGATCGAAGCCGACTTTATCTTTCCCGAACTTGAAGATGACGATGATGTCGCGACGATAGCTCCCCACTTCGGCCATATGCGGTTGGACTCCGCCGATGACCCGCCTCGTGTCCGGTATCGCCTGGACGCCACGATGGGCGTGAATGGCGACATAGAGGAAACCCTGGTCCATGTACTGGACCTCGATGCCGATGGTTCTCCCCTCACGACGGCACAGGTTACGAGAGCGGAACGCAACCATGTGCAAGTCCACTACCTACCCGCGCGACGAGATCCAGCCGAGCACATCGCTTACGGCGCCAATGCTCTGCTCGGCCGCATGCTGCGAGCCGTAAACTGGGAGGACGAGCGAGAAGAAATCAAAGGCTTCACGGACAAAATCAGCGAAAGCCTTGCTGGTAATTCATCGATCGCAACATTGAGCGAGAGCCTGAAGACAACCTGGAGCACCTTGCACAAAGGCAGTTTCTTCGCCGACCCCAAAATCACCTTCGTCGCATCCGAGATCGAATCCTTATTGCGACATCTGTCCGTCTCATTTTCTCCTGGGCATGACGAGGAGTTGGTCGATTTCTCCAGGCTAAGTGATGGCCAGAAGTCCATGCTCTATCTGTCACTGGTGCTTTCGGCACAGTCGATCGGGCGTGCGGTCCTTGCCGGTGACGACGATACCTTCGACCCGGATAAGCTGCGCCCACCGGTGTTCACGATCGTCGCCCTTGAGGAGCCTGAGAACAGCCTCTCGCCCCACTATCTGGGACGAATCGTGAATGCTCTGGTCACCATGGCGGGTAACGAGGATGCCCAAGCCCTGATCGCCACCCATGCACCCTCAATGCTGCGGCGAGTAGACCCTAGGCACATTCGCTACTTACGGCTTACCAGCGAGCGAACCACCAAGACCACGCGCATTCGCTTGCCAAAAAGGTCCGATGAAGCCCACAAGTTTGTCCGCGAAGCCGTGCAGGCATATCCTGAAATCTACTTCTCCCGGCTGGTCATCCTTGGAGAAGGTGATAGCGAGGAAATCGTTCTGCCCCGTATCCTGCGTGCCAAAGGTATTCCAGTCGATGAGTCTGCTGTGACCGTCGCGCCCTTGGGCGGTCGCCATGTCAATCACTTCTGGCGCCTGCTCTCGGCCCTCGAAATCCCCTATCTAACTTTGCTCGATTTGGATGTCGCCCGGCATCAAGGAGGCTGGGGCCGGATCAAGTACGTCAACGATCAGTTAGGCGAATACGCTCCTGCCAACAAGCTCCCGCCGGACCACGGAATTCCCGCCTGGAACGATGCGAAAGAGAAGGTTCGTAACTATCTCAACTACCTTGAAAAATTGGAGAATCGAGACGTTTTTTTCTCCTATCCGCTGGACCTCGACTTCGCGATGTTGCTCTCGTTTCCCGATGAGTATGGTGTCAAGTCTAATCCGCCGAGCGAGGCCACGGTCAAAGCCGTCCTCGGCGACAGCCATTTCGACGCGGAACAGTACGATGACGCTGAGCGCGCACTTTTCAAGACCTATCACAAGCGTTTCAAGCTAGGCAGCAAGCCAGCGGCCCATATCGATGCTCTGGCCCAGTTAAGTGATGAAGAGCTTCTCAACGACATGCCTGAATCACTGGCGCGACTGGCGGACGCGGTGATCGCCAAGCTGGAGGAATTGCCTGAATGATCGCCGTAGGCGATTGGCAACCGGCGGACGGGCTGACGCTTGAACCCAATGCCTTGCGTGCCGCACGGGAGACAGAGCGCTGTCTTGCGCTGACAGCCGGGCCGGGTGCAGGCAAAACGGAAATGCTTGCACAGCGCGCCGACTTCCTGCTGCGCACAGGAACCTGTCGCTACCCGAAACGGATACTGGCCATCTCGTTCAAGGTTGATGCCAGCAAAAACCTGAAGGAGCGCGTGCAACGCCGTTGTGGTTCCGACTTGGCAGCACGTTTCGACAGCTACACCTTCCATGCTTTTGCCAAGCGGATCATCGACCGTTTCCGTCCGGTGCTGACCGGACAGGATGCCCTCGACGTCAACTACCAGATCGGAGACCGGAGAGTGGCACGACGGCAGATTGAATTCAGCGACCTGGTGCCCTTGGCCATCCAGATCCTCAATACATCCGTTGCGGCCCGCAACGCCGTCCGTCAGACCTACAGCGATGTCTTTTTGGACGAATTCCAGGATTGCACTGACCACCAGTACGCGCTGGTGAAGCTCGCGTTCCAGGGTACGGCTATCCGCCTGACGGCAGTCGGCGACACCAAGCAAAAGATCATGGGATGGGCAGGTGCCCTCGACGGAATTTTCCAAACCTTCGCAGCGGACTTTGCTGCTGAACCACTCAACATGTATCGCAACTTCCGCTCGAAGCCTCGCCTGCTGCGTGTACAGAACGAGATCATCAAGGTGATGGACCCCACCTCCGTCATGCCCGATGAACAACTCGCAGGTGAGGAAGGCCAGATCTTCGCGTGGCGATTTTCTAGCAGTCAGGAAGAGGCCGAGTACCTCGCGGATTCAATCAACACGTGGATTAACCAAGAGCAGCTTCCCCTGTCGGAAATTGCGGTTCTGATCGTCCGGCAACCAGACCTCTATGGCGACCACCTGATCCAGGCATTGGAACGGCGGAGCATCCCCTTTCGCAACGAGCAGCAGATTCAGGATATCTCTGTCGAACCAGCCGCAAGGCTTATCGTCGATTATCTGTCCAGTCTTTATGGGCAGCGTGAACCCAAAGCCTGGATTCGGTTGATGGCGCAGCTCATTCCTTTCGCCGACGACGATGTACAGTCCAGCATCCGACAGGACTTCCAGCGTTTTATTGCCGAGCAGCGGAGAAGTGCGGCACAGGTTGCATCGCTGGGTGAACCATCCATGGGCTGGTGGGATTTTGTCCGCGCCTTCCTGAACAAAGTAGGCACCGAGACCCTGTCTGCGCTTTCCCATGATTACGAGTCAAAAGCGCGACTCGTACAAATCGTCAATGACACCAAGGCCCGCATAGATGAACTGCTGAAGTCGGAACCCAATTTGCCCAAGGCACTGGAGCGCTTTTCCGACGATCAGGCTGTACGCCTCATGACCATCCACAAGAGCAAGGGGCTCGAATTCGATACGGTTGTCATCCTCGGCGTTGAAAATCAGTCCTTTTGGGGAGAGGAAGATGCGGAGCGTTGTGCTTTTTTTGTCGGCATTTCCCGGGCCAAGAAACGGTTGATGTTGACCGTCAGTGATCGCCGAGACACCCCACCATCTAACCCTTACAGGTGGAAGGAAAACAGGACGCCTCACTCTGAGTTTCTAGGCTACGCCATGCCTTTTCTCAGCCCCAGTCAGTAGCCTCGCAATACTACGGAGAGTGTTGAGCGATCGCTTAGGGTCGCCAGTTGCCTTTCGATGGGGGCGCCCCGCCACGGTGGGCGGGGCGCCGGGCGGCCATCAGGCCGCCGGCTTGCTGCGCGACCAGATCAGGTTGTGCGTGCCGTCCTCTTCTTCGATCAGGCGGGCGTAGATGGTCGCCGGGAACGACGGATCATCCAGTGTCACCGACAGGTAGGGCCGCTCGGCCTGGCTGACTTTCTTCCAGGCCGCGCCGATGTCGTAGCCGCCCGCCGCCTGGATGCGGAAGTCGGGGGCGTTCTCGCTGCCCTTGTCGTTGGGGACGAACTTGACCTTGACGTTGAGCGTCAGGGTACGGACGGTGCCGGTGAAGCCGTTGTCGTTTGCGGTGAAGGTGCCGATGTTGGCCATGATGTTTGCTCCTTTCGGGTTGCCAAGGTCGCGCCTATCGCGTCCTTGTTGTGATCCGGTCGGCGGGGGACGGGCTGGCTGCACCGCTGGCGGCCGCAACATCGTGGAGGACCGGGAGGCGCAAAGAATTTGCCGCGCGAGGAATGCGCGCAGCGCAGGGGAAATTGTTTGTGCCGGACGGTTGCAGCCAGGAAGCCCGAGGCGCAGCCGTGCCCCCGCCAGGATTCACAACGAACCAAGGACGCAACGGGCCGAACTGACCCGAATGGAGCGATGGCCGGCTCGGCGCACCGCATGAAGGCTTTGCCGGCACGCACGCTGACGCTGGCAAGGTCTGTCCCTTACGGCAGGCGGGAACGCTCCCTGCATCCTGCGGCGGACGGTTTGAGGTGTGGCATGGATTCGTCATGGCAAGGCCGTGGGGCATGTCGGTGAACAGGCCGGCGTGATGGCCTGGACAGCCCCCGCCAGCGTCGAGGACGGCACGCTTTTGCACAACCGGACGCAGCAAGGTGCAGCGTGCTCCGGCGCACCGCCCACCGTGGCGGGCGCATGAAAACCGTGCCCGCGTCAGCGGGCGCTGATTGCCGAACCGCATCAGGCACTGGTGCGCCGCCCCGTCGCCGCCTTCGATCAGGCGGCGACGGGGCGTTTTTGCTTTGGCCGTTGGAAACCGGGCGCGGCAGACTTGCCGCGCCCGGTTTTTGACGTTCGGAAAAAGCCCCGGCGCGATCTGCGCCGGGGCCATGTGTCACGCGGCTACGTCATGCGGCCAGCGTGTCGGCCACTTCTTCCGCTTCGTTGGTGGCCTCGTCCTGCGGCACTGTCTCCTGCGTGTCCGGCGCGGCCTCCTGCGCCGTGCTGTTCTCGGCCGCGAACATCGCGGGCATCCAGCCCGTGCCCTGCGACAGCCGTTCGGCTTCGCTGGCAATGTCGGCCTTCTTGAGCTTGGACAGGCGGGTGACATGCGCCGGCGCGAACTGCTGCACGGCTTCGAGAATCACGGACTTGGACACATGGTTGAAATAGCCTTCGGCGGTTGGCTTCCACCATGCGGCCATGTCCAGCCCCACCGCCTGCGCCAGTTCCGCGCCGGGCGCGGCCTGCGCGGCCTGCGCGGCACGCAGCGTCACCACGTCCACGCTGGCGGCCACGCACACGGCCAGCAGTTGCACCAGCTCGTCCTGCGGCATGGTGAGCAGCGCGGCGAACAGTTCGGCGCTGTCCTCCGACAGTCGTTCGCCCCATGCCTGTTGCAGTTCGCGCAAGGCGACGGCGGCGGACGATTCCGGCCAGTCGAGGGCGTAAGTGTCCAGCCGGTTCTGCGGGCGCACGCTGATGCCGATGGGCAGTTCCACCGCATAGCCGTCCTGCAAGACTCGCTGCACCATGCCATGCACCAGCGCGGCCAGCGCCACCTGCGGATGCCGGGCCACTTCGATTTGCAGCGCGGCGGTACGGTGCGCGCTCAGGCGCTGCGCCAGCCGGTCGGACAGGTTCGCGGCCTTGGGCGGCTCGGCGTCTTCGCCTTCGTCGTTATTCGCACCTTCCGTTCCGGTGAAGCCTTGGCGCAGCTTCTCCAGTGTGCGCAGCGCCTTGGCCTCGGCTTCACGCAGCAACCCGCGATGGATTGCTGCCTCGCCGACACGATCAATGGTGACGACGGCACCGGCCACGACGCGCACGTCCGGGGCGTAGTCCTGCAAGGCATCGAGCGCGGTTTGCAGTTGTGCGGCCACTTTCTCGCGCTGCTCGTGCAGGGTGTCGGCCTTGTCTTCGTCCTCAGTCTCGTAGGCGTCTTCCAGCGCGGCATCGGTCTTGTCGAGGCGGTCTTGCAGCGAGGCGATGCGCCCGGCTTCGCGGGCGTTCGGTTCGCGCCGCTGGCGGGGGGCGTTCTGGAACGCTTGCCGGTCGGCATGGCTCAGGTGCGGCACGGCTTCCACCCATGCCCAGCCTTCGGCGCGCACATCCTCGGTGATGCTGGCCAGCTTCTCGCGCACCAGACGTTCCAAAAGCGCCGCGTCGTCCAGATAGATACCGCTGTCATCCTCGGCGAACAGGTCGCGGCGGGTACTGCCGCCTGCTTCGGTGTAGGTGTCCATCCCGACGAAGCGGGCCAGAGGGTGCTGTGCGTCGATCTCGCGTTCGGTTAGGTGCTCACGCAACGCGGACGGGCTGCGCTGCCACTGCGGCGCGCTGTAGAACGCGGCTTCCTGCGCGGCGTGGTCGTCGGTGATGGCAAGGGCCATTAACTGTTCAAGGGTGACGGCACTGGCGCGGTAGTCGGCCATCAAGCGCGGCGAGACGTTGGCAAGTTTCAGGCGGCGTTGCACCACCAGCGGGGAAACGCTGAAGTCGGCGGCAATGTCCTCGATGGGGCGGCCTTCGGCTACTAGCGCGGCGAATGCCTCGAACTGGTCGGCGGGGTGCATGGCTTCGCGCTGCACGTTCTCGGTCAGGCTCACGGTGCGGGCGCTGCTATCTGCCACCAGCAGGCAAGGCACTTCCCAATCCTTGGCAATGCGCTTTTTCTTGGCCAGCAGCTTCAACGCGGCCAGCCTACGGCCACCGGCGACGACTTCGTAGTGCTCGCCATCGGCGGCCAGGATGACGATGAGGTTTTGCAGCAGGCCGACGCGCGCGATGCTCGCGGCCAATTCTGGAATGGACGTGCGCGGGCTCTTGCGCACGTTGCGCTTGGACTGGCGCGGCAGCAACTGCGACAGCGGCACCAAGATCAGGTTCTTGGTCGGGTCGGCCACTTCCAGCGCGGCGGCGGTGTTGATGGCGCGGGTTTCAGTTTGGGTTACGGTGTTCATGGTGATGACTCCTAAAGAAAGAATGTGAAACAAGGGAATGAATGGAGGGACTGCCCGCCCCTCCACGTGGGGTTCAGGCTTTCAGGCGCTGCATGCCATCGGCGAGCAGCCACAGGGCGCGGTTCAGTCGCAGGTTCTGGTCGATGCCCTGCACGGCGCGCGTGCGCTGGCGGCGTCCGTTGGTGCTGCGGCCCATCAGTCCGCCTTGCGTCAAGTTCTCTTGCGTGCGGTTGAACACGCTCCACAGGTCGGGGCGGTTGTCGTCGAACCTGCGCGGGGCCAGCACTTGGCTTTCGGTGATGGGCGCGGGCTTGTCCGGGTCGTCGTACTTGAGAGTCAGCGCGGCGCGGGCGAATACTTCCGCCTCGCCGCTGTCCAGCGTGATCGACTGCATGGCATCGCGGGATGCCTGCGCACGCTCGAAGCCGTGCAGGACTTCATAAGCGCCTTCGATGACGTGGCCCGCCACGTTGCCCTTGTGAGGCACGCGCACATCCGCCACGGTGTCGCCGCAGACCAGCCCATTGCTGCACACAAAGCGGAACATCCCGGCCAACATCTGATAGCTGCTGGTGCCGTCGTGCGAATTCAGCAAGATGATTTCGTTGGCCTCGCCGCCGGCAATCTGGCTGGCGTGGCGCAGCCGGATCATGTGCTTGGTGTGCTCGCGCTTGCCTTCATCGCGCACGCGGGTCTGGCAAGCCATGAAGGGTTGAAAGCCTTCCTTGCGCAGTTCCGTCAGCACGGCGGCGGTGGGGATGTAGCTGTACCGCTCAGAGCGGCTTTCGTGCGGGGCTTCCGCGAAGATGGAAGGGGCCACGCGCTGGATTTGTTCATCCGACAGCGGATGATCGGCGCGCAACATCGGGGAACGTGAAGCGAAACGGGATGCGAGTTGCATGGTAGTTACTCCTGACAAGGTTGCTGTTTAAAGTCCCACCGGATTCCTAGATTCGGAGCCCGCTTTTGCGGTTTTCCGGTGGGGTCGGCACGGAGACCTGGGCCGGCCTCATTGCCACCGTCTTTCCTGAGTTCATCGCCCGCGACGGTCAGGAGCGCGCGGACGGAGGCCGTCAAGGAGGCAAGCGACGGGTTGGTGCGGCCCGCAGCGCAGCGAGGACACGGCCCGACGCGCCTTGATGGCACACGGCCGCGCGCTACAGTCGCGGACAAGGTGATGAGCGAGGGAAGACGGCGGTTGTGGCAACGGCCGCAGATGGCGCAGACCCCACGCAAGCGAAGCGCGAAGCGCCGTAGGCGCGAAGGCCGATCAGGTGCAACCTGTTCGGCGGCTGTCAGGGGCGCCAAGCAACACGCGGCGGGGATCGGCTGCAAGCCGTTCCCCTGGAGTGCAAGCGCAGCGCGCAGGCCCGCGAGGGCCGGAGATCGTCGGCACCGGACGCGGCAAAAAGGGGGCCGAAGCCCCCTGGGTTAAAGCAGCCCCCGTTCGGCGAAGGACTCTGTGGACTCGCCGCCGACAACGATGTGATCCAGCGTGCGTACTTCCACCAGCGCCAGCGCATCCTTGAGCCGCTGGGTTATCTGTCTGTCGGCCTGGCTCGGCTCGGGATTCCCGCTCGGATGGTTGTGCGCAAAGATCACCGCCGCCGCATTGAGCCGCAACGCCGCCTTCACGACTTCGCGCGGATACACCGCCGCCGAGTCGATGGTGCCTCGGAACAATTCGGCGTACTCGATCAGCCCGTGTTGCGTGTCGAGGAACAATGCCGCGAACACCTCGTGCTCGAAGCCAGCCAGTTTGGTGCGCAGATAATCCTTGACCAGCGTCGGCGATGTGAACTGCGCCCCGCGCGGGATCTTCTGGTCGATGACCTGGCGGGCCACTGCAAGGATCTGGTCAGCAGTAGCCGGGAGATAGCGCCCCTGGTCGTCACGCACCAGCAGCGAGGAATCGAAAGTGAGAGAGAGTTGCGACATGATCGTGCTCCGGTTGCTCGGGCGGAATTGCCCGGAACCGGCGTCAGCACGGCGCAGCGCAAGCAGTCAGGGGTCGCAGACGGCCATGGCCGCAAGCGTGCAGGCACGCGCAGCCCTTGACGGCGAGAACGCCGTGGTACGGTGAAGGGAAACAGCAAGACCGCCCATCCCCCACTTCCGACGAAGGCAGGGACAGGCAAGCGGAGCGCGCAGGCCCTCAAGGGCCGGAGGCGTCAGGGATCAAAGCCGGATGGCCGCGATTCGGCACGAAGCGCGGGGCGCAGCCCCGCGAGCCCGACGGCGGCACGCCGGGATGCACTGATTCGCCCTTTGAATATCCTTGGAGCGAACCACAAGCGACATTTATAGTTGTGATCTGTCGGCCGGCTGTCGGGTTGCTGTCGTGTTGTCCTTGTTCTTGGCTCCCCATACTTCGCCACGTCTACTGAAACGATGGAGCCACCAATGACTACAGAACATGCTCAACAAACCCGTCTTCTGACTCTGGCCGAGCTGGCCGCTTGCATCATACAAAACGCCGTCCAATTGCGCATTGCTGTCATACAACGTGAACGAACGATGCCACCAGAACTGCACAGCGGTGTCATAGAACCCGCGCACCGCCGCCAGCTTCCTGCACATCGATGCCAAGTGGCTGCGCACTGACGCCAGCTTGTTGCGCAGCGCCGCCAAGAAGATGCACATTGGTTTCAACTTGCTGCGCAACGCCGCCATCTCGTTGCGCAGCATCGCCTGATTACTGCGGGGTCGACATTTTCAACCTACGCATCGACTCACCTTTCAGTTCCACCTTCAGGCTGGAGTGCACCAGGCGGTCGAGAAGCGCATCCGCCAATGCCGGATCATTGATGAACCCGTGCCAGTCCTTGACAGGCATCTGGCCGAGCACAATGGTCGAATAGGCCCCGACGCGGTCATCCAGTAACTCAAGTAGATCGTTCCTGCCACGGTTGGTCAGCGGCGTCAGTCCGAAGTCGTCGAGGATAAGGAGGTCCAACTTTGAGAGCTGACCGCGCAGCTTGGTGATGGATCCGTCTTCGTGGGCTATGGCCATTTCTTCCAACATGCGACCAACCCTGCGATAGCCGACGGTGAGTCCCTTGCGTGCAGCCTGTACGGCCAGAGCGCAGGCTACCCAGGTCTTCCCAGTACCGGTGGCACCGGTCATCAGAAGATTCATCTGTTTGGAGATCCAGGCGCAGGTCAGTAGATCTGCAACGGTTGCCTTTTCGAGTCCCCGCCCTTGCCGATAGTCGATGTCCTGCGGCGACGCTTGAACCTTGAGCTTGGCGTTGCGCATGATGCGCTTGTACCGTTGAGTGTCCCTGTGGCTGATCTCGGCGTCGACCAGCATCTGTAGTCGCTGCTCGAAGGAGGCTCCAAGAAATGCAGACTGAGACATCTGCTGATCGAGGCCGCCTGCCATGCCAAGCAAGCGCAGCTCACGGAGTTGCTGCGCGGTATTCATCGTAGTCATTGGCTGTTCCTTCTAGTGTGTATACGAGTTGGGTCCGCGCACGTTCTCGTGCCCGGACAGGGAGGCTTGGTCGCTCTCGCCGCGCAGGGGCGCGCGTTCCGTGCGCCGCTGAAGCATGTGGCGGACAGACGAAACCGAGTTGGACGAAATTCGCAGTGCGCGCTCGCACGCAGCATTGAGGCGATCTTTCCCGTGCACCTTCTCCAAGCCCTGCAGTCCGCGCATGGCCTGAATCGACACCATCGGGCGACGGTGGGTCTCGATGTGCTTTTTGACGAATGCGCTGATCGATGAGCCAGAGCGCTCGGCCCAGCTCAGAAGCTCGGCGGCCTGATCCTGAGAGTAGGCCCGGTGTGAGGCGGGTTGGTGTTCCGGAAGAGTCGTGCAGCCACCTTCGATGCTGCTGCGCAGGTGTGTGGCAATCGGAAAGTTGTCATCCCTGGCGTAGATCTCGATCTGTCGCGCTGTGACCCCAATCCTTACTTTCGACCCGATATAGGTGTGCGGCACAGAGTAGTGATGGGCTTCCCAGAGAACGTGATAGTCCATAGCGACCGTGACGTTGAGCTTCCATTCCATATATTCGTAGGGAAGCTCCGGAAGCGGCTTGAGTGCGGGCCGATCTAGCTCTTCGAAGAGTCGGTTGCGACTCTTGCCCCTGTGCCCACGCATGGGTTTGTCGTTCATGCGAACCAGCAGTTCCGCTATAGCGGCATTCAGTTCGTCGATCGAGGTGAAGACGCGATGGCGCAAGCGCGCAAGAATCCAGCGCTGTGCGAAGCGCACGCCGACCTCGACGGGAGCTTTATCCTTTGGTTTGTACGGTCGAGCGGGGATCACCATGCAGTCGTAATGCTTCGCGAGCTGCGAGAACGTGAAGTTGATGACCGGTCCCTCTGACGCCAGGATGCGATCCACCGCTGATTTCAGATTGTCCGGCACCAACACCATAGGGACGCCCCCATAGAACTCCAGCGCACGAACGTTGGCCTCGCACCAATCGGGCAAGCTCTGTGTCGCGGTCGCGTACGCGAACGTCTTTCGACTCGCGCCCATGACCGACACAAACAGTTCTACCGGCGTCAGTGCACCAGTCTTTGGATCGAGGATTTTTGGCCGCTTTCCCGAGTAGTCGAGGAACAGTCGATAGCCTGGCGCATGGGGCTGTCGCATGACGATGCCCTTTGCACGCTGAAACTTTCGGAGTCGTCGTCGATACTCCGATTCAGACATCGCGGCGTCGCCAGCGGCCGTTGCATACTCCTCGTGCAACTGCAGCACAGTGACGGTTGGGTCCCGGAGCTGCTCGAAGACGTAGTCAAAGTCTGGCTCGATGAACGCCTTGCGCGTCAAGCTTCGACCATTGTTCAGACGCTCGTCCAGCACGCGGTCGGTCATCGCGGCAACATCAGCCCAGGTCAGTTCTTCCTCAGCGAGCCGTGTCCGGTAGCGTCTGGCAGTATTGGGCGCAACTTCAGCTGCAAGTGCTGCTTCTCGATCAGAGAGGTCGCCGCAAAGCAGCAGGCGACACAGGTCCTTCAGGTTCATCCTGCATTCTCAAATGTGGGGGTTGTGGCGCGGGCAATCGCGCTGTCAATGCCAAACAGAAGACGGCTGTGGCCCTTGACTCAGGCGGCCGTACTTGACATTGCACAAAGCAGAAATGAGAATGCTGACTCAAGTGTCACGTCGAGAAGCACCCTCCAAAAACCCACTTCCCGCGAAGATGTGGGTTTTTGTTTGCCCGATGAAAAAGCGGCGATCAGCAGTAGAGCGCGCTGGGTAGTCCACCTCCCATGCAATCCAGGCCCACCGGCTTGGTCGAACGATCGTCACCGTCCGGCTCATAGCGTGAGGGCCAAAGGTCCTTTGCACCTACTCCAAGCTTGGCCGCGATAGCCGCTTCAATGCGTCGTGATCGCCGATATCCCTGGCTTACGCTGGTTACGGTCGTTGCAGCGACCCCGAGATCGCGCGCCACGTCCGCCAGCGAGCTCCCTGCAACCCGAAGGCGCATCTTGATCCGCTCGTGTCGTTTCAAATCGAGGTGCATGTGTGATAGCGTGAGTAGAACTACTGAGTCTCATGATAAGCAGTAATGAGTAAGTTATCAAATCAAGATATCAACATCGTCGTCGGGCGCCGCCTGATGGCGGTGCGCGCTGCCAGTGGCCTAACTCAGCTTGAGTTCGCGAATGAGCTTGGACTGTCGCTGCGCGCCTATGCGAACTACGAACGCGGCGAGCGCGAGATGCCGACTGCACTGTTCAAGGCGCTAAGCGACAGTTTTCGTATTGACCCGCTTTGGCTGCTCAACGGCCCGGGAGATGATCCCGCGACTATCGGTGAGCGCGTACTCGATCTGAAGCTCATGGAGAGTGTCATCGCGTTGATCGAGGCGTGGCTGGTTAAGCACCGGCGGATGCTCAATCCCGATAAGAAAGCCCTTGTCATTCGGCTGGGCTACGAGCACTGCGTCGCCAAAGGCGAACTCGATGCTGCTCATCTTCGCAACTTCCTCTCGTTGGCAGCGTAACCCCATGAATGACTATCACGACAAAGACGCGAACGGCTCCGAGGACGAAGGAAAGGTTGTCCCTCTGAGGCCGCCGGAAAGCCCAGAACAACGCGACCCACGGTTGGAAGAGTTGATTCGTGAGTTGCGCCAGGCGGTGCCGATCGACAACAAGTTTTCCGACGCGGAAGTCATCGAAGACGAGGAGAAATTCCGCAAACGGTTCGGCATCGGCTTCCGTTGGAACCGTCGTGATCGCGAAGGGCTTATCGCGCTGAAGGTACTCTACGATCTCACCGACGATGAGATCCGCCACTTTCACTACACCCGCAACCTGCAGCGCACTCCCTTCGGTGTCCGGCTGATCGCCAACCGCTGGCTTGCGCTGTATGGCTGGTTTCAGCTCACGGTCTTTGCGCCGCTAGCCTTGGCGCTCCTCATCGTCACCGTGCCGAATGCCATCCTCACGCCATCCAAAGCCATCGAGCCCACGCTCTGGCTTATGGCACTCGTGTTGTTGTGCTTCACCATTTACTGGCTCTATATCCAGCCGTGGCGAGTGCAGTGCCGAGTAGAGCGGGATCGAAGGTCGCAAGCTGCATCTATCGCTTCGTGATGGCTCGCGTGCCTAGCACCTCGGGTTGCCCCTGGATGGCGAAGCGCTTCAGCTTCGCGGGTCACGGCGAGGAAGCCGCCGCCGGTCCGGTATAGCCCTTTCGACGCCGATACTGCTCGGCGTAGGTATTCAGAAACACGGTCATCGCCTCGCGGTACTGAAGCACGTCCGAAGGCAGTTCGAGCGTGAGTTCCCTGGCAATGGCCAGCGCATACTTGAGTTGCTTGGGGGTCGGTGGCAGTAGCTCGCCTTCCAGGAGGGCGGTGATCAGTTCAACTATGCGGCGCGCCAAGTCGTTGCGACCGCGCTCTGCCGCCTGGGGTGGGTCTGTTTGCCCGATGACCTGGTTCAGGCGTTCCTCGATGTGCTCCTCGAAGGGAAGCGCCAGCTGTAGCTCGAAATCACCGTATACCAATCGAAAGCACACGCGCTGCCCTCAGTCCTGTCGAAAAGTTTCATGAAGCACGCACTTCGTCGCACTTCTCTCGCAATTCGGACTGTCCGCTGTGCATCGAGAGACGAGCTTTCCACCGAGCGCGGAGGATACCCGGGCAACGGCTGGAAGGGCTCAGATACCCACTAGATTCTCAGACTATAGTCCGTAGATCAATAGTCCTCGGGGATTCATCGTCCTCGGATGCCGGCCAATTCCTCAGAGCGCAACCCCATCGCGATCGCGTTCGGAAACGCGCTGCGGGTAGCCCGGACCCGGACGGGGCAGACTCAGGAGGCGCTGGGGTTAGCCTGTGAAATCGATCGGACCTACATATCTCTGCTAGAGCGAGGCGAACGCCAACCTACGATCACTACGCTGTTCGCGCTGAGTGAACAGCTCCGAATCGCTCCGGAAGTGCTGATTACGGAGACCAGACAAGCGTTGCGAAAGCCACGGCGTTGATGCTCTGAAGACCCATGAGACGGCTAGATCTGCCGTTTTCCAGGGTCGACGTCGGGCGCCGACATTTCCCCCGAAAGGCTATTCAGTATCTGGCACGCGCCGGCGCTGACCTCATTTCCGCATCGCTGTCTTAGTGCTCGTAGCTGCTCATCCAGCCGCTGGAGCTCTGCCATTCGTTCACCGACACTGCGGATATGGTGATCCAGCATCTGATTGACGCTGCCGCAGCTGCGCTCCGGCTCTTCCCGGATCGTCAGAAGGGTTCGGATCTCGTCCAGCGTCATCCCCAGGCCGCGACAGTTCCGGATGAAGTTGAGGCGTTCGACCTCCGGCAGGCCATATAGCCTGTAGTTGCCATCCGACCGCTGGGCCTTGCGCAAGAGCCCTTCGCGCTCGTAATAGCGGATCGTTTCGGTCTGGACGCCCAGCCGAGCGGCTAGCTCTCCGATTCTCAGCTGCATGGCGGATAGCCTTGAGGGGGTTGACCTTAAAGCTACTACAAGGTGTTCAATCTCCGCCATCCCACAGAAAGGTCGCGGAGAGAACGATGAGCGACTGCGGTTGCCACCACGAAGCAAAGTCCCAGCAAGAGCGGAGCGTCCTGACCATCGCGTTGGGGCTCAACGCCGCCATGGCGGTGATCGGCGGTGTGGCAGGCTGGATCGCGCAATCGACTGGTCTGCTGGCCGACGCGCTGGACATGCTGTCGGATGCGGCGGCATACGCCATTGGCCTGGTTGCGATCGGGCGAACCGCGCGTTTCAAGGCGAATTCAGCCCTCTTGAGCGGTATCGTCCTGGTGATCCTCGGTGCCGGCATCCTGGTCGAAGTCGGCCGCCGCGTAATGTACGGCGCGGAGCCCGCCAGCCTATGGATGATCGGCACAGCGGTTCTCTCCTTGATCGTCAATTTAACGGTGCTGCGTCTGCTGGCTCCATTGAAATCCGGGGAAGTGCATTTGCGAGCGACCTGGTTATTCACCCGCGCTGACGTCATCGCGAACCTAGGGGTGATCTCCGCGGGATTTCTGGTTCTGGTGCTGGGGACACCCTATCCGGACTTCGTCATCGGAGCACTGATCGGGCTGTATGTCATGAAGGAAGCGCTCGAAATCATCCGTGACGCCCGCGAATCACGTGGACATGCCGACGCATGAGTTCGCTAACCTCGTCGTCGGCACTGCGGAGATCGTTGGTGGCTGCGGCCCTATCCTTGCCGGCGATCGGATCATTCGCTGCTGATCCGCTGACCCTAGATGCTGCGATCGCCCAAGTCGCTGCCACCCATCCCGACTTGCGCTTGGTCAGCGCGCAAAGCGATGTCCTCGCTGCCCAGCGCGATCTGGCTGAGCAGAAGCCAGCGTGGTCGGCCGACTTGCAGGTGGAGAATGCATTCGGCACGAGGGAGGCGAAGGGCTTTGACGAAGCGGAGTTCACTCTGACCTTGTCGTCGGTGCTTGAAGGCGGCGGGAAGCTCGATGCACGACGCGCGCTGGCGCAAAACCGCTACGACGCACTGGCCATTGGACGCGAGACGCGGCGACTCGATCTCCTGGCTGAGACGGCCCGCCGTTACCTGGCTGTTGTTGGCGCCGCGCGCTACTCCGAAATGGCCCAGCAGGACATCGAGCAGCGCCAACAGGCCGTCACCGCGGCACAGCAGCGATTTCGTGCCGGCGCTTCGCCCGAATCCGTCGTGCTGACGGCGCAGGCGGCACTGGCCCGCGCGGAGCTGGCTCGGGACCGAGCCGGTCAGGAAGGCGCTGCATATCGTCAGCAGCTCGCTGCGCTCTGGGGCGAGCGCAATCCAACTTTTACCGTTGTGAAGGCCGATCCGCTGGAACTGCCGGAAATCGAATCACTCGATGCCCTGTCCGCGGTGCTGGATCGCACGCCGGAATTGGTTCAGTTCGCCGGGGAAGCTCGCATTGCCGAAGCGCGCCTTCAGCTCGCGAGATCCGCTGCTGCCCTCGATTTGAACTGGCAGGTCGGCGCGCGACGCCTGCAGGCCAGCGACGAAGTCGCCTTCGTAGGTGGCCTGTCGATGCCGCTGGGTAGCGGTAAGCGAGCACAACCTGAAATCCGCTCGGCAGAGGCTGAGCTGGCGGCGCTTTCCATTAGCCGGGAGGCCAAAGGGATGTCGCTGTACTCGACGCTGCTTGAGGCACACGGTCGATACACGCTGGCCCAGGCCGATGTGCGACGTCTTCAAAGCGAAGTGCTGCCCAAGCTGGCCTCGGCTGAACAGTCTGCCGGACGAGCATTTCGCTCAGGGGCGCTCAGCTATCTCGAATGGTCCCAGCTGCAGTCCGAGCAAGCACAGGCAAGGCGGCAACAGCTCGATACCGCGCTCGATGCGCAGCGCGCCCTGATTGAAATCCAGCGACTGACCGGTCAGGCAATGGTGTTGCCTTCGTCAGACGCAACCAAGGAGCACCCATGATTCGTCCTACCTGGCTGGTGCTTGCGCTGAGTGCGTTGCTCATCGCGTGCAGCCCCTCGACGCCGCCGACTGAAGAACATGATGGTGAAGCCGGTCACGAGCACAGCGAAGAGGGCGAGGAAGCAGCGCCTCTCGAAACCACGATCAGTGCAGAGGCAGCCAAAGCTGCGGGCATCGTCGTGGCTCCCGCAGGTCCGGGAATCATCGCGGACGAGCATGAGGTGCAAGGTCTGCTCACGCCGGCTGAAGGTCGGGTTGCCCAGGTCACAGCCCGTTATCCGGGGCCGATCCGCGCGCTGCGCGTTGGGGTCGGCGACTCCGTTCGGCTCGGCCAGGCATTGGCCACGATTGAAAGCAACCTTAGCCTCTCCGACTACACGGTCAGTGCTCCGATCGGCGGCGTGGTGATGGCGCGCCCGGCCACCGTGGGCATGGCCGCGACTGAAGGCGCAATGCTGTTCGAGATCGCGGACCTGTCCGTTCTATGGGTTGATCTGCACATCTTCGGGACTGACGCAGGCCACATCGAGGCCGGTGCCCCGGTGACGGTGACCCGGCTCAGCGATGGCGCTTCTGCCGTGACGACGCTGGAGCGTGTGCTCCCGGGTACCGCAACCGCCAGCCAAAGCACCGTAGCCCGCGCAACCCTCGCGAATCCGGACGGTCGGTGGCGCCCAGGATCGGCAGTCAAAGCTCGAATCACGGTAGATCGAGAATCGGTTGAGTTGGCGGTGCCGCTTACCGCGCTTCAGACCGCCGAAGATCAGGACGTGGTGTACGTGCAGGATGAGGAGACTTACCACGTACGGCCCGTGAAGCTCGGTCGCCGCGACGCGGAGCGGGTCGAGATTCTGGAAGGCCTGAAGGTCGGTGAGCCCGTGGTCATAGAACAGAGCTTCCTGGTCAAAGCGGACATCGAGAAGTCCACCGTCGAAGAAGAGCATTAAGGCCGCGCCATGCTCGACCGTCTGATTCGCCTTTCGATCCGGCATCGCTGGTTGATGCTCATCCTCACGGGCGTATTGATCGCGCTCGGTGTGTCCAGCTACAGGCAACTGCCCATTGATGTGACGCCGGACATCACCAATGTCCAGGTGCAGATCAACACGCAGGCTGCAGGATACTCTCCGCTCGAAGCGGAACAGCGCGTGACTTTTCCCATCGAGACGGCCATGTCCGGCCTGCCCATGCTCGATTACACGCGCTCACTCTCCCGATATGGGCTATCTCAGGTCACCGTCGTGTTCGAGGACGGCACCGATCTGTATTTCGCCCGCCAACAGGTGGCGGAGCGGCTTCAGCAGATCGCCTCACAGCTCCCGGCGGATCTGGATCCGGAGATGGGGCCGATCTCGACGGGCCTGGGCGAGATCTTCATGTACACCGTCGAGGCCGACGAGGACGCTCGAAAAGAGGACGGCACACCGTACACCGCAACCGATCTGCGCACCCTGCAGGACTGGGTGATCCGGCCGCAGCTGCGCAATACGCCGGGCGTCACTGAGGTCAACACCATCGGTGGCTACGAGCGCCAGATTCATATCACCCCTGACCCGGCGCAACTGGTTTCGCTGGGCTTCACGCTCAACGACGTGGTGACCGCGGTCACACGCAACAATCAGAACCTCGGCGCCGGCTACATCGAGCGCAATGGACAGCAGTTTCTCGTCCGAGTGCCCGCGCAGCTGGCGAACCTCGATGCCATCGGCAACATCGTGCTCGATCGCCGGGAAGGTGTGACCATCCGCGTACGCGACGTGGCCACGGTAGGTGAAGGCAAAGAGCTGCGCACCGGAGCGGCTACACAAAACGGCCACGAGGTCGTCATTGGCACGGCCTTCATGCTGTTTGGTTCAAACAGTCGGGACGTCTCGCGCGCGGCGGCAGCCAAGCTTGAGGCGGCCAACGCAAGCCTCCCAAAGGGCGTGCACGCCAAACCAGTGTATGACCGGACCGCGCTGGTAGATCGCACGATCAACACCGTCGCTAAGAACCTGATCGAGGGTGCGCTGCTCGTGATCGTGGTGCTTTTCCTGTTGCTCGGGAACGTGCGCGCGTCGCTGATCACGGCAGCGATCATTCCGCTGGCCATGCTGTTCACCCTGATCGGCATGGTGCGCGGCGGTGTCTCGGGTAACCTGATGAGCCTAGGGGCGCTGGACTTCGGCCTGATCGTCGACGGCGCTGTAATCATCATCGAAAACTGCCTGCGCCGCTTCGGCGAACAGCAGCACAGCCTCGGTCGCCAGCTTAGTGTCGGTGAGCGCATGGAGCTAACCGCGAGCGCAACTGCGGAAGTGGTCCGGCCGAGCCTGTTCGGCCTGGGCATCATTGCCGCCGTTTACCTGCCGATCTTCGCGCTCACCGGCGTTGAAGGAAAGATGTTTCATCCGATGGCGATCACCGTGGTGCTGGCGTTGACCGGTGCGATGGTTTTGTCCCTGACGTTCATCCCTGCTGCCATTGCCACATTCCTTGGTGGCCGGATTTCCGAGAAGGACAATCGCCTGATGGCCTGGACGCGCGCGGTATACGCGCCGCTGCTGAGATGGGCGCTCCAAGCGCGCGTCGCTATCTTGGGTGTTGCCGTGCTGCTGGTTCTGGGCTGCGGATTTCTGGCCACTCGGCTGGGGTCTGAATTCATCCCGAGCCTCGACGAAGGTGACATCACGCTGCAGCCCATGCGCATCCCGGGCACGAGCCTCGAACAGTCGGTGACGATGCAGAAAACGCTGGAGAACCGCCTGGCGCAGTTCCCAGAGGTCTCCAACGTATTCTCCAAGATTGGCACGGCGGAAGTGGCGACCGATCCCATGCCACCCTCCATGGCCGACACCTTCCTGATGCTCAAGCCACGCGAGCAGTGGCCTGATCCGCGCAAGCCAAAATCTGAGCTGGTCGAAGAGTTGGAAGAGGCGGCCCGCGAGATTCCTGGCAGCAACTATGAGTTCACGCAGCCCATTCAGATGCGCACGAACGAGTTGATCTCCGGTGTCCGGTCGGATGTCGCCGTTAAGATCTACGGCGACGACTTGGCCCAGCTCGCGCGTTTGGCGAACCGCGTTGAGCGAGCAATGCGTCAGGTGCCCGGAGCCGCCGATGTCAAAGCCGAGCAGGTCACTGGCTTGCCGCTGCTGACCATCACGCCCGAACCCGCTGCGCTGGCCCGCTACGGCCTCAACCCGGTCGATGTACAGGAGACCGTGGCCACAGCGATTGGCGGCACCGTGGCTGGGCAACTCTTCGAAGGCGATCGGCGATTCGATCTTGTGGTCCGGCTGCCTGAGGTCCTGCGCCAGGATCCCGCTGTTCTCGCCGATTTGCCGATCCCGCTTCCTGCCTCGCGGGAGGTCGATGAATCGAGCCGGGATGCCAGTTGGCAGACCGTCGAGCCCAGAACCGTGCCGCTGCGAGAGGTGGCCAAGATCGAGTTGCAGCGCGGCCCCAATCAGGTCAATCGGGAAAACGGCAAGCGCCGCGTCGTCGTCACCGCCAATGTGCGGGAGCGCGATCTGGGTAGTTTCGTCGCGGACCTGAAAGCGCAGATGGCGCGCGAGGTTCCACTGCCGGAAGGCTACTGGATCGACTATGGCGGCACGTTCGAACAGCTGATCTCCGCGAGTCAGCGGCTTGCGGTCGTCGTGCCGGTGACCCTGGTGCTGATCTTTGCGCTGCTGTTCCTTGCATTCGGATCGATGAAAGACGCCGCGATCGTGTTCACTGGTGTGCCCCTTGCGCTAACAGGCGGTGTCGTTGCCTTGATGCTGCGCGGCATTCCGTTGTCCATCTCTGCTGGCATCGGCTTCATCGCCCTGTCCGGCGTTGCGGTGCTCAATGGCTTGGTGATGATTACCTTCATCCGCAAGCTAAGGGACGAAGGAATGGCTGATGACGAGGCGATCTACCAGGGTGCGCTGAGCCGTCTACGCCCCGTGATGATGACCGCTCTGGTTGCCTCGCTCGGCTTTCTGCCCATGGCGCTCAATGTCGGCGCCGGATCAGAAGTCCAGCGGCCGCTGGCAACAGTCGTAATCGGAGGCATTATTTCGTCAACCTTGCTCACTCTCCTCGTGCTGCCAGGGCTGTACCGGTTCGTGCATCGTCCCCATCGCAAGGGGGCGTAACAGTTCGCCTCGGGAATCGCGTCGCGTCATCAACCATCATGTCCCAAGTTCCACCTCTCCAGTCTTGGCGTGGTCACGCTCGAATGGGTCTGGGCTGGGGCTGGTTCCACGGTATTGCGGGTGACAACCATCCACACGCGCATCACGCCCTCCAGATTCTGATCGCTGAGTCCCCGCAGTCACTCTGGACTTCGGAGCACGGGTGGTCTTCGTACACCGGCGTGATGATCGGCGCTGATGTACGCCACCAGCTGGCTCCGACGCGCGAAGCGGTCTCGTTGATCTATGTCGAGGCGGACTCTGACATCGGACAGGCTCTGAGCGAGCGGATTCAAGGTTGCGTGAGTCGCCTGACCGAAGACGAAGTTCGCCAAGCGCATTGCAAGCTCCGTGACGCAGCCGCATCGGGACCTGATGAATGGCTGGTGCCGCTGCTTAAAGGCTTCCCTCAAACACGTCCATCTCAGCCGCGCGACAAGCGGATCAGCGAAATTGTCGCGTCACTTCCGACGCCGCTGCCAGAGCGAGTTGTCGCCGCGGCACTCGCCAAGCAGGCCGGGCTCTCCCTGAGCCGTTTTCAGCATCGTTTCCGCGGGCATACCGGCATGGCATTCCGACCTTACTTGCGCTGGCGACGGTTGCTGACGGCGATGGGGGCCATTATGCAGGGCGCCGCTATCACCGACGCGGCGCTCGCGGCGGGTTTCTCCGACGCTGCACATTTCACGCGCACTGTGCGCCGGCATTTCGGCATCGCGCCCAGCGCCCTTAGTGCAATTTCGGGCGCTTAGCTCAATCGTTCAAGACGCCGGTACGCGGCGGCAGCATGCTTCGAGAGAACCGGAGCACTGTTATGCGAACCCTTGTCCGATATGCCGCCTATCCTCTGATTGCCGGAGGTGCCGCTGCGGCGCTGCTGACTCTTGCGGCCGCGGGCGTCGCCTACTGGCCCGCATTTCCATTGGTCGTCGTCGCGGGCATGGGTTTGGTTGCCGTGCTAGAGCGGGTATTCCCTTATGAGCCGGACTGGAATCGCGACCATGATGGAGACACCGGTGCAGACCTGATGCATTGGCTCGTCGGATATCTGCTGATCCAAAGCAGCGTGGCCATCGCGTTCGGCCTGCGCAGTTGGATGCCGGCAGACTGGATCTTGTGGCCGCAGCAGGCACCCCTCTGGGCACAGGTGCTGCTCGCCGGCCTTATCCTCGACCTTGGCCTCTACACGATGCATCGTGCCAGCCACGCCAGCGGAATCCTGTGGCGGTTGCACGCCATCCATCACAGCCCCGAACGCATCTACTGGCTCAATGGCGGGCGGCGGCACCCGCTGTCGGCGTTGGTGCTTGCGGGGCCGGGGCTGACGATACTTTTCCTGCTGGGAGCGACGCCGATTGCCGTTGGGGCGTGGCTGAGCTTCATGAGCGTGCATTTGGCCTTTCAGCACGCCAACCTGGACTATCGACTGGGGCCGCTCCGTCATCTGCTTGGCGTGGCGGAAATGCATCGTTGGCATCACAAGCGTGACTTCGAGGATGCCCAAGTCAACTACGGCGAAGTTTTTCTGATCTGGGATCGGTTGTTCGGCAGCTTCCACGATGCACCACGCAGTCCCGGCAAGACAGAAGTTGGACTGCACGAAAACCCTGTTCCGCCGGGTTATTGGTCGCAGCTGCGATGGCCGTTACTGCGTGGGGATTCAGCGCCATAAAGCTGCGGATCCGATAAGCCCTCAGTCCTACAGATCTCTAGTCGGTCCGCGGACCCGTGCAACCAACCGGGGGCGTTCAGCAAGCTGGCGCTGGCTGTTCACCTTCTACGGCGGCGCTGTGCATTTCATATGGAAACAGCTGCGCAACTGACTGGCGTTACGCACATCAAGCTATTCCGAGAGATGCGGCAATGGTCGCAAGAGCAACTGGCCGCCATTTCCGGCCTCAACGTGCGGACGATCCAGCGGGTCGAGCACGGCTTGTCTGCCAGCCTTGATACCCGCCGCGCTCTTGCCAGAGCGTTCGAGTTCGAGGACATCGACGCCTTCAACAAGCCATTCGCCATTCCATCCGAAGAAGAGTTCAAGGCCGAGAAAGAGAAGTTCGATCGGGAGCACGTCACCCTGACGGCCATCCCGCTGACAACCGGCAAGCAGTTGTCCAAGCTGGCCGAGTCCTGCACGATGGACTTGTCAGAGCCAGCCTTCGAGCTGACCCGCGAAGCGGACGAAACCTTCGCCATGCTGGTGGATTACTTCCGCGAGTACCGGGATTGCGCCGATGTCTACAACGAAACGCAGAAGTTCGATGTGTACGACGAGATGCAATCCCACATCGACGCGCTTAAGGCGCTCGGTGTCTCGCTGCGCTACGCCACGCGCAAGGTGCAGGTGAAGTGGGGCGCAGATGCGGATGCCAAGCCAATGCCCGCCACGGTGCTATACGTAGTTGGCTTCCCGCTCGGTGAGGAACCCGCGCAGTTTGCAACGCCGAAGTCTGCCGGCATCCGTCTGTAACTCGGAAAGCGTCAGCGCTCGTTCTCGCTAGCGCTGCGCTGCCCGATCTGCAACTGCCCCGCTGGGCTGCTTGCTGTTGCCGTTCCACCAACACGGCACGCGGCGGCATGGATGCCCGACTTGTTCAGTTCCAGCAGTTCGATTTGCTCTGACTTCTTGCCAGTGCAAAGGATGATGCCCGACGGTGACGCTTTTTCCGGCTCACGTTCGCACTTGTCGAGTCAGCGCATTTCAGAGGTACATGACGGCCGCACTAGATTCCCAGCTTCTGGAAAAATATCTGACTGCGCATCTTCGCGTCTTTCAGCACCTTGTCCCAGCTTATGACCTCAACATAGAGATTGATGTTGCCCATCCACTGGAACCAGCCGAGCCGGTCGGGCATGGGAGTAAAGTTCTTCTCGCGCTCAAGCCAGGTTTCCACTTTAGCCGTCAGATCGCACACGACGTAACCGTAGAACGGCGTGTTCTCGGCAACAAGTATCTTGCGGCCCTCGGGTGTCTTGTATTTGCCGTCACGGATATCGTTCACGTAGCGTACGATCTGCTGGACCGGGTCCTCTCGGGAGGACGGGTTCACGAAGTCGTCACGCTGCGGCTTCTTGAACTCGAAGATCGTAATCGGGTTGCTCGCTTCGTTATCGCCTCGGAACAGAACCCGTTTGTTGTAGACCAACAAGTCCGGGCGATCAGTATTCCCACCGTTGAGGGGAAGGTCAGAGGAAACGTAGGTAGTGAAATTCAGCCGTTCGTCTACGATCCAGAGATTGTGATCGTGAAAGGACGTGATATCTGTGTCACCCTTGCGTGGAAAGATGATGTCGTGGACCACACCTTCGGAGGAATACGTTCCAGATTCATCTGTTTCAAGGCTCTTGCCGAAGATGTCTAGGATTTTTCGGCGTAATGCGATGTAGTGAATCAGATCATTCTTGCTGGTGCCGGAGATTTTATTGACGATCTCGATCACGCTGTCCTGCACATTCTCGAAATTTGTCTCGGCCATCAGCTTCGCTACATCGCGCTTGATGGCGATCTCCTGCGCAAACTTCTCCTTCTGCAACCGCGTTTCGATCTCTTCATTGCTTGGGTTATAGGGCATCCCGCTCAGGTCGATCTTTTCCAGGATGGCCTTGTGCCACGGTGCTTCTTCATCGACGTAGGACTGCACACGCTCTTTCTTCTTTTCCTGCCGGAACGTGATATCTGCACCCATCGCCTCACGGGCGATCGTGGCAGCGTCCTGCTCAATCTGGGTTTGCCCGATTCCGAGAATCAGGTCGCTGTCCATTTGAAACTCAAACCCGCCTCGTTCCAGCGAAACGTTGCGGTCGAGATAGGGTCCGAATACGTAAGCTTTGATGATGTAATTGCGCGCGCTGTCTACTTCACCGTTTCGATCTTTCTCGAAGAACTCGTCCACGAACTCTGGGATGTATTTGTGGATCGCAGACCCTGAGACTTCCCGCTTATGCGCGACAAGGCTGATTCGGCTTTTCTGGTTGCGCGGAGAGTAGAGCTTAAACACGCGGACCAGGAACTCCTCTTCCGTATCAGAAGCCTTGAGCGTGAAGGTCTTGCGATCAATGCCGATCTCCCGGATGACGGCAGACAATTCGTTGCTCACAAAGTCGTTCAAGCGGATCGCGCCACTCCCGTCCTGCTCTGAAAGAACAATGTCGGGGCAGACATAATCTTGCGTGATGAAATACGGTAGCAGCCGCTCCACGAGGCTGCGGGCGATGGTCGAAAGCTTCTTGTCGAAGGCGCGCCCCGTCTTCAAAGGTGCCAGCGTGACCACCGTGCCGGCGTCCTGCTTGTCACTTGATGTGACCTTCTCACGCACGATGATCTCGTGTTCCTTGCCCATTGAAAAGCTGCGGGCTTTGAAGGCGGCACCATCGCGGTAGATACTCTTGACATGCAGGTCTTCGAAATACTTGAGTCCAGTGAAACGGCCGAATCCCTTCCCGCCTTCGGCGATCTTGCGGTCGGTGTAGAGCGTATCGAAGGAGTTACGGTGCGCGTCAGTAAATCCGATGCCGTTATCCTCGATGTCGAAGCCCGTAACCTCGGGCAAGTTTCCATCCAGTTCGACCTGAGCACCCCGTTGCGCGCGGACCTGGACTTTTCCGTCTTTGCGGCCAGCCTCGTCAATCGCCTGAATTGCGTTAACGATCATCTCAACAACAGGCGTGTAAACGGTCGTATTAGCCCGGATATTCTCGACGGCGCGTTTGATGTTGACATTGCTCATGCGGTTGCGGCCTCCGCGGGTTTCTTGCGGCGTTTGCGTATTGCCGTTACCCAGTTGTCCAACGCTTCGATGTCGGCCTTGAGCTCCGCCGTACCGGGTACCGGCGCACGGGCCGCTGCGGCTTGATCATGGCCAGGCAGCCATTTCGAGCATTTCGTCATGGCGGTCTCGACGGTCTTGCAGTCCTCGGGAGTGATGTCGGCGATCTGAGCAACTTGTTGTGTCTGAATACTCGGCCTGTAACGTTCGACCACGCCGCCCAAAAGCACTTCTTCGAGGGCGCGCTCCCATGCTTCCCGCAGCAACCCGTAAAGATACTTGGCGTCTTTCTCGTAGGCGTCCTGATGATCGTCACGAGAGAGCTTGTCGGCGATTTGCCAACCGTTTTTCAGGTAACCGATTTTTTTCTTGACCGGCAGCGCAACCCACGGAAGCTCCTCCGCACACACGCCTGCCCCCTTGGAAAGGAATCGGACGTGTTGGTCAAATTGATCGACGCCCAACTCCTCCGCAAATTGCTTGAGGAGGAGCAGGAAGACGACATCGTGGGTGAAGACGATAACCTGCCGGGTGTTGGCCTCCAACACCAAGCGCCGCGCCACACCCTGACGCCATTGGTAATCAAGCGAGGACACGGGATCATCGAACACGATCCCGGAGGGATCATCGGCGGTGCTGAGTTCCGCAAAAAATGCGGCGATGGATAGACAGCGTTGCTCGCCCTCGCTCACAACGTTTGGCAAGTCAACGCCAGGCGCGCGCGTAAGAGCAAGCTTGTGGTAGAAGACGCCGTCCGCACCGCCAAGTTCTTTTAACTCGACCTCAACGTGACCGAAAGATAGGTTGGCCAGTTCTTCTTTGAAACTCCGCTTGAGCTTTTGCGATACGACGGACTTCGTAACGGCAGTACTCTTCTGCGTAATCGCCTGTGTCTTGGTTTCGTCGATGCACAGCCCATAAGCAGCGTACTTCTTCCGACGCTCGATATCATCAAGAACAGTCCGCTGATGTGTCGCCAGAATCTTACGGGCACGCAACTCCTGCGCCTCGGCGGTCATGCGCTTGCGGGTTTCATCAGTGGCGCTGGTGCGCAGCGTCTTAATCCGGGCCTCGATTTCCCCGGCCAGTGCCCCGGCGTCACGAGATGCCGACACGAGGGCGGGACACTCGGGGGCGAGGTCCTTGTCTTCGGCGATGGCTGCGGTAACAGTCTTACGCCGGTTCTCGTTGGCTGAAAGCGCTGCGGCTATTTCGTCCGCAGCGGCCTCATGCTCGATGCGGATTTCCTTGAGCGCCTCGTCAACGGCTTCGGTTGTTGTCCTGAGATCAGTGAAGCCCTTTCGCAAACGCGCGAACTTCTCCCTGATCTGCCGGAGTTCACGTTCCGTCGTCGAAGCCACGAACGCTTCAAACTGGCTGAGCCTACGGGACGCTGCGTGATCCAGATCCTGTTGGCACAGGACGCAATGAGCGCCGTCTTCTACGACCGGAAATGCCTTGTCTGGATAGGCCAACTCCTGCGAGAACTGGCGCGCCGCTTCCCAAAGTGCGGCCCAGGGATCAGTGCCAGTTCCAGGCAGCATCCCTTCGGGAAACGTTGCCTCCCGCAGCCGTTTTGCTTCCTCGCTCTTGCGGCGGCCTTCTGTCCGTGCATCAAACAAGGCAGCCACGGCCTCCACCGAAAGCGCCGCTTCCACCTCCTTGAGGTGCCGAGCCAGTGTCTGAACCCGACCCGCGCGTAGGGTGAGTTGCCGGATCAGCTTCTCGGGATCATTGGCCTGCAAATCGAGCAGCGACTTCTCCAGGAGTGCAAGCCGGGCTTCGTCCTCCGGTGAGAGACGCGCGAGTGCCTCTACGGCATCCGGCTTGGTGAGCGAACTGATGTTCGTTAGAAACTTCGCAACTGCTGTGCCTTCGGGGATCTGCGCCTGAACAGCGATGAGGGTGTTCGACGCAAGCCTGCGCTGTTCGCTTTCGAGTTCTGCGCGAACGGCCTTACACGCCTTCACGAGCTTGTCGAACAGGTCCAAGCCAAAGGGCCGGAAGGCAACATCGGTTTTCTCGGTCAGGTAGACGGCAGCGCACTGCGTATCGAATACGCTCACACGCGAAACGAACTCATCCTCACCGGTTCCGGTCCATTCCCGTGGTTCGGGTTCGGCTCCGATCTTGTACTTGATCGCAACCACTGGGGCGAGCGGTGCTGTGCCGGAGACGACATTGCCCAGGATTTTCTCCTGCCCGCGCGCTCGGCAGGCGCCCTTGAGGATTCGGATATAGCCCGTCTTGCCCGCGCCGTTATCACCATAAACCACGGTGAGACCAGGTGCGAACTTGAGCGTCTGGTTCTCGGCCAGCGCATTCACACCGCGATGATGGAAGATTGATATCAGAGAAACAGGGACAGTGCCTGCTGTTGTGTCGGGTACATGTTCCGTGGTGAGGGGAGCGGTTTCCTGCTGCTCAGCGAGACCGTGCGCGCTCTTGCAAACTTCGGTGAGTGCGCGGATGTCATCGTCGGAGAACTCTCCATTGAGTACGAGCCGACGTAGCGCGTCGCGTTGCCACGCTGGGCGGCCTTGAGACCATTCAAGTATTTCTTGCAGGACCGCCATACTCCCCCCGCTGCATCGCGTCCTTTATATTGGCATAGCCAATTTTATTGTTCGCTTCACTGTGTATCGTCCTTAATGGGCCGAAGAACCGTACCCTCGGGTTGATCCAGAAAGCGCCGGATGGCCAAGCGCACAACGTACTGGAGCGGCAACGGCGGACGTTGCGCCTCAGCCAGCTTGCGCAAAGCCTCGTAGTCCTCGGCATCAAGGGAGACTGTGAAGCGCTTGAGCGGTTGCGATTGAGGCATAAACGGCGGATCAACCAACATGGAACCCAATCACCAGCTTACACCGAAATGCACCAAAACGCACCGAAGTGTAAGGACGCACGCCTTGACGGCACACAAGGCGCGGGCGACGGTCGCAGAAGGTGATGAGTCAGGGAAGACGGCGATTGCGGCAACGGTAGATGGCGGCAAGCAAAGCGCGCAGGACTCGACACCAAGCACAGCAGAAAAATGCGCCGCTCCCGCAGCCAGCAGGAGCGACGCATCGGATGGTTCAACACGCAATCAATTCGTCTCCGGCGACGCCATCGTTTGAAGCTGCTCGATGACGCCAATCTCGACGAACACGCACGGCTGAAGGGAACAGCAAGACCGCCCATCCACCGCCACGAGGGTACGGACAGGCAAGCGGAGCGCGCAGGCCCTCAAGGGCCGGAGGCGTCAGGGATCAAAGCCGGATGGCCGGGACTCGCAGAGGCGCGGGGCGCAGCCCGCGAACCCGACGGCGGAACGCCGGGACGCACAGTTATCGTTGGCGAGTCTTGGGACGAATCGGCGCGCGAGACTCCAGCATGCGCCGCGTGTTCTCAAGTTCCTTTTGCAGCAATTCGGCATCCGGCAGCACCATCCGATAGTTCGCCGCCATGACCTTGCTGGGCAATCCCTCAAGCGCATAACGCGCCAAGGCGTGCCCCTTGTCCGCACAAAGGATCAGGCCCACAGGCGGATTCTCTTCGGGAAACGTCCAGTGCTCCTTCGCGTAGTTGCAATACAGGTGCATCTGGCCCACGTCGGCATGGGACAGGCTGCCGAGCTTCAAATCGATGATGACGAGGCAGCGCAGCCGGCGATGGAAAAACAGCAGGTCCACCCGATACCAAGTCTGGTCGATGCGCAACCGGCGCTGTCGCCCGACGAAGGTGAACCCCTCGCCGAGTTCGAGCAGAAAATCTTCCAGCCGCTGGATCAAGGCGCTTTCAAGATCGGACTCCGAATACTCGTCCTTGAGGTCCAGGAACTCCAGCACATACGGGTCCTTGATCGCGTTGGCCGGCGTGACGGCATCCTCCGGTTTCGGCACCGCGCCCTTGGTCAGCATCGCGGCCTTGTCCTTGGACAGCGCGGTGCGTTCGTAGAACTGACTGCCGATCTGCCGGTCGAGCTGGCGCACACTCCAGCCACCGCGCAGGGCTTCGGCCTCATAGAACTGGCGCGCGTGGTCGTCCCTAACCGACAACAGCCGCACATAGGCCGACCACGGCAGCATGAACGCCTGTGCCAGTTCGGAGAGGCCCAATTCCCCAGACACTGTCTGGGATTTCCCAGGAACTAACTGGTTTTGCAATTTCCCAGACAGTGTCTGGGAAATCACGGAACGGGGATATGCGAGGAAGAAGCGCCGCATATTCTCCAGATTGTTTGCGCCAAACCCCCGCCCGAACCGCGTGGTCAAGTCACTAGACAGGCGAGCGATCAACTGTTCGCCGTAGCCGGCACGCCGCTTGCCTCGTTGCTCGGCTTCGACGATCCGGCGGCCAATCTCCCAGTAGCTGGCAGTCATCAACGCATTGACGCTGCGAGCCGCCGCATGGCGCGCGGCATCGAGCAATTCCACGATGCCGCTGCAGATGTCGGCGTAGCCGGCCGGTATGGCGGGGCTTGTCCCCGCCGCTGCCGAAAGCGTCTTCTTGCTCATGCCACCACCTCCGCAGGGCGCTGTGCCCCGGTGATCGTCTTGCGCCGGTTCGCCACCAGTTCCGCCGCCTGGCGCACCGGATCGTCCTCGGTGTGGACGTAGCGCATGAACATCGCCACGGTCTTGTGCGCGGTCAGCACCATGCCGACCTTCACCGGGATGCCCGAGTTGGCAATGTCGGTGGCCGAGCGGTGGCGGATGCCGTGCGTCCCTACATGCGTCGCACCCGCCGCCTTGAGCGCACGGCACCAGCCGCCGTAATACTCGCCCGTGGTCAGGTGCTGCCCCGAATGGCGTGGCGACGGCAGCACGTAGGGACTGCCTTCCTGCCTCGGCGCCGTCGAAAGCAGCCGGTAGGCTTCCTCGCTCATGGGCTTGGACATGCCGCCGGTCTTGCTGTCGGGCCAGGCCACACGACGGTTCGCCAGATCGACCCAATCCCATTCGAGAGTGACGATTTCGGAGCGGCGACCGGCAAACTCGAACTGGAGCCGGATCGCCAGCGGAATGACGTAGTTCTCTAGTCCTTCGACCTCGATCTTGGCGAGCTGCCGGAACAGCTTGCCCATGTCCTCGTCGCTGATGAGGTGGGTGGACTTGCCGGCAGGGAACATCGGGACATGGCGGCAAGGATTGGTGCCGTCAGGCCGATAGCCCCACACCTCGGCCAAGTTGAACATCTTGCGCAGGATGCTGAACGCCTTGTTCGCCTCGGTCTGTTTGTACGAAAGTTTTTCCATCAGTCCGGCAACGTCAGGCCGCTTCACGTCGTGAGCCTTCTTGCGGCCCAGCAGCGGGATGATGCAGCGCTCAATGACGCCTTGATAGCCGACTCGGGTGCTGGGTTTGTTGCGCTTCTTGGAGTAGTCCTCCATGAATTTCTTGCACAACTCCTCAACGGTGGGTGCCTTGCGCGCCTCGGCTTTGGCTGCGCCGGGATCGCCGCCCCGGCGAACCTCAGCCAGCCAGTTCTGCGCCAGCGAGCGGGCCTGTTCGACGGTCAGTTCTCCGTACATGCCCAACGCCGGCTTGCGCCGCTCGCCAGCATTCGTCCGGTACTGGAGCATGAAGACCTTGCGGCCGGCAGGTGTAATCTTGCACAGGAAGCCGGGAACAAGAGTGTCACGCAGCTCGATGGGCTGCGCCTGGGGTTTTGCCGCATCGACTGCGGACTTGGTGAGTTTGATCTTAGCCATGATGACTCCTCGGAAAGACGCGGTTTCCAGGAGCCTGTTAGGAGCCAAGCGGACGGAAGCCGGGTCAAGTTTCAGAAAGCACCGGCATATGATGAATTCACCTAAGCTATTGATAAACCTGCTGTAGCGGGCTTAGGCGTAGTCCAGCGAAGTTCGGTGCTGGAGTCATGGTGAAATAAAAAAACCCTGGCCGGACAACCAGCCAGGGTTTTGATGGTGCAAACGGCATTGGACAGTTGGCCAATCCAGTGCCCAACACGACTCAGCGCAGTTCTTTCGAACTCTTGCCCAGCACCTGACGGGCGACGATGAGCTGCTGGATCTGCTGGGTGCCCTCGAAGATGTCCAGGATCTTCTGGTCACGCGCCCATTTTTCCAGCAGGTGCACCTCGCTGTAGCCCAGGTTGCGGGTCAGCTCCACGCAGCGCAACACGATGTAGTTGCCCACGCGTCCGGCCTTGGCCTTGCACATGGACGCTTCTTTCGAATTGGGCTGGCCGTTGTCGGCCATCCAGGCGGCGCGCATGGTGAGCAGGTAAGCCGATTCCCACTCCGACTCCATCCACTCGATCTCGGCGCGCAGGGCGTCGTTGGCCCAGCGCGACTTGCCGTAATCGATGACCACGCCTTCCTTGGCCAGCAGTTCTTTGGTCAGGTCCAGCGAGGCGCGGGACACGCCCAGGGACATGGCGGCCACTGGCGGACGGGTGTTGTCGAAGGTCTGCATGACCCCACCGAAGCCTTCCTTCTTGTCCTTGATTTCCGCCGAACCCAGCAGGTTTCCGGCCGGCACGCGGACGTTGGTGAAGGTAATGGCCGCGGTGTCGGAGGCGCGGATGCCCATCTTCTTTTCCAGGCGCACCAGTTGCACGCCGGGCAGGTCCTTGGGTACCACGAAGGATTTGATGCCGGCTTTGCCCTGCGTCGGGTCGATGTTGGCCCACACCACCACGTGGCTGGCGCGGCCGCCGGCGGTGATGTAGATCTTCTCGCCGTTGATGATGTAATCGTCACCGTCTTTCTTGGCGGTGGTCTTGATGTTGCCGGCGTCCGAACCGGTGCCCGGCTCGGTGATGGCCATGGCAGCCCAGCATTTGCCGAACTGTTCCTTCTGCTCCGGCGTGCCGGCGGCCATGATGGCGGCATTGCCCAGGCCCTGGCCGGGGATGGCCAACGCCAGACCGGCGTCGCCCCAGCACATTTCCGTCATGGCGGCGATGGCGACCATGTTGCCGCCGTTCTTGATGCCCGGCTTGGCTTCCTTGTCCTTGCCGCTGCCACCGAGACCGCCCATGCCGCCCCCGCCCATCATGGACTTCATGGCGTCCAATTCCTTGGGTGGTTCGTGCTCGGCCTTGTCGTACTTGCGGGAGATCTTGCGGAACATGGATTTGGCCAAGCCGTTGGCCATTTTCTGCATGTTCGTGACTTGCGGCGGAAGTTCCAGATAAATCATTGCAGTATCCTCAAAATCAGGATCGGGGATCGGGGATCAGATGTTGAAGCAGCCTTCGAGCACGGCCAGGCCGCGCAGGTTGCGATACCACATTTCCTCGAAATACTCGCGCAGGAAGCCGGCGCCACCCAGGATCTGGACGCCATCGGTACCGACCTGCATCATCCGCTCGGCGCAGTTGATGTAGGTCAGGTGGGCCTGGCGGTGAAAATTCAGGCCGTTTTCGGCCTGGGCAGCGGCGCGCCAGACCATCAGGCGCATGCCGTCCAGTTCGATGGCGATGTTGGCCACCATGAAGGCCACCGCCTGGCGATGGGAAATAGGCTCGCCGAAAGCGATGCGCTCATTGGCATACTGGGTCACATGCTCCAGCAGGGCCTGGGCGGTGCCCACCGCCGCGGCGCAGGCGCCGAGACGCGAGAGATCGATCAGGCGCTGGTAGTCGAAGGTCTTTTCGCCTTCACCCAGGCGGGCGGAGGCGTCGACACGCACGTTTTCCAGCTTCACCAACCCCAAGCCGAGGGCGTGCAGGCCCAAATAATCCTGCGCTTCGGTGGTCAAGCCTGTGGCTGTCTTCTCCACCAGGAAAGCCTGCGGGCCTTCGCCTTCCACTTCCGCGATGATCGCGAAATGCTCGGCGGTGGTGGCCAGGGGAACCATGCCCTTGACGCCGCTCAGGACAAAAGCCGCGCCGTCTTTGACGGCCTTGGTCTGCAGGGCATGCACGTCGGAGGTGGCGCGCGGCTCACTGATGGCGATCGTGGCCGGCGCGAAGGATTCACCGGCAAAGATGGGCAGATACTTCGCCTTCTGCGCCTCGGAACCCTGGTCGATCAACATGTTAACGAAACCAAGCGGAGCCAGGATGTGCAGCGCCACGCCCATGTCGCCCTTGCCCAGGTCTTCGGCGATCAGGACATTGGATACCGGCGAACGGGGAGACCCAGCGCCGCCGTGCTCTTCCGGAACCGGCAGCAGGGTAATGCCCAGGTCGTGAGCCTGCTGCAGCAGGTCGACCGACATATTGCTGGATTCGTCGATCTGGCGGGTCTGGGGCTTGATCACGGTCTCGGCGAAACGCTGCATGGTTTCGCGGGTGATGCGCTGTTCGTCATTCAGGGTCAGGTCGAACAGGAGCGCTGGTTGGGCGCCGGCTTGGGTCATGGGTCGATCCTCTTTGATCATGAAAGGCTGGCCAGGAACGGGGAGCGGATAATTAAACGTTTAATTCTCCCCAATGCAGCCCTGAAAGGCAATCAAGGCCTTTTCCGGCGTGGTTGATGAGGCCTTGCTCGCCATGGGTATGCGCCTTGCCCGACGCCAGGAGATTCATGGTGGAGCAGTAAAAGAAACGCTGAAGTATTCAGCGTTTCCCGCGGCGCAGGGATGCGCTCACAGAATCAGTGGCTGCAAGCCACTGATTCTGTGAGCCATCGGAAAATCACACTTTTCCGATGGCGGGGGCTGAAAAATCCAGGATGGATTTATTCAGCGCTTCCTAAAGTCTAGCCCGACTGTAATGACGCTTTATGGGTGCTGCTGAGCCCTCGCCGAGCGCAACCGAATCTGCGCCAATATTGCGGCGCCGCGGAGGATGGCCACGCGGCTGACCTGTGGATCTTCGGGCGGCTGGTGCGGGAGGTCTCATTCGTCATGTAATGACCGGAATCAGAAAAATGGTCGTGGCGTTCGACTTTCTATTGTAGAACATGCAGTTAATTCAGATTCGGGTGCCGGATTTGATGTTTGAAAAGCAGCATGAATATCACTGTTCAGCCACAGGACGGGAGCTTACTTTTTTATGGTTAAGGATTTTTTAAGGATATTGGGCGTCAATCTGCATTGAAAGAAAAAGGCTGGCCCCTGATTGATTTGAGCATTGGGAATTAGCGAGACGATCTTGATTATGAAAAAGCGCAGGATGGGATCCAGAATCCACCGACTTGGCTTTTTGCTATTGGGCATCACCGCGGGGGCGCAGGCTTTCGAGCCGTTGCCAGAAAAACCCATTGCACCGGCCACGAACCCAACCACACCGGCCAAGGTGGCCCTGGGCAAGGCGCTGTATTTCGATCCGCGCCTGAGCATGGACGGCTCGGTGTCCTGCAACTCCTGCCACAACGTGATGGGGGGCGGCGAAGATGGCCGACCATTCTCCATGGGGGTGCGTGGGCAATTGGGCGGCCGCTCATCGCCCACGGTTTGGAATGCTGCATTCCTGTCGGTGCAGTTCTGGGATGGACGCGCGCCCAGCCTGGAGGAGCAGGCCAAGGGACCGATGATCAACCCCGTTGAGATGGGTAATCCCGATCATGCCGCGGTGGTCAAGCGCCTGCAGGGCATCGAGGGATACAAGCCCTTGTTCAAGCAAGCCTTCAACGCGCCGGAGATCACCATCGACCGGGTCGCGCAGGCCATTGCCGCCTACGAGCGGACCCTGATCACCCCAGACAGCTCCCTGGATCGTTATCTGAAGGGGGACAAGAAAGCGCTGAACGAGAGCCAGGTACGCGGCATGCAAGCGTTCCAGGAGGTCGGTTGCGTGGCCTGCCACAGCGGCGCGGCTTTCGCAGGTCCGGCCTTGCCCGAAGGGCAGGGGTTTTACCAGAAGTTCCCGTCGTTTCCCGGCAGTGCCTATGAAGCCAAATATCGTCTGACGGAAGATATGGGGCGCTTTCAGGCGACCCATCAGGAAGCCGATCGCCACATGTTTCGGGTGCCGACGCTGCGCAATGTCGCCTTGACCGCGCCCTATTTCCACAATGGCGCCGTATCGACACTGGAGGAGGCGGTGAGCGTCATGGCGAAGGCCCAGCTGAACAAGGAGCTGGACGATGGGCAAGTGCGCGATCTGACAGCCTTCCTCGGCGCCCTGACCGGAACCTTTCCCAGCCAGGAAATGCCCCAGCTGCCGCCGACTCCAGGCCGAACCGCATTTGCGCCGTGAGTGCTGAGTGTTGGTTGGGCGGGTGCTGCTTGCCACCAGGCCAGCGCAGCCCCCAGGGCATCGTTGGCTGGAAGCAAGCGTACCGCTCGGCTAGCTTGGCTTGTGTCGGCCCACGCGAGGTTTTATTGCGGTGGGCGATATCGAGATGAGCGGGCAGAGCGGCGCATCGGGTATTCTGCGAGAGGCTTATGTTTTGGGGCGCTGATCCGGCAGATCGACCGGCGTTCCGGCAATCAGTTTACGTCCCGTGAACATGGCCGAAATAAGGCTCCCGCCTTCGCGCAGCTCGGTCACCACGACCGCCGCGATGTGCAGGATCGCCGTCAGGATCAGCAGGTAAAAACCGTATAGATGCACAGTGGCGAACGGCGCGCGCATGGCGCGCATGCTGTCATATGCAGCCTTGTCATAAAGCTGCGGTGCATAAGGCACCAGCGTCGAGGGATCGACGCCAGGTGCTGCGATCAATCGCGCCACCCAGGGTCCGAGGGGCGGATAGTAGATGTCCGTACCCGCCAGCACCAGACCGGTGACCGCCTGGGTCGTCATCAGGACGAACAGTGCGGCCACGCTGATCCGTCCCAATGGATTGTGACCCAGATACTGCTCGGGACTGCCCGCCACGAACGAGGCCACATAGCTGCGCAGTGCCCGCAGATAGCCAGGGCCGCCCGGAATTATCCGGCTCCAGCGCGCGTAGCGATTGCCGACGAACGCCCATACGATGCGCCAACAGAAATTGAGGACAAAGACGTAGCCGACCCAGACGTGTAGCGTTTTCAGGGTGATCTTGCCTTCATTCGAGATTCCGAGCGCACCGTCGTTCAGAATCACCAGTCCAACGGCGGCAAGCGTCATGACGCACAGCGCATTGATCCAGTGGAACCATCGTGTCGGCGCGTCCCACACTTGATACGATTTCACTTCAGACATCGCCAGCTCCTGATCAATTGCCATCAATCACTCAAACAGTTTAACGCCTGAGGGCATGCAGAACAGAGAAAGCCGACACGGATTTCCCGGCCGGCTCTTCTCCATTCCGTGGCGTGGATCTCAGTCAACGCCGATGATGACATTGTGCACCTTGATGAGGTGGGCCATCCCTGGCCCGCACGGGTTCCATTCCTGTGAGCAGACCCTCAGCCCGTCGCCGGGGTAGCGTGGCGCAGTTCGGGAATGTCGCTCAGGGCGTTCTCCTTGCGCACGATTTCCAGTTCCGCCGGCGAGGCTAGCTTGGCGTCCCACTCCAGCAGCAGCGGCGTGATGACACGGCGCCACAGCGGGGGGCAGAGTGCTGCCAGGAAAGTGCCGGCGTAGCCATGGGGCATCTCGGGGGCCTCAGGGTAGGGCTTGAGCACCCAGAACGGCAGGTCGCCCTGTTCATGGTGGGCCGAATGCCGGGTCAGGGAGTAGAGCACGAAGCTCGACATGCGCTTGTTGGTGTTCCAGGAGTGACGCGGCTGGACCGGCTCGCCGGGCACCCGCACCAGACCGAAATGCTCCATGTAGTTGGCTACTTCCAGGGTGAGCTTGCCGATCAGGGCGGTGACCAGGAACACCCCGACCCCGAGCCAGCCAGCGGCGGCGAAGAAGATGCCGGCCAGGACCAGCACCATGGCGTAGCCCCGCAACATCGCGTTTTCGATCGATAGCACCGGCTTGCCGATCTTGCGCAGCCGGCTCAGTTCGAACCGCCAGGCGGCGGTATGCTCGTGCCAGATGGCGCCGGGGAACCACAGCCAGATGTTGGTGTCCTTGCGGCGGGCCGTGGCCGGGTCGCCAATGGTGGCCACATGGGCGTGGTGGTTATAGACATGCTCGACGGCGAAGTCCGGATTGGCACTGAAGGCCAGCATCCAGCGGCCGAGGATCATGTCGAGCCGGCTCCAGGTGCGATGGGTCAGTTCGTGACCCACGTTGGTCCCGGCGGCGGCGATGAGCACGCCCACCACGAGCACGGTGCCCGCAATGCTCAGGATGCCGGTGTTTTCGCGGGCGGCGAACACATCGAAGCCCGTTACGGTCTGGATCGCCGTCCCGATGCCGAGGAAATCCCCCGTACCGAGCATCCAGGCCTGCGCCAGACTGGCGAGGGCGAGCAAGGGCAGGATCAGATAGAGCAGGAAATTGAGGATGCCCGGATGGGCATATTCGGGCTCATCCAGGTAGTCGCCCATGAAATGATCACCCAGGAACAGGAAGGCGCCCGCAATGCCTCCGGTGATCAGGATCCACGGGCCGCCCGCGAAGATGCTGACGATCACCGCCAGCAGGGTGAAATGCATGAGTGTGAATCGCAAGTATTTGGTCATGGTGGTTACGCTCCAAGCACACGAAAGAACCTCGGCATTGCCGGATCATCATCCCGCCGCCTTTGTAAACGGCTTGGGGATAGTGTGAGGGAGGCGCGACAGATCGTTATTGATATATGTCATAACTACTATAAGCAGGAGTCGGTGTCCGAGTGGATGCTGGATGGCGCGATAGGGCTGCCGCCGATGCCCCATAGGCGGTATTGGCGTGGTGAGATGCTGAACATACTGCGAGAGGGGCAGAACGTGAGGCAAGGCTGGCCGCTCAATGGCGGCCAGCCTCATGGCTGCAAGCCTTGACGTGCACAACGCCTGGATTCAGGACATTCCCTGGCCGTGTGGCCGGGGCGCAACGACTACAGGCCTGCGGCCTTCAAGCGCTGAGCGTGTTCAATCATCAACTGGACGGGGTCGACACTTCCAAAGCCGTGCAGCCCGAGAATCTGGTTGATTTCATCCAGATGGTTGATGGGGTAGTCATCCCGGATGACTTGTCCCAGATGACTGCTGCAACGGCCCACGAGACCATCATTCGGTTCCGAGAAAGCCAGCCCCGTCAGCCACATGAGAGAATCGGAAGGATCAATGCCGGTCGTCCAGTGGCGCACGCCGCCCCAAGAATAGTAGCGGACGCCGTTCACCGCGTGATCACCCTCGCCACAACCAACCGGCGCGCCCTGCGGGAAACGCTGGCTGAACGTGGCAGCCCCTTGGCGCGATAGGGAGTTCATGGCGCCGCGGCCGCTTTGGGGAAGTCCACCGCCCGAGGCGAAGTCGATCAAGTGGCCTAGGCCCGTTACGAGTCCGAAGACGGCGCGTTGGCGCAAGGTGTCTTCCCCCGTTATTTTCTGGACGAAATCGGCCATTTCCGAGCCCTTGTTCGAGCCGCCGATGGAGGTGACCGATGCAACCCACTCCGGATGCAGGGCGGCCGCGTAGCGGATCGTGGGGCCGCCGTGGCTGTGCCCCATCAGGTTGACCCGGTCAGCGCCGCTGCTGCGTCGTATGGCTTCGATCTGCGCGATGAGTTGATCGCCGCGCACCTCGGTGGAATTCGCCGCCGATACCTGCGCGACATAGACCTCCGCGCCCGCCGCACGCAGTGCCTTGGGAATGCCGAACCAATAGTTCACAAAGCCAAACAGTTTGTCGAAGCCGGCGAATCCATGCACCAGAACAATCGGGTAGCGGGTATGCGCGCTGTCATCAGGGGGCGCTGCCGCATGCAGCGGTGTGTTGCCGATGACCAGGCAGAACAAGCTGGTGATCCAGGCCGTTTTTAACGGTTTTTTCAAGCGGCTGATCGAATTCATCTGAAACGTCCCCATCCTTAGGGTTTATATAGTTACCGGCAAGCCTTGGCCAAGATCCATGCGTGAAAAGCGAGTGGTTCATGGGCGCTCATTTTAGAAACTATCCGGAATCTGGATCTGAATCCAGTCGGCGGCGATTTGCACCGGGAAGGTGGCGATCGGGCTGTAGGCGGGCGGGGCGAGCACGGCGCCGGTGGCTAGGTCAAAGGCGGCGCCGTGGCGGGGGCAGATGACGCGGCAACCGATGCGCGGTCCGCCGGTTAGGCGGCCGCCATCGTGGGTGCAGACATCCTCGATGGCATACAGCGCGCCGTCGACCCGGAACACTGCGATGCGGATGCCATCGATCTCCTTGCTGACATACGCCCCTTCCGCTAAGTCGGCAGCGGGCGCCACATCCTGCCAGTCGCTCATGGCGTGGGCTCCGGTGCCGATGGCGCGGGCGATGCGGCGGCGTGGCGATCCGGCCGCCACAGGACATCCCCTGCGCCAGCATGGCGATTCACGGCGCGCGCCAGCACAAACAACAGATCCGACAGGCGGTTGAGATAACGCAAGGTCTCGGGGTTGACCGGCTCGCTGCGCGCCAGGGTGAAGGCGCGCCGTTCCGCCCGCCGGCACACCGTGCGGGCCAGATGGGCCCAGGCCGCGCCGGGCGCACCACCGGGCAGAATGAATTCCTTCAGCGGCGCAAGGTCTGCATTCAACTGGTCCAGCCAGGTTTCCAGCGCGATCACCTGTTCGGCGCGGATGCTCTCCCGGCCGGGGATGCACAGCTCGCCGCCCACATCGAACAGGGCATGCTGGATTTCATCCAGCGGGCGATCCCATTCGGCGGGCAGACCGGCCGTGCGCAGCAGGCCGATGAGGGCGTTGAGTTCATCGACGGTGCCGAAGGCTTCGACCCGCGCATGGTCCTTGGGCACGCGCGTGCCATCCCCCAGTCCCGTGGTGCCGGCGTCGCCGGTGCGGGTGTAGATCTTCGACAAGCGGTGTCCCATCTCATCCCTCCATCAATTGATAGTGAACAGCCAGTTCCAGCGCCTCGATGGGTCGTGGCCAGCCGGTGGGTCCCAGGGGCGGAACCCGGCTCAGGGTTTCCTGGGCATCGCGGTCGAGCACGAGGTAGCCTGAGCTGGCCAGCACCCGGACATTGATTACTCGGCCTTCCGAGGTTACATCGTAGCCCAGCCGCACCGCCCCTTCCCAGCCATGGCGGCGGGCCAGCGGGGGATAGCTGAAGTGGCGGTTGAAATCCCGGTGGATGCGGCTCTGGATGTCGTTGCGAGCGGCATTCAGGGCATCCATCGTCGGCGCGGACCCCGCACCCGGTTGCGTTGACCCGTCCGGGGACGGAGTGGGCGGCGTGGTCGCGGCGGATGGAGCTGACTCGGCCGCGAGGGCGGCGGTTGCGATTGCATCGGCCGCCTGCGCACTGGGGCGGGGCCCGGATCCACGGGCTGCGGGGGGCGATGTCGCGCCTTTTGCTGCCAGGGTGGGGCGTGCCGCTGGTGTTCTTGCGGGACGCTTGCGATCCGTCGGCAATTCGCGTGGCGCGGGGGCGGGTTCAGTCGGCATTGGCGTCGCGGGGAGCCGCACCAGCATCAGGGCCGGAGGCGCCCCGGATGCGGCGGTCCGGGGCTGGTTGGACGAAGTGATCAGGATGCCCAATAGCAGGGCATGTCCCGCCAAGGCCGCGAGCAGGGCGCTCGCGACTGGGCTGGCACTGTGGCTGCGTGCCTTTGCGATCACGGCGTCCTGTACGCGAGAGTGAGATAGCCCGCCCGATCGGGCTGCACATAGGTGGCCGCGGTTTCGTAATCACGGTCCAGGACGTTCTCGATGCGCGCCAGCAATGCCCATTGCGGGGCCATCTGCCATTCGGCGCGCAGGTCGAGGCGACCATAGCCCGCCAGGGGCACTGTGTTGGCGGTGTCGTCATAGCGGCCATCCTGGGCCAGGAGCGTTGCACCCAGCCGATAGGCGCCGAGGGTCCGGTCCAGTTCCAGGCGGGAGGTCAAGTTGGCGCGGCGCGGCAGGTCGGCGCCGGTTGCACGGTTTTCGGTGTCCAGCGCGGTAAGGGCGGCGTAGCCACGCCAGTTGCCCACCCGATATTCCACGCTGCTTTCGGCGCCTTGGATGCGGGCGCGATCGATGTTGTTGACGGTGTTGTTGGCGGCATCGAACACGATCAGATCGTCGATGTCGTTGTGGAACACGCTGGCGCTCAGGGTGAAGGGGGCGAGGTCATAGCGCAGGCCGAGTTCGGCGTTGCGCGCGGTTTCGGGCTGCAGATCCGGATTGCCGGCGTAGAAGCCATCGTTGGGGTAATACAGGTCATTAAAAGTGGGTGCCTTGTAGGCTGTGCCATAACTGGCGGTCAGTCGCAGATCGTCGCGCAGTGCCACGCCCCAGGTGGCATTCCCGGTGGTCTCGCTGCCGAAGGCCTGATTGTCGTCGCGGCGCGCGCCGACAATCAGTTGATGGCGCCCCAGATCGATCTGGTCCTGAGCAAAGACGGCCCAGTTGTCGCGGGTGTCCTCGGTAAAGGCCGTGGTGCTGTCGACGGCGTCGCGCCAGCCGTCCAGCCCCAGGGTGAGCAGCTGCCGGCCGGGCAGGCTGAGGTCGTTCTGCCAGATTGCGCTGCTGCGCCGCGTGTCGAAGGTGGAAAAATCGGCGCCGTCGATCAGGTTGTCGGCCTCGTCGCGGCTTTCGCCTAGTGCGATCCGGCTGTACCAACCCGCGCTGATTTCGCCGCCCAGATGGGCGCTGAGCACTTGCTGGACAAAATCGGTGCGGTTGGGGAAGCCGTCATAGTCGGTGCGGCCTTGGGCGCGCAGCGCCTGGGCGCCGAGTTCGGCGCCGTTGGCCAGGCGGTGGTTCACGCCGAGGTTCACAGCGGTATTGCGATAGCGGTCATCATCGGGCTCGATCGGGCTGGGACCGAAGCTGCCAACCGCGCCGTCCCGCTGGACATCGTAGCCATCGCTGGTGAGGCCCGATACCGTGAGGTAATAGCGGGTATCGCCCACCTCTCCTCTCGTTGCGGCGCGCCCGCTCCAGGTGCCAAAGCCGCCGCCCGTGGCGCTGGCCTGCCAGCCGCTGCCCGCGCCGGGGCGGGTGAAGATCTGAATGACGCCGCCGATCGCATCGGCGCCGTAGAGGCTGGCGCGGGGGCCACGCACGATCTCGATGCGCTCGATCTGGTCGGTGGGGATCAGTTCCAGTGCGGCCGTGCCGGTGGTAGCCGAGCCGACCCGGACGCCGTCGATCAACACCAGCGTCTGGCCGGGGTTGGTGCCGCGCAGGCTGAGGCTGGTGAATTTGCCGAAGCTGCCGGTGCTGGAGACGTCCACGCCGGGCTGGCCGGCAAGCAGTTCGGGCAAGCCACTGGGACCCAACCGCTCGATGTCGGCGCGGGTCAGGACGGTGACCGAGGCGAGGGTGTCATCGACGCTTTCAGCAGTGCGGGTGGCGGTCACGATGACCGTATCGTCGGCATCCACGGCCTGCGCCTGGGTGGCGGCAAGTGGCAGCAGCAGCCCACAGGCCAGCAGTGAACGGTGACGCAAAAGGGGGGTATCCATGAATTCTTCCTGCCCGATGGTTGTTTTCAGTGTGCATGGACGCAGGCTGCGGGATGGCAGGCGGTCGTGGCACCGAAAGCAAGCGCACAGGAAGGAGAACGGTCGGCGCTGCCCGGCTGTGTCGCCCGCCGCAACACGCATCTGGACCTTGTCCGCACAGGCCGGTCTCCGGGCTGATGAGGGGCCGGATTGAAACTCCGGCCGGCGCGGTCCGCCTTCCCATGCACAGGCACAGTGGCGTGGGGACCGCGCGCAACTCAAACACCGTTGCGGGGGCAGCGTTGGAATGGGTCTGGCGACCGCACCAACTTCCCGTTTCACCCGGACGACAGGACGCCGCCCGGACACCTGTGGGATTTCAGGTTTGCCCACCATAAGGGGCGGACTTGGGGGTGTCAATCCGCGACGGGGCGGGGCGGTGGATCAATGCGTTCCAGATACAGCAACAGGGTGCGCTGGCGGGAGGAATCGTTGTCGTCGCTGACCAGCAGCAGGCCGCGCGCTCCAATCCGCGTCATGCCTTCGAAGTTGTCCAGCAGCCAGCCGTCCTGCAGGCGAAACAGGGCCAGATTGTCGGGGCGGAGAGTGAAACCGTCGGTTTCCGGTAGGGTAAAGCGGCGCAATGCGATTTCCAGGCGGCCCCCGTCGTAGCAGCGTTCCAGCGCCAGCAGTTCATCGCCTTCCCAGGCGTTCAGGGCCACGAGGGCGCAACGGGGTCCCGTGTGCAGCAGATAGGGATGCCGCCGTCCGTCCAGGCTGAACAGCGGTGTGTGACCGGCCGGCATGGCGCCGGGAGGCGGTAATTCCGGGCCGCTGAGCAGGCCCCGGCGCGGATGCCAGGCCAGGGCTTCCAGCGCTGCGTTGGAATTGGCGTAGCTTGCGGGGTCGGCAAACGGCGCGGGCAAGGGCGCGTCCGCCTGCCAGCGGCCTTGGGTATCGATGCGGGTGATGCGCGGCGCGCGCTCGAAGGAGACGAAGAGGGCCGGATTGCCATCGGGGCCCGGGGCGAAGGTGAGCCCCTCGGAATCGCGCCATTTGCCCCGCAAGGGTCGTCCGGTGGCGTCGGTGAGGGGGTGACTGTCCAGCAGCCGCACATCGGTCAGTTGGCCATTGGTGAAGACGGGTTGCATACGAAACAACCAGCCGAAGTCCGAGACGGCATAGAGCACCTGCTCGGATTCGGACCAAGCCAGATCGGACAGGCCACGCAGACTGACACCGTCCGGCATTGCGCGTGGGAGCCAGAGCGCGCCGCCGAGCCGCACACCCTGATAAACGCTTCCGGTGGGGTGCAGCGGGGAGAGTTCGATGGGCTGGGGCTGTGACGGCGGCGCCAGCCCCAGCCAACTCCGGGCTGGCAGGGGTCCAGCCAACAGGGCGACGCATAACAGGGCTATTGAGATTGATTGTCGTCGGGCCATCCGCGTGGCGTCCTGAGTCGCTTGGAGTCGGGCTCAGCCCGCTGACGGTGCCTTGAAGCGGGCGAGCTCGGGATCGTCGATGGGCTGTTGCGGTAATCCGATGACCCGGGCCAGGGTGTCGAGGTCGGTCATGCCACGTTGCAGGCGCACCTTGCCGGTGGCATCCCGATACAGTATCGCCGGCGTGCCGGATACACCCAGCCGATCCATCATCTTGCGGTTCTGAGTCAATGACTTGCGGGTTTCATCCTGAATCTGGGCGGCCGGGGCGATGCCGCCCTCGCGGAAGCGGGTTTCGTTGTCCGCCAACGCCTTGGCGGGCTCCTTGGCTTGCAGAATGGCGGCGGCCTTGCCGGTACTGCTGGCCTTGATGACGTCCACCATCAGGTGACGCACCTGCAGGCCGGCATCGTGATAATGACGGGTCACGCGCGACAACAGATGGCAATAGCCGCAGTTCGCATCGGTGAAGCTGTAGATGATCCGCGTCGGTTTGGCGGCGCCTTCGGCGACCCAGCGGGCCGACTCCAGTTGCTGCCACAGGGTTTCCAGTTCGGGACCCAGCACGTGGTCCTCGACATGGGCCTGGGTGAGATCCTGTCCTGCTTCATCCAAGATATTGCCGATGAAGAGGTAGCGGCCATCGGCAGAGACATAGACCACATCCGCGCGCCCGCTTTCGCGCGCCCGCATCACATAACCGGTCATCTGGCCGGGGGCCTCGAAACTGCCTTCCACTTTCAGTCCCATCGCCAGCAGGCGGGCAAGTGCCGGTGGCGGCGCCTCAGCGGCCGGGACAGCGGGGCTGGCCAGGATCAGCGTGAGCGCGACACCGATGCATAAGGGCCACAGGCGGATGCGCTGGCTTGCCGGGGGCTTTGGCATTCCGCCAGAATGGGCAGGCCCAAACGGGCGGTGAAGGCGGGTGAAGGATTTATGCACCGTGTTTTTCCCTTGGGCGTGAGAGGCAAGCGGATCGTCCGTGCGGTTAGGCACGGTTTGAGTGTTGTGGTTCTGGGATACCTGATCCTGGGCTTGGTGGCCTGTTCGGGCGAACCCGAACCTGCCGCACCCGCCATTCCAGCAGACCGGGCGCCGGGGCGCTGGGACTTGAGCGCCATTTACCCCGATGAGTCGTCCTATCAGGCGGATCTGGCCCGTTTGGGTGAAGATCAGCGGGCGTTCGTCGCGCAATGTCCCGGCCAGTTGAACGCCGGCCGCACCCTGGCTGCCTGTCTCCAGCGCTTTTCGACCTTGATGCAGCGGGTATCGCAACTGGCCGGTTACGCCCAGCTTCGCTATGACGAGGATACCACCAACGCCCCGGCGCTCGCCCGCAAGCAGCAGGCCGAGGCACGCCAGGCCGAGGTGCAGGAAGCCGCCAGTTTCCTGGAACCGGAAATCCTGGCGCTGGGTCCGGACCGCATTGGCAAGCTCATGCGGGGCAACAAGACACTGGGCGGCGACTACCGGCATCTGCTGGAAGAGATCATGCGCCGAGCCGCGCACACCCTGTCGGCGCCCGAGGAGCGCTTGTTGGCCATGGGCGCGGTGGTGGGGGACACCCCGGCCAATCTCTACACCACGCTGACCAATGCAGAAATGCCCTGGCCCACGGTGAGCTTGCATGACGGCAGCAGCCTGCGTCTGGATCAGACGGGGTATCAAAAGGGGCGTCAGCTTCCCGAGCGGGCCGATCGCGAGCATGTGTTCCAGGCTTTCTGGAGCAGCTTTGCCGGTTACGAGCAGACCCTGGGGGTGGCGCTTTATGGCCAGTTGCAACGTGATCGCTTCCTGGCCCGGGCGCGGCGTTACGACAGCACCCTCGCGGCCAGCCTGGACCGGGATGGTATTCCCGTGGCGGTCTACGACACCCTGATCACCGAGGCCGAACGCGGGCTGCCCACCCTGCATCGCTATCTGCGCCTGCGGGCGAAGATGATGGCGCTGGAGCGCCTGGCGGCCCATGATCTCTATGCGCCGGTCACCCAGGAGGCAGGACCTCGTTTCACCCTGGGGCAGGCGGAGCAGCAGGTGGTGGCCGCCCTGGCGCCCTTAGGGTCGGACTATACGCATACCCTGGCGCGCGGCTTTGGATCGGACTGGATGGACGCCGAGCCGCGTCCGGGCAAGCGTTCCGGCGCCTATATGCTGGGATCGATCCATGCCGTGCACCCCTTCGTGCTGATGTCTTTCAGCGGCGATTTTGATTCGGTCTCGACCCTGGCGCACGAATGGGGTCATGCCCTGCATTCCCATCTGGCCAATACCCACCAGCCGTTTCTGAATGCCCAATACGCCACGTTTCTGGCGGAGGTGGCCTCCACCTTCAACGAGCGGCTCTTGATGGAGCATCTGATCGATGGCGCGACGAATGATGCGCAACGCCTGTTCTATCTGAACGAGGCGCTGGAAAGCCTGCGCGGCACCTTTTTCCGCCAGGCGATGTTCGCGGCCTTCGAGCGTGACATCCATGCCCGCCTGGCGGCCGGGGAAGCGCTCACCGGAGCGGACTTCAGCCGGCTCTATCTGGCCCAGGTGCGTCGTTATCTGGGGCAGGAGGCCGGGGTGGTGGACATCGATGCCCGCTATGGCATCGAATGGGCGTACATTCCGCACTTTTATTACAATTTTTACGTGTATCAGTATGCCACCTCGATCGCGGCGGCCAGCCTGCTGGTGGATGGCGTGAAGGGCGACGATCGCGGCGCCCGGGAGCGCTATCTGGCCTTGCTGGCCGCCGGCGGATCGGACAATCCTTATCGCTTGTTGAAGGATGCCGGTGTCGACTTGGCGACGCCCGCGCCCTATCGTTCGCTGGTTCAACGCATGGACCGGCTGCTGGATGAAATGGAAAAGATTTTGGCGCGCCGGGGCGGCTGAAACGGGGCGGGGAACGCATGGAAGTCGAGTTCTACTTTGATATCGCCTGTCCGCAGGCCTATCTGGCTTATACCCAGATCGAAGGATTGGAAGCGCGTCATGGCGTACAGGTCGTTTTCAAGCCGGTTTCCCTGACGGGGCTCTATCGCATCTGGACGTCTCACGAGGAGGCGCCGCAATCGCGTCTAAGCCCTGCCCGACGGCGGATGGAACATCGGGATCTGATGCGGCAGGCTGAAGCGCTGCAGGTGTTTTTGAATGAGGCGGCCACGCTGGACCCGCCGAGCAGTGTCGATGCCATGCGGCTGATTGTCGGTGCGCCTGCGGACTTGCGCCCAACGCTGATTCGCAACCTCTTTCAGGTGTTGTGGGTGGATGGCGAGGATGTGGGCAATCGCGGCGTGCTGGAATGGATCGCCGAAGTCAGTGGGGTGGATCCGGCACTGATGGATCGATCCGAGGTCCGCAAGGAGCTGGATGCGGCAACCGAGGCGGCGGCGAATGCCGGGGTCTTCGGGGTTCCCAGTTTCCGGGTGGATGGACGGTTGTGGTGGGGGCTGGACCGCATGAGCTTCATGGAGCGAACCTTGGGTGGCGCCGCCGAAGCGCCTCCCGTGACACATCGGTCTGGCGGTCGGATCGAGTTTTTTCATGACTTCGCCAGCCCATTTTCCTACCTGGGGGCAACCCAGATCGAGGCGTTTGCAGCCCTTCATGGGGCCGAGCTGATCTGGCGGCCGATTTTGCTCGGGGGCTTGTTCAAGCGCATCCATACGCCGCTGGTTCCGCTCAGTGTCATGTCCCGCCCGCGGCGCGAATACATGGCCCGCGATCTCATGGACTGGGCCGAGACCTGGAACGTCCCATTCCAGTTCAATAGCGAATTCCCGCTCAATACCTTGCTGGCCTTGCGGGTGGCGCTCGCGGTTCCGGCGCTGACCTTGCCGCTGTATCGGGCGGCCTGGGCGGACAACCGTGATATTGGTCAGCCCGATGTGATCGCTCAGGTGATTCGGGAGGCAGGAATGGCGCCTGAGCATGTGCTTGCCCTGGCCGGCAGGGACGAGATCAAGGATCGCTTGCGAGCCAACACCGAGGCGGCCGAAGCCATGGGGGCCTGCGGCGTGCCCACCCTCCGCGTCAATGACCGGCTGGTGTTCTGGGGGCAGGATCGTTTTGATATGGTGCACCGCGCACTTGAGGGCTGGATGCCCGCCATTGATGCCCAAGCCAGGATCTGACTGCCGCTGCCCGACTGACGGGGATTGGCGATGACCACCGCGTTTCTCGACCATCCCGTGTTTCTTCGGCACGACATGGGCAGCCATCATCCCGAGCGTCCCGCGAGGCTGGAGGCTATCCATCAGCTTTTGCGCGAGCGCGGCCTGTTGAGCCGGGTGCAGGCGCATGAGGCACCCCGCGTCGAGCGGGCCGCGCTGCTGAGGGTGCACCAAGCAGCCTACCTGGACCGGCTCGCTGCGCTGGCGCCCCGCGAGGGGTTCGCGTTCATCGATCCCGATACGGCCATGAACCCCTACACCCTGGAAGCGGCGGAGCGGGCGGCGGGGGCGGCGGTGCGGGCCACCGATCTGGTGCTGCGGGGCGAGTCGGACAACGCATTTTGCTGTGTGCGGCCACCGGGACATCATGCCGAGGCTGGCGCGGCAATGGGTTTTTGCTTCTACAACAACATCGCCTGCGCTGCTGCCCACGCCTTGGCGGCGCATGGACTGCGGAGGGTGGCGATTCTCGATTTCGATGTCCACCACGGCAATGGCACCGAGGACATCTTCCGCGACGATCCGCGGGTCCTGTTCTGTTCCAGTTTTCAGTACCCCTTTTATCCCAATACCCCCATCGACCATGGCCATCCCCGCATCGTCAGCGTGCCTTTGCCAGCGGGCACCCGGGGCATGGATTTTCGCGAGGCGGTGGGGTCCACTTGGTTTCCGGCACTGGAGCGTTTCGCCCCCGAGATGCTGTTCGTCTCCGCCGGTTTTGATGCGCACCAGGACGATCCGATGGCGGATCTCCTGCTCAATGAGCGCGATTACGCCTGGATCAGCGAGGAAATTGTTCGTTTTGCACGCACTCATTGTGCCGGGCGGCTGGTGTCCTCGCTGGAGGGGGGCTACCATCTGACCGCCTTGGCCCGCGCTGTCGCGGTGCATCTGGAATGCTTGCTGGCCAGTTGAGCCTCGCTTGGCCGCCTGCCTGATGGCGATCCACCTCGATGATTCTTGTCAAGGGTTGACTTGGGCTTATCGGTAGATCGACTGAAAGGTCTTGAATCGACTGTTGATGCGGTTTCTCAGCAATGCAGTACAACTGTTGTTGACACCGCTCCAAAGCTCCACCTATCATCTGCCCTACCTTGACGCTGACGTGTCAATGGCCGGGGTGGGCCAGCGAGTGTTTCAAGGGTAGGAATCCCGGTCTGGCGGTTCATGGCGTTGCCAAGCCCGGCTGTGGACCAAAGGTCTCAAACACCAAATTCTCAAGCAGGAGAACACAAAATGGTATCGAACATGAAGAAGACACTGGCCGGCTTGGCGCTGGCCGCTCTGCCCCTGATGGCTTCGGCCCAGATGGATCAAATGCAGGACAGCGCGCTGTCCAACGTCAGCGGCCAGTTGGGCATCATCGACCTGACCACCATCGGCTACGACGCCAACTTTGGCGTGTTGGGCGCCCCCTTGTTCGGTCTGCCCTTCACGGCTGGCGCCTCGATCATCGGTCTGCCCGGCTCCACCGGCCTGTCCGTGGTCGATTTCGAATGGACCAACTTCGGTCCGACCGTCGGCCCGTTCAGCCTGCTGAACATCGGCATCTTCGACGTCATTCCCGGCATCGGCCCTGACCTCATCAGCCTGCCGGAAGCCGTGTTCAAGACCGGCATCCTGGGTGGCATTCTGGGCGGCGTGGGCGCGGCCATCGGCACCACCTACATCCTCCAGAACGGCCTGAGCCTGCCTGTCCCTGTCGTCGGTTTCCGGACCGTGCAGGTAATCTGAAGATTCGCCCGCCACGGGTGAATGCGGAAACGCTGAAAACCCCCGCATCATGCGGGGGTTTTTTTTGCCCAAAGGCAGTCATGAACTTCGTGTGCAAAAAAGGCATTGTGGAGCCATCCACCCGGCCTTTAGAATGCCGGGATGGGGCAATTTGCACCGATCGGCGGCGCAGCTTCAGCAACGCCCCAAGGAAGACATAATCATGGATGATCAGGTATCGGCGGGCGCGCGGTTTCGCGCGGCCGTGGCTAGCGAGCAGCCCTTGCAGGTTGCGGGAGCCATCAATGCGTATGCGGCCCTGTTGGCCGAGCGCGCGGGCTTCAAGGCGCTCTATCTTTCCGGGGCAGGCGTGGCCAACGCCGCTTTCGGCCTGCCCGATCTGGGCATGACCAGCCTGAATGATGTCTGCGAGGAAGTGCGGCGCATCACCGGCGCCACCCGCCTGCCGCTGCTGGTGGACGCCGATACGGGTTGGGGACATGCTTTCACCATTGCCCGCACCACGCGCGAGCTGATCCGCGCCGGCGCCGGCGGCATGCATCTGGAAGACCAGGTCGCCGCCAAGCGCTGCGGCCATCGCCCCGGCAAGGCCCTGGTGTCGAGCGCGGAAATGGTCGATCGCATCAAGGCGGCGGTGGATGGCCGCACCGATTCCGATTTCGTCATCATGGCGCGTACCGACGCCCACGCCTCCGAGGGTGCGGAGGCGGCCATTGCGCGCGCCCGTGCCTACGTGGAGGCCGGCGCCGACATGATTTTCGCCGAGGCGCTGCACACGCTGGCCGAATACCGGGCATTCACCCAGGTGATTCAGGTGCCGGTGTTGGCCAACATCACCGAATTCGGCAAGACGCCGCTGTTCACTGTTGATGAATTGCGTGCGGCTGGGGTGGGTCTGGTGCTCTATCCCTTGTCCGCATTCCGCGCCATGAGCGCTGCGGCCCTGGAGGTCTATGCCGCCATTCGACAGCACGGCAGCCAGCAGACGGTGCTGCCGCGCATGCAGACCCGCGCGGATCTCTATGAGGTGCTCGGCTATCACGACTATGAGCGCAAGCTCGATACGCTGTTTGGTCAGGCGGCGGACTAGGGCTTTGCAGTTTCCCCCGCGGCCTCAGCCCGTGGTGATGACTTCAAGAAGAACAGATAAGCAGGGATTTCATTTCAAGGAGTGCTTCATGGAAGAAAAGAAACAACTCGGCGGCGCCGGACTGCGCGGCCAGGTGGCGGGAGAAACCCGGCTGTGTACCGTCGGCAAGGAAGGCGCCGGCCTGACCTATTGCGGCTACGACGTGCGCGATCTGGCGGCCCAGGCCCGCTTCGAGGAAGTGGCCTACATGCTGTTGCACGGCGGGGAACTGCCAACGCGCAATGAACTGGCCGCCTATCAGGCCAAGCTCAAGGCGCTGCGCGGCTTGCCGCAGGCCTTGCGTGAGGTGCTCGAACGCATCCCGGCCAGCGCCCACCCCATGGACGTGATGCGCACCGGCTGCTCCATGCTCGGCAACCTGGAAACCGAGGCGGATTTCTCCCAACAGCATGATGTGGCCGATCGCTTGCTGGCGGCCTTTCCGTCCATCATCGCCTACTGGTGGCGTTACGCCCAGGATGGCGCGCGCATCGAGACCGAGACCGACGCCGATTCCATCGGCGCCCACTTCCTTGAGCTGCTGCATGGCCAGCGCCCCAGCGCGCTGCACGAGCAGGTGATGAACGTCTCGCTGATCCTGTATGCCGAGCATGAATTCAACGCCTCTACCTTTACCGCCCGGGTGTGCGCCTCGACGCTTTCCGACATGCATTCCTGCATCACCGGCGCCATCGGTTCGTTGCGTGGCCCATTGCACGGCGGCGCCAACGAGGCCGCCATGGCCATGCTGAAACGCTGGCAGACGCCCGATGAGGCCGAGCAGGCGATCCTGGGCATGCTGGCGCGCAAGGACAAGATCATGGGCTTCGGCCACGCCATCTACCGCACCTCCGATCCGCGCAACGAGGTCATCAAGGCCTGGTCGCGGCGGCTTGCCGACGAGGTGGACGATACCGTGCTGTATCCGGTGTCCGAGCGGGTGGACGAGGTGATGTGGCGAGAGAAGAAGCTGTTCCCCAATGCCGACTTCTACCACGCTTCGGCCTATCACTTCATGGGGATTCCCACGCCCCTGTTCACGCCGATCTTCGTGATGTCGCGTCTCACCGGCTGGGCGGCACACGTCATGGAGCAGCGCGCCAACAACCGCATCATCCGCCCCAGCGCCGATTACGTCGGGCCGCAACTGCGTTCCTACGTTCCCATCGCGCAGCGCGGCTGAACCCGGACATCTACCCCAGGCCGGCGGTGGGCAGGGACCCGTCGCCCGCGTGATTTTCCCTCATCTGCTGAAAAAAGGATTTTTTCATGGCTCACGACATCCGCTCCGCCAAGCGCCCCAAGCCGGACCCGATCCTGGTCGATATGGCCGACTATGTTCTCGACGCCAAGGTCGAGAAAAGCAAGGAAGCCATGCAGACGGCTCGCTACTGCCTGATGGACACCCTGGGCTGCGGCTTGCTGGCGCTGTCCTTCCCCGCCTGCACCAAGCTGATGGGACCACTGGTGCCGGGCGCGGTCATGCCGGGTGGGGCGCGGGTGCCGGGGACGTCCTATGAACTCGATCCGGTGCAGGCGGCCTTCAACATCGGCTGCATGATTCGCTGGCTGGACTACAACGACACCTGGCTGGCCGCCGAATGGGGTCATCCGTCTGACAATCTGGGCGGCATCCTGGCGCTTGCCGATTACCTGAGCCGGCGCAACATTGCCCAGGGCAAGGCGCCGCTGCTGATGCGCGATGTGCTCATCGCCATGATCAAGGCGCACGAGATCCAGGGCGTCACCGCCATCGACAACAGCTTCAACCGCGTGGGCCTGGATCACGTCATGCTGGTGCGCATCGCCACCACCGCCGTGGCCGCACAGATGCTGGGGCTGGAGCGCGAGGAAGTCATCAACGCCATCTCCCACGCCTGGATCGACGGCTCGGCCTTGCGCACCTATCGCCACGCGCCCAACACTGGTTCGCGCAAGAGCTGGGCGGCCGGCGATGCCACCGCCCGCGGCGTGCGGCTGGCCTTCATGGCTGCCACCGGCGAGATGGGCTATCCCTCCGCGCTCACCGCCAAGACCTGGGGCTTCCAGGATGTGTTGTTCAAGGGCAATCCGCTGAGCTACAGCCAGTCCTTTGGCAGCTATGTGATGGAAAACGTGCTTTTCAAGATCTCCTTCCCGGCTGAGTTCCATGCCCAGACGGCGGTGGAGGCAGCCATGCAGCTGCATCCGCAGGTGCGCGACAAGCTCGATCGCATCGAGCGCATCGTGATCCAGACTCAGGAAGCCGGGGTGCGCATCATCGACAAGACCGGTCCCTTGGACAATCCGGCCGATCGCGACCACTGCATCCAGTACATGGTGGCGGTGCCCATGATCTTTGGCCGCCTGACCGCCGCCGATTACGACGACGCTGTGGCCAAGGACCCGCGGATCGACGCGCTGCGCAAGAAGATGGACGTGGTGGAGAACACCCAGTTCAGCAAGGATTACCTCGATCCGGAGAAGCGCTCGATCGGCAATGCGGTGCAGGTGTTCTTCAATGACGGCACCAAAACCGACAATGTGGTGGTGGAATATCCCATCGGCCATCGCCGTCGCCGCAAGGAAGGCATCCCGGTACTGGTGGAGAAATTCGAGCGCAATCTGGCCACTCGTTTGTCTGCCAAGCGTGCCCAGCAGATCCAGGCCATTTGCAGCACCCAGAAGACACTGGAGCAAACGCCGGTGCCCGAGTTCATGGATCTGTTTGTGGTCTGAAAGGGTGGGATGCATCTGAAAAAGGCGGGAAGGTGACAAACGCTTTCCCGCCTTTTTGCTGTGAGGCTTGCGCGTGATAACCGCTCAGGGGGCGGTTCCACCCCCTCCGGCGCCACTGAAAGCGTTGTTGAAGAATCCCGCAATGCTGCCGGGAGATAGCGCCTGTCCGATGACGCCTGCCGCAGCCGACCCCGGGGTTGGAGCGGGGGGTGGCGTGGGACCTGGGTCCGGGGGCGGGCTCTCAGGCCCCTCGCTGCTGGTTCCGTTCGAAACCGCCAGCACAACGCCGACCAGGGCGCCGAGCACCAAGACACCCTTGGCGCCTGTGGAAAGCTGACTGAATTCCGTGTGCGACTGGTCGTTGAACACCATCTTCCCGCCGCGGTAAAACAGCGCGGGCGCGGTATCGAGTTCAAACCCTGTTTCTGCATAGGCAAACTCGTTGCCGGCATAAAAGCCTTGCTGACGTTGATCCTGGGCCCCGTCTCCCAGGACCCACTGATAGCCCACGCTGGCGACATGGCGACCGTTTTCCAGGCTGCGGTGGTTTTCCAGGGCAAAGTGCAGACGAGGCGCCGCATCCCTGCCACCGGTCATGTCAAAGGGAATCTCCAGGGCTGCCACCCAGCGCGGCTGGCCGTTGATGTCCATCAGGTCTTCCGCCTGGGCCAGCGGCGCCATGGCGAGTGCGGTCAGCCCCAGTCCCATGCCCCCCAGCACCAGCCAGCGATGGAGGTCTCGCCGATCTAGTGGCTGGGCCGTTGCCCGGGCGTGTCGAGTCGTTTTGAGTAGATACGTGCGCATGTATTCCATCCCCTGTGAGTTGCCGGGTCCGTGACCGTTGCCCCGGCCTGATGGCGGGGATCTGGTGTATTAGTCGGCTCGACAGGGGCGGGCTTGAATGCCGCGTGGGGATGCGCGCTCAGAACAGGTCCTGGGGGTCTACGTCGAGGGACCAACGCACCTGCCGGCTTCCTGGCAATGTGTCGAGTTGGGGCATCAGGCGATCCAGGTAGGTGTGTAGCGGGGCGGGCGAGGGGGCGATCAATAACAGCTGGGCGCGATGGGCGCCGGCCCGGCGCGCCATGGGAGCGGGAACCGGGCCGAGAACCTGCAGTTCGGGAGGTGGCGCCAGCAGCGTGGGGAGCCGAACCAGGAAATCCATCGCCCGTTGAAGCTCGGGCGCTTGCGCGCGGAGCAGGGCCAGACGGGTAAAGGGGGGCCAATGCGCCTGTTGGCGTTCCGCCAGCAGGGTGCGGGCAAAGGCGGGATAGCCTTCGGTGAGCAGCTGGCGCAGCCAGGGATGATCGGGGCGGTGGGTCTGGATCAAGGTGGTGCCGGCGCGCAGTTCCCGCCCCGCCCGCCCGGCGACCTGCACCACCAGTTGGCCCGTGCGTTCGCTGGCGCGGAAATCGGGACTGTACAGTCCCTGATCCACGTCCAGAATGGCGACCAGGGCGAGATGGGGCAAATGATGGCCCTTGGCCAGCATCTGGGTGCCGATCAGCAGATTCACCTCGCCCCGAATGGCGGCGTCAAGCATGCGCTCCAGACTGCCCTGGCGGCGGGTGCTGTCACGGTCGATACGCGCCACGCGGGCATGGGGGAAGTGAGCGCGCAGGGCCTCTTCCACGCGGACGGTGCCCATGCCCATGAAATCCAGCGCTGGATGGGCGCAGTCGGGACAGTGAGCGGGGCTGGTGCGACGGAATCCGCAGTGATGGCAAATCAACAGGTCGCGCTTGCCGGCTTCCCGATGCAGGGTCATGCGCGCATCGCAATGGGGGCAGCCGGCGATCCAGCCACAGGCGCGGCAGCGCAGCATAGGCGCGTATCCCCGGCGGTTCTGGAACAGCATCGCCTGGCCGCGCTGGGCCAGTTCCCGCTCGATGGCCTGCAGCAATGCGGGAGACAGGCCGTCGGGTGCGCCATGGGGACGCATGTCGATGAGTTGAATGCGGGGTTCCTGGGCGCTGCCGGCCCGCAGCGGCAGCCTGAGCAGGCGGTAGTCGCCCCGCTCCGTGCGGTGGAAGGATTCCAGGGAGGGGGTTGCCGAGCCCAGCACAATGGGTAGCGCGTGCTGGCGTGCGCGCCACAGGGCGAGATCGCGGGCGGAGTAGCGCAGGCCGTCATCCTGTTTGTAGGCCGCATCATGCTCCTCATCCACCACGATCAGGCCAAGCTCGGGTAGCGGTGTGAAGATGGCGGAACGGGTGCCGAGGACGATGCGTGCGCTGCCGTTGCGCGCCCCCAGCCAGCCGTTAAGGCGCTGACGCTCGGTCATTCCCGAGTGGAGCAGGGCCATGGACGCGCTGAAACGCGCCTGTAGGCGTTGGCGAAGCTGCGGAATCAGCCCGATCTCGGGGGTGAGGATCAGGACCTGCCGGCCAGCCTGCAGCACGGTTTCCAGGGCTTGCAGATAGACCTCGGTCTTGCCACTGCCAGTCACCCCCTCCAGGACGGTGGGGGCATAGCCATGCGCCGCCCGTAACGCGTCCACAGCGGCCTGCTGGTCTGGATTCAGAGGGTGGGGCGATTGGCCAAAGACCGGATCGATCAGCGGCGCCACGGGCGCCGGCATGGCATGAATCCAGCGCCGATCGCAGGCACGACGCAGCACGTCGCGACTGCCGGGCAGGGCAGTTTCCAGTTGGGCAGCGGACATCCCCAGGGGATGGGCGTCGAACAGCGCCAGCAGCGCCTGCAAGCGGTGCCCTCGCAGGGCATTGCGATCAAGCGCGCGGCCCGCAGCTGATAGGCCCCAATGGGGCATTTGGGGCATCTCGGCGGGGCTCCCCTGGCGCAGCAGGGTCGGCAAGGCGGTCGCCAGCACCCGGCCCAGTGGATGATGGTAGTAATGGGCGGTCCAGTGGACCAGCGCCAGGCTTGCGGGATCGAGGAGCGGATCGGTATCCAGCACCATCTGGCAGGGGCGCAACTGATGGGGCGCAAGCGTGGAATGCGCGGCTGCGCCGGCGACCCAACCCACCACGGATCGCTTGCCCAGCGGGATCCGCACACGGCGGTTCAGGGGTGCGGGGCCGTCCCAGCCCTCGGGCGGCGCATAGTCCAGAATGCGATCCACGCCATTGAACAGGGCGATCTGCCAGATGGACTCAGCAGGGAAGGACGGAGTAGGCAGGGCGCCGAGATTTTGACGGAGTGTCAATTATCCACACCAACTGTGGATAAGTTTGTGGGTAAACCGGCGGCAACTTGATCAACTCGCTGTTCTTTCAGGCATTGCATGGGTGTGGCGAGAAAGTGACCGATTGATGACTTTATATTTTTCAATGACATGTAGGGTTATCCAGAGACTTGTTTCAACAAATCGATCTAGTGATCAGATCATCATGTGAAAGGCAGATATGTGCATAAGTCAAGCAACTGAGACCCAGCGTCTCATAAAAAAGGCCGGGTTTCCCGGCCTTTTTCGAATTGAGCGGAATGCTTACTGTTCCTTGATCATGGCGATCAGTTGGGCCGCCATTTCCTGCCCATCGCCGTAAAGCATGCGGGTGTTGTCCAGTGTAAACAACGCATTTTCGATACCGGAGAAGCCGGTGCCCTTGCCGCGCTTGATCACCAGCACATTCTTGGCCTGATCGACATTGAGGATGGGCATGCCATAGATCGGGCTTTCCGGGTTGGTCCGCGCCATGGGATTGACGACGTCGTTGGCGCCGATGACGAGTGCCGCATCCGCGCTGGGAAACTCCGAGTTGATCTCCTCCAGGTCATAGATGATGTCGTAGGGCACGCCGGCCTCGGCCAGCAAGACGTTCATGTGACCGGGCATGCGGCCGGCCACCGGGTGGATGGCAAACTTCACCGTCACGCCCCGCGCGATCAGCAACTGACACAGCTCCCAGACCTTGTGCTGGGCCTGGGCGACTGCCATGCCGTAGCCGGGAACGATGATGACCTTGTTGGCGTAGGCCATCAGCACGGCCGCATCGGAAGGATCCATCGGCTTGAGGCTGCCCCCACTTTCCGTGGGGCCGGCGGCCTCGCCCGTGCCGCCAAAATTGCTGAACAGGACATTGCTGATCGGCCGGTTCATGGCCCTGGCCATGAGTTGGGTGAGCAGCGTGCCCGCAGCGCCCACCACCGTGCCGGCGATGATCATGGCCGCGTTGTTGAGCACGTAGCCTTCGAAGGCCACGGCCAGGCCGGTGAGCGCGTTGTACAGCGAGATCACCACCGGCATGTCGGCGCCGCCGATGGGTAGCGTCATGCTCACGCCGAGCGCCAAGGCCAGCAGGAAGAACAACACAATGACGAAGCCGCTGGCTTCGCCGCCTTGAGAGACGATATGGAGTCCCAGCAACAAGGTAATGGCGAACAGCCCCAGATTCAGCCAATGCTGGTTGGGGAAGCGCACCGGCTTCTTGATCAGCTCCTGCAGCTTGCCGAAGGCGATCAGGCTGCCGCTGAAGGACACACTGCCGATGATGCCACCCAGCACCGCCAGCGCCAGCGCGATACCAGCATGGCCTTCTTTTCCGCCCAGCTCCACGGCAGCGATGGCGCCAGCCGCGCCGCCTCCCATGCCGTTGTAGAGGGCGATCATCTGCGGCATGTCGGTCATGGCCACGCGCTTGCCCGAGATCCAGGCCGCGCCGCCACCGATGGCAATGGCCAGCAGCAGGAAGAAATACTTGAAAAAGCCCATTTCACCGAGCTGGGGATGGCCCAGGGTGACCAGCGTGGCCACCACCATGCCGATGCCCGCCCACAGGATGCCGCTCTTGGCGGTCTTGGGGGAGGACATGCGCTTGAGACCCACGATGAACAAGGCCGCCGTGGCGAAATAAGCGAGATTGATAAAGGCGCCGGGACCACCCATGGCTTATTTCTCCCCCTTGCTGCTCTTGAACATGTCCAGCATGCGCTCGGTCACCACATAACCCCCGGCGGCATTGCCGGCGGCCAGGACGACCCCCAGGAAGGCAACCAGCTGGGTGAAGAAACCTTCCGCTTGACCGAAGGCCACCATGGCGCCCACCAGCACGATGCCGTGGACGAAGTTGGAGCCCGACATCAGCGGCGTGTGCAGGATGGCCGGCACGCGACCGATGATTTCATAGCCGGTGAACGCCGCCAGCATGAAAATGTAGAGTGCGGTGAATCCCTCGATCATCGGTTGCCTCCTTCGATCTGCTCGCGGGTGGGTCCATGCTTGATCTCGCCGGCGTGCGTGACCACGCTCTGGGCCAGGATTTCATCGTCCCAGTTCAGGGTGATCGCGCCGTCCTTGAGCATCAGGCCCAGGAAATTCTGCAGGTTCTTGGCGTACATCTCGCTGGCGTGCTCGGCCAGTGTGCTGGGCACATTCAGCGGACCGTGGATGACCACATCCCCTGCGGTGATTGTTTCGCCGGGACGGGTCAGGGCACAGTTGCCGCCGGTCTCCGCCGCCAGGTCGACGATCACGGCGCCCGCCTTCATGCCCTGCACCATCGCTTCGGTCACGATGCGCGGTGCGGCCCGGCCGGGGATGGCTGCGGTGCAGATCACCAGGTCGGCGCGGGCAATGTGCTCGGCGAGCAGGGCCTGCTGCTTCTGCTTTTCCTCATCGGTCAGCTCTCGGGCGTAACCGCCGGCGGCATCAGCCTTTACGTCCAGGGCCACGAACTTGGCGCCCAGCGACTCCACCTGTTCCTTGGCGGCGCTGCGCACGTCATAGCCTTCCACCTGGGCGCCCAGGCGCTTGGCGGTGGCGATGGCCTGCAACCCGGCCACGCCGGCGCCGATGACCAGCACCTTGGCGGGGCGGATGGTGCCCGCGGCGGTGGTCAGCATGGGAAAGAAACGCCCCAGCAGGCTGGCGCCCATGAGGACCGATTTATAGCCCGCCACCGAGGCTTGGGAGGAGAGAGCATCCATCGACTGGGCGCGGGAGATGCGCGGGACCAGTTCCATTGCAAACGCGGTGATGTTGCGCGTCTGCAGACGCTTGATTTCCTCAGGATGGTTGTGGGGGGCCAGGAAGCCGATCAACACCGCGCCCTCGGGGATGAGCGCGATTTCCGCCAGCGAGGGTGGTTGAACCTTCAGCACCACTTCGGCGCCCGCGTAAACGGCCTCGGGCCCGGCAACCTGTTCGGTGCGGGCATAGGCACTGTCGGGGGTGCGGATGCCGGCGCCGGCGCCCTGCTCGATGCGCACGGTGATGCCTTGATCGACGAGCTTGGCGGCGACAGCGGGTACCAGGGCGACGCGTTGCTCGCCCGGCTGGGTTTCCTTCGGCACGGCAAGGGTAATGGGCATGGGGCTCTCCACGGCCTGAAATCGTTGTGATTTGTCCCCGCTCGCTCGTATCTCTTTCGTCGGATCGGGCATGGACGTCGGGGCGTCATGGAATCAGTCCCTTCGGGGACGGTCCGCGATTACATCACCCCTTGGGGTGGGAGGCAACCGCCTCCGGTGCTTGAGGGTCATCTGCTTACGTACCGGAATCGAAGCGGTCGCTCAGCAATGCGTCGAGGGCCTGGAGGCGTGCCGCAAGGGCGGCCGCATCCGGCGCGGTGATCGTGATGTGCCCCAGCTTGCGCCCCGGCCGCGGTATCTTGCCGTAGCCGTGGTAGTGGGCGCCCGGGATGACCAGCACCGCGCCCAGCTCGGGCAGATTGCCGATGCAGTTGCGCATGGCGCAGCAACCGACTGTCGTCGTTTCTCCCAGCGGCAGGCCAAGGATGGCCCTGAGGTGGTTTTCGAATTGGGAGGTCTCTGCGCCCTCCAAAGTCCAGTGGCCGGAATTGTGCACCCGGGGGGCGAATTCATTGGCCAGCAGGCCTTGCTCGCAGTCGAACAACTCCAGCGCCAACACCCCGACATAGTCCAGGTGTTCCAGCAGGCGCTGGCCATGGTGTTCGGCCTGGGCCTGCAGGGCGGCGTCGGGCGCAGCCGGTCGGCTCAGGCGCAGAATGCCATCCGCATGCTGATTTTCCACCAGGGGGTAAAAGACCTGTTGTCCATCCCGCCCGCGGACCGCAATCAGTGACAACTCGCGCCGAAAGATCACCACGCCTTCCACGATGAGGTCCTGCCCGCCCAAGCGGTGCCAGGCCGGCGCGCAATCGGCGATGTCACGCAGCCAGGCTTGGCCCTTGCCGTCATAACCCAGCCGTCGGGTCTTGAGGATGGCCGGCAAGCCCATGCGACTCACCGCCGCTTCCAGTTCAGCCAGACTGTCGACAGCCTGAAACGGGGCGGTTGGAATCCCCAGGCTGCGAAACAGGGTCTTTTCCCGCAGCCGGTCCTGGGATTGTTCCAGGGCACGCGGTGGCGGGTAGACCGGGATGCGCCGTGCCAAGTGGTTTACGGCTTCCACCGGCACGTTTTCGAAATCGAAGGTGGCCACCTGACAGTCGCGGGCCAATTGATCCAGCGCGGCATGGTCGGTGTAATCTGCCAGCAGTTGCGGGGCTACCCGGCTGCCTGGCGCCTCGGGTTGCGGATCGAGGAAGAAGGGCCGTATTTCCAGGGGAATCCCGGCCAGGGCGAGCATTTGGCCCAGTTGACCGGCACCCAGGATGGCGACGTTCACGGATTGAGTCGCGGGTCGGGTTGGGCCAGGACGCGATCGCGCTGCTCGGTGCGGAAACGCTCGACCGCGGCGGCGATCGTGGGCTCGCTCAAGCCCAGGATGGCCGCCGCCAGCAGGGCGGCGTTGATCGCTCCGGCGGTGCCGATGGCCAGGGTGCCGACCGGGATGCCCGCGGGCATCTGCACGATCGACAGCAGGGAGTCCAGCCCGTTAAGGGCGCGCGACTGGATCGGGACGCCGAGCACCGGCAGCGTGGTCTTGGCCGCGAGCATGCCGGGCAGATGGGCAGCCCCACCGGCTCCGGCAATGATGACCTGCAGCCCACGCGCAGTCGCCGTTTCTGCGTACTGAAACAGCAAATCCGGCGTACGGTGGGCGGACACCACGCGGGTTTCGTGGGGGATCTGCAGCGCATCCAGGGTCTGGGAGGCTTCCTTGAGCGTTTCCCAGTCCGAATGACTGCCCATGACAAGGCCGATCAGCGGGTTCATGGCGGCGGATTCTACCTGATCAAGCGCGCGAGTCCGAATCTTTCAAGGTTTTGGCTGGCCACGGGTTTTGCGCACCACCTCGCCTTCCAGTGTGCGACCGCCGGCAGGCGGCATTCCCGAGCCTGGCATGAAGCCGCCGATTCGCTTGCTCAGCCAGCCAGCCAGACGCTTGCGGCTTGTCGGCCACAGTAGCGCCAGTCCCGCCAGGTCGCTCAACGGGCCCGGCAGGATCAGCAGCACACCGGCCACGAATAGGAGAGCCATTTCCCAGCGTTGAGCGATCGTGGTCGGATCGGGCACGGGTTCAGCGCGACTCAGGGATTCCAGCGTGGGCCTGCCGGCGCGACGCATCAGCCAGATTCCCAGTGCCCCGGTGGCGCACACCAGAATCAACAAGGGCATGGCGCCCAGGCGCATTCCCAGGCGGCCCAGCAGGAAAATCTCCGCCAGGGGGATGAGGGCGAGCAAAGGCCATAAGGGAAAGCGGGTCATGGGGAAACAACCTTATCTAAGGACGGCATTTACGGTGCCGAGCGCAAGTGACGCTGGAGGCGAAGCCGGAACGCGAACAGCATAGAATCAACGAAGAGATCTGGAAAGGCGGAGCCCATGGGTGAAAGATCAGCGACTGGCCGTGGGGATTGGCTGTGGCGGGCTGGACTGCTGGGCGGAGGCGTTGGCCTTGCCGTCGGCGTGAGCGGATTGCTTCCCTTTCAGGAAGCGCTGTTGACGGGATTTGATGTCGGTATTCTGGCTTATCTGGTGGCCACGGCCTGGGACACATTGCGACTGGATGCGATGGCGCTGAAGGCGCGGGTTCAGGCGCTGGATGAGGGGCGCCGGCCGTGGGTGGTGCTGGGCGTCGGTTTGATGCTGACGGCGGTAGTGCTGGTGGCGTTGGTGGTTGAGTTGAAGGCGCGCAGCGAACCCTCGATCCTGGCCATCGGATTGGCGCTGAGCAGCTTGCTGCTGTCCTGGTTGTTCTTCAATGTCCTGTTTGCCCTGCACTATGCCGATGTTTACTACAACGAGGCGGGCGGATTGAGCTTTCCCGAGGCGGCCGAGCCCGACACCCGGGATTTTCTGTATTTCGCCTTCGTGATCGGCATGACCTTCCAGGTATCCGATGTGGCGGTGGTTGGTTCTGCCATGCGTCGCCGAGTCCTTGTTCACAGCATGATCGCCTTTGTGTTCAATGTGGTGATCGTGGCCTTGTCGGTCAATATGGCGGCCTGATTCCGCCAGGATCCGCGCGCAGCATTTCAGCATCGGCCGAACAGGGTTGCCATTACCCTCGCCTAGCCATCGGTTCGTTGTATCACGGCGCAGGGATTGTGTTCGTTTGGCGACAGGTGGCTCCTGTCGCGGTTTCGTGCTAAATCATTGCAATGGTTTGGATGAGTTTGTGATGGGGACGGTCGGCCGTACGGCCTTTCCGCCGCCTGCAATGACGAGTTGAATCAACAGGCTTATCGCAAGTCCAATCCGTCCGCATTCCGGATGCGGAATATGTGTTTTTCACTCTTTTTTAAGTGTCGAGGCAGGTCATGGATCTGAATCCGCGTCGTCTGCATCCCTTGGTCGCCACGGCTGCCGTGTCCGTCATCCTGTTGTCCCTGGTGGGGATTGCCGCGTTGACGGGCTGGCTGCCCGGATCGACATCAGCCCCTGCGATCGAAGCGCCATTGGTGGACCCTTCCGTCGAGGCGGCTGCCCCGACTCCCGAATCGCCCGTCCCTGTGGCCAAGCCGGCTGTGCGGGTGGAGGCATCCCCCAAGCCGCATAAAGCCGCCCCACGCCGTGTCGCAGCGGCCGAGCAGCAGGCCGAGGTGGCGCCGGTGGTTACGCCGGAGCCCGTTGCCGCACCGGTTGCAGCGGCGCCTGCCGCGCCGGTCTGCGGGAATTGCGGTGTGGTCGAGTTCATCCAGACCCGTGACAAGGAGGGCGCTCAGGGCGCGGGTGTGTTGGGCGCGGTGGTTGGCGGGGTGGCCGGCGGCCTGCTGGGCAACCAGGTCGGCTCCGGCACGGGCAAGAAATTGGCCACCGCAGCGGGTGCTGTGGGTGGCGCCCTGGCTGGGCGGCGCATCGAGCAGGCCCGTCGGCACGCGGTCTACTATGAAATCGGTGTTCGCTTTGAAGATGGACGGCTGCAAACGTTTAGTCAGGACGTGGCGCCCTCTGTCACCACCGGCCAACGGGTGCGGGTGACAGCCGGCACGGTCTTCCCGCAATAAAGCAGATCACTTCCGGAGAGCAGGTTGATCCCGCGCCGTCATGATGCGCATAGCGCGTAGCGCGCCCATCCCACGTGAATAAGCCTATATGCGCGGCCACGGATTCCGGGCGAATCAGTCCGCCCTTGATGGCTTTTCCTGCGCCACTGAGGCGCGGGCGGGCGCCTCAGTGGCGAAGGCCAACTTGCCGGCCCCGGCCTGCTGCAGATCGGCGATGACCTGAGCGACCCGGCCATAAGGCACCGCCTGGTCAGCGCCCAGTCGAACGACGAGTTCAGGGGTCACCGTCAAGGCGTTGCGGATAGTTTCGGGCAGGGCCTGCGCTGCGATCGCGTGGTGATCCACTCGCAAATCCCCTTCTCGCGTGATCTCCACGTCCAGCACCTTGGGCTCCGCCAGCGGCGGTGCCTGCGTTTGCGGCAGATCGACCCGCAGGGCCTGCGCAAACAGCGGCGCCATGACGATGAAAATCACCAGCAGCACCAACATCACGTCCACCAGCGGGGTGACGTTGATTTCGGCCATCGGGGCATCGTTGTTTGATAGGGTGCGACTGGCCATGAAAGCTGCTCCTTGATATGTATGCGTGTCGGCTGGCCCCGCTGAGTGCGGGGCCAAGTGGAGAATCAACCCTTTTCCAACAGTTCGCGCAGGTCAATGATGGCCCCGTGGGCACGGGACAGATAGGACGACAGCACCAGCGAGTGGTTGGCGAGCATGCCGTAACCACTGCCATTGAGTATCACGGGGCTGCGCAGCGGCTGCTGGGCTTGTTCCAACTCGCGGATGATCTGGCGCATGCTCAGCTGAGCGTTCTTGCGCTCCAGTACCGGCGCAAAGTCTGTTTCCATGGCGCGCAGGAACTGCAGCAACGCCCAGCTGGCGCCGCGCGCCTCGTAGAACACATCATCGATCTGCATCCATGGGGTGCGAATATACTGCTCCGCCGGCCGCTCGGTGGCGCGGCGGGCTTCGGCGTCGCCGGCCAGGTCGGTGTTCACGCGCACCGCGCCGGTGCTGGCGGAGAGCCGTTCGGACAGATCGCCCAGGCGTTTTTCAGTGATGGCGAGGTAATTGCGCAGGTTGTCGGTGCGTGCATAGAACTGGGCATCGGCCTGCTGGGGGTCGGTCAATCGTGCGCGATAGCGCTCGAGCGCCCGGATCCCCTGGCGATATTCGCCCTCCGAGGGGGGGAAGAGCCAGCTTTCACTGTCGAAATTGAACTGGGGTTCGGCGATGGCCAGGTCCGGGTCTTCGACCGAATGGGACTGGGAACGGCTGAAATCATTGCGCAGCGCGCGCGCCAGATCGCGCACCTGCACCAGGACGCCGAATTCCCAATTGGGCATGTTGTCCAGCCACACCCCGGGCGGCAGGATGTCGTTGCTGAGGTAGCCGCCGGGTTTGTCCATCAGTGTGCCGGCGACGCGCATCAGGGTCGCGGTGGTGGTATCCCCGACCACGGCTTCTGCGGCAACCACGGTGGGCTCCGGTACCGCGGGTTCCCGCGACCAGTACCAGCCCAGAATCCAGAGTGCCACCAGGGCTGCGGCAATGACGGCGCCGATGATGGCGCTCAGTCGATGCGTCGAGGTTGGGCGGCGGATATCAGTGATCGGATCGGGCGTCATGATTGTCTTCTCCATCTCCCGGGAGGCTTCCCGCGCCCGACCATCATGGCATGCCCGCCCGCCCCAGTTGAAGCGCGGGTCGCAGGGGATGGCCTGAATTGGCCTTGGCGCGCTGGCGGGGCATACAATTGGCGCGGTGTATGTTTCTATGGAAAGCCGATGAGTCAGGCGGTGTGGGTCGTGTTGTGCAACTGTCCCGACCAGGAGAGTGCCGAGCGCTTGGCCGTTCTGATGGTGGAGCGCCGGCTGGCCGCGTGTGCGAATCGCCTGCCCGGGGTGCGCTCGGTCTACCGCTGGCAGGGGCGAATCGAACAGGCCGAGGAGTGCAGCGTGTTATTCAAGACCACGGCAGAGCGCTATCCCGCCTTGGAGTCCTGTTTGAAGGCCGAACATCCCTATGAGCTCCCGGAGATCATCGCCTGGCCGATCACGGCGGGCCTGGACGCCTACCTCGACTGGGTGGCAGTGGCGACCTCTGGGGATGCGGACGCGTGAAATCATCCTTCCAGCGGCCGGAATTCCGGCTGTTTTTCCTGATTCTTTTCCTCGCGCTCTTGGTGCCCGCTTCCCCCGGCCTTGCCGAAACCGGGGGCGGGTTGCGGGAGCTGCTGGGCTTGAAGTCGGCCGAGCGTCCCTTTCTACGGGCGGACGAGGCTTTCACGGTCGAGGTGGTGCGCTTGGCGGGTGGTGGCGTGCGGGCGCAGTGGACTATCGCGCCCGGCTATTACCTTTATCGTGATCAGCTTGAGATCGGTCTGGACGGCCGCGACCTGATTGCCGCCGGTCAGGCGGAGATTCCATCGGGCGAACCGAAGCTTGATCCAGAATTCGGCCAAACCGAGGTCTTCCACAAGACCCTTGCCGTGCGTCTGCGGCCGCCGCTGGAAGGCACGAGGCTGGTATTGGGTTACCAGGGCTGCGCCGAGGGAGGTATCTGCTATCCCCCCATGGTGCAGACCTTCGAGTTGGCAAGCCTGGCCGTCGTGGAAGGGGAGATGATCGACGAGCCATCCGGGGCCAGTAAGGGCGGCGATGCCCAGGACTGGAGTGCCGACCCGGCGCAACTGGCGCGGCTGCTCGAAATTGGCGGTTGGTGGAGCAATCTGATCACTTTCTACGGCCTGGGCCTGTTGCTGGCATTTACCCCGTGCAACTTGCCCATGATCCCCATTGTCTCGGCCCTGGTAGCCGGCCAGCCCGGCAAGCGCTCGCCGCGCCGTGGTTTTCTCCTGTCGCTGGTGTATGTGTTGTCGGTGTCCGTGACCTATGCCGCTGCCGGTGTCCTCACTGCGCTGCTGGGCGCCAATCTCCAGGCCAGCTTCCAGAACCCGTGGGTGTTATGGATCTTCGCCGGCCTGTTCGCCATGCTGGCGTTGGCGATGTTCGGGCTGTACGAGGTTCAGATGCCCAGCGCCATCCAGAGCCGGATCGACATGTGGGTGCGGCGGGTGCGAGGGGGCACGCTGGCGGGAACGGTGGGCATGGGCCTGCTTTCGGCGCTCATCATCGGCCCCTGCGTGGCGGCGCCGCTCGCCGGCGCGCTGATCTATATCGGTCAGTCCGGCGACGCGCTGCTCGGCGGAGCAGCCCTGTTTGTCCTGAGTCTGGGCATGGGGACCCCGCTGTTGCTGGTGGGCACTTCGGCCAGTGCCCTGATTCCACGGGCAGGGCCGTGGATGATTTACGTGCAGCATCTGTTTGGTTTGTTGTTGCTGGCCGTGGCGCTCTGGATTGTGGGTCGGCTGCTGCCGCCGCCTGTCATGCTGCTGCTGTGGGGCGGTCTGCTGGTGGTGTCCTGCGTCTGGCTGGGCGCCCTGCATCCCGCCCGGACGCCTGCGCGCCGCTTGGGTCAGGGTGTGGCCTTGGTGGGCGTCCTCTACGGCGCCGTGCTGATGCTGGCCGGGACCTCTGGAGGCGAGCGCTTCTGGCCGCCGCTAGGCCACCTGCAGGGTGGGGCCAGCGCCACGATTCATGTCCCCTTCAAGCCCATCAAGACCGTGGCTGATCTGCAACGGGAACTGGATGGCGCCAAGGAACGGGGACAGTCGGTGGTGCTCGACTTCTACGCGGACTGGTGCGTGGATTGCATCATCATGGCGCGTACCACCTTTGCCGATCCGCGGGTGGTTCAGGCCTTGCAGCCGGTATTGACGCTGCAGGCGGATGTCACAGCAAACGATGCGGAGGATCGCGCGCTCATGAGCCATCTTGGGGTGATCGGCCCGCCGACGTTGTTGTTTTTTGACCAGACGGGAGAGGAACGCCGCAATTACCGCGTGGTGGGATTGTTGCAGCCCGATCCCTTCCTGCGGCAAGTGGAGCAGGCCTTGGGGGCGGTGGGGGACATGCCATGAACCGGATTCTTCGGTGGGTTCTGTTGGGCTTGCTGGGTATGGGCGCCGCGGTCATCGGGATTGAGGTCTGGCGTGGGACGCAGACGGCTCCCGTGTCGGAATCGGCCGAGGTTCCCGTCATCGCCCTGCCTGATCTAGACGGTCGTCAGCGCGACAGCACGGAATGGCAGGGGCGCGTGGTGTTGGTGAATTTCTGGGCCACCTGGTGCGCGCCCTGCGTGCGTGAGGTCCCCGAATTGGTGGCAGCCCAGCGCCGTTGGGGCGACCAGGGTTTGCAGGTGGTGGGTATTGCGCTGGATCAGGGGGAACCGGTGCATGCCTTCGCCAAGCGCATGGCAATCAATTATCCGGTGCTGATCGCGGGAATGGCCGGATTTGATCTGTCGCAGGGTTTTGGCAATGACGTCCTATCGATCCCCTTTACGGTGGTGCTGGACCGGACTGGCCGGATTCGCCACCGCCATTTGGGGGTGGTGACCTCCGCAGAGTTGGGGCAATGGCTCCCGCCGCTGTTGGCTGAGCCAGTTGCACCGGGGATCAACCGAAAGGCAGAATAGGGCCAAGTTGTGCGATGATCAACGCAATTGACCGTAGTTTGCGTGAATTTCCCCGGAGTATCCCCAAGTCATGGCCCGCCTGCTGCTGCTCAACGGCCCCAATCTGAACCTTTTGGGGCGGCGCGAACCGGAACGCTACGGCCGAACCACGCTGGCGCAGATCGTGACCCGGCTCGAAGACCGCACCCGGGAGCTGGGCCACCGTCTGGATGCGTTCCAGAGCAATGCGGAAGGCGCGCTGATTGATCGGATCCAGGAGACGCTTGAGGATGACACCGATTTCATCCTCATCAATCCGGGGGCGCTGACCCATACCAGCATCGGCCTGCGCGACGCCCTGCTCGCGGTTGCGCGCCCTTTCATCGAGATTCACCTGAGCAACATCCACGCCCGCGAGCCGTTCCGGCATCATTCCCATCTTTCGGATGTGGCCCTGGGGGTCATCTGTGGCCTGGGGGATGTGGGCTACGATCTGGCCTTGGAGGCTGCCCTCCATCATCTTGCGGCCAAGGGCAGCTAAAGCGATCCTTTTAAAAGAATAACGTTTCCGTGCATTCAGGAAGTACCCGCGACCATGGATATTCGCAAAATCAAAAAATTGATCGAGCTGCTGGAAGAATCCGGGCTCAACGAAATCGAGATCAAGGAAGGCGAGGAGAGCATACGCCTCAGCCGCAACGCCACCAGCCTCTCCATGGCGCCAGTGTATACCGCGCCGCCGCTGCCCCAGCCGGCACCCGTGGTCACGGCCGAGATGCTGCCCGCCGTGAGTGCCGCCTCCTCCCTGCCGCCGGGCCAGACGGTGACGGCGCCCATGGTGGGCACCTTCTACCGCGCCTCGGGCCCAGGTGCCAAGCCGTTCGCGGAAGTCGGACAGGCGGTGAAGAAGGGCGATACGCTGTGCATCATTGAAGCCATGAAAATGATGAACCCCATCGAATCCGAAGTGGAAGGCACGGTGGCGGCCATTTTGCTCAACAACGGGGAGCCTGTGGAATATGGCCAGCCCCTGTTCGTGATCCAGTAACCCCAGGCGCACCATGTTCGACAAGATTGTCATTGCCAACCGCGGCGAGATCGCCCTGCGCATCCTGCGGGCGTGCCGGGAACTCGGGATCAAGACTGTGGCGGTGCATTCCACCGCCGATCGCCAGTTGCAGCATGTACTGCTGGCCGATGAAACGGTGTGCATCGGCCCGCCACCCTCGGCCCAGAGTTATCTCAACATGCCGGCCCTGATTGCGGCGGCCGAAGTCACCGACGCCGAAGCCATCCATCCCGGCTATGGTTTTCTTTCCGAGAACGCCGATTTTGCCGAGCGGGTGGAGCGCAGCGGCTTCGTCTTCATCGGTCCTCGCCCGGAAACCATCCGCCTGATGGGCGACAAGGTGTCGGCCATCCACGCCATGAAGGAGGCCGGTGTGCCCTGCGTGCCCGGTTCGGGTGGCGCGTTGTCGGATGATCCCGCCGAGAACATCAGGATTGCCCGCCAGATCGGCTATCCGGTGCTGATCAAGGCAGCGGCGGGCGGCGGCGGGCGCGGGATGCGGGTGGTCCACGGCGAGGCTCACCTGGCCGCTGCGATTGTGCTCACGCGCAGCGAGGCCCAGGCGGCGTTCGGCGACGGCACGGTGTACATGGAAAAATACCTGGAGCGGCCGCGTCACATCGAAATTCAGGTGCTGGCCGATGGCCAGGGGCAGGCGATCCATCTGGGCGAGCGCGATTGTTCGATCCAGCGCCGCCATCAGAAGGTGATCGAGGAGGCCCCGGCGCCCGGTATCACTCCCGAGCAGCGTGCCCGCATCGGCGCGGTGTGTGTCGATGCCTGTGTGCGCATCGGCTACCGCGGCGCCGGCACGTTCGAGTTCCTCTACCAGGACGGCGAGTTCTACTTCATCGAGATGAATACCCGCGTGCAGGTGGAACACCCCGTCACCGAGATGGTGACGGGGGTGGACATTGTGGCCCAGCAGATCCTCATTGCCAGCGGCGTTCCGCTCGGCCTGCGTCAGGAAGACATCCGGCTGCGCGGCCATGCGATCGAGTGCCGCATCAACGCCGAACATGCCCGCACCTTCATGCCCTCGCCGGGCCGGGTGACCCATTATCACGCGCCGGGAGGGCCCGGTATCCGCATGGATTCCCACCTCTACAGCGGCTATGAGGTGCCTCCCCACTATGACTCCCTGATCGGCAAGCTCATCGCCCATGCCGATGATCGCGACAAGGCGCTGGCGCGCATGGATACGGCCCTCGACGAACTGGTGGTGGAAGGCATCGAAACCAATGCCGCCTTGCACAAGGATCTGGTGCAGGACGCCGGCTTCCAGCGCGGCGCCGTCAGCATCCATTACCTGGAAAAAAAGCTGCAGGGCTAATGCCCTCGATGGAGCCCGTCATGCCTTGGCAGCAACTGGTGATGGAAATCGGCCCGGGGGAGAGCGAGGCTCTGGAGGCGGCCTTGCTGGAGACCGGCGCCGTGGCCGTGACCTTGGAGGACGGAGCCGACCAACCCCTGTTCGAGCCACCACCCGGCGCCACCCCGTTGTGGGATCGCCTGCGCCTGACGGCGCTGCTGCCCCTGGAATCAGATCCGCTGCGTGTGCTGCTGGATCTGGCGGCTCAGTGCCATCCCCTGCCGCTGCCACCGCATCGCCTGGAATGGCTTGACGATCAGGCCTGGGAGCGTGCCTGGCTGAAGGATTTCAAGCCCATGCGCTTCGGACAACGGCTGTGGGTGGTGCCCAGCGCCCACCAGCCCCCTGATCCATCCGCCGTGAATCTGCGTCTGGATCCGGGGCTGGCCTTTGGTACCGGCACCCACCCCACCACGGCCCTGTGCCTGACCTGGCTTGATGGCGCCGAGCTGGCGGGCCTGCGGGTGATCGACTACGGTTGTGGTTCAGGCATTCTGGGAGTGGCGGCGGGGCTGTTGGGCGCGGCAAGCATCGAGGCGGTGGACATCGATCCCCAGGCGCTGACGGCAACGCGGGAAAATGCCCGCCGCAACGACTTGCTGGGCCGGGTCCATGTCAGCGCCCCGGAAACCCTTGCCGAAGCTGCGGATGTGCTGTTGGCCAATATCCTGGCGGGGCCCCTGCAAGAATTGGCGCCGCGTTTCCGGGATTTGCTCAAACCCGGGGGCTGGCTGGTGATGGCCGGACTGTTGGCGCGCCATGTCGCTCCGCTGCAGGCGGCCTACGGGGACTGGATTACACTGTCCGCCGTGGGCGAACGGGAAGGCTGGGTCTGTCTGGCCGGGCGGCGCCTTCGGGATTGAGTGGAGGGGTCGGGCATGTATGTGGATTGTCCGGCCTGTCAAACGCGGCTCCAGGTGCGGGCCGAGCAGTTGCGGCTAGCGCGCGGCGAGGTGTGCTGCAGTGTCTGTCAACACTGTTTCGATGCCTTGGCGCGCCTGCAGGACGATGAGTCGCCGCCTGGGCTTGTGCCCCTTGTCGATCCGCCTCCGGACAGCGCGGCAGAGGCACCGCACCTGATGTTCTGGTCGGAGGAGATAGGCGTCGCCGATAATGAGCCGGGGATCGTCGCGCTCCCGGAGCCGATATGGGAAGACGAGGATCTCGCCGAGGTCGAGGCGAAGCCGCGCCGCGCCGGGTGGTGGTGGATGGCCTTGGGTGGCGTGGCGGGCGCGTTGCTGGGCGCGCAGGTGCTCATGGTCTTCGGGCCGCGTTGGGTGGCTGATCCGGCTTGGCGGCCATTGCTCGAATGGTGCTGCGCCCGCTTGCAAAACGTGGGAGCAAACTGTGCGTTGCCGCCGCTCGTGGAGGTGCGGTTGCTGGCGCTGGAGGCGCACCAGTTCACTACCCACCCCCGGCGCGAGGGGGGGCTGCTGTTCGAGGCGGAACTGGTCAACCGGGCGCCCTTTGCCCAGCCCTACCCACGCATCCGGCTGAGCGTGGAGGATCCCTTTGGGGGATCGATGGCGATCGGCACCTTCGCGCCGGAGGCCTACTTGCAGGAATCCGTGGATCGCAGCGCGCTGCTCACCCCCGAGGCGCGGGTGCCGATTCATCTGGAACTGTTGGATCCAGGGCGCCAGGCAGCGGGATACCGGTTCGAACTGCTTCCCCCCGAATAGACCAGGCTCGCTCGTCTGCGTGGGCTTGAGGGATGGGGCGGCACTGCTTAAGATGGCCTGATAGCGGGTTCGACTGACGGGTTTGCGGGCCGGAAGGTGGGATGTCGGCTCTGCGATGCATGGCGCTGGCCTTCCCGCGTGGCCTCGGTCGATGATTACTCAGGATAGAGGCAAGGCGACCCATGGATAGTGCGCAACATGCAGCGGCCCGGGCGCTCGAACCCGCTGCCGAAGAGCTCCCCCTGCGGTTGTGTGTGGAGCGTGCGGTGGGCCGCTATATGCACGAACTAGGCGGCTTCTACACCGGCGACATGCACCGTCTGGTGATGGAAGAGGTTGAACGACCCCTGCTGGAACGGGTGCTCGCCCACGTCGGTGGCAACCAGACTCAGGCCGCCGAGATCCTCGGGATCAATCGCGCCACCCTGCGCAAGAAACTGCGACATTATCAGATCAGCGGCTGACGTCCCCGTCCGGTTCCAGCCGCGTCCCCCATCCCCGTGCTGGAGCCCGTCCCATGGCCACTGACCGTTATGCCCTCCTCAGCGTTTCCGACAAGACCGGCGTCGTGGCCTTGGCCCGGCGGCTGGCGGCCTTGGGCGTGCAGATCCTGTCCACCGGTGGCACGGCCCAGTTGCTGACGCGCGAGGGGGTGCCGGTGATCGAGGTGTCGCGCCATACCGGGTTTCCCGAAATCATGGATGGCCGCGTGAAAACCCTGCATCCGCGGATTCACGGTGGCCTGCTGGGGCGTATGGATCGGGACGGCGAACTGATGGCGCTGCACGGCATCGTGCCCATCGATTTCCTGGTGGTGAACCTGTATCCCTTCGAGCGCACCGTGGCCCAGCCGGGTTGCTCGTTGGCGGATGCCATCGAAAACATCGATATTGGCGGGCCGGCGATGATCCGGGCCAGCGCCAAGAACCATGGGCGCGTGACGGTGCTGGTGGATCCCGAGGATTACGCCGGCTTGGCCGATGCCTTGGAGCGAGACGGCGCCACGACGCCCGAGCGGCGTTTCCAGTTGGCCGCCAAGGCATTTGCCCACACCGCCCGCTATGACAGTGCCATTGCCAACTATCTGAGCGCCATGGACGAGACGGGTCACCGCGCGCCGTTCCCCGCCACCTTGGGCGGCCAGTGGCACAAGGTCGAGGATCTGCGTTACGGCGAGAATCCCCATCAGCGCGCGGCGTTCTACCGCGTTGCCCATCCGGCTGCGGCCGAGGTGGCCAGTACGGTTCAGTTGCAGGGCAAGGCGCTGTCCTACAACAACATCGCCGACACCGACACCGCCCTGGAATGTGTCAAGACCTTCGAAACTCCAGCCTGTGTCATCGTCAAGCATGCCAACCCCTGCGGGGTGGCGGTAGCGGACAGTCCGCTTGAGGCCTATGAGCGGGCCTATGCCACTGACCCCACTTCCGCCTTTGGCGGCATCATCGCCCTCAATCGCCCGCTTGATGAAGTGACGGCGCAGGCCATCGTGCAGCGCCAGTTCGTGGAGGTCATCGTGGCACCGGAAGCCAGCGAAGGCGCGCTGCAGGTGTTGTCCAGCAAGCCCAATGTGCGGGTGCTGAGCTGCGGACCTGTTCCGCCAGCGCCCCTGCCGGCCCTGGAATGGCGCAGCGTGGCGGGGGGCATGCTGGTGCAGGACCGGGACCTCGCCACGCTGTCGGCCGAGCAGCTCAAGTGCGTCACCCGCCGTGCGCCGACGCCGGCCGAGGTGGCTGATCTGCTGTTTGCCTGGCGGGTGGCCAAGTTCGTCAAGTCAAACGCCATCATCTACGCCCGCGAGGGACGCACCATCGGCGTCGGTGCCGGGCAGATGAGTCGGGTCTACAGCGCCCGCATCGCCGCCATCAAGGCCGCCGATGAAGGCTTGGCGGTGACCGGCTCGGTGCTGGCTTCCGATGCCTTCTTTCCCTTCCGCGACGGCATCGATGCGGCGGCTGAGGTGGGGATCACGGCGGTGATCCAGCCCGGCGGCTCGCTGCGCGATGCCGAGGTGATTGCCGCCGCCGATGAACACGACATGGCCATGGTGTTCACCAGCGTGCGCCATTTTCGGCACTGACGGCTTGTTGGGAAGCACGGCGCCTGTCCGCGTTCAACGGGGCAGCCCGTTGCAAGGGATGGCTTGACGCTTGGCGAAGCCAGGGCATGCGGGGGCTGTGCTATCCTTTGCGCCCCCTGTTCGCGGCTCATGCGCCGCGCCCCACTTCATTCCGGATGGCTAACGCGATGAAAGTGCTCGTGATCGGCGGCGGTGGCCGCGAACATGCCCTGGCCTGGAAATGTGCTCAATCGCCCCAGGTGGAGCAGGTTTTCGTCGCGCCCGGCAACGGCGGCACGGCCCTGGAGCCCAAGGTGGAAAATGTTCCCCTCGCTGCCACCGATCTGGATGCCCTGGTGGCGTTCGCCCAGCGCGAGGCCGTGGGCCTGACCCTCGTCGGCCCCGAACAGCCCCTGGTCGCGGGTGTGGTGGACCGTTTCCAGGCGGCCGGACTGCCCTGCTTCGGCCCTTCCCAGGCCGCCGCCCAACTGGAAGGCTCCAAGGCGTTCAGCAAGGCCTTCATGGAGCGCCATGGCATCCCCACCGCGCGTCACCGCAGCTTCACCGAGGCGGCTGCAGCCCATGCCTACCTCGACAGCGTGGGCGCGCCGGTCGTGGTCAAGGCCGATGGCCTGGCTGCCGGCAAGGGCGTGGTCGTTGCCCACGATCTCGCCGAGGCCCATCGGGCGGTCTCGGACATGCTGGGTGGCCAGTTTGGTGCGGCCGGGGCGCGCGTGGTCATCGAGGAGTTCCTCGAAGGCGAGGAGGCCAGCTTCATCGTCATGGTGGGGGGCGGCCATGTTCTTCCCATGGCCACCTCCCAGGACCACAAGACCTTGCAGGACGGCGACCGCGGCCCCAATACCGGCGGCATGGGCGCCTATTCCCCCGCCCCGGTGGTGACCGAGGCTCTGCACCGGCAGGTGATGGACGCCATCATCCGGCCCACAGTGACGGGGCTGGCCGCCGATGGCATCCCCTATACCGGCTTTCTATACGCCGGCCTGATGATCGCCCCGGATGGCACGCCCCGGGTGCTGGAATACAACTGCCGCTTTGGCGACCCCGAGGCCCAGCCGGTGATGCTGCGTCTGCAGTCGGATCTGGTGGCGCTGTGTCTGGCGGCGGTGGCGGGGCGCTTGGAGCAGGAAACCGCGCAATGGGACCCCCGTCCCGCCTTGGGGGTGGTGATGGCGGCGGCAGGCTATCCGGGTGAGGTGCGCCGGGGTGATGTCATCACGGGCCTGGAGGCGGCGACGCAGGTTGGCGTGCAGGTGTTCCATGCTGCCACCCGGCGCGAAGACGACCAGGTGTTGACGGATGGTGGGCGGGTGCTGTGTGTGTGCGCCCTCGGGGACGATCTGGCGAGCGCAAAAGCCAGGGTTTACCAAGGGGTCGCGGCCATCCGCTGGCCTGGCGTGCAGTACCGGACCGACATCGGCCACCGCGCCCTGGGGCGGATCTAGCCTCTGGCGAGCGCGGCGGGTTGCCGGTTTGGCGTTCTGCGACGGGGATCGGCTTGGCTTGTTGCCGGTTATTCCCGGTTCGCTTGCCGGGACCGCCCGGAAAACCCGTGTCTCGGTCTTGATGCGTGGCGTGTCCTGGTTTGCCTGATGAGAAATGGCGCGGCCCCGGCTCACCACAGGGGCGGTGAGCCATCTTCCTCAGCGTCCTCGGATACGGGGGGCACCGAAACCAGAATCTTGTCCACGCGGTGCCCGTCCATGTCGACCACCTCGAAGCGTAGGCCGTTGCGGGTGAAATGATCCGCCGCCTGGGGAATCCGGCCCAGGGTGTTCATGACAAAACCGCCCAGGGTGTGGAATTCGCCGTCGGTATCGCCGATCCAGTCGTCAGGAAGCTGCAGGCCGGCTTGAAAACGCTGCAGGGACAGGCTGCCATCCACCAGCCAGGAGCCATCCTCGCGCCGCACCATGCTTTCCTCTTCCGGAGTCTGCGGTAAGTGCAGTTCACCGATGATGGCTTTCAGTACGTCGGTGAGTGTCACCAGTCCCTGCAGGTCGCCATACTCATCCACGATCAGGGCGAGTTCCTGGCGCACCTGACGGAATTTTTCCAGCAGGCGGGTAGTGGTCATGCTTTCGGGCACAAAGAGCGGCGGCTGGGCGGCTTGGGCCACTTCATCGGCCGTGAATGGCGCGCCGGCCAGCATCCGCCGCAGCAGGTCGCCGGCCTGCAGGATGCCCACGATCTGGTCCAGCTCGCCACGGCATACCACCATGCGGGTATAGTCGCTGGCCAGCAGATTTTCGCGCATGGTTTCGGCTGGCGCTTCCAGATCCAGTGCGCGGATTTCCCGGCGCGGGGTCATGATGGCCCGCACCGGTTGTTCGTCGAGGCGCAGCACGTTGGCGACCAGGGCCTGTTCGCTTTCATGGAAAACCCCCGCTTCTGCGCCCTGCTGCATCAGCACGCGGATTTCCTCATCACTGACTGATGGCCCGGAGTGTGCCCGCGCACCCAGCAGGCGCAGGAGCAGATCGCTGGCGGTGGCCAGAATTACCACCAACGGACGGGCTACCCGGGAGAGGCCATGCATCGGCAGTGCAATGCGAGAGGCAACACTTTCAGGCGCCAGCAATGCCAGTCGCTTGGGCACCAGCTCACCCACGACCACGGAGAAAAAGGTGAGGCCGATCACCACGGTGCCCAGCGAAATGCTGTGGCTATAGGGCGCCAGCGTCGGGAAGTTGACCAGCCAGGCGGCGAAAGGATCGGCCAGGGTGCGTTCGCCGACGGCGCCGCTCAGGATGCCGACGGTGGTAATGCCGACCTGAATGGTGGAGAGAAAGTTGGAGGGGGACTCATGCAAGGCCAGGGCCACGCTGGCGCCGGGGTGTTTTCGTTCGGCCAGGTTTTGCAGGCGAGCTTGACGCGAAGAGACGACGGCCATCTCGGACAAGGCAAACAAGGCATTGAGCAGGATCAGGAAAGGAAGAAGCAATAAGTCCATTATTAAGGGCTGCACATCGCCGCATGACGGCGCCCAGCCTCGGGAAAAAGGGATTTCATCCTAAGGCAGTTGGCGCAGGCGGGCAATCCTGCGCGGGATGCGACGATGGCGGACGATCTGATCGATCCGCAAGAAATGCTTAAGTGCTGCTCTCAACGTGAATCCTGACAATTCCGTGAATCTTCATCAGCTCATGCTTGGCAGGCGATCGGACGGCGTCTTTCCGCGCAAAGGTGCGCGCTATCCGGCGAGATCAGCTGCGGCAGGGGATCATTCCGGAGGCCAGACATGGCGATGATCAATTCCCGCAGCAGGCGGCTTGCCTGGGGTTGGCTGATGCTGCTCGGCTTGCAGTTCTGTATGCCTCTCGAGGCCCAGGTGCGTCAGCTCGATGACACCGGTCGCTGGGTGGAATTGGCGGCTCCGGCCCGCCGCATCGTCAGCCTGGCGCCTCATGTGACCGAACTGCTGTTCGCTGCCGGGGCGGGCAGCGGAGTCGTCGGGGGCGTGGCGTACAGCGACTATCCGCCTGCCGCGCGCGACCTGCCCTCGGTGGGCAGTTATACCGGCGTGGATGTGGAGGCCATCCTGGCGCTGCGGCCCGATCTGGTGGTGGGCTGGCAGGGTGGCAATGCGCCGGATCAGCTGGATCTGCTCGCTCGCATGGGGCTGCCGGTTTATCGCAGCGATCCCCGGACGCTGGCCGATATTCCTACCAGTCTGCGGCGGTTGGGGCAACTTGCCGGCACTGCGGATCAGGCCGAATCCGCGGCAGCTGCGTTTGAAACCGGTCTTGCGACCCTGGCCGCAAGCCACCGGGAGGCGCGCCGGTTGCGGGTGTTCTATCAAGTGTGGGACACGCCCTTGATGACAGTCGGTGGCGGCCATTGGATCAGCCAGGTCATCGCACTTTGCGGCGGAGACAATCCATTTGCGGGACTACGCACCCTTACCCCCACGGTGTCGTTGGAGGCGGTGCTGGCAGCGGCGCCGGAGGTGATCCTGGCCGGCGGCATGGCGGGTGCGGAGCCGGCCTGGCTGACGCGCTGGCAAGCTTGGCGCGCCCTGCCGGCGGTGCGCGGCGGGCATGTCTACGCCATCGATCCCGATTGGTTGCAGCGGGCGGGTCCGCGCCTGCTGGATGGCGCCCGAGCGGTCTGCGCGGATCTGGATCGGGCACGCGCTGATCCGACGGCGTCGCATCGCTCCGTGCCGGTGTCATCTCGCTGAATCATGCCCATGCTTCGGTGGATTTGGATGGTTGGGGCCAGATGGCTTTGCTTTGCACATGCCCGGTACGCCGTGCCGCGATTCGGCGATCAGGGCAGCAGGAGCAATTTGCCTGTGGTCTGGCCGCTTTCCAGTGCCCGATGGGAGGCAGCAGCTTCGGTCAAGGGAAAGGTCTGGTTCACCAGCAGTTGCAGCCGCCCGGCCTGCAGGTTGGCGAACAGGGCTTCAGCATGCGAAAGCAGCGCTGCGCGCTCGGCGATGTAGTGGAACAGACTGGGGCGGGTGAGGAAAAAAGAACCCGCGGCCAGACGGGCAGGATCCACCGGCGCCACCGGGCCGCTGGACTGGCCGAACAGCACCAGCATGCCCCGGCGCGCGAGTATGGCCAGCGATCCGTCGAAGGTGGCCGTGCCAATGCCATCGAAGACCGCCCGCACGCCCGCGCCACCCGTCCAGTCCAGTCCGGCCGCCACGACATTCTCCCGGCTGCGGTCGACCACCCGCTCGGCCCCTAGATCTCGTACCAGATCGACCTTGCCGGGGCTGCCGACCGTGGCGATCACGCGCGCCCCCCGCGCCCGGGCCATCTGGATCAGCAGTCGGCCCACCCCGCCGGCCCCGGCGTGGACCAGAATCTGATCTCCCGGCGCCAGCGGGCAGGTCTCGCTGGTCAGAATCTGCGCCGTCAGGCCTTGCAGCAGTGCGGTCGCCGCCTGCTGCGCCGTGACCGCTGTCGGCAGCGGCACCAGCCGTTCGGCGGGGATGGCAGCCTGTTCGGCATAGCTGCCCGCGACCCCCACCCAGGCCACGCGATCCCCGATCCGGAACGCCGTGACCTCGGCGCCCAGCGCACACACGGTACCGGCGCCCTCCACACCCGGCGTGAACGGGAGAGGTTGCGGATACAGGCCGCTGCGGTGGTAACAGTCGATGAAATTGACGCCCGCGGCTTCCACCGCCACGACGACTTCGCCCGGTGCCGGGACTGGATCGGGAACGGTTTCGGCGATCAGGGCGTCCGGGCCACCGGTGTGATGGATGCGCATGGCCTGCATGGGCGTGGCTCCGTTGTGCGCGGGTCAGGCGGCGCGCAGGGCGGCGGGATCAATGGGCAAGCGGCGAATGCGCGTACCGGTGGCGTGGTGGATGGCGTTGCAGACCGCCGGCGCAATGGGCGGCGTCGCCGGCTCGCCCACGCCGCCCGGCGCTTCGCCGCTGTCGATGAGGTGCACCTCCACCCGCGGCATCTCGTTCATCCGCAACACCCGGTAGCTGTCGAAATTGCCCTGCGTCACGGCGCCGTCCTGGATGGTGATGGCGCCGAACAGGGCCGCGCTCAATCCGTAAGCCATGCCGCCTTCCATCTGCGCGCGTAGGGTGAGCGGATTGACCACCTGCCCGCAATCCACCGCAATCACCACGCGATGCACCTGCACCTGGCCATCCGCGTTTACCGACACTTCGGCCACCTGGCCGACGATGCTGCCGAAGGATTCATGGAGCGCCACGCCGCGGCCATGCCCCGGCGGCAGCGGCGTGCCCCAGCCGCAGGCCTGCGCCACACGGTCCAGTACCGCCAGATGACGGGGGTGCTCGACCAGTAGGCGGCGCCGGAACACTACCGGATCCTCCCCCCGTTGCACCGCCAGCTCGTCGATGAAGCTCTCCACCGCGAAGGCGGCGTGGGAATGACCCACGGAGCGCCAGAACCCCAGCGGAACGCCATAGGGCCGCAAGGTGGCGAATTCCACCCGCAGATTGGGGATGGCGTAAGGGTTTTCCCGCGCGCCTTCGAAGCCGACGAAATCAGGAATCATGCCGGTCGCCAGGGCCATGCCCTGGGCGATGGCGTTCTTGACTTGGCGCGGCGCGCGGTTGGGCAGGGCGGCAGGTGCCAGATCGGGCAGCGCCTGGGCGATGATGGAAGGGCCGGCCACCC
>PKDC01000028.1 GCA_002862435.1 Pseudomonadota bacterium | reverse complement strand
CGATCTCGTTGGGGAACAAATTCACCCCACCAGTGATGATCATCTCCTTCACCCGCGAAGTGAGATACAGGAAACCATCGGCATCCAGATAACCAATCAGACCGTCGTCGTACCAGAGCTCGTTGTTGATCTCCAGGAAGTTCTTGCGCATGGTCGCTTCGTCCACGCCGGCATATTCCAGACCGTAGACGGTCGGCGTGCGCATGATGACCTTGCCTTCCTTGCCAGTGGGGCACCAGCTTTGGGTGTCGGGATTCCAGATCCCCACTTCACAGCCGCGCACCTTGCCGACGCTGTCATAGCGCTTGGGATCGGCCTGATAGTCCTCGGGGGCGAGGATCGTGACCAGCCCGGTTTCGGAGGCGGCGTAGTACTCGTGGAACACATCGTCCTTCGCCCCCTGGCGACGGAACAGCGCGTTGATCTCCCGCTTCACCTGGGGCGGACAGGGCGCAGCCGCGCAGATGATGGTGCGCATGCTGGACAGGTTGTATTTGGACTTGATCTCATCGGACAAGCCCACCACCCGCTCCAGCATGGTCGGCGCCACGAAGGTCCAGTTGATGCGTTCGTCCTGGATCAGTTGCAGGAAGCCTTCGGCGGTGAACTTGCGCATCGGCACCACCGTGCCGCCAACGAAGAACGGCAGCACGCCTACTTGCACCCCAGCATGATAGAGCGGCCCCGGAATCAGGGAGCGCACATTGCCGGTGATGGGATCGGAGATTTCGCCCAGCTTGTAATAATGGAAAGCCGTGAGTTGCATCAGACCCATGCGGATCAGGTCTTCCTTTTTCGCGCCACGACGATCGGCATCCGAATCGCTGGCCAGTCGCTCGCGATTGATGTTCATGTATTTGGGCGTGCCGGTGGTGCCGCCGCTGTAGGGCCGGGGCGCCATATCCAGCTTTCCGGGCGGCAGGACTGGCTGAGCACGGGCCATCAGCGCCTCATAGGAATGCATGCCTTCCGGCGGTTCGCCACCGACCACCAGGTAATGCTTGACGGAAGGAATCTGGTCGCGGATCGGCAGGATGCGATCAAGGAACTCATGATCGACCAGCAGCGCCTGCGGCTGCGCGGCATTGATGCACTGGGCCAGCTCGTTGGGCCGCAAGTGCCAGTTGAGCATGGGCATGTTGATGCCGGTGAGCGTGCCCGCAGCCATCGCCTCGAACCATACCGGGCTGTTGTAGAGCAGCTCGGCAAAGCGATCACCAGGCTTCAGGCCCAGGCCGTGCAACACATCCGCCAGGCGCAGCACGCGATCCTTGAACTGGGCGAAGGTGATGCGATCGTTGCCATCGATGATGGCTTCGCGGCTGCCGAGCGTATCCCAGAACGACAGCAGGAACTGGCGCGGCAGCTCGTTGCGGTCGAAGCGGCTGCGAATCAAGGCCTTGGTGAGGGTGCGGACGCCATTAAGCAACCCCACCTGACGCAACGGAGCCAGGGCGCCTTTGCGGGCTTCGGGCATTTTGCGCAATTGTGCCAATGCGGACATGAGCGGTCTCCTCCATGAATGACCTGTTTTCGTTACATTCTTTTTCGGGATTGGCCGTCGACCGGCCCCATGCCCCCTCAGGCATGGATCTCCCACCTCCGGAAAAATACCATAACTGACTCCGTGTAGCCGAATGCGCGCCCTACAGCGGATCAGGTGATCCATGCACCCAAGGACGACCAGCCTGGATTCGCGGTGAAAATGCGCCTCATCTGGCACGTCGACTGATTCAGGACAAGCCATCGCTGCAGTTTGGCAATCGATCTCTATCCGGCACTTTCGCCACGCGAAAGCCGCAAGGTGATCTGCAAGTGCTGAATGGCGTCAGCCACACCATCAACTGCTGCCGAAACGCTGCTCACAATCCGCCACAAAATGAGTCAGTAACTTCCCCGCCAGGCTCATGGCACTGGGATGAGCAGGCAGATGACGATAATCGAACCAATCCGCCTCCACGATCTCCACGCCGTCCGGCTGCAGATCCCCACCCGCATACTCGCAGACAAAACCGATCATCAGGGAATGGGGAAAAGGCCAGGGCTGGGATCCCAGGTAGCGCATGGGGCCGACAAAAATGCCCACTTCCTCGTACACCTCACGGCGCACACAGGCCTCCAGCGTCTCCCCCGGCTCCACGAAGCCGGCCAGGATGCTGAACAGCCCCACCGGAAACTCCGGGCCGCGCGCCAGCAATACCTCCGAACCCCGCACCACCATGGCCATTACCGCCGGCGCCAGACGTGGAAACTGGCGCAGGCTGCAGGCGGGGCATTGCTTGGCGCGATCGTTTTCGGCAAAGACAAGCGCCGTACCGCAGTGGCCGCAATAGCGGTGGGTGCGATCCCAGGCCACGATCTGAATGGCCCGTCCAGCCAGCAGAAAGAGATCGGCGGGCAAACGATCGAACAGGCGGCGCAGGTCCATCCACTGCCCGTTCGGATCCGCGGGGCTGACACCGCCATCGGCACCCAGACCGTAGCAAGGCACACCATCCAGATAGCCCAGGGGATGCGGCGTTTGATCCAGAGGCAGCCCCAACCAAGCCGGCTGGCGCACGAGGGGCACGCTCAAGCTGCCGTCGGGCTGACGGTTCACCAGCAGGCGCGCGCCATCGCAGATGAACCACCAAGCCGCGTCCACAGGGGGCGCGGCAAACCGCAGGACCGGCTCAAAGCGCCCGATGAACTCGTAGTGTCCTTCCATGGCATTTTCCCCGCAGCAGATCGTTTCGCATCATCAGCCCGGAATGTTTCCGCTTCAAGCCCGTTCGACAGGGAAGGCCAGGACGGCGTCGATATCGGATGCGCCCGTGGCGATCATGACCAGTCGGTCCATTCCCAGTGCCACCCCGGCGCAATCGGGCAAACCAGCCGCCAACGCCGCCAGGAGTGCCTCGTCCACCGGCACCGGCGGTAGACCATGCTCGGCGCGCCAAGCCATGTCGCCTGCAATGCGGGCCCGCTGTGCCGGTTCATCGCTGAGTTCATGATAGCCATTGGCCAGCTCCAGGCCATGCAGATACAGCTCGAAACGGGCAGCCACCTGCGGCTCGCCGGGCAGCAACCGGGCCATCGCGGCCTGCGAGGCGGGATAGTCCGTGATGAAACAGGGCCCCGCCCGGCCCAAATGGGGAGCGACGCAATGGGTCATGATCAGGTCGAGCCAACCGTCCCGGTCCAGGTCAGCAGCGCCCACTGACAAGCCGATTCCGGCGGTGGTCAACTGGGCACGACATTGCGCCGCATCGACCACGAACGGATCCAGCCCCGCATGGCGTTGGAAGGCATCGCGGTAGGTCAGGGTTTCGGTCAACCCAAGCTGCGGTCCCTCGATCAGCAGCGCACGCAGCAGCGCATCCACCTCGACCATCAGGGCGCGGTGGTCGAAGCCCGGCCGATACCATTCCAGCAGGGTGAATTCGGGGTGGTGGAAACGTCCCCGCTCCCCTGCCCGTGCCGCCCGGTAGATCTGGTAGATCGCACCCGAGCCGGCCGCCAGCAAGCGCTTCATGTGCGCCTCGGGGGAGGTCTGCCAGTAGCGTGGCCCCCATGGGGAATCGGCCAGCCGGATGGCTTGCAGGTGGGGATCGCTGGCACAGGTGGCAGCAAACAGCGGCGTTTCCACCTCCCACGCGCCGCGCGCATCGAAAAAGGCCCGGATGCGGGCCAGCATCCGGGCACGCGCCTGCAAGACCTGCAAGCATGCGCTGGGCCGCCAGCACCTGGCGCTGCGCAAGGATTACTCCTTGACGCGGGAAACGTATTCGCCGGTGCGGGTGTCGGCTTTGATCAACTCACCCTGCTCCACGAACAAGGGCACCCGCACCACGGCGCCGGTTTCCAGGGTCGCCGGCTTGCCGCCGCCGCTGGCGGTGTCGCCGCGCATCCCCGGATCGGTCTCGGCAATGCGCAGCACCACGAAATTAGGCGGGGTCACGCTCAGCGGCATGTTGTTGTAAAGCATGACGGTGCACAGATCCTCGGGCTTGATCCACTTGGCCGACTCACCCACCGCGGCGGGGGTGGCAGCATGTTGCTCGAAGGTGTCGGTGACCATGAAATGCCAGTTGTCCGCATCGCTGTACAGAAACTGCATTTCCACTTCCACTACGTCGGCCGATTCGATGGTGTCCCCCGACTTGAAGGTGCGCTCTATCACCCGGCCGGTCTTGAGATTGCGGAATTTGACACGGTTGAATGCCTGGCCCTTGCCGGGTTTGACGAACTCGTTTTCCAGGATGCTGCACGGATCGCCGTCGAGCATGACCTTGAGGCCGCCTTTGAATTCATTGGTGCTGTAAATTGCCATGGATGTCCCGTCAACAAAATGGAGCGGATCGACGGAAGGCGCCCAAGGCGCCGCCAAAAGACCCGCTGGGGTGTCAAAATGCGTCGTTTTGCATCCATCCCGAACAACCGTGACGGATACCGCAGGAGCGCCATGATAACCCGAAGCATTTCCCCGACACAGCCGCCGCGCTGGCAATCGCTGCTCGCCCAGGGTGTGCAGGGTGTGGATGAACTGCTGAGACTCCTGCGGCTCGATCCGGCGCAGGCCCCCTACCCGATCGACCGGCACTCGCCCTTCCCATTGCGGGTCCCACGCGGCTTCGTCGATCGCATGCGTCCGGGCGACTGGGCCGATCCCTTGCTGCGTCAGGTCCTGCCGCTGGGGCAAGAGGCAATGCCGGCAGTGGGCTTTCTCCTTGATCCGGTGGGCGATGGTCCCAGTCGGCGGCCGGGTGGCGTGCTGCACAAGTACCACGGCCGCGCGTTGATGGTCTTGACCGGTGCCTGTGCCATTCACTGCCGGTATTGTTTCCGTCGTCATTTTCCTTACAGCGAAGCCCATGCCGCCCGCAGCCGCTGGAGCGAGGCACTAGCCTATCTGCGCGATGACGCCAACATCAACGAGGTGATCCTGAGCGGCGGCGACCCCTTGAGTCTGCCGGATGAGAAGCTAACCGAACTGGTGGCGGCACTGGCCGAGATTCCCCATCTCAAGCGCCTGCGCATCCATACCCGCCTGCCCATCGTCCTGCCCGAGCGGGTTGACGAGCGGCTGTCAAGTTGGCTGCAAAACCGCCGATTCCAATGGGTAATCGTCGTGCACAGCAATCACGCCCAGGAGCTGGATCAAACGGTGGCTGCAGCCTTGATGCGCATCCGACAAACCGGAGCGGTGCTGCTCAACCAAGCGGTACTGTTGGCCGGCATCAATGACACGGTGACTGCACAGGTTGACCTGAGCGAGCGGTTGTTTGAATTGGGCGCGCTGCCTTACTACCTGCATCTGCTCGATCGGGTCCAGGGCGCCGCCCACTTCGAGGTGGATATGGAGCGAGCCCAGCGGCTCATGGGCGAGGTCGCGGCGCGGCTGCCGGGGTATCTGGTACCGCGCCTGGCCCGGGAAGCGGCAAACGATCCGGCCAAACGGATTCTCCCGGTGCGCTGGGCCCAGGCGCATGAACCCATGGATGAATACAGCGGTGAGCCACCGCCCAGGAGATAGCAACTTGAACGCCCCCGCCCTGCTTTCGGTTTGGATCGTGGATCGCGCGCCCAACGCGGCCGAGAGCGTGGGCAGCCTGTTGCGCAATGCGGGGCTGCGCGTGCGCACCCGGCACCTGCCCGATAGCGCTAACCTGGCGCAGGCCCTCACAAGCGACCGGCCCGATGTCTTGATTTGCCCCGAAGCAAATGGCCCGGTTTCCCTGAAGGACGCCGTGGCGCGGGCCATGAGTTTCCAGCCGCCGATCCCAGTCATCGCCTTGGGCGACAGTCCGGATTCCTCGCGGATGGCAGCCGCCCTTGCTCAAGGCGCCGCCCATTTGGTCGACCGCGGCGCCGGCGAGTTACTGGCCGCCGTTGCACTGCGGGAGGTGACGCTGACTCAAGCGGCTCAACAGCGACTCATCCTGGAACAGGAAGCGACGCAATGGCGCAGCCAATTGGAACATTTCGTGACCCATACCTCCGATCCCATGGCCTGGGTTGCTGAAGGCGTCCATCTTCGCGTTAATCCTGCCTACGCTCGGTTGCTGGGTTACGACGCGCCGACGGCCTTGGAGGGCAATCCGGTCATGGATGTGATCGCACCCGCTTCCCGGGATGCGGTCAAGCGTTGTTTGCGGGAGGCCCAGCAAGGGCGTTTGCCCAGGGACGCCATTGCCGTTACTGGACGGCGAGCCGATGGCAGCACGTTTGCCATGCAGTGGCATCTGGGATGGGCACAATCTGGCGACCAGGCGGGCGTACAAATCCTGATTCCCGCGCCGCCATCCGATCCTGCGATTGAACGGGAACTGGTCCAGGCCCGTGCCGAAGGCTTGCGGCAACAGCAACACTTGGCACATCTGGAACAGGATCTCGCCCGCATCCAAACCCAATTCGCTGACCTGGAAAGCCGTTACGAGCAACTGCGGGACGCACCCCCGGCTGAACAGCCCATCGGGCCCCATCAGTTTGCGACCAACCTCCAACGACTGGCGGCACTGCCCTTTCCAGCAACCGGTTCCCGCTTCCTGCTTGCCGTGCAGCTGGACGAGCTACCGGAACTGCTGCCCAGTGTGGGCTATGTCGCCTGCGAGGCTGCAACGCAGGCCTATGTCCAGGCACTCCAGGCGCTGCTGCCTGAGGGCGGCGTGGCAATTCGACTGCGGGATTTCTGGGTGGCCGCGGTCTACACCGCGTCGAATACCAAGGAAGCGCAGACCCAAGCGGTGCGCTGGCAGGCGCAATTGACTCAGCAGGTCGTGGAGGTCGGCGCGCAGAGCCGGGTGATGCGGAGCATCTTTGGCCTGCGGGAATGGCCAAGTGAAGAGGAGATTGCACTGGAATCGGCACTATTGGAAGCCGAACGTGCCGCCTCGGATGCACGCAGTGCGCGCCTGCAGGTGGGCCTGGCCAAATTGCACAACCCCGTCGCGGCCACCCAGCAGGCCGATGCCACCTGGGCCGAGCGGCTACGCCAGGCCTTGACTCAAAATACCCTGCGGCTGGTCTACCAACCGATCTCCTCGCTCAATGGCAGCGCAGCGGAATATTACGAGGTGCGTTTGCGGATGATGGATGAGCGGGGGCAGGAACTCTCGCCAACCGACTTCTGGCCCGCTGCGGAACGAACCGGCATCGCCACGGAACTGGACCGCTGGGTGCTGGCGCACGCCTTGCATGTGCTGGGCGATCAACAGGGAGATCTCCATCAAAAAGGGCTGTTCGTTAAGCTGTCGGGTGCCAGTATCGTGGCCGCGGATACTGTGGATTGGCTGAAAGCGCATCTCCCGAAAACCGCAACGCCCGCGCCACTCTACCTGCAGATTGCCGAGGAGCAGGTCGAATCCAACCTCAAAAGCGTGCTCGGTCTCTCGCAGATGCTGAAAGTCCAGGGCTATCCCCTCGCCATCGATCATTTCGGCCGCAGCCCGCATGCGCTGCAGCTGGCAAGCCATATCTCACCGCAATTCCTCAAGCTGGCGCCAGGACTGCTGCAGGAAGTGACCGAAAGCCAGGAGGCCCAGGGCCGTATTCGCCAGATCGTGGAACATGCCGAGCGCCACGATATCCGCGTCATCGCCGGGCATGTGGAAAACGCGAATGCACTGGCCGTGCTCTGGCAACTGGGTGTGCACTATCTCCAAGGGCATTATGTTCAGGAACCAGAGGTCGTGCTGCGCTCCCCTGAACGGACATCCCGCCCGCCACCGCAAGTGCAGCGGGCCTGAAGTCATCAAAACGACACGCCCATCAGCCTGCGGCGCGCAAGGCGGCGATGCGCTCCTCCAAGGGCGGATGACTCATGAACAAACGCATCATGCCGCCGCCGCTGCGGATGCCAAAGGCCCGCAGTTGATCGGGCATCTGAGCCGGCTCGTGGGCTTCGCGCAAACGTTCCAAGGCGCCAATCATTGCGGCGCGACTGGTGAGCCTGGCGCCCCCTGCATCCGCGCGGAACTCACGCCAGCGCGAGAACGCCATAACGATGACGGTGGCCAACAGGCCCAGGACGATTTCCGCCACGATCACCGTCACGAAATACCCGACACCCGAGCCGCGGCGCTCTTCGCCACGGGACAGGGCATTGTCCACCACCATGCCAATGATGCGGGACAGGAAAATCACAAAGGTATTCAGCACGCCCTGCAGCAGGCCCAGGGTCACCATGTCCCCATTGGCCACATGGGAAACCTCATGGCCCAGCACCGCTTCGGCCTCCTCCGGCAGCATGCGCTGCAGCAACCCGGTACTGACCGCCACCAGTGCGTTGTTGCGCGACATGCCAGTGGCAAACGCATTGGGATCGGGGCTATCGAAGATCCCGACCTCCGGCATACCGATCCCCGAATCGCGGGCCATGCGCGCGACCGTGTCCACCAGCCAGCGTTCCAAGGCGCTGCCAGGCTGCTCGATCACACGGACCCCCATGAAGCGCTTGGCCATCCATTTGGACATCGCCAAAGAAATGAAGGAACCCCCCATCCCCATGACGGCAGCAAAAACAAGTAGCGCAACGGGATTTCCACCCCGTATCGCGACGGCCTGATCCAGGCCCAGCACGCGCATGACGATCGTCAACAGCACGATCACCGCGATATTTGTCAAGCCGAAGAGAAAAATGCGTTTCATCCAAGTCATGGCGCTCACCGTTGTGCTTTAAGGAACATGTCGATCGTCGTGCTTTGAAACGGGTCCTTGCGCGTGCCCCGGAGGACATCGCTCCCCTGAACAATTTGCCTGGGGTGAAGCGTAAACCCCACGTTTGGGGCCATGCGCCATGAGACCATGGGAAACAGCGTTCTGTTCCGGAGCCGGTGCCCATTGTGCCAGTGCGCAACTAAGCCTCGCCAGTACATTCCTCTGCCTGCCTTCCACGGGCGCTCCTGACTGGATTTTGCGCGACCGCTGAGGCAGCATGAAGCCCCAATCCTGTGATCTGCCGTGCCGCGTGAACACCGAACAACTGAATTTCGAAACCGCGCTCGAAGAGCTGGAAACCCTGGTGGAACAGCTTGAGCGGGGCGAACTCACCCTTGAACAGTCCCTGGAGCGCTTCGAGCGCGGCGTGCAGCTGACACGTCGTTGCCAGCAAGCCCTACAGCAGGCCGAACAGCGTGTGATGGCCCTGACCCAGCCCAGCGCCGCAGCGCCCTTGACCCCCTTCGAGCCGGATCCTGCGGGATGAATGCCGCGTCACCCGTATGTCCCGTCCTGGGCCAGTGGCGCAGCCGGGCCGACGCCGCGCTGGAAGCCCGCCTGCCGCCGGCCCATGTGGTACCTGAAAAACTGCATGCCGCCATGCGCTATGCCGTACTGGGAGGTGGCAAACGGGTGCGCCCAGCCTTGTGTTATGCCACCGGCAGTCTGCTGGGCATTCCCCTGGACTGGGTGGATGATGCGGCCTGCGCAGTGGAATTCATCCATGCCTATTCCCTGGTGCATGATGACCTGCCGGCCATGGACGATGACGATTTACGCCGAGGCCGCCCCACCACGCATCGCGCATTCGACGAGGCGACCGCCATCCTCGCCGGGGATGCCCTCCAGTGCCTAGCCTTCGAATTGCTCTCGCGTCCCCTGGCGAATGGCCCAACAGCTGCGCAGCAACTGCGCCAGATCCGCACGTTGAGCCGCGCCTGTGGTTCCTTGGGCATGGCGGGGGGGCAGGCCATGGACCTGGCCGTCAGTGCCGGGCAGATTGATGAACGCCAATTGGAAACCATCCACCGCCAGAAGACCGGCGCCCTGATTTGCGCAGCGGTGCGACTGGCTGCGGATCTGGCCTTGCCCGAAGATGCACCCGCATACGCGGGACTGGACCGTTGTGCGGCGGCGCTGGGACTGGCTTTCCAGATCCGGGACGACATCCTGGATCTCACGGTCGACACGGCGACCCTGGGTAAACGCCAAGGCGCCGATCTGGCCCATGACAAAGCCACCTATCCGCAGTTAATGGGCCTGGCTGCCGCCCAGCAATGCGCAGCCCAACTGCATCAGCAAGCACTGGACGAATTGGCGCCCTTCGGCGCGGCTGCCGATCCCTTGCGTGCGCTCGCCGATGAACTGCTGAATCGGCATTGCTGAAGCTGCCGGTTCAGCGCGCCACAGGCTATCCTTGATGACAGAGGCGTCGCAGGCTGATAATCCATTGCTTTCCCCAACGACGCCCGGTGCCATGAGCCCACTTCCCTCGTTGCTGGCGCAGATCGATTCCCCTGAAGCGCTGCGCCTGTTGCCCGAATCGTCGCTGGCTGGGGTGGCGGCGGAACTGCGCGCCTACCTGATCCAGACCATCGGTGAGGCCGGCGGTCATTTCGCCGCCAACCTGGGCACGGTGGAACTCACCATTGCCTTGCACTATCTGTTCGACACGCCCCGTGATCGCCTGGTGTGGGATGTGGGCCACCAGACCTATCCACACAAGATCCTGACCGGCCGCCGCGCGGCCTTGCCCACCATCCGCAAGCTGCATGGCCTGGCGCCCTTCCCCCAGCGCGCAGAAAGCCCATTCGACAGCTTTGGCGTCGGGCATTCCAGCACCTCGATCAGCGCCGGCCTGGGGATGGCGCTGGCGGCCCGGGCACGGGGAGAGCGCCGCCGGGTGGCCGCCATCATCGGCGATGGCGCCATGACCGCCGGCATGGCCTATGAAGCCCTCAACCATGCGGGCCACCTGCGTGCCGACCTGCTGGTGATCCTGAACGACAATGAGATGTCCATCTCGCCGAACGTGGGGGGTTTGTCCAATTACCTGGCACGTATCCTCTCGGGGCATTTCTATACCAGCATCCGCGAGGAGGGGAAAAAGGTCCTGCGCCATGTTCCCCCCGTATGGGAGTTCGCCAGACGCGCCGAGGAACATGTGAAAGGCATGGTTGCCCCTGGCACCCTGTTCGAGGAGATGGGCTTCAATTACATCGGCCCCATCGATGGCCACGACCTGCCCGTCCTGATCGATACCCTGCGCAACCTGCGCAACCGTCCCGGACCCCAGTTTCTGCATGTGGTCACCCGCAAGGGCAAAGGCTACGCACCCGCCGAAAACGATCCCGTCGCATGGCATGGTGTCACCCGCTTCGACCCCCATACAGGCACGCTGCCTGCCAGCACACCGGGCGCCAAGCCCACCTACAGCCAGGTATTCGGGGCCTGGATCTGCGCGGCGGCGGCCCGTGACTCCCAAATCGTCGCCATCACGCCTGCGATGCGCGAAGGCTCGGGCCTGGTGGAATTCGAAAAACGTTTCCCGGAGCGCTATTACGACGTGGGCATCTGCGAACAGCATGCCGTGACGCTGGCGGCGGGGCTCGCCTGTGAGGAGATGCACCCCGTGGTGGCCATCTATTCCACCTTTCTGCAACGTGCCTACGACCAGCTCATCCATGATGTGGCGCTGCAGAACCTGCCGGTGGTGTTTGCGATCGATCGGGCCGGGCCGGTGGGGCAGGACGGCGCCACCCATCATGGCGCCTTCGATCTTTCTTTTCTGCGCTGCATCCCCAACATGGTGATCATGGCGCCGGCGGAGGAGGCGGAATGTTGCGCCATGCTCAATACCGCCCTGGCTCTAAAGGTGCCTGCTGCGGTGCGTTATCCGCGCGGCGCCGGCCCCGGCATCCCGTTCCAGGTCGACGCCCCGCCCCTCCCCCTGGGCCGCGCCGAAATCCGGCATCCGGGTCGAGGCCTCGCCGTCCTGGCCTTCGGCGCCATGGTGACGCCGGCACTGGAGGCCGCCCAGCCCATGGGCGCCACCGTGGTCAACATGCGCTTCATCAAACCGCTGGATGAAGCCCTGGTGATCGAACTCGCCCGCACCCACACGCAACTGGTTACCGTGGAAGACAACACAGTCGCCGGCGGCGCGGGCAGCGCCGTCTCCGAGTGCCTCGCCCGCCATGGCCTGAGTGTGCCCGTCACGCATCTGGGCCTGCCGGATCACTTCCTGGAACACGGGACGCGGGAAGAGCTACTCAGCGCCTGTGGCCTGGACGCCATCGGGATTGCCGCGGCCCTTCGCCGGCTGCTCCCTCCCAGCGCTGCCATCAGTCGCGGCAACTAAGGAAGCGCTGAATAAATCCATCCTGGATTTCTCGGCGCCCGCCATCGGAAAAGCATGGTTTTTCCGATGGCTCACAAGATCAGCAGCTTACAGCCGCCGATCTTGGCAGCGCGTCCCTCCGCTACGGGAAACGCTGAATATTTCAGCGTTTCCCTAAGGCGCCAGCCTTGCTCCTGAGTTCCTGGCCGCGCATTGCTTGACCGCAACCGACTCGCGGTTTACTGCGCTTCAAGTCGTCGTCATGCAGAGTTCAGCTTGATAACACCACGACGCTCGATTCTACGATAGCGCCCAGCTTGCTCCGCTTCAGGGATTCACACCGGCCAATGGGACCGCACCGACCCCGTCGAAATCCGGCTGAGCTCCTCATAGAGTGCCTTTTCCCGATCCGAACCAATGGGGGGAATCTGGATCTGCAGGCTGAGGTATTGATTACCCGGCGGTGATCCCGGAAAACCGCGTGCCTTGAGGCGCAAACGGCGCCCGCTCTGGCTGCCCGGCGGAACCTGGACCTGGACCGGTCCGCCGAGGGTGGGCACCGTGATGGTGGCTCCCAGCACGGCTTCCCATGGGGTCACGGGCAGCTCGAGGTAAATATCACGCCCTTCCAGCCGAAACAGCGGATGGGGCGCGATCTCGAGATCCAGGTACAGATCACCCGCGCCGACCCCAGTCCCGGCCTCCCCCTGTCCGGCCAGCCGAATGCGCTGCCCCGACATGACGCCAGCGGGAATCTGGACATTCAGGGTGCGTGTCCCGCCCGGTCCGGACAGGCTGATCCGTCGCTGCCCGCCGCGATAGGCCTCCTCCAGCGGCAGGACCACGCTGGCCATCTGGTCGTTGCCTCGCCGGGCCCCACCAAAGCCGCCGCGGCGCCCCTGGCCGCGGAACAGGGTCTCGAAGAAATCGCTGAAGCCACCGCCCATTCCTTCAACATCAAACTGCGATCCACCGTCCCACCCCGGTGGCGCGCGGAAGGCATCCCCGGCGCGATATTGGCTGCCGAGCCGGTCGTAGACGGCGCGCTTTTCCGGATCCTTCAGCACTTCATAGGCTTCATTAATCTCCTTGAAATGGGTCTCCGCATCGGCCTCCTTGCTCACGTCCGGATGGTATTTACGCGCCAGGCGCCGGTAGGCCTTTTTCAGGTCTTCTTCGGAAACATCCCGGGAGACACCAAGTGTCTGGTAATAATCCTTGAACTGCATGATGCGACGACCCTTATCGTTGCGGGTGAAGCCAGCGGGGGATCACTGGCAGGGTGGGGATGATGATGCCCGAATCAAGCGCTGCGAGTGCAGGTAAACTAGCGGCATGGACAGATTGCCTCCCCGTCGTTTCTGCGTCGCGCCCATGCTGGATTGTACCGATCGCCACGCGCGCCATCTCATGCGCCTGATCAGCCGCCATGCCTGGCTGTATACCGAAATGGTCACCACCGGCGCGCTGTTGCGCGGACAGCCCGAGCGTTGGCTCACCTACAGCGCCATTCAACATCCGCTGGCGCTCCAGCTCGGCGGCAGCGATCCTGCGGCTTTGGCGCGTTGCGCCATTCCGGCGCAGGCATGGGGCTATGACGAGGTGAACCTGAATGTGGGCTGCCCCAGCGATCGCGTCCAGGGCGGGCAGTTCGGCGCCTGTCTCATGGCCGAACCGGCACGGGTCGCCGACTGCGTTGCGGCCATGGCGGCGGTCGTGCGAATACCGGTCACGGTCAAGACCCGCCTGGGCATCGACGATCTGGACAACGACGCCCATTTGCACCACTTCGTCGCCACCGTCGCCGCCGCCGGATGCCGGACTTTCATCATTCATGCCCGCAAGGCCTGGCTGAAAGGCTTGAGCCCCCATGAAAACCGCACCGTTCCCCCGCTTCAGTACGAACGGGTACACCGGCTCAAGGCCGCGATGCCAGATCTCGAGATCATCCTGAACGGTGGCTTGACCGATCTCGACGCCGCCCGCGTCGCAGGCGAGGGTTTGGATGGCGTCATGCTGGGCCGAGCGATCTATGACAGCCCGTATCGGCTCGCGGGCGTCGACGCCTGCTTTTATGGGGACGCCCATCCCGTCCCGGATCGTGTTGACGTGGTGCATGCCTATGGGGTCCATGCGCAGGGAGAGTTGACATCCGGTACGCCGCTCAATGCCTTGACTCGGCCGCTGCTGGGGCTGTTTAACGGGCTACCCGGCGCGCGTGCCTTCCGGCGCCATTTGAGCGAGCAGGTTTGCCGACCCGGCGCCGGTTGGGCTGTGGTGGAACACGCCCTTGCGGCATTTTGTCGCGCAGACGTGCCGGTCCAGAGCGCTTCAAGCGGGTCAGGGGAGCGGTTCCAGTCGAGACGGCTGGGAGAAACTGCGGGAGAAACAGAATGGGAACGGTCCTATTGACCGTCATGGATGCGACCGGTTGGTGCATTGCCCGGTTGCCCCCTGCAATAGGCCAGATTTCCAGCCGCATGCTGGCTTTCTTCCTGGAAAGGATCGGTCCGGGCAGGGCTTCGTTCAGCGCCTCCCTGGCCGCCTGTTTCCCGGATCGGGATCTTGATTGGCAGACACACACACACCGCGCCCATCTCCAGTGTCGCCTCCGGGGAATCTTCGAGTTGATCGATTCACTTTGGGCGGATCCGGCGCGTGTGACGGGTCGGGTTCACATCGTCGGCTGGCCGCAGCTTGTCGCCTTGCAACGCCGGGGCGTGCCCGTGATCCTGTTGGCGGGACATTTCATAGGCCTGCCGCTGGCGGTGCGCGCACTGGCCGAGCGGGTCCCGCTGCGAGTCGTCGCGCGCATGTTCAGGCATCGCCTGTTCCAGCAATTGCTCGCGCGTCTGGGTCATCGCACGGGGGGCGGACTGATCGATGGCGCGGATGGCCGGGCCATTCGCCGCAGCCTGATGCGGGGCGAAACGATACTCATCCTGGCTGACTACGGGATGTCGGGTGCCAGCCAGTCGGCTGCCTCACACGCCGTGTCGCGACTGGCGCACCGCAGTGGCGCCGTGGTGCTCCCCCTGCATTACCACCGCCACGGCAGAGCGCATCAACTGTGCGTGGGTACGCCATTGCCCTTGGCCGGGCTGACAGCGGAAGCCTTGCAGTCGCTGTATACGGCTTGGATCCAGGAATCTCCTGCCGAGTACCTCTGGCCACGCGGCCCGTAATCTACGGGATAGGCAATCTTTCCGGTTGCGATGCATCCGTGGTCGATGAGGACACGGCTTGTCCCGTGGCGGCCCGTAAAGCATGGAGCAGCGCCTCGTCCGGTTCCCCATCAATGGGCAGGCCGGAACGACGTTGGAAATCGCGGATGGCAGCGCGAGACTCCGCGCCCACGACGCCGTCAAGCCGCGCAATGGGATACCCCAGGGTCTTCAGGTGCGCCTGCATTTCGCGCCCATCCGCGCGGCGATAGCGGGTCACCCGTGGCGCCTGGGCATGGAGCGCCGGAGCACCCGCCAGCCGATCCGCCAGCAGGCCCACGGCTAATGCATAGCTGGTGGATGCGTTCCAGCGCATGATCACGCGAAAATTGGGGTAGGTCACGAATACCGGCCCGCTCGCGCCACCCGGTGCGAGCAAGGCAACGGGAGTGGCCCGATCCGGCAAGGGTGTCGCGTCCACACGCCGCACGCCCAACTGGCTCCATTGGGCGATCGGTTTGGGTTCCTTGTAGCCTGCATAGCCGAGGACCGAAGCATCGCTTAGCCTGACCTCCTCCCCCCAGCGATCGCCACTGCGCCATCCCATGCGACTGAGATAGTTGGCCGCGGACGCAAAGGCATCGGGCAGGCTGCGCCACAGGTCGATGCGGCCGTCCCGGTCATAGTCGACGGCGTAATGGCGCATGGTGGTGGGCATGAATTGGGTATGCCCCATCGCGCCTGCCCAGGAACCCCGTAAATCCGCCACATCCAGTCGCCCCTCATCGATCATGGCCACCGCATCGATCAATTGACGGCTGAACATGCGGCTGCGCCGGGCGTCGCAGGCCAGTGTCGCCAAGGCATCCAGCGTGGGGATATCCCCAAAATAATTGCCGAAGTTGGTTTCAAGACCCCAGAACGCCACCAGGTATTCCGGCGGCACGCCATATTCCTCATGGATCCGGGCCAGCAGAGGGCGATGCTGTTCCAGCAGCGCCTGCCCGTTTTGCAGCCGGGTCGGACTGATGCTGCGCTGGAGATAGTCCCAGAAACTGGAGACAAATTCGCTTTGCCCACCCCGATCCGTCTGGATGACATCCGGACGCTGGCGGATACTGGCAAAGGCGGTGGAAACCGTCTCCGGGCGGATACCCGCCTGCCGCGCCTGAGCGCGAAGGTCTCCCAGGCATGTGTCAAAGGATCCGGCGGCCGAGCAGACAGAAGCCGCTCCGACAAGGCACAAGCCGACCCAGCGGGCAATTGAGCGTTTATTCATCATGGATTCCGGGAAAGGCGGTCTTGCAAGGGATCAGCCGATGACTCTACACCCGGACCATATGACTTGAAAGGTGGTTTGATCCACCGTCCATGGCGGATCAAACCCGCTTGGGTTTTAGAACGTGAACTGCAAGCCCGCGGAAGCAAGATCGAAGTTGATTTCGAAATTGTCCTTGTCAACAGGGATACGCTCGTACTCTGCCCGCAGGCTCAGATGGGGCAGGATGTTGAACTTGACGCCAGCGCCATAGAACACGTTGCTGCCGTCGCGGTTCAGATCCAACCGGCCAGGGCCATTCGCTTCCACGTCCCACCAAGCCATGCCGCCCTTGACGAACAAGGTCACGAAATCGCTGGCCAAGGGCAGCGATAGCACAGCGGCGCCCGTATAGACGTCCCCTTTGAGCTCTACATCATATTCCTCGGTCTCGCCAAGATAGATGTACTGTGCTTCCAAGCCCAGCCAGGGAAGAATATCCAATCCGACAAAGCCCTTGCCGGTCGACACATCGTCATCGAAATCCGTCACGTCCTCGGGAAGCTCGATTTCGCGATCGGCAATTTTCAGATCCTGCGCAGTGGCATAGACATAGCTGATGCCAATATAGGGACGAAGCGTGTCACCCGCCTGGGCAGCCAGCGGCAGCATGCCACCCAAGCCTAACAGCGCACACACGCCGATTTTGGTTTTCATGCATATACCTCCACATAAGCCTTCATTGGGTTTCAACAAGCTGGCCTGGTGCAATGCAAGCATGATGCAAGTGCAATAAGCATGGATTGAACCGCCTCCGGAACGACCAGCCCGTGCCAGTAGAACCGATTGGGCGACCTCTAATCAAGCACCCACCCAAATCCTTGGCCCTTGTGATGCGCTCTCCAAGGCGACGCGCCGACGATCAGCGCATCGATGAACCCCGCAAAGGCTGTACTTGGCCTTCAGCCATTGGGAGCCGGCCAGTTTTAGCGTTGCTTGACGCCTTCACGCCTCTGCAGAGGCGTTCGTCAGCACCGAGCCGAAGCTTTCCTTCACTTCCCGGCGCTGTACTTTTCCGACCGGGGAAATCGGCAGCGAAGGCGCAAAGATCACCGAACGCGGCTTCTTGTAGCCGGCCATGCGGCCTTCGCAATGGGCCATCACCGCCTCGGCAGTCAACTGGGCGCCGGATTTGAGCACCACGACCGCGCGCACCGATTGCCCCCACTTCTCATCCGGCACGCCGATGACGCAGACCTGCTGGATGTCGGGATGGTCCAGCAGAATTTCCTCCACTTCGTGGGGAAAGATTTTCTCGCCGCCGCTGGAAATGCACTCCTTCTTGCGCTCCACGATACGCAGGTCACCATCGCTATCGAAATAGCCGAGATCGCCGCTGTACAGCCAGCCGTCACGCACCGTCTCGGCGGTCTTGTCGGGTTCGTTGAAATAGCCTTTCATCACCGAGCCGCTGCGGTAGATGATTTCGCCAATCTCCCCGCGCTTCACATCGCGGTCCTGCTCATCCACGATGCGGGTTTCCACCACTGGCTTGCCCACGCAATGGTCCTTGAGCGTCGCGGGACTGAAATCAAACCGGAACGAGGTGACCGGCGTCATTTCGGTCTGGCCAAAGCCATCGGCGATGACCACGCCGGGGAAGGCAGCGAAGATCTTGCGTTTGAGCGGGGCCGGACACACCCCGGCGCCGGTGGCGCAGGCCAGTATGGAACTGCGATCAAAGCGCTCAATACCCGCATAATCGACGAGCATGCGCCAGGCCGTGGGCACATTGCCCAGCAGCAAGGGCCGTTCTTGTTCGACTAACTTGAGTACCGCCTCGGGATCGAAACTGACCCCGCGCGGCATCACCAGCGTCATGTTGCCCAGCAGCGGCGCGAGCACGGCCAGTTGATAGGCCGCGTCATGGAACATCGGGAATGACGGCATCATGGCCTTGATCGACTGGCGTGCCCCCAGGCGCACCGCCAGTGCACTGCCGATCAGGCGGTCGGCGAGCCGGATGATGCCTTGTTGCAGCCAGCGCCGCCCCAGCACATAGCGCACGGCGCGCGACTGGATCAGGCTCACGGCAGGACCCGGCAGGCGATGCCGCAACATCGCTTCCAGATCAGGCGTCACCTGGAAATGACCCAACTGCGTCACCACCGTGCGCACGATGGATTGCACCATGCGCACATGGTTGCCATAGGTCAGCATCACGCCTTTGGGCAGGCCCGTGGTGCCCCCCGTGTAGCACAGCACACAGGTGTCCTCCAGCTGGGTGGGGCCAACCGGAAAGCCGACGCCGTTACGGGTCATTAGCGCTTCATATTCCAGCGCATCAGGAAACTCCGGCGTGTCCAGTCCGACGTAGTGCATCACCGTCGGCATCTGATCACGCGCGCCAGTGACCGCCTCCATCCACAGGCGTTCGAACAAAAATGCCTTGGCCTGGCAATGGTTCGCCTGATAGGCGATCTCGCGGGCGGTGAAGCGATAGTTCATGGGCACCGGTATCGCGCCCAGTTTCTGCACAGCGTAATTGGCCTCGAAAAATGCCGGGCAGTTGTGGAACATCAGCACCACCCGGTCTCCCGGTCCGACGCCAAGCGCTGCCAGCGCACTGGCCAAACGGCTGGCGCGTTCATTTAGCGCCTGCCAAGTGACGCGCTGGTCACCATAAACCAGAAACACTCCCTGCGGATTGTGGCGCACACAGCGTTGCAGGGCATCTTCCATGAAATTCCGGATCATGATCTCCTCCTCCTTGAGGAACCCCTGGTCGGGGATTCGGTCTTATTTTCGGCACCGACCAAGTATAGAAGTCAGCCAGATATTTTCCGGAGCGCCTCCCGTTTACAATTACCCCACTTCCTGAGGAGATAGAATGGATCTGTTACGCATCATCATTTCTGTGTTACTGCCGCCTCTCGGCGTGTTCCTACAGGTCGGCTTCGCCGGCGCCTTCTGGCTCAATATCGTGCTGACCCTGCTGGGTTACATCCCAGGACTGATTCACGCCATCTGGATCATCGCCCGGCGCTAATTCTGGACTACAGACGCTTCCAGCGTGACTTGCACCTGGCATTGACCGTCCGCGCCGACCGGCACCAGGGTCAGGGATCGCACACGCAAGCCGCGTTGCGACACCTGTGCCAACCAGTGCAGCAGACTCTCATAAGGCAGTTCCTTGAAGCTGATCTGGACACCGGCGTCGCCCTGGCTTTGCGCCTGTCCCACAAAAGGCTCCAGTTCCATGTCGCGGGTGAGTTGTTGAGTGATCAGCAGCGGACTCTCGCCCGATGGGATCGCATTCGCCGCCCCGTCACGCAGGGTGGCCAGTTCCTCGGCGGCCTGTTGCATTTCCCGCAGTTGCTCGCGCTGGCCGACCACCGTCGTCTCCAGGGCATGCAGCCGTTGCATGCCTGGCCGGATCACCCCCAAGATCCAAGCGGCGACGACCACTACCAGCGTCGCCAGGATCAATAGCTGGCGCTCACGCGGCGTCCGCTGCGCCCACCATTCCCGCGCCCTCATGGCAGTGCCTCCACCCGAATGCGGGCGCGGGTGGCGCCATTCTCAGCGCTGGCCGAAAGCCGACTCATGCGCACCCGCGCCTCGCTCAATGGCGCGGACAAAGCTTCCAGGGCCGCCAGGTCAGCGGTACGCACAGCCATTTCGAGTACACCATCCTGATAGCGGAGATCGTCCAGGGCGTAGCCCGGCAACCCGGTCAGCGGGCCGGAGACTGCCCCCAGCAGGCGCAGCAGCGGATCAACGCCGCTGGATTGGCGTAATCGTCCCAATTGCTGGGCCATCTGAGCCGGAGGATCCACCACCCGCCGCGCCTCGGGGAAATGGTCCCGATAGAGCGTTTCCATCTGGCCGGCCAAAAGGACCCGCTGCCGCTCCAGGGTATGGACGCGATACCCGACGAACCCGCCGGCGAGCACGCCCCACAGCGCCAGCAGCGCCAAGGGCCAGCGCCAACGCTGAAACAAATCGCCCAATGCCGTCGGGCCACGGCCGGTCGACGCATCATCCAACGCCAGCGAGACGGCCGCGTCCAAAGTCTGGCCATCCCACGCCTGAGCGGGCGACAAGGTCTCAAGCGTCCAATCCGCCAGCAGCGGCGCCCGCGCCCGCAGTGCGGCCTCCTCGGCCACGAATCGCAACCGTTGCGGACGCGGCGCAGCATCCGCCAGCATCCGCCGCAACAGGGCTTCGAAGACCGGGCGCTCGCAACCCCATCCCGACCAAGGCCCAGTGCGCACATTCACCTCGCCTTCCGGCTCCAGGGCCACGGTCCAGCTTCCCGGCTCCCAGGCGAGGGCCAGGCAGGCGGGGACCAATGGCGCGGCACCCATCCCCGCTTGGATCAGGCGCGCACGCCAGCGCGCCACGTCAGCCCGGGCCGCGGCAAGCGCGGGAATTCCCCCATCCCCCTGGCGCGGCCCGATGACAAAATGGTATTCCTCCACTTCACCGGGCAAGGACTCTTCCAAGGCATAGGGCACGGCTTGGACAAGGGCGGATCTCCCACGCACCGGCAACCGCAGCGTCTGCAGCAACAGACGCGAGGTGGGCGCCAAGGCCCACACCGGACCCGATCCCAACGCTGCGACGTCCGGCGGTTCGACCTGCCAGTCCGGCATCGCCGCATGCGCATCGATCCGACGCCAGCGCAGCGGCGCCGTGTCATCCGCCGGCAGACGGACCAACCAGCCGGTCATCTGTTTCCATCCTCCGCATGCGCCGCAACACTGACACCCGCTCTCCCTTGCGCCACAATTCCGTCTGGTAATGCCATTCGCTCCGCCCCACCGTCACCGTCGTTTCCAACAGGAAGAAATCACTCCCGACCCCCACCAGACCGCGCATCTCCTCGGGCGTGCCCGGTGCCGCCGCGATCCAGTCCTGGAGGCTGGCGAAAGGTGACTGCAGCCGACGCCGCACCGGCGCTTCGCCGCCGGCCGCGCCCGACAAAACCTCCAGCAGCAAGGGGGAGGCCGTGTTTACATTGACGACCGTCTGTTCCGGCAAGGCGGTCACCTGGGATGCCAATCGGGCCAGAGCCGCACCGTCCACGCCGGCGATCCCGCGTAATTCCTGCACCGAAGCCAAAGGGGCATTGGCCGGCCGATAAGGCGGTTCGGCGCGCAGATAGAATGCGTCTTCCCCCCCGCCCGGCAGTGCCACGCTATCCGGATCGATCCAGTCCACCACCGCCTCGGGCCGCACCGCAGGCAGTTCCAACCGCAGCAACAGCCGCTTGAACAAGGCGATGGCGGCGGGATTGGCTTGCCCGCCCGCCACCAGCGTGTTGAGGTTGAAGCGGCCCTGCAAATCCACCAGCGTCCCGGCCACCGTACCCCCAGGCACCGGCAGCGTGCGGGCCGGACGCGCCCAGTCCTCGCCGAGATGGTCCACCGTGCCCAGCTGGCGATCGCGGCGCAGCGTTGCCACCGCCCAGGCCTCAATACCGGCGACGTAGAGGTCCGCCTGTCCTTCCTCCAGCATCGCCCCGGTTCGCCCGGCGAAGCCATGGAGCCGGTCAAGCCAGGCGACGGCCAATACTGTCGCGATTGCCGCCAGCAGCACCGCCCCCAACAGGGCCACCCCCCGCTGCGGGGCCTTGCGGGAAGCGGTCACGGCAGCACCCAGCGCCGTTCCAGCGTGCCCCAGCCCGCCAGCTCCCAGCGCAGCCGCAGCGCACGCGGCAGTGCCTCCGGGGGCGCGTCCGGCGGCGGCCAGTCCCCGCGCCAGCGCCCCTCATCATCCAACCACAACAGCTCGGCGCGACTCACCCCGGTAAGCACGGTTGCAAATTCCGGCGCATCCCCCGGCGCGGCATCCAATACCGGGCTGGCGGCACGCTGCCAGCGGCCGTCGACCAGCCGATAGTTGACCCGCACGAGATTGGAACGGGGGAAATCCAGCGGGTTGGGCATCCCGCCCCGCACCAGGCTCAACTGCCCCGACCGCGCCACCAGGGCAGGCTGCCGATCGCCCCGGGCGTCGCGCACGGGACGCGGCGCCAACTGCGTGATGTCGCGGGCAAACAGCGCTTGTGCGCGTTGCAAGGCCGTCCAGCGTGCCTGAGTCTCGGTCACCCCCTCCTGGGCCCGCAGGGCGCCGCTGATTCCCTGGTAGGCCAGCGTTGCAAGCACGGCAAACACCATCATCGCCACCAGCAGCTCCAGCAGGGTGAATCCGGCGCTGCGGCCCTTCACGGCGCCCCCAGGTAGGTCACCCACTGCCCCATGGGATCCTCCAACGCCGCATCCCGTGCCACCGCGACCTCAACCTGGCGCAGGGCGGTATCCGCGGCGGGCACGATGCGCGCCTCCCAGAACCAGGTGCGCCCCAGCATCACGGCTTGACCGCGCCGGCGGCCGGGCGCGGGCCATTCGGGTTCCAGCCGCAGATCGGTGATCACGTTCTGGGCCACCCACCCGGCCACGGTGCGATCGCGCAGATGAGCGGTATCGGCGGCCGAGCGTCCGGCCGTGCCGACCAGGGCGGCCAGGGCCAGTGCAACCACCAACAGCGCCACCATGACCTCCAGCAGCGTGAATCCCGCACCGCCTCGTGCGCGCTTCAAGGATTTGCCGCCTCGATGCGAATCTCCCCCAGCGCGTTGCCAACGAGGATGCGGCGCGCTCCGTCCCGTTCCAGCTCAATCCGAAACGGGCTCGCCTCGCCACTGCCCAACAGATACACCTGAGGCAGGGGGGATCCCAGGGGCGGCGCAGCCAGCGCGCGTCCCTCCACCCGCACGCGCCAACGCAAACCCACAGGCCAAGCATGATCAGGACAGGGCGAGTCGGCGGGCGTTTCCCACCGGCCGGCGCGATAAGCGAGGAAACCGTAGCCTTGCGGCCCGAGTCGCAGGCCCAGATGGCGTGGCCCGGCCAGCGCCTGATCGAGCGCTCGATCCAGGCACAACGCCAGGCGATCGGCCTCGCGCTGCAGCGCTCGCCCCGGATCCGCGCCACGGGTGGACAGCAGCACCGCCGCACTGACGATGCCCATGATCACCAGCACCACCATCAACTCCACCAAGGTGAATCCCGCACCGCGTTGCGCCACGCCTCAGTCCAGCGTCCAGCTCTGGATATCGGCGTTCACCCCCTCGCCCCCGGGTTGACCGTCGGCGCCCAGGCTGCTGATATCCACCTCGCCATGCACACCGGGGCTGAGGTAGAGATAGGGATGCCCCCAGGCATCCTTGGGCATGCGTTCCAGGTAGCCCCCCTTCCGATACGCCGGCGGCAGAGGCTCTACGCTGGGCTTTTCCACTAACGCCTCCAGCCCTTGGTCGGTGGTCGGGTAGCGGTAATTGTCCAGGCGATACAGGTTCAGGGCCGTCTGCAAGGCGCGCAGGTCCTGCTTGGTCTTGGCTACGCGCGCCATGTCGGGTCGATCCATGATGTTCGGCACGATCAAGGCCGCCAGGATCCCCAGAATTACCACCACCACCATGATCTCGATGAGGGTGAAGCCCCCCATTCGCTTGCGCTTGTGCATGATTTCTCCCTAGGCCATCAGTTGATTCAGATCGAAAATCGGCAGCAGGATAGCCAGCACGATCACCAGCACCACACCGCCCATGAGCAGGATCAGCAGCGGCTCCAGGACGCGCACGGCGGTATTGATCCAGGCTTCCTGATCCTGTTCCAGTTGCTGCGCCGCCCGCTCCAGCATGTCCCCCAGCCGCCCGCTGCTCTCGCCGCTGGCAATCAGATGCAGGGTCATGGGCGGAAAACGCCCGGTGCGCTGCAGGCTGGCAAACACGCTGCTGCCCTCGCGCACCCGCTCGGCCGCCGCCAGCACCGATTGGCGCAGCGGCAGCCGGATCAGCACGGCGGCAGCAATGTGCATCGCCTCCATCACCGGCACCCCGCTGCTCACCAAGAGCCCGAAAGTGCGTGTGAAATGAGCCACGTCGGTGGCCACCAGTACATCGCCGACCACCGGCAGGCGCAACAGCAGATGTTCCCAGCGGCTACGGAAGGCCGGTCGGCGCAAGGCCCGCAAGAACGCCATCAGGCCCAGCGTCCCCAGCCCCAACCCCCAGAGGCCCCAGTCCCGCAAAAAGGCGCTCAAGGCGATGAGCGCCCGGGTCAGCCAGGGCAATGGCCGATTCATTCCCACGAAGACCTGCACCACCTCGGGCACCACGAACACCAGCATGGCGATGACGATGCCCACCGACACCACAGTGAGCAGCGCCGGATAGATCAGCGCCGCCACCACGCTGCGCCGCAATCGGTCGCGGTTTTCGGTGTGATCGGCGAGCCGCTCCAGCACGGCATCGAGGTGACCGGTCTGCTCGCCGGCAGCCACCGTGGCGACATAGTCCTCGGGGAACACCCGTGCAAACCGCCGCATCGCCGCCGCCAGTGACAGCCCCTCGCTCACCTGGCCATGCAGGGCCAGCAGCACGCTGCGGGGCGTCCGCTTGGTGGTTTGGGCGGCGACTGTGTGCAATGCCTCCGCCAAGGGCGCGCCAGAACGCAGCAAGGTGGCGAGTTGGCGAGTCATCAGGGCCAGGGCGCGAGTTCCGATCCCACGCACGCCCCGGCGCCCGCCTCCCGCCTCGCCGCTCACCGGCGTCACCAGTAGTGGGGTGAGTCCCTGATCGCGCAAGCGCGCGCGCACCTGGCGCGGATGGTCGCCTTCCTGCACCCCACGGTGGCGGACGCCGCGGGCGTCAATGGCCTCGAACTGGAATGCCGCCATGGTCCGATCATTCCTGCCGGCTGACCCGCAGGACCTCCTCCAGGGTGGTGACGCCGGCGCGGACTTTGTCCAATCCGGCCTCCCGCAAGGGCGGAGCCTGTTGGCGCGCCACTGCTTCCATCTCGGCCTCGGCGGCACCGTCATGGATCATGCGGCGCAGTCGCCCATCGATCCCGATCAGCTCGTAAATCGCGGTGCGCCCCCGGAATCCCGTCTGCCGGCAGGCGGCGCAGCCCACTGGATGGTAAATCACCTCTGGCGCCGTCCCGCTGCCCTGGCCCAGCAACTCACGCTCACGCGCATCAGGGGCGGCCGGTCGCTTGCAGGCCGGACAGAGCTGGCGCACCAGACGCTGGGCCGTGGTGGCCAGCAAGGTGGACGCGATCAGGAAGGGTTCAATCCCCATGTCCACCAGCCGGGTCACGGCGCCGATGGCGCTGTTGGTGTGCAGGGTGGAGAGCACCAGATGGCCGGTCAGGCTGGCCTGCACCGCGATGCGCGCAGTTTCCAGATCGCGAATCTCTCCCACCATCACCACATCGGGGTCCTGGCGCAGGATGGCGCGCAATCCGCGGGCAAAACTCATCTCCACCTTGGGATTGACCGCCGTCTGGCTGATGCCTTCCAGGAAGTACTCGATGGGATCCTCCACCGTCATGATGTTGCGGCTGGCCTCGTTGAGCCGGCTCAAGGCGGCATACAGGGTGGTGGTCTTGCCGGAACCGGTGGGACCGGTCACCAGCAGGATCCCGTGGGGCTCGGCGATCCATTCCACCAAGCGCTCCCGATCCCGCTCGCCAAAGCCGATCTCGGCCAGGGACAGCCGTCCCGCCTGCTGATCCAGCAGCCGCATCACCACCCGCTCGCCGTGGCCGGACGGAAGGGTCGACACACGCACGTCCACGGCGCGCCCGGCCACCCGCAGGGAAATGCGGCCGTCCTGGGGCAGGCGTTTCTCGGCGATGTCGAGCCGCGCCATCACCTTGATGCGCGAGACCAAGAGCGGCGCCAACGCCGCCTTGGGGCGCAGCACCTCGTGCAACACCCCATCCACCCGGAAGCGCACCCGCATGGCCTTGGCGAAGGGTTCGAAATGAATGTCCGAGGCCCCCTCGCGCACTGCCTCGGTGAGGATGGCGTTGATGAGGCGGATGATGGGCGCGTCATCGGCCTGTTCCAACAAGTCCGCCGGTTCCGGCAGGGCCAGCGCCAGATCATGCAGGTCGCCCGCCTGGTTGAGACTGTCAATGACCTCGGCGGCGCCGGCACCCTCATCGGAATAGAGACGATTCAGTGCGGCCTCGAAGGCCTCGGCATCGATCTCCTCCAGCCGCAGCGGGCGGTCGAGCCGCGCCCGCAAGGCACCCAGCACACTCAGATTGGCGTCGGGGCGGCACCAGATGAGCGCCTGATTCTCGCTCAGCTCGCCCACCACCAGACCATGCCGACGGGCAAAGGCGAAGGGCAGCAGCCCCCCTTCCTCAACGATGGACACCGCCCCCCTCCTCCACCGGCGCCATTTCCTCACCCGGCGCCACTTCGGGCAACAAGGTGCGTTGACTGGGCACGGGTTCCCGGGCGCGCCGCTGCTGCTCACGAATGACATTGTATTTGCCATGGGTGGCGGTCATGTTGTCCTCGGCCATCAGCAACACGGTGGGCCGCAGGAACACCATCAGATTGCGCTTGACCACCCGGCTGTTGTCGAACCGGAACAGGGCGCCGAGCACCGGAAGCGCGGCCAGTCCCGGCACACGGCTGCGACCCTCCGAGACCTGATCGTCGATCAGCCCGCCCAGTACGATGGTGGCGCCATTGTCGACCAGGACATTGGTCTTGATGGCGCGCTTGTTGGTCACCACGTCCACCGCCCCGATGCGCGCCTTGCTGGCCTGCTCCACGCTGGCCACTTCCTGCTCGACCGCCAGCAACACGGTACCGTCCTCGTTGATCTGCGGTTTGACCTTGAGCGTCAAGCCCACATCCTGACGATCGATGGTCTGGAACGGATTGATCGCGGAATTTGCCGCGCCGGTATTGGTGAACTGGCCGGTGAGAAACGGCACGGTCTGGGCCACGACGATCTGGGCCTCCTCGTTGTCGAGGGTGAGCAGGGTGGGCGTGGAGAGGATGTTGGTATCGGTATCGCTGAGCAGCGCCCGCAGCAGCACCGCCCAGTCGGTGCCGCGGCCGTTGACCTTACCCACCGCCAAGCTGCCGCCTTGCCCCAACTCCACTCCCGCCACGCCGCTGCTGTTGAGTGCCCCAGGGGTACCGGTGCTCGTCCCCGTACCAGAATCGGTGCGTTGCCCGAGCAGCGTGGTGGCCAGAGTGCCCAGATCCAAGCCGCTGTTGGCGAAATTGATCAACCCGAGGGGCCCGGAACCGTCGGAGATCCCGCTCACCGCCCACTGCACGCCCAGTTCCTTGCTGCGATCGGCGGAGACCTCGACGATCAACGCCTCCACCATCACCTGCGGGCGGCGAATATCAAGCTGCTCGATCACCGACCGGGCGGTCGCGATCTGATCGGGGGCGGCCGTGATGACCACAGCATTGGTCGCGGCATAGGCTTGCACACGCGACTTGTCGGTACCAGAGACGGCGCCAGCCGGGGCTCCATCGCCCGTCTTGCCGGTCACGACGCCGCCCAGGATGCCTGCCACGATGGGCGCCACTTGCTCCGCTCGCGCATAGCGCAGGGTCGCCACATAGGTATTGCCGCCCGCACCGCGCGGCCCATCCAGTCGCTCGACCAACTGGCGCAACCGGGCGCGGGTCGCAGCGTCGCCGCTGAGGATGACGCTATTGGTGCGCTCGTCCGCCACCACGGCCTGTGCAGCCGCCCCCTCGCCCGCCAAGGCCTTGAGCGCGCGGGCCACCTCTGCCGCCGATGCCTGGGCGAGTGGCACGACTTCCTGTTGATTGTGGGTCGGGCGATCAATGGCTCGCACGATTTCCACCAGTCGCCCGACATTGGCCGCCAGATCGGAAATCAGCAGGGTATTGGTATCCGCGTAGGCCGCCACCAAGCCATTCTGGGGGACCAGCGGGCGCAACACCGGCACCAGCTGAGCCGCGGGGACGTATTTGAGTGTAATGATCTGGGTCACCAAGCCGCCGCCCGCGGGTTCCGCCATACCGACCCGCACCGGGGTGCCGCTCTGTCGGGCGTTGACGTCGGGCACGATCTTGGTCACCGCGCCTTCCTCCACGGCGGCATAACCATTCACTTCCAGCACCGACAGGAAGATCTGGTACACCTCGCTGGGTTGCAATGGCCCTGGAGACACGACCGTGACGCGGCCCTTGACGCGGGGATCGACCACGAAATTGCGCCCGGTGATACGACCCACCGTCTCGATCACCGCGCTCAACTCGGCTTCCTGGAAATTCAGGGTGATCGGTTCCTGAACCTGGGCTTGCAGCGGGTTCTCCGCCACACTCCAAAACAACAAGGCCATCATCATCCCCATCCGCCATGGACTTGTTCTAGTCATTCGGCTTCTAGTCATTCGGCTTCTAGTCATTCGGCTCCCTTTCCTGCAATTCCCGCAACCTTTCCCGCAACCAGGCTGCGGTTTCCGGATCCCCTTCCGAGAGGGTTTGCAGCCATTGCTGCGTCTCGGCGTCGTCTTGCGAATCTGGAATTCCGACGTCATCAACTGGCCTTTTGTCCGGAACTGGCCTGGACATTCCCGTCGCCCGGTGCAGCGCCAGCGTCTCGATGCGGGCGCCATGCTGCAACAAAACCCGATCCGGCAGGATGCGATGCACACGGGCTATATCTCCCAAGGCATCGCCCTCCGCCACAACACGAGGGTGTCCAGCGAAATCAATGATGGCCAAGGGTACAGCCCAGCCTGTGCTCACGCCTTGCAGCCGCGCTTCCAGTGCCGTAGGCAGTGCCGCCGATGGTGTTGGCTGGGTACCATCCAGCAAAGGAGCACGCAGGGCAATCGCCAGAAAATCGACCGGAGGTGCGATCCCCGTCTCGGGTGCTGACGTTGAAGGTCTCGCCGGAACAGGTGCGCGCAAAGCCCACCCCAAATGCACAATCATCGCCATCCCAATCCCCATCGACACGATCAGGGGAATACGGCGGCGCAGTTTTCCCTTCAATGGGCTGAGCATGGCCTACATCCTCCATCGACAGAATGCGGGTGGCCCGCCCGCATGGCTCAAGCAGGTGCCTCGGCAGGGTAGCGGGGGGAAATGACAATGCGGTGTCGAATCCAGGTCAGTTGCCTGCAACACCGCGTTTTGGTGACCGCCCCATGCTTTTGACTCTCCTCTTGGGCTGCATTAATCTCCTACCCCTTCCAAGGGCTTAGCCTGGCCCACATCGCGCCATCCCGCGCGCCCAGGACATAATCATTCATCGTTCACCATCCAACACGCTATCGTCGCATGAGGGAGTCCCGGTTCCATGAGCACCGACCGAATTCATCTGGGTCAAGTGATCAAGCAGCTTCCACGACTCGCTGCCCGTATCCCAAACTTCCTGAAGGCGGGCCGTCTGCTCAATCCGCTAAAGCACCATGCCTCACTCGGTTCGGTCATCGAGAACGCGGCGCGCCGTTATCCCGACAATCCTGCCATCTTCTATCAGGATCGGCACTACACGTACAAGGAATTCAACGCCCAGGCCAACCGCGTGGCCCAGTTCCTGATCCAGCAAGGCGTCAAGAAAGGCGATGTGGTGGCCCTGTTCATGGAGAACCGCCCGGAATTCCTGTTTTGCGCGGTGGGCATTGCCAAGGTCGGCGCGGTAGCCGCCCTGATTAACACCTCCCAGACGGGCAAGGTGCTCTCCTACAGCATCAATCTGGTCAAGCCCGTCCTGGCCATCCTCGGTGAGGAACTCATCGCTCCCATCGAAGCGGTGCGCGGCGAGTTGGACCTGCCGGCCGATGCCTATACCTTCATGGCCGATACCGACACGCTCAAGGACTTTGGGCAGGAGCCGCAGGGTTACCAGAACCTGGCACGTATCCTGTCTGGAATTGGTGACGCCAACCCCCCCACCACGGCCAGCGTGACCAAGAGCGACTTCCTCTTTTACATCTACACCTCGGGCACCACCGGCATGCCCAAGGCCTCCATCACCAATCACGAGCGCTGGCTGGCGGCCCATGCCGGTTTTGGCCATGTGATCTCGGGGATGCGCTCCAACGACATTTTCTATCTCACCTTGCCGCTCTATCACGCCACGGGGATGCTGGTGTGCTGGGGGGCCATCGTCGCCGGGCCGGCCGCGGTGGTGATTCGGCGTCGATTCAGCGCCAGCGAGTTCTGGAAGGACATTCATCACTACCGTTGTACGGGCTTTGGCTATGTCGGCGAATTGTGCCGCTACCTGCTCAACCGCCCACCCCAGCCGGAGGATGCCGAGAACCCGGTACGCATAATGATCGGCAATGGCTTGCGGCCCGCCATCTGGCGAGAATTCCGCGAGCGCTTCGCCATTGACAACATCTATGAGTTCTATGCGTCCAGCGAAGGCAATGTGGCCTTCCTGAATCTCTTCAACATGAACAACACCATCGGCTTTGGGGGTGGCAATATTGCCTTGGTGAAGTACGACAAGGACGCCGATCAGCCAGTCCGTGACGCCCAGGGCCACTTGATCCCGGCGGATGATGGCGAGGCCGGTTTGTTGCTGGGCAAGGTCACCAAGGCAACGCCCTTCGTGGGCTATACCCAGAAGGAAAAGACCGAGGCCGCCCTGTTGCGCAATGTGTTCAAGGATGGGGACGTCTATTTCAACACCGGCGATCTGATCCGCCACATCGGTTGCCGCCATTACCAGTTCGTCGACCGCACCGGCGACACCTTCCGCTGGAAGGGCGAGAACGTCTCCACGACCGAACTGGAAAGCATTCTCAGCAGTCATCCGCACATTGAGGAAGCCGTTGTCTACGGAGTCCAGATTCCCAACACCGACGGCCGGGCCGGTATGGCCGCCATTACCCCCGCGATCCCTGAATCAGAACTGGATTTCAAGGAACTACTGGCGTTCGTGCGGCGAGAATTGCCGCCTTTTGCCGTGCCGATCTTCCTGCGCCTGCGTCAGCAGATGGAAACCACGGGCACCTTCAAATACAAGAAAACCGATCTCAAATCGGACGGCTTCGACGTCAACAAGGTAGCTGATCCGATCTATGTCTGGCTGCCCGGAACGGATCGCTATGTCCTGCTGACCCTGCCCATCTACCAGGCCATCCAAAACGGCGAATATCGTTACTGATGCCACGTATGTATTTTCCTTGAAACAAAAAAGGCCGGGGAAAACCCGGCCTTTTTTCATGTGTCCCAGGATTACTTCAGTGGGTGGTGATACTCACCGACGGCACCAGCCCACCAACGAACGGCAGCATTTGCAGGCGCCCGACCGCTCCCCCAACCGCCGTATTGGTGATTCCAACGGCCATGCTCCGCGCGCTGGAAATCCGTGCGGGAAAATTAGGCGCCAGGATACCGACAGCGCCAGCCAGACTATTGGTGACAATGGCCGGTGCAGCGCTGGAAACCAGATCGTACGCAAACGGCGCGGAAAGGCTGCGGGCACCCACCGTCAGAACGTAACCCTGCCCCGAAACATCCGCCATGTCCTCATACGACAGGCGTTCCATTCCTGCCTGCGCCGACAAACTGGTTACTGCCAACAATACGCCTGACATCCAGAAAATCTTGCCCATCTTGGTTTCCTCTCGCAATTACCGCTTGATGATGGCGACTTTCAGTTTCTGCATGGGAAACGGTAGTAATCGCAAATTATTTTAATGTGAGGACGCGCAGTGGTCGCGTCGACCACTGCGCGCCTCTGCTTATCACGGGCTACTGATCGAGACTGAAGGGACCAAGCCGCCGACGTAGGGAATTGCCTGCAGGCGGGTCGTGGCTGCTGTCAGGCCCATATTGGCCTTGCTCAGACCCAAACTACGAGTCGCACTGACTTTGGAAGGATATCCAGGCGCCCAAGTGGCCACCAGATTCTGGCCCGTGGTCACCACCGGGGCGGGAGCCTTGCTCGAAAATAACTCATAGGCAAAGGGAGCAGCATAACTGTTCATGCCGACATTCAACGTATAGGCCTGTCCGGACACATCCCGCAGACCGCTGTCGGCAAGATCCATCATACCTGCAGACACAGGAAGGGAAACAGCCGCCATCGCAGCAGCACACATCAACACAACACGATTCTTCATCTCTACTCTCCTAAAAATACTGATTTTAAGTGCTTCAGTCGAACGGGTGAAAAAAACGCGACCTACCCGTTGCAGAAAGAGGTGCAATGAACAGGCCAAGACTGACCATTGCAGTCATTTCTTTAGATAAATACCGAAAATCTACTTCCTGAATTAAACGATTACATATAAATGTCGGCTTATTGTGACTGAAAAGGTCATAAAGTGTCAGAAATTAGTTAATAGCCAGAATCTCATGCGCGAAATGTATTTTTGCAGCAGTCAACAATAAAAAAACGCCCGGAATTCAAAAGACTCCCGGGCGATTGTCATGGGGTCATGAATACCCCTACTGTCGAAGCGCAGCGCAGAATTTATGCAATCATGGGGTAGAAATAGATACCGGCTGTACCCATCCGCCCACAACGGGTAGCGCTTGCAGATACGAGGTGGCGGCACTCAACTTGCCGTTCACCTTAACCAGCACATCGGCCCGTGCGGTATCGACTTCCGCTGGATAGCCGGGTGTGATCGCGGTAACAAAGTTTTTCTGCGGGCCGATCACCCAGCCAGGTGCTTGACTGGCGGCGACCTCATAGACAAAGGGGAGCCCATAATTATTGCTTCCCACGGCAACGACATATCCCTGGGCGGCAATCTCGCTCAACCGGCTGTCGGCAAGATCCTTCATGCCGGCACTCGCCGAAAGGGAAACAACCGCCATCGCGGCGGTCGAACACAACAACACAACACGCTTTTTCATGAATCGCTTCCTCCAGAATTCTTGGGACACCGACGGCGCAAAACGGTGGATTAAACCGCTTGCGCCCATCGCCGGGTGAGCAACGCAATTCATAGGCCAACTGTGACGAACTCAGGCAATTCAAGGCAACGTTGAGCTGACAGGCCGCGCGAAGAATGCTCGATCCCTGAAAAAGAAAGGCAGTTCCTGTCAATGCGGGTCAGAAACTGCGCAAGGAGGTCACATGATCTGTTTGCAGCACAAGAAAACTCAGGAAGCCGTTTTGCGAGAGGCGGACTCGCTGCCAGTCAGCATGGGAATCTCGCCTGGGGCGTCTTGGGCCAGCATGTGGGAGGTGGCCGGAATTTCCAGGACTGTGATCGTGCCCCCCGCCTGATGGGCGCTGCGGGCCATGTGGCGACGGCTGAGGATCAGGTCCATCTCGGCCACCAGAATCCAGCCCCGCGCGTCCCGCAGAACCTCATAGGCCGCCGTGGTCCGCGAGGCCATCCAAGATTCGATATCGCGCACGTTGGTAACAATGGTGCGCGCCCGTTTGGCGTTGAACCACAGCCGGGAGGCCAGCTCCAGCTTCTGGCCGCTGGGAGGGCCGAAGACCAGGCGACCCAGTCGCCGCATGGGTAGGCGCTGCAGCAAGGGCATCAGCGCCGGCAGCAGCCAGAGCCCGACCCCGGTTGCTGCCAACCCCAGGCTGGGATGAATGCGTCCCTGTGGCAACACAGGCGCCTCCAAGACATATTCGATGTCGCGTCCCGCACGGTGGTGCAGGTCGGGGCGCTGCAGCGCCGCTTCCAGAACCACGGCGCCGCCGCGAGAATGACCATGCAATCGGACATGATCGGCGTGAACCAGATGTTCAAGCACGAGATTCAGTACGGCCGCGTCATGGGCGATGGTGCCCACGGCATAGGGCAAGGGTCGATCCCATTCGGGCTGCTGGGTGCGCGCCTCGGGCGACACGGTGGTGACGTGGTAATCGGCGTTGTTGAGATAGATGCATTCGGTGTGGGGATCGTCGTATAAACCGTCGAAATACCAGACTTCCTCCAGGAATCCTGGCACGCAGATCACGCTAGTGCGCGGCTTGCCATGCGCCCGCCGTACGAGGGCATGGCAGGCCCCGATTCGATGGATCTCGCCCTCAAACTCCTTGGCATAGATCGGCCGAGTCGGCCGATCCAGATAGCGGCGGCGCAGTCCCACGGCAAGCGCTGCCAAGGCACCTGCCAGTAGCCATTGATTCATATCCTTCCTCCTCGCGTTTTCCTGATTCTATCGTCATCGTCGGCCGACTCACCCCGTCTGGGTTCCGCCCACGGTGAGGCTGTCGATGCGCAGGGTCGGCTGCCCCACGCCCACCGGCACACTCTGCCCGTCCTTGCCACAGGTGCCCACCCCGTCATCCAGGCGCAGGTCATGCCCCAGCATGCTGACCCGGGTCAGCACTTCGGGACCATTCCCGATCAGGGTCGCGCCTTTCACGGGCCGACCGATGCGACCATTCTCGATCAGATAGGCCTCGCTGGCGGAAAAGACAAATTTCCCCGAGGTGATATCCACCTGGCCGCCGCCGAAGTTCACCGCATACAATCCGCGCGGCACCGAGCGAATGATCTCCTCGGGATCATGGGGACCCGGCAGCAGATAGGTATTGGTCATGCGTGGCATGGGCAGATGGGCATAGGATTCACGACGGCCATTGCCGGTCGGCGCCATGCCCATCAGGCGCGCGTTCTGTTTGTCCTGCAGATAACCCCGCAGCCGTCCAGCCTCGATCAATACGGTCTGTTGGCTGGGCGTTCCTTCGTCATCCACCGTCAGCGAACCGCGCCGATCGGTCAGGGTGCCGTCATCGACCACCGTGCACAGCGGGCTGGCCACGCTCTCACCCAGGCGGCCACTGAAGGCCGAGGTGCCCTTGCGGTTGAAATCCCCCTCCAGACCGTGACCAATGGCTTCATGCAAAAGAATCCCGGGCCAGCCTGGCCCCAGCACCACGGTCATCGATCCCGCCGGCGCCGGCTCAGCCTCCAGCGCCACCAGCGCCTGACGCACGGCCTCGCGCGCATGGTGGCGCGCGGCATCCCGATCGCGCAGCATGTCGTAGCCAAAACGACCGCCGCCACCGGAGCTGCCGCGCTCGCGGCGCCCATCCTTTTCCACGATCACCGACACGTTGATGCGCACCAGCGGCCGCACATCCGCAGCGAGGGTCCCATCACTGGCGGCGACCAGCATGATTTCATCCACCCCCGACAGACTCACCATCACCTGCCGCACCCGGGATTCGCGCCGGGCTTCCGCCTCGGCCGCCTGCAGCAGGGCCAGCTTGTCCTCCACAGGCAAGCCGCCCAGCGGATCCTGGTCGCCGTAGCGCGCCATCGCTGCCGGCACCCGGAAGCCGGCGATCCGCGTGGTCGCCGTCTGTCCCTGGCGCAAAATGGCGCGAGCCGCCTGGGCCGCTTCCCGCAAAGCCTGAGGATTGAGTTCATCGGAATAGGCGAATCCCGCTTTCTCGCCCGACAGCGCACGCACCCCTACCCCCTGTTCCAGGGAAAAATCGCCTTCCTTGATGCGCCCGTCTTCCAGGCTGAAGGACTCCGATCGCACCTGCTGGAAATACAGGTCGGCCGCATCGGCGCCTGCGCCGCTCAGCAGATCCAGGGTGTCCTGGAGATCGTCCTCACGGATCCCCTCGGGCACCAGCAGCCGCGTGCGAGCCAGGGCCAAAGCGGGATTTTCAACAGTCAATTCCACGTTCATGGCAACACAACCCCAAAACGACGATGAGACAGGGCGGGAAAACGGGCGCGCAGGGCGTGGACCCGCTGGGTATCAACGTCCCCCAGGACGATCCCGGAACCACGCGGCAGGACATCGACCACCGCGCCCCAGGGATCGACGATCAGACTGTGACCAAAGGTTTCCCGGCCATTGGCGTGATAGCCGCCCTGGGCCGCCGCTACCCCGTACATCAGGTTTTCCACGGACCGCGCACGCAACAGCAGCTCCCAATGGGCCTGGCCCGTCAATTGGGTGAACGCCGCCGGCAACGCGAACCACTCCGCCCCCGCATCGACCATAGCCCGGAATAACTCAGGGAAGCGCAGGTCGTAACAGACCGCCAGTCCCATCCGACCCGCCGGGGTATCCACTACCACGACCTGGTCTCCAGCAAGCTGGGTGGCGGACTCACGATAGGTTTCCTCGCTGGCAGGGAGATGGACATCGAACAGGTGCATCTTGTCGAAGCGGGCGATCTGTTGGCCCTGCGCGTCGAACACGAGACAGGCAGCGGAGACCTTGGCACTGCCCGCAGCACGCAGCGGCACGGTGCCTGCCACGATCCACAGGCCCTCCCGCTGCGCGATGCGGGCGAGTTGATCCTGGATCGGCCCCTGTCCTGGCGCCTCGGCCACCGCCAGCTTGTCCGTGTCTTTCATTCCCATGCAGGCAAAATGCTCGGGCAACACCGCGATCCGGGCGCCCGCCTGGGCCGCATGCACCAGCAATCGCTCCGCCTCGATCAGGTTGGCGGTGACCTGGGGTCCGGAGGCCATCTGCACGCCAGCGACCATTACCATGGGACACTCCTTTGGGTTTTCTGGACGATAAGGGGGCGGCGCGCGGCTGTCCACTGTGTGCAATAGCGCGTCAAGGCCGGCGGGATTCGGGCAGGTTGAAAGGTCCCTGCTCCCGTTCCAGCGTTGCCGCGTCGAAGCCGCCCTCAAGTCGATAGTGAATTTGAACCAGCCGCCCCACTGGCTGGCGCCACAGCTCGCGACCCAACAACACAGCCGCTCCGGCGATTGGGCCACCAGCCACCGTGGCGGCCAAGGCCAGCCCCGCCGATAGACCCGGCGTAACAATCAGTTCCTGGTCAAACTGACGCTTTTTGAGGTCGCTGGTCCCCGTCATGCGCACATCGGCCGCCGGGCCTTCCAGATGCAGCATACGGGTCTCGACCACCCCACGTTCCAAATGAAGATCGCCGCGAATCCGGCTGAACGGCAGGCTGGGACGGAATACCCCTGAAAAATCACGGGTCAATCGCCGCGGCAGGTCATAGAGGCCAGCCAGAGCCATGACCACCCCCGTGGTGGGACGGGTCTCGCGGAAATAGATGGCGCCCTCGTCGGCTTCCAGCCTGAAATCTCCCCGCAGCCGTTCACTGGCGACATCCCAGGGCGCCCCCCCCCAGTTCATCTGCCCATTGATCGCCGCGCGACGCGCGTCCATGGCATCTGGATGGCCCAGCCGCCGCGCCAAGGTGGGTAGGTCGGTGGTTTCCACCTGGAAACTGAGAGCCGATTGTGTTTCTTTGCCGCCCTGATTCCAGTGGCCGGAACCGCTGAGACGCATGGCGGGTCCCTCGAGGTTCCAGGCATTCAATGCCACGCCTTCCGGGGTGGGCTGCAGCTGTAGATTCATGCGCCCGAGATCATTGCCGCGATAACGTACCCGTTCCGCCGTCAGCCGTACCGGCGGCACAGTCCGCGGATCCAATATCGAACGCGGCAGGCTGTCGGTCGCGGAATTGCCTGAATCAGCGACCTGCTGCAACGCGTCCAGATCCAGGCGTTTCAGATTCACCTGCCACAAATTGCCGTTGGCGCCCATGCGAACATTGCCTTCCAGCGCGGGTGCCTGCAGGCGCAGACTGGGGAACGCTCCACTTCGCTCCAGCGCAAACTGGACCCCGACCTGTCGCAAGCCCGGTCCTTCCACCACGCCTACTGCCAAATCGATGCCACCGAGCCAGGAGGGCAAAGTCCATGGCTGACCGGATGGTGTTCCCCGTACCGCCCAGACGGAATGCCAAGCCGCCAAATCCAGCGGTGTCAAGCGTTCCAGCCGGCCCTGGACCCACAAGCCCGGGAGATCGGGCAAGGTATCCGCCCCTTGATTGAACCCGATCACTCCTCGATCAAATGCCCATCCCGTCTCGCGGGGCACCAAGCGCAACGAACCCCGCAGCAGCTCGCCCTGCTCCACCTCGATCCGATGCCCCGAGTCATCGCCGCGACCCTGGAGGACCAGCGGGCGTTGCAATTCGGTCGGTTTGCCGAGCGGTGCAGGCCAGTTCAGACCCAAACCCTGCATCGTGCTGCGGGCGGACCAACGCAATCGCCCCTCCGGCAACACATCGAAATGGGCGTCCAGATCGGTACTTCCCTGGATGGTACGCGGATCGAGGAACGCCAAATGACGCCGCAGCAGCGCAGCGGGCAAGCCGCCCTGAAGCCGCACCTGGGTCGCCCGAAATCCTCCGGCGCGAACTGCATCGGGCAGCGCACTCACTTGCAGTTGCACCGGAACACCGTCGAGCTGGGCTTGGATATCGGTGGCTTCCAACCGGTCCTCGTGAAATTGCAGACTGCCCCGAATCTCATCCAGCGCCACACCCCAAACCGGCTGCTCCAGTCGCGCACCATCCCAGTGGAATGCGCCCCCGACCCTGGCTTGGCGCATGCTCCGCAGCGGCAGACGCAGGGACAGATCAAGCCGTACCGGCCCGCTGCCGCGGGCGCCATCGAGCAATACACGTACCGCCTTGCCGGGCGGCGCGTGAGCCAGATAATCCAGCGCGCCCTGGTGTTCACCTCGGCCCTGCCCTTCGGCCACCAGCACCTGATCCCGGTAATCGGCCATCTCCACCCGTGTCTCGGCCAGCGTCAATCCCCCGCTGCGGGCCGATTGGGCATCCACGCGAAAACCCGTGCCCGTGAAGGTGAGCTGCCCATCAATGGCTTCCAGCTCCGGCCAGTCAGGATGGAAACGCAGCACACCTTCCTCGATGCCGGCGATGACCTTGAATTCACCACCGCCATCCCGGAATGGAAATCGCCCCAAATCTCCGCGCAGCACCAATTGGCCATCGCGAATGCGGCCATCCTGAACGGAAGCCTTTAACCAGTTTGCGGTCGCGGGCGGCAAATGCCCACGCGGCAAATAGCGGTCAAGGACGGCGGCATTGCCATCCTGGAACGCCACCTGCAGATCCATCAACGGCCGCTGCCCCGGTCGCCACACCATGGCCAGACTGCCCTGGGCCTTCAGATCCGGATGGCGGATACCGATCCGCGGCGCCGTGAACTGCCAGTCCTCTCCCTTACGCTCCCATCGCAACTCGGACTCGAGCGCACCAGCTGGCCAGGGTTGCGCAAATAACTCAGGGTCCCGGAACGCCACGGCCTCACCGCCAGCCGTCAACCAGCCCCCACGCTCAGTCGCCTGCACAGCGCCGTTCAGGCCCGACATCCCCGGTATTGCGCCCACGGGCGACCAGCCCAGATCTTCAAATTTACCGGCAACATGGAGCGGTCCCGGGGTTTCATCAAAACCCCGCTCGATGGCGAACGTCAGGTCGCGAATATCGCCATGAAGCGGATTAGCCTCCCATGCGCGCATTTGCCCACTTGCCAATTCGTGGCGCCAGCTTGTAGGCAGGGCAATCCAGAGACGCTGCACATCCTGCAAACGCAAGGCCGTCAAACCGCCGGCCCATTCCCCGGCCTGCGCGGCCGAGGCGCGCCGGAAATGCAGGCTGCCCTGGCTGGTGGGCCAGGACGTGCTGTCGATTGCGACCCGCAGGTCCTTGATGGCCAGCGTCCAATCGGCCCCCTGCCCTTTCCAGGTAAATTGCCCGGTCAGGCGCTTGAGATGGCTTTCGGCATGACGTTCCACGGCCGGCAGAACCAACCCCCGCACATCCGTGACCAGACGAAATTGACTATCGCCATGGGGATCCCAGCGCCCGTCGAAATCCAGACTCACCCGCGAACGGCGCAAATCCAGCCAGCGCCCCACCCAGGGTTCGAGATAATCGCTGGGGGAGGCTTGCGCCAGTGTGGCCCGCAACAGCAGCGCCCAGTTCTGGGGGTCCGCCAGAGGGCCATGCGCATCCATGGCAAGTGAGAAGTTTTCCCCCAGCATGGCCGCCGAACGGCTGCTCACCTCCACCCGGTGTCGCTCTCCCGCACTGGCGAGTCGCACGTCCACCCCGGTAAAGCGCTGCAGCGGGATATCCCGACCCGTCATGGTCAGGCTGACGGTGGCATCACGAAGGGTAATTTCCCCCAGACGCTCCAGCACGGGAATGGCGGTTTTCCAGGCCGGGCCGACATCCTGCCCCTGCCCCCCCAACGGAATGCCCTGGATCAACCATTGCCCATCCAGGCGCCGCTCCACCTGAAGATCGGCCTGACGGACTTCCACTCGGCTCGGCATGGCCGCGCGGCCGTGCAGCAGAGCGAGAAAACCGAAGCCCACCCGCACCTCGTGCAGTGAGATCGGCGTTTGCTGGTCGATGGCACGCACCGTGATGCCACCCAATACGACTTCCGGTCCGCGCCAGGCCCAATGCAGGCTCAGCTGCTCCAGGGTCACCGCAACCCCGAGGCTCTCATCAAGCCAGCGCACCACCTCGGCACGATGATTGGGCACCGCGCGCTGCAACCAGATGGCGCCCGTGGCGATCCCCGCAACGACCAGCAACAGGGCCATACATAACGCTACCCCCCTTTGCCAGAGATGCCATTGAGCCCGGCCCATCATCCCCCTCGCCAATGCGGTCCATTCACAGCATCACCACGTCGAATTGCTCGTTGTGATAGACACTCTGTCGCTGCAGGCGGATGGGCCGCCCGAGATGCTGTTCCAGTTCGGCCAGATGGGCGGTCTTGTCTTCCAGTAATCGGTCCACCACCGCATCGGACGCCAGCACCAGCAGCTCGCGGGTGTCGAACTGGCGCGCCGCCCGCAGGATTTCCCGCAGGATTTCAAAGCACACCGTCTCCACCGACTTCATATAACCGCGCCCGTTGCACGTGGGACAGGGGTCGCAAAGGATATGCCCCAGGCTCTCGCGGATGCGTTTGCGCGTCATCTCCACCAGACCCAGGGGGGATACCCCGGAAATCTTGGTGCGCGCCGGATCGCGTTCCAGGCTTTTTTCGAGCGCCCGCACCACCTGGATCCGATGTGCCGGATCCTCCATGTCGATGAAGTCGATGATGATGATGCCCCCGAGATTGCGCAGCCGCAGCTGGCGCGCAATAGCCTGGGTCGCTTCCAGATTGGTCCGGAAGATGGTCTCTTCCAGATTCCGGTAGCCGACATAGCCGCCGGTATTCACATCGATGGTGGTCATGGATTCGGTCTGGTCGATCACCAGATAGCCACCAGACTTGAGGGGAGCCTTGCGTTCCAGGGCGCGCTGGATCTCGTCTTCCACACCGAACAGGTCGAAAATCGGGCGTTCGCCGCGATAAAGCTGAATTTCCACCGCATGATCAGGGAAAAAGGTTTCGGCAAACTTGAGGGCCTGCTCGTAGGTTTCCTGCGCATCGACGCGCACCCGCTCCACCTGGCCGCCCCCCAAGTCCCGCAGCGTCCGCAAAGCCAGGGGCAGATCATCATGAATGCGGCATCCGGGTGCGGTGTCGGCCATACGCTGGCCAATGGCGCGCCAGATACGATGCAGCATCTGCATGTCCAGCGCCACGGCTTCAGGACTGGCGCCATCGCCTGCGGTGCGCACAATGTAGCCGCCCGGCAGATCCGCCGCACGCAAGTCACGCACCAGCCCGCGCAGGCGGCGACGCTCGGCTTCATCCTCAATGCGCGCCGACACGCCGACATGATCCAGTCCGGGCAGGAACACCAGAAAGCGCGAGGGAATGCTGATTTGGGTGGACAAGCGGGCGCCCTTGCTGCCCAGAGCATCCTTGATCACCTGCACCAGGATCTCATCACCCTCTTGCAGCAGCAATTCGATCTTCTCCAGCCGGCTTGCCACAGGCAGCGATTCGCCATCCGCTTCCGGATCCGGAAATTCCCCTGTGCCCAATCGGGCCTCGCGCATGTCGGAGACGTGCAGAAACGCGCTGCGCTCCAGCCCAATGTCGATGAAAGCGGCCTGCATCCCCGGCAACACCCGCAGCACCCGGCCCTTGTAGAGGCTGCCCACGATGCCCAGATGGGTGGCGCGTTCGATCAACACCTCCTGCAGTACCCCGTTTTCCAACAGGGCGACCCGAGTTTCCTCCGGCGTCACATTGATCAGAATCTCTTCCGTCATGATCATGGGCTGTGTGCCATTTCGCCAATTCCGTCCAAATGATTCATCCAAGGGAAGACCGGCACCGAAAATTCCCTCAGCAACAAAACCGTTTCCCGCAGCGGCAAACCCATGATGCCTGATTGACTGCCCCGGATGCGGGTGATGAAGACCGCACCGAGACCCTGAATCGCATAGGCACCAGCCTTGTCGACGGGTTCACCTGTATCCCAATAAGCGGCCTGTTCCTCAGGCGTCGTAGGGGCAAAAGTCACGCGGCTGTCACTGACCACGACGCGCCAACGGCGGCCCTGCACCACCGCCACGGCGGTCAGCACGCGATGCTCGCGTCCCGACAGACTGGCCAGCATGGCCATGCCGTGCGCCCGATCACGGGGTTTGCCGAGGATGTGGCCGCCAACCACCACGGCCGTATCAGCGCCCAGCACCGGCCGCCCGTCGTTGACCCGGCGTGCGCCGCACCCGGCCTTGGTCAGCGCCAGTCGCCGCACATAGGCCCTGGGCGTCTCGCCGGTACGCACGGACTCGTCGCAATCGATCGCCACCCCTTCATAACGGACCTTCAACAAGGCCAAAAGGTCCCGGCGGCGCGGGGAAGCCGAGGCAAGGTAAAGGTCGGGCAGATTCATGGCGGGTCCGGGTCCGTCCATTGACACCGTTGAACAAGCGACTCAGTCGCGATGGTAGGGATGGCCGCGCAGCAGGCTGTGAGCGCGATAGAGGGCTTCGGCAACCACCACGCGGGCCAGGCCATGGGGCAGGGTCAGTGCAGACAGCGCCCATTGTTCCGTCGCCCGGGCCTTGCAGGCGGGCGCCAGGCCGTCCGGCCCGCCCATCAGCAAGGCCACATCCTGGCCCGAGGCCATCCAGTCCGCGAGCCGCTCAGCCAGTTCGCGGCTCGTCCAGGATCGCCCGCGTTCATCAAGCGCCACGATCCGCGCGTCGCTGGGCAAGGCCTTGAGCATCCGCTCGCCTTCAAAGCTCAGTGCGCGCAGGGCATCCTGCCCCTTGCCACGCGGACCCAACGGCAGCTCGGTCAGTTCCAGCCGACATTCAGGGGGCAAACGCCGGGCATAATCCTGGAACCCGGCATCCACCCAGGACGGCTGGCGTGGACCAACGGCAATCAGACGCAATAGCACGCCAATCCGATCCGACTCAGCCCTTCAGGGCGGCGGATCGTGGCGCCACGTCCCAGAGTTTTTCCAGGTTGTAGAAGGCCCGCACCTCGGGACGCATGACATGGACGATGACATCCCCCAGGTCCACCAGCACCCAGTCGCCGATCTGTTCGCCCTCCACGCCCAGGGGCCGGACACCCGCCTCCCGGGCGCGACGCAGCACGTTGTCGGCGAGCGATTGCACATGACGGTGGGAACTGCCGCTGGCGATGATGATGCTGTCCGCGATGCTGGTGATTTGACGCACATCCAGGGCGATCAGATCGATTCCCTTGATCTCTTCCAGGGCGTCCACCGCCAGTTTTTGAAGTTGTTCACTGTCCATGAGACTAATACCAATGCTCCTCTTGTATCAGGCGCCAAACCGCGTCGGGGACGAGGTAGCGCACGCTGTGCCCTTGGGCGATGAGTTGTCTGAGCCGGGTGGAGGCGATTTCCAGTGCGGTGACGCGATGGAAATACACGCCGCCGGCCGGAGATGTGGCCAATTGTTCGGAATTGTTGAAAATGCCGCCCCGCCACCAGGCCGCCTCGGCGCGCTGGGAGCCCCCCGGTCGGCTTGCCACCACGACATGGGTCAGCGCCGCGATCTCCTCCCAGCGGTTCCAGGAGGGCAGCAAGGCGAATGCATCCACCCCCAGGATCAGACACAAAGGCTGTTCCGGCCCGACTTCCCGGCGCAACTCTTTCAGTGTGTCGACCATGTAGGATGGGCCCGGCCGATTCAGCTCCCGGGTGTCGAGCACGAAGCCGGGCTGGTCGGCCAAGGCAGCCTTGAGCAGGCGCAAGCGATCGGCGGTGCAAAGCGCTGGCTCTGGCCGGTGCGGAGGTTGGGCGGCCGGGATGAAGCGCACCTCTTGGAAAGACAGCGCCTCCAGGACCTCCAGCGCAATGCGCAGATGCCCCAGATGAACCGGGTCAAAGGTTCCTCCCAGCAGACCGATAGGCGCCGTCATGTCCGTTCAGTTCCGAATATGGCCATCGCCCAGCACCACCCATTTCAGGGACGTCAGTCCTTCCAGGCCGACCGGGCCGCGCGCGTGAAACTTGTCGGTGCTGATGCCGATCTCCGCACCCAGCCCGTATTCGTAGCCATCGGCAAAGCGCGTGGACGCGTTCACCATCACCGAACTGGCATCCACCTCGCGCAGGAAGCGCTGGGCCCGGCTGTAGTCCTGGGTCACGATGGCATCGGTATGGCCAGAGCCGTGGGTATTGATGTGGTCGATGGCCGCGTTCAATCCATCGACCACCCTGATCGCGAGAATGGGCGCCAGGTATTCGGTGCGCCAATCCGTCTCGGTTGCAGGCTGGGTGCCGGGCAACAGGGCGCAGGTTTGGGAACAGCCGCGCAGGCTCACGCCCGCCTTCGCAAAACGCATACCCAGTTCGGGCAACAGATCAGCCGCCACTGCGGCGTCGACCAGCAGGGTTTCCATGGTGTTGCAGGTTCCATAGCGCTGGGTCTTGGCGTTGAGGGCGATGCGCAAGGCTTTGTCCCGGTCCGCCGCCGCGTCGATGTAGACGTGGCAGATCCCATCCAGATGCTTGATCACGGGCACCCGGGCTTCGCGCGCCACCCGCTCAATCAATCCCCGTCCGCCGCGCGGCACGATCACATCCACCCACTCGGGCATGGCCACCAGATGGCCCACCGCGTCCCGGTCCGTGGTGTCCAGGACCTGCGCCGCCGTCTCCGGCAGGCCAGCCTCGGCCAACGCAGCGCTTAGACAGACGGCAATCGCCTGGTTGGAACGCCAGGCCTCCGAACCACCCCGCAAAATGACGGCGTTGCCTGACTTCAAGCACAGCGCCGCGGCATCGGCCGTCACGTTGGGCCGGGACTCGTAGATGATGCCGACCACCCCCAGCGGCACCCGCATGCGACCCACCTGGATGCCGGAGGGACGCATCTTGAGATCCGTGATTTCGCCGACGGGGTCGGGCAGGGCAGCCACCTGACGCACCCCGTCCGCCATGGCGGCAACGCCCTTTTCGGTCAGGGTCAGGCGATCCAGCAGGGCGTCATCCAGCCCCGATGCCCGGGCCTGCTCCAGATCCTGCCGGTTGGCGATCATTAGACGCTCGCCGTCCTGTTCGATCCGATTCGCCAGGGCATGCAGGGCAGCGTTCTTCACAGCCGTGGCGGCGCGGGCCACTTCCCGCCCCGCCAGGCGCGCGTTGCGACCCACCTCCTGCATGTAGGCAGCCAGATCGGTGGGCTTCGGATAGGCGCTCATGACATTTTTCCCGCTGACAATGGATCCCCCCTGGCCCGATAGGGCCGGGCGATGGCATGGGTCCAGTCTACCAATTCCGTCCACAACGCGCCGGGCAGCATCCCTTTGGCCAATGCATCCAGCCGCACACCGCGCACCAGCAGATCGCGCCAGTGATCCGGCGGCGCGCGGCGCAGACCGCGTTCCAGCGCCTTGCGGCGGCGTGGCGACAAGCCGCCAGGCAAGGCGCCGCCGGGTCGATGGCTGGCCAACAGGCGCAATTCGCGCGCCATGGCCCACAGGATCAAAGGCGTTTCCAGCCCCTCCTCCCGCAGACCGAACAGCACCCGCCGGGTGCGTGGTGCATCCCCCGCGATCGCTGCCTCGGCCAGGGCCTGCACGTCGAAACGCGCCTGCTGTCCCACGGTCGCCAGCACCAGGGCTTCATCCACCGTCTCGCCGCTGGCCAGCAAGGCCAACTGGGCCAGCGCCTGATGAGCGGCCAGCAGGTGCCCCTCGGTGCGCTCCACCAGCAGGCTCAAAGCGTCCGCGTCAATCCGCAGTCGCGCGCGCGCCAGACGGCCACGGATCCAGGTCGGCAATTCCGCCGCGCCCACGGGCCATACCTGCACTGCCACGCCGGCTTGTTCCAAGGCCTGATACCACTTGCTGTTGCGCGCAGTGCCATCGAGCGCGCCGCACAGCACCAGCAGCAACACATCGGGCGCCGGCGCGGCTGCATAGGCTTGCAGCGCACGCGCACCGGGCTCTCCTGGCTTGCCGCTGGGGATACGCAGCTCCACCAGGCGACGATCCCCAAACAGGGAGCGGGAGGCCATTTCACCGCCAAACGCCGACCAGTCGAAGCCCGGTTCGACGAACATCACCTGACGCTCGGTGAAACCGGCTTGCCGCGCCCTTGCACGCACCGCATCCGCTGCCTCCCCCACCAATAACGGCTCATCACCCCCGATCACATAAATCGGGGCAAGGCCGCGTTGCAAGGTGGCGTCCAGCTGCTCAGGGCCTGATTTCACAGCTTCGCTTCGGCCTGGATGGTTAGTTGTCGCAGAATCTCACGCGCCACCTCGCGACGCAGGGCGTCGGTAATTTCGAGCGCGCGCAGTTCATCGGTCAGGGGATCGCCTTCGGCCTCGCTCACCAGATAGTCACGGCGCCGCTGCACGCTGCGCCGGGGTTGCAAGGACTTGCCCGCCCGCAATACCTCGTAATCGGCCCGCAGGATCACGGCGTAGTCGCGCCCCTTGCCGGCGCTGTCGACGGCCAGCAGCTGACGCTGGACCCGATCCCCGCTGATCACGATCACCGCTTGCGCCTGCTTCGGGGAGTCGGTCTGGGTCACACCGGCAAGGCGTAACTGGTCACGCAGTTCGTATCCCAGCCGCGAGCCACTGCCGCTGTCCTGCACATAGACCGGACTGAACTCCTGTGGCAGATGAAACGCCCCCTGCAAACGCCAGCCGCAGGCTGTCAGCGCCAAGACCGCTGCCATGACCATCGGCAGCCGGAGCGCCATCCCCTGAACGCGCATCGGTTTCACACCGCGCCTAAACGACCACATTGACCAGCTTCCCCGGCACCACGATGAGCTTGCGCACCGTTGCCCCTTCCAGAAAACGTTGCACATTCGGCTCCGCCAGCGCCGCCCGGCCAACGGCTTCACGATCCGCATCGACGGGCACCCGGATCTGGCCACGCAGCTTGCCATTGACCTGAACCACCAGTTCCAGTGCTTCGCGCTCCAAGGCGCCTGGATCGGCCACAGGCCAGGACGCATCCATCACGAGACCCGAATGTCCCAAGGCCTCCCACAGGGCCTGGCTGATATGCGGCACGATGGGGGCAAGCAGACAAACCGCCAAGGTCACCGCCTCGCGCGACACCGCCCGACCAGCCGGACTGTCATCCTCCCACCGGCTCAGGGTATTGGTCAGCTCCATCACGGCGGCGATGGCGGTATTGAAGGTCTGGCGACGACCGATATCATCACCCACCTTGGCCACGGTCTGGTGAACCTGACGCCGCAGCGCCCGCTGGGGCTCGGCAAGCACGGCGGGATCGACAGCGGGCGGTACCGGCCGCTCGGCTTCCGCCACCGCCAGCCGCCAGAAGCGCTTGAGGAAGCGCGAGGCCCCCTCCACCCCCGCATCGGACCATTCCAGACTCTGATCCGGGGGCGCTGCGAACAGAATGAACAGGCGCACGGTGTCGGCCCCATAGCGGTCGATCAGGACCTGCGGGTCCACGCCGTTGTTCTTGGACTTGGACATCTTCTCCAGGCCACCGATCTCGACCGGCTGGCCGTCGGCTTTCAGCGTCGCGGCGATCATGCGGCCTTTCTCGTCGCGCTGGACCGCCACATCGGCAGGATTGATCCAGTCCTTGCCGCCGCCCTGTTCCCGATAGAAGGTATCCGCCACCACCATGCCCTGGGTCAGCAGCCTGGCAAACGGCTCGTCCCCTGTTACCAGCCCCTCATCGCGCATCAGCTTGTGGAAGAAGCGCGCATAGAGCAGGTGCAGGATGGCGTGTTCGATACCCCCCACATACTGGTCTACCGGCAGCCAGTAACGCGCCGCCGCCGGATCCACCATGGCGCTGTCGCAACGCGGTGAAGCATAGCGGGCGGCGTACCAGGACGATTCGACGAAGGTGTCCAAGGTGTCGGTTTCGCGCCGTGCCGGCGCGCCGCAGCGCGGACAGGCGGTTTCATAGAACGCCGGCATGCGGGCCAGTGGTGAGCCCGCGCCATCCGGCACCACATCCTCGGGCAACAGCACGGGCAGATCTTGCGCCGACACTGGCACATCGCCACACGCCACGCAGTGAATGATGGGAATGGGGCACCCCCAGTAGCGTTGGCGTGAAATCCCCCAGTCACGCAGGCGGTACTGCACCCGAGACTGCCCCAGCTGCGCCGCTTTCAAGGCGGTTTCCATGCGCTCGAAGGCCTGATCGAAGTTGAGACCGGAGAACGCGCCCGAGTCGAACAGGACGCCGGAGTCGGTGAAGGCGGCGGCAAGCGGCAGGTCCAGCGCGCCGTCCAGGGGTTGAATGACCGGCTTGATCGGAAGTCTATATTTTTGCGCGAACTCAAAATCACGCTCGTCATGGGCCGGTACCGCCATCACGGCCCCTTCGCCATAAGCCATCAGCACGTAGTTGGCGATCCAGACCGGCACCGTTTCCTGAGTGAAGGGATGCTGCACAAACAGCCCGGTGGGCATGCCCTGCTTTTCCTGGGTGGCCACATCGGCCTCGGCGACCGAGCCACGCCGACAGGTATCGACGAAGTCCTGCAAGGCGGCATTGCCTGCAGCTGCCAGGGTCGCGAGCGGATGCTCGGCGGCGACGGCCACATAGGTGACGCCCATCAGGGTGTCGGGGCGCGTGGTGAAGACCTTGAGCCCCGGCGCACCCAGGCGGCCAGCGAGTTCATCGGCATAAGGAAACACGACCTCCATGCCGCGACTCTTGCCGATCCAGTTGCGCTGCATGGTGCGCACCTGCTCCGGCCATGCGTCGAGCTGCTCCAGATCGTTCAGCAATTCCTCGGCATAGCGGGTGATTGCGAAGTAATACATCGGGATCTCGCGCTTCTCGACCAGTGCGCCGGAACGCCAGCCGCGCCCGTCGATGACCTGCTCATTGGCGAGCACGGTCTGATCGACCGGATCCCAGTTCACCACGCCGGCTTTTCTGTAGATCACCCCTTTCTCGAACAAGCGCGTAAACAGCCACTGTTCCCAGCGGTAATAGGCCGGATCGCAGGTGGCGATCTCCCGTTCCCAGTCGTAGGCGAGCCCCAGGCGCTGGAGTTGGCGCTTCATCTGGGCGATGTTTTCCCGCGTCCAGCGCGCGGGCGGCTGGCCGTTTTTCAGCGCCGCATTTTCGGCGGGGAGGCCAAACGCATCCCAGCCCATCGGCTGCAGCACATTCTTGCCGCACATGCGCTGGTAGCGCGCGATCACATCCCCCAGGGTGTAGTTGCGCACATGCCCCATGTGCAGGCGGCCGGAGGGATAGGGAAACATCGACAGGCAGTAGAATTTCTCCCGCCCCGGCACCTCGCACACCCGAAACGCCGCGCCGGCTTCCCATGCGCTCTGCACGCATGCTTCCAATTCCTGCGGCTGATATTCCCGCATTGCTGCCCCAATGAGTCGTGATTCCCCCGAACGGTCCAGCATAGCCCAAGGGCGCAAACCGCCTCAACCAAGCCATGCCCGCGCCTGGGGTATAATTCGCCGTTTACCCCGCGCGGCACATACCATGGATCTCTCTGACATCTGGCTCAATCGGGATGCGGATCGACGCATTCGCGCCGGCCATCCCTGGGTCTATAGCAACGAAATCGACACCCAGCGGGTGGCGTTGACGTCTCTGACGCCGGGCCAGGGAGTGCAGGTCCATGCCCATAATGGGCAATTCCTGGGCAGCGGCTATATCAATCCCCACAACCTGATCTGCATCCGGCTGCTGAGCCGTGATCCCGAGCATCCGCCCGGCAAGTCCCTCTTCATCCATCGCCTCAATCAGGCGCTCTCCCTGCGCGAACGGTTTTTCCCCACGCCTCACTATCGGCTGGTCTACGGGGACTCCGACGGCCTGCCCGGTCTGGTGGTGGACCGCTTCGGCGAGGTCCTGTCGGTCCAGATGAATACCGCCGGCATGGACACCTACCGCGCGGAAATCATCGAGGCCCTGGACAAGGTAATACGCCCTCAAGCGATTGTGCTGCGCAATGACAGCGCCGCGCGGGAAGCTGAAGGACTGCCGGAGGCAGTCGAGGTCCTGGGCACCCTGCCGTCCGTGGTGAGTGTGTGTGAAAACGGCCTGACGTATCACTGCTGCCCGCGCACCGGCCAGAAAACCGGCTGGTTTTATGATCAGGCCGACAACCGCCGCCGCCTCGCCCCTTATGCCAAGGGCGCCTCGGTGCTGGACGTATTCAGCTACCTCGGCGCCTGGGGCATCAGCGCCGGCGCTGCGGGCGCCACTGCTGTGACCTGCGTGGACAGTTCGGCAACCGCCCTGGAGGGGGCCGCCAAAAATGCCCAACTCAACGATATTCCGCTCGAAACCCTGTGCGGCGATGCCTTTGAGGTCCTCAAGACCTTCAGGGAAGAGCGCCGCCGGTTTGGCGTGGTGATTGTCGATCCGCCCGCTTTTATCAAGCGGCGCAAAGATTTATCATCCGGCACCATCGCCTATCGACGTTTGAATCAGCTCGCCCTGCCACTGATCGAACCTGGCGGCTATCTGATCACGGGATCCTGTTCCCAGCACTTGGGCGCGCCAGCCCTGCTGGAACAGGTACATGCCGCAGCGCGTCATGTGGATCGCCAGATCCAGGTGGTGGAAACAGGAGGCCAGAGTCGGGATCACCCCATCCATCCGGCAATTCCTGAAACGGCTTATCTGAAGATGTTGTTCCTGCGCGTGTTGCGCAATTAACTCGCCATCCTATCGGATTCACCCCATGAATCAGTTGTACATCTCCCTGTCCCGCGTTCGGCGCGCCTCCCTCCACCTCCTGGGCGTGGCAGGCCTCGTCCTGGCCCTTCCGGCGCTGGCGCAGTACCGCAGTTATCCGCTTCCCCCGCCGGGCAACGATGTGGTAGGGCAACTGCTGCAATATCCCGCCCAGCAGGAAGACACGCTGCTGGACATCGCGCGGCGCTTCAGCCTGGGCCAGGACGAAATCATCCAGGCCAATCCCCAGGTGGACAAATGGCTGCCGGGCAAGGGCACGCCGGTGTTACTGTCGACGCAGTTCATCCTGCCCCGCGGCGCCCGCCAGGGCATCATTCTCAATGTGCCCGAAATGCGCCTCTATTACTTCCCGCCGGCATCCAAGGGCCTGGGACAACAGGTCATCACCTATCCCGTCAGCATCGGCCGCATGGATTGGAACACGCCCATCGGCATGACCAGGGTAGTCCGCAAAGACAAGGACCCCGCCTGGTATCCTCCCGCTTCGATCAAGAAAGAGCATGCCGAAAAAGGCGACATCCTGCCCGATGTGGTGCCGGCCGGACCTGACAACCCCTTGGGTCAGCATGCCATGCGCCTGGGGTTCAGTAGCTATCTGATCCATGGCACAAACAACCCCTGGGGTATCGGCATGCGGGTCACCCATGGTTGCGTGCGCATGTACCCGGAGGATGTGGCGCAGTTGTTTGGCTGGGTGGATGTCGGAACGCCGGTTGAAATTCTCAACGACCCCGTCAAGATTGGCTGGCTCGGTGACGCACTCTACCTGGAAGTGCATGAGCCCCTGGAAGAGAGCAATGCCAGCCCGGAGCGACTCTATGAAATGGCCATGCAGGCTGTGCTGGGGGCAGTGGCGCAGCGTCCGGCCCGCATCAGTTGGGCTCGGGTGCGGGAAATCGTTGCGCAGCAAAATGGCGTTCCCACGCCCATTTCACTCGACAACCGCCAGACCCCATCCGGGACCGTCCAGATGACGCCAGAAAGCGCGCGGCTGAATTGATCCTGCTTGAGGCGCCGCCCTCTCGGACGCGTTTTGCTCGCCAATACGATCATCACGACATAAAAAAACCGCCGGGTAAAACCCGGCGGTCCTCAGTAAGCAAGCCCCCCGAAGGGATGCGCTCAGCTCACTTGTACATGGACTTCTTGAACATCCGGTTCAGCTTCTCGTCGGTGGCTTCGGCGGTGCTTTTGGCATCGGCGGCCATCGCCTTGGCTTCGGCAGCGGCACGGGCAGCAGCCGCAGCAGACGCCTTAGCGGACTCGGCAGAAGCGGCAGCAGCCTTGGCGTCCGCGGCGATGCCGTCCAGCCGGGCGTTCATTGATTCTTTTTCCTTGGTGCTGGAGCAGCCAACCAGGCCGCCGCCCAGTGCCACGGCCAGAATCAAGGGAGCTGCAAATTTCTTGGCCAGCATAACAATTCTCCTGATAGGTATTAACGGTTCATGCAGATAAAGACTGGACTAGCGCATCGAACGATCGGACGAAACAGGGTTCGTCGCCGATAGATGCCGAATATCGGCCCCCAGCGCGTGCACAGTGTCCGGTTTTTATGTTCATTTTTCAAGAACCCAGGCATTTCTTTTTGCCCAAATCCTCAAAAAGCAGCTTGGACTAGCGAATCACCACCCGGGCGCCCGTTCCGATCAGTGCCTGGAGCTGCTCGATCTGCTGATTGGTCAGGGCGATGCACCCCTGTGTCCAGTCGAATTGCTGATGGATTTCCAAATCGCCACGGCCCACGCCATGGATCCCGATATGTCCACCCAGGCGGGTATTCTGGGGTGGAATGAGGCCGCTCCAGGCGGCCCGCTGGATGGCCCAATACTCTTCCTCACTGATGTGACCGGCATTCCGGGCGGCTTTGGCATGCTCGGTATTGGGATAGCTTAGTTCCATGAAGACATGAAACAAGCCGCTCTTGCGGATCTCGGTGATATGGAACTCGCCCAAAGGCGTCTTGTGATCCCGGGTCAGTTTGGACGGCGTCACTCCGCCGCGCCCGATCGCAATCCGATTGAAGGTCCAGATCGGCTCCTCGCCCTCCATGACGGAGAGTTCATGCGCTTGGGTATCCACCAGCAGCCAGCGCCCTGAAAAAGTGGATGCGTTGACCCCATTGCACAGGGCCAATCCGCACATTGCGCCCACCATCCACCAGCGCATCCATTTCATCAATTCACCCTCACCCGCCAATTTTCACACAGTGCTTCTGGATGCGGATTGTAGGGCATCGTCATCACCCGTACATGAGCATCCAAACGAACACGCCGTACCCTGCCGCGTGGATCGATGGAAACCGATGACGGCTGCTCAGGCACATGCCCCGCAGGCTGGGAAGATCCGACCCGCAAGTCCAGTTCGGTCAATCCGGCTTTAAGCTTCATTTAATCTGGCGCAGTCAGGCTTGGCTGCAATCAAGTGAGAGGTCAAGCATGAAACGGATTTTTTCTTGGGCGCTGCTGGGCGCCGTCCTGATGGCCGGCGCGGGCGTCCTGCCGGGCCTGTATGCCCAGGAAGTCCCGATTGCCCCCCTCACGCTTGCCGCGCCTTCCTTGAGTGCCTTGGTGGATGCCGCGCTGGCGCGTGATCCCGCCCAGGAGTTGACGCCTGTGCTGGAGCGCGAAGCCCAGGCCCTGGCCCGGCGCAGCCGCAGCTGGATCTCCGGCGCGCCAGCCATCGCAGCACATTGGCAGGATGATGCCGTGTTGAGTGATGCCGGTCTGCGGGAAGGGGAAGTGGGGCTGGATCTGCCGTTGTGGTGGCCGGATGCGCGTCAGGCCGCCCGCCTGCTGGCCGAGGCCAGTGCCGGGGAGGCGAAATTAAGTCCACGTTATAACCGCTGGCAGGCCGCCGGAGTGGTCCGTGAGCGCTTGTGGGCCCTGGCAATGGCCCAAGTGGACCTGGCGCAGGCGCAGGACGCCGAGCGCAGCAGCACATCCCTCCATGAACAGGTGCTGGCCCGGGTCCGGGCGGGCGATCTGGCGCAAACCGATCAATTGATGAGCGAACAGGAAATGCTTGCCCGCCAGGCCGAACGGCAGGTCGCCGAGCGCGAATGGGCCGCGCAACGCGCCAGTCTCCGCTTCCTGCTCGGCCTGGAGCCGGATCCCGGCGCACTGCAGCCGGAACCCCTTGGGAGCATTCCGCCGGAAGATCACCCCGGTCTGGCGCTGCTGGCCCAGGAAACACGCCGCGCCCAGGCCCAGTGGAATCAGCTTCTGGCCCAGGGCGCCGGAGCCCCCGTTCTACAAGTCGGCAGCCGTCGCGAGCGCAGTAACCGCGAAGAGGATGAAGTGAATTCGCTGGGAGTCGGGCTCAGCGTGCCTTTTGCCGGGGCGGTGCATCTGGGCACCGAACGCTCGGCGGCGGAACGGGCCTTGGCCGAGGCCCGCCTGCGTTGGCAACAGGCGGTGCGGGAGCAGACCGTGGCGCGACAGGAGAGCGAGGCGTCACTCCGCTCCGCACGGGAAGCCTTGGAACTAGCCCAGCGGCGTGGCGACCTGGCCCGGCGCCAGCAGGATCTGGCCCAGGCTGCGTTTGGCGCCGGCGAGTTGGACTTGATGGATCTGCTGCGCATTCGCGAACAGGCGCGGCTGACGATCTGGGAGGCGGAGAGCTTGCGCATCAAGGTCGGTCGTGAAACGGCGCAGTTCAATCAGGTCATGGGGGTGGTGCCGTGAAGGCGTGGATGAAATGGCTGATGATGTTTCTGTTGTGCGGCGCGGGATCGGTCGGGGCGCAGGAAGAACTGTCACTGGATGCTGCTCGCCGCGCTGCGGCTGGGATCCGCAGTGAAACGTTGGTGACGGTTGATGATGCCCTACCGATCCGCTTACCGGCACGGGTCGCGGTGCCGAATGATCGCCTGCGGGTGGTGAGTGCCCGGGTGCCCGGGATTGTGGAAATTCTGGAGGTGGGCGAGGGCGAGCCGGTCGCGGCCGGGCAGGTACTGGCCCGGATACATAGCACAGATCTGGCGGTTCTGGAGAGTGATCATTTGTCTGCCATGGCCCGGTTTGCGCTGGCCAATGCGGCCATGACGCGCGACCGCGATCTGCATGATCAGGGCATCATCGCCCGACGTCGATTCGAAGACACCCAGGCCCAGTGGCGTGAGGCTCAGGTGGCTCTGGATCACAGCCGCACGAGCCTGAAACTCGCGGGACTGGACCCGACACAGATCCAGGCGCTGGAGCGCATCGGACGCACCACCGGCACCTTGTCCATCACCTCGCCCATTGCCGGCGTGGTGCTGACCCAATCGGTCACTGCGGGCCAGCAGGTTGCGGTGGCCGATCCCCTCTATACGGTGGGTGATCTGCGGGAGTTGTGGCTGGAAATCCACGCCCCGCCGGCCGTGGCTGCCCAGGTCCGCCTGAAGGATCGGGTGCATATCGCTCAGCCGGCTGCTGAGGGCGAGATCATTGCGGTGGGACGCCAGATTCACAGTGCCGACCAGGGCGTGCTGCTGCGCGCCCGGCTGACGCCCAATGTCCCGACGCTGCTGCCCGGGCAGTTCGTCGAAACCATGCTGGAAATCCGGCCCGGCCAAGGCGAATTTTATGAAGTGCGGGGCGCTGCCCTGGTCTACCTCGGCAACAAGCCGCATGTTTTTCTGGAAACTCCAGCCGGCTATCGCCCGGTGCCGGTCACGGTGGTCAGCGAAACGGGCGACCGGCGCATCATCCAGGGCGCGCTGTCTGCCACTGACAAGGTGGCGGTGGCCGGTGTGGCCAGCCTGAAGGCAATGGTCAGCGGGCTGGGGGGCGGGAAGTAATGCTGGCTGCACTGATTCGCTTTTCGCTCAGCCAACGCCTGTTGGTTTTTCTGGGCGTGCTGCTGCTGATCGGGGGCGGCGGCCTGGCCCTGCTGCGCACCCCTATCGACGCCTATCCCGACATTTCCACCACCCAGGTCAAAATGGTGGTGAAGGCCGCCGGGCTCACCCCCGAGGAGATGGAAACCCGAGTCAGTGCACCCATCGAAGTGGAGATGCTGGGGATCCCGCATCAGGTCATGCTGCGGTCCACCACCAAATATGCCTTGGCGGACATCACCATCGATTTCGAGGAAGGCACCGACATCTACTGGGCACGCCAGCAGGTGTCCGAGCGTCTGAATGGGGTGTGGGACCGTTTGCCGACGAATGTCACCGGCGGTATGGCGCCCATGACCACCCCGTTGGGGGAGATGCTGATGTTCACCGTCGAAGGGGACGGCATCTCTTTGGCCGAGCGGCGCAGTGTGCTCGACTGGGTCATCCGTCCGGCCTTGCGCACGGTGCCTGGGGTCGCCGATGTAAATGCCTTGGGCGGTGAGGTGCGCACCTTCGAAGTGATCCCGGACCCGGCGCGCCTTGCGGCCCATGGCATCTCCCTGGCACGGCTGCGGGAAACGCTGGCGATGAACAACCGCAACGACGGAGCCGGCCGACTCTCCGATGGCGAAGAAGCGTGGTTGGTGCGATCCGAGGGCAGTGTGCGCAACCTCGCCGATTTGGCCGCGATCGTGGTTCAATCCGACCCCGTGGAGCCGGTGCGGCTCGCCGATGTGGCTCAGGTGCGCGAAGGCGCGCTGACCCGTTATGGCGGGGTATCCCACAACGGCCAAGGGGAGACGGTCGAGGGCTTGGTGCTGGGTCTGCGCGGGGCCAATGCGCGTGAGGTGGTCGGCGGCGTGCGCCAGAAACTCGATGCGCTGGCCCCGAGCCTGCCCGCCGGGATGCGGGTTGACATCTTCTACGACCGTGGCGATCTGGTGAACCGGGCGGTGCAAACCGTCAGTCGGGCACTGCTGGAGGCCGTGGCGCTGGTGTTGGTGCTGTTGGTGCTGTTCCTCGGTGATCTGCGAGCCGCACTGACCGTCGCGCTGGTGTTGCCACTGTCGGCCCTGGCCACCTTCGTGTGCATGCGATTCTTTGGCCTGAGCGCCAACCTGATGAGCCTGGGGGGACTGGCGATTGCCATCGGCATGCTGGTGGATGCGGCGGTCGTGATGGTGGAGAACGTGGTGACCCATCTGGCGCACCAGCGCGAGGGCAGCCCCCTGCCGCGCCTGCATGTCATCTATCGTTCGGCGCGGGAAGTGGCCGCGCCCATGGCCTCGGGCATCCTGATCATCGTAATCGTCTTTCTGCCACTGCTGAGTCTGCAGGGGCTGGAGGGCAAGCTGTTCATGCCGGTGGCGGCGACCATCGTGTTTGCACTCACCAGTTCCCTGCTGCTGTCGCTGACGGTCATTCCGGTGTTGGCTTCGGTGTTGTTGGGGCAGGTGAACCACACCGAGCCGTTCCTGGTCAGGCTCTTGCACCGTGGCTATACGCCGATGCTGCGCTGGGCGCTGTCTCATGTCGCCGTGGTGGTGGTGACTGCCCTGGCGCTGCTGGTCGTGGCCGGCGGCCTGTACCTGCGGGTGGGCAAGACCTTCATGCCGACGCTGGACGAGGGAACGGTGATCGTGCAACTGGAGAAACTGCCGTCCATCACCCTGGAGGAATCCCTGGCCGTGGACCAGCGGGTGCAACAGGCCCTGATGGGGCTGCCCGAAGTGGTGGGTGTGGTGGCCCGCACGGGGGCCGATGAAATTGGCCTCGATCCCATGGGTCTCAACGAGACCGACAGTTTCTTGCAGCTCAAGCCGCCAGCGGAATGGCGCATGGCCTCGAAAGACGCCCTGCTCGCGGCGCTGCGGGAGAAGCTGGACGGGTTTCCGGGGCTGAACTACGTGTTCAACCAACCCATCGAGATGCGGGTTTCGGAAATGCTCACGGGGGTGCGCGGCGATCTCGCGGTGAAGATTTTCGGGCCGGATCATGCCACGCTCACCCGATTGGCCGATGAGATGGGCACTGTGCTGCGGCAGATCCCGGGCGCCGAGGATGTCTACATCCCCGCCAGTGACGGCGCCCTGTATTTCCGGCTGGTCCCTGACCGGCTCGCCTTGGGACGGCTCGGTCTGAGCATCGAGGACTTGCAGGACCAGTTGCGTTCCCTGGTGGAAGGCTGGCCAGTGGGAACGGTATACGAAGGCGACCGGCGTATCCCGCTGGTGATCCGGGGAGGCGCCAATCTGCGCGATTCGCCGGGCGATTTTCTGGCCCAGCAGGTGGTGCTGCCGGATGGACAGGCGGTGCCGCTGGCCAATCTGGTGCGGGTGGAGCGGGTGCAGGGGCCGGTCGCGATCAAGCGCGAACAGGGTGTACGCAACGCGGTGGCGATTGCCAATGTGAGCGGCCGCGATCTGGTGAGCTTTGTTGAGGAAGCCAAGGCGCGCATTGCCCGCGATGTCCCGCTGCCAGCAGGCTATTACCTGGCCTGGGGCGGAGAATTCGAGAACCAGCAACGCGCCGCCCAGCGGCTGGCCATTGTGGTGCCCCTGGCTGTGGGCTTGGTCTTTCTGTTGCTCTTTTCCACCTTCGGTTCGGTGCGCCAGGCGGTACTGGTGCTGACCAATATCCCCTTTGCCATGATTGGCGGCGTGATGGCGCTTTGGGGGACCGGGGAGTATCTGTCGGTGCCCGCGTCGGTGGGGTTCATCGCCCTGCTCGGGATTGCCGTACTCAACGGGGTGGTGATGGTGACCTATTTCAACCAATTGCGCGCCATGGGACGGTCATTGGACGAGGTGGTGGTGGAAGGGGCGCAGCGGCGTCTGCGGCCGGTGCTGATGACGGCAAGCATTGCCGCCCTGGGGCTGGTGCCGTTGCTGTTCGCCACGGGCCCAGGGAGCGAGATCCAACGCCCTCTGGCCATTGTGGTTATCGGCGGGCTGGTGTCTTCCACCCTGCTGACCTTGCTGCTGTTGCCCATCTTGTACCGGCGTTTCGGAGAAGCCACCCCATGAACGATCTGTCCACTCGACCGGATCCGTCGACCGTGTTGTTGACCCTTGTGGTGGCCCCTGAACAGGCCGAGGCCATGATCGACTGGCTGCTGGATCACCCAGCGGTGCAGGGCTTCAGTTCCCAGGACGGATCGGGCCATGGCAGCGATCCCCAGCGGTTGAATGTGGAAGAGCAAGTGGTGGGCCGCAGGCCGCGGGTGTTTTTCACCTTGCTGCTTCGGGCAGCATCGGCCCAGGATCTGCTGGTTCAACTGCGCAGCGATTTTGCGGGACGCGAGGTGCATTATTGGTTGACTCCGGTCTTGGACAGTGGCCGTCTGGATCAAGACTGCGCCGGTTCTCCGGACATGAAAAAGGGGTGACGGAAGCCGTCACCCCTTGGATTCGAGGCCAGACGCCTCGCCTGCCTCAGAACGGCAGGATGTTGGCGTCCGGCTCACCTTCCGGAATGTCCATCAGATCCACATAACGCTGCAGGTGGTAGTCCTTGTCTCCCAACAAGGGGTCCATGGCCGCCAAGCGGATGAAATAGTGGCCAATGCGCAGGTCTTCCGTCTGGCCCATCCCGCCATGCAGTTGCACGGCGCTCTGGCCCACAAAGCGGCCTGCCTTGCCCAGCTTGTATTTCAGGGCATGCATGTCTTGCGCGGCGCTCGCCTGACCGGCCAGCGCTTCGGTGGTGGCGCGATAGAGCAGCGAACGGGTGAGTTCGGTCTCCACGAACATGTCCACGATGCGGTGCTTGACGGTCTGCAAATGGCTCAGGGGATGGCCGAACTGCACACGCTGGCTGGTGTATTCGGCAGTGTCTTTGTGCAGCATTTCCATCATGCCCACGGCCTCGGCACCCAGCGCCAGGATGGCGCGGTGAATGACCGCTTCCAGCACCTCGAAGCCGCGGTCGATCGTGCCCAGAACCTGGCTCTGGCCTGCCAGAACGTTCTCGAAACGCACCTCGGAGGCGCGCAGGCAATCCACCGTGGGATAGTCGGTGCGGGTGATGCCTTCGGCCTTGGCATCCACCAGGAACAGCGTAAGGCCATTCGGGTCGGCGCGGTTGCCGGAGGTGCGCGCCACGACAATCAGTTGCGTGGCGCTCTCCGCGTTGAGCACCAGCGACTTGGTCCCATTCAGGGTCCAGCCGCTGTCGCGCTTGGTGGCGGTGGTGGCGATGTCGGTCGGATTGTTGCGCGCCTGCTCCTCGGCATGGGCCAGGGTGAGCAGGACCTTGCCCTCCACCACACCGGGCAGGATGTCCCGCTTCTGGGTCTCTGTCCCGCCGAGCAGGACGGCGTTGGCGCCCAGCACCACGGTGGGGAAATAAGGCTCCAGGATCAGGCCCTTGCCCAGCTCTTCCATGACCACCATGGTGTCGATGAGGTTGCCGCCGATGCCGCCGTATTCCTCGGGGATGGCGACGCCCAGCCAGCCCAGGTCGGCAAAGGTCGCCCAGTTGGCTACGTCATAACCCGGCGCCTTGCGGGATTTCTTGCGGCGTTCGGAGATGCCCACACCCGTGCTGCCATAGTCTTCCCGCAGGAACTTCTCGATGCTGTCGCGCAGCAGTTGCTGCTCTTCCGTGAAACGAAAATCCATGATTGCAATTCCTTCAGATTCTTGGAGGCGGGCTTCAGGTGCCGGCGTCAACCAGGCCCAACACACGCTTGGCGATGACGTCCTTCTGCACTTCGCTGCAGCCACCGTAGACGGTGGCGGCGCGCCCGTTCAGATACAACATCATGCCCATCTTGGAGAACTTGGGTCCGGCTTCCTTGAAGCCCTGGTTGAGCCCAAAGATGCCGGCCGCCTCGATGGTGAGCTCCTGCATGCGCTGCTGCATCTCGGTGCCCTTGAGCTTGAGGATGGACGAGGCCGTGCCGGGCTCGCCGGTGTGCTGGGCGTCGGCCAGGCTGCGCAGCTCGGCGAACTCCAGCGCGCGCAACTCGATTTCAGTTTCGGCGATACGGGTCACAAAGGCGCGGTCATCCAGCAGGGTCTGGTCGCCATCGGGCACAGCGCGGGCATTCTTCTTGAGCTTGTCCAAGGCCACGATGGTGCGGCTGATGCCGGCGATGCCGCTGCGTTCGTGCTGCAGCAGGCCCTTGGCATAGGTCCAGCCCTTGCCTTCCTCGCCGATGCGGTTTTCCACCGGCACCTTGACGTTGTCGAAGAACACCTGATTCACATGATGGCTGCCGCCCAGCGTGAAGATCGGTTTGACGACGATGCCGGGGGTCTTCATGTTGATCAGCAGGAAGGTGATGCCTTCCTGGCGCACACCGGTGCTCTGGGTGCGGGTCAGGCAGAACATCCACTGCGCCATGTGGGCCATGGTGGTCCAGATCTTGGTGCCATTGACGGTGTATTCAGTGCCGTCGGCGGACAGTTCGGCTTTGGTCTTGAGGGAAGCCAGATCAGACCCCGCGCCGGGTTCGGAATAACCCTGACACCAGTTGACCTTGTTGTCCCGGATGTCCGGCATGAAGCGTTCGATCTGCTCCTTGGAGCCATAGCGCATCAGGATCGGGGCCAGCATCACCTTGCCGAAGGGCAGTTCGGGGGGCAGGCTATAGGCGCAGGTTTCCTTGTCCCAGATGTAGTGTTGCACCGGGCTCCAGCCGGGGCCGCCGAATTCGACCGGCCATTTGGGACAATCCCAGCCCTTTTCCTTCAGGGCCTTGAACCAGTCGTTGCGCTTGCTCCACAGCTCGCTGCTGTTCTTGGGGGCGTATTGACCGAGGAAATCCCGCACTTCCTGCTGGAAAGCCAGGTCCTCTTCCGTGAGTTGAATGTCCATGATGTAGCAAATCTCCTGCAAGGGATGAAGGCGTAGGACGCCCACACGCCTGCCCGTCGGGGCTGGCGCTTAGAGCGTTGGGCGGAATCCTAGCATGACTGGAACGGAATGAGGATCATCCAAAAACGCAAAAAACCGGGCCTTTACGCCCGATTTTGTCGGTGGATGGTTGACGCTTAAGGGATGGCGTTCCCTGCCGCGATTCAGGCGTTTCCGGCAACGGTGTTCGGCTCAATGGTGGCCAGCTCGCGGATGCGGTCATGATCTGTAGTACCCAGCCGCCAATGACGAACAAACCCCCGCCGAGAACCACAAGGCCCCAGCGGAGGGGTATCGCGAACAGATCTTTGGCATACCAGAAGGTGTGACCGAGCGTTCAAGTATTCGCGTGATCTGGCTCTATGCTTTTGGACTGCGGTCAGGAGTATGGATGTGGCAATCGATCGGCGTGGCCTGAGGAACGCGGCAATCATCACGCGCTGATTGTGGAAACGATTTCCGGCGAGTTTCAGCGCGCCGCAAAGCGTTCAGAGCCAGGCTGCGTATTCCGGCCGCAGGCCATTGCAGTGATAGACCCCGCCTGGCGGCACATTGGCGAGCACCAGATCGAAGTGCACCCGATCAAACAGGTGGCGATACATGGGCAGATAAACCCAAGGCATGACAGTCAACTGACTTATAAGGACGGTGTCGGGCAGATTGGCCATCCACTCGAAGATCTTGCGTTTGACCGGTTCGGGAAGGCTGGGCGTCGGCAATCCATTGATCACCAAATCGACCTGAGTGACTTGACGCTCGGCGAGCAGGATCGCAATGTCACCGGCATCCCCCACAATGACTTCAGCGCAGGGGACCACACGCCGGGTATAGGCAGCAAAATCCGGGTCCCGCTCGATCGCGATGAGCCGGCTGTCCGGATGCATGCGTTGCGCTGCATGGGCCGTGATGGGCCCCAGCCCCGCACCCAGTTCGACGATGGTTTGGGGTCGATGGGGCAGGATGCCACGGCAGGCCGCAATGGCCAGTTTGCGGCTCGATGGCGCGAGGGAGGCAATTCCGCGACCCTGCTGGAGGAATTTTTTGAAGTGCAGAGATAGGGCGCCTGATGCGGCAGCGGGTTTTCTGGAAGGCACGTTACGTCCTAAAGGCAAGTGTGGACAGGATCGACGCAAGCCAAGTGGGCCGCGGCATCATGCGCAGGAAAGCATGACAACGATGTGACAAGCCGGGCATCAGCAGCGGTCGTAGCGGAAGCGCTCGGTGGGCGATCGTTACCCATCGGCGGGGAAACCTGGCTCGTATTGACCATCCGGCGCATTGACCCAGATCATGGATCGCGCTACCCTGAACCATCGTTCAAGGGCCAGCTCCCTTCAAGATGAAGGCGATTGACCATTGGGAACGTAGTTGGTATCCATGAGTATCCACGAGGAGCATAGATCGATGAACGCCGTTACCAAACCCGAAGCCGCGCCGCAAGGCTCGGAAGGCATTCTGCAACGGGTCATGTCCTTGCTGGGACTGGCTCAGGATGAAACCCGCCCCCCGCGGATGCCGTGGATGGCCGCTTTCATCGGTGTTGCCTTGGCTTCCGTGCTTTTTGGTGTCTATCGCTGGTACCAGCAGACCTACTCGTTCACTGTAGGGCTGGATTACTTCGAACCTGAATTCCAAACCTACTGGATGAACCTGTTCTACATCCAGATGACCATCATCACCCTCATTGGCGCGGTTGGTGTCCCTTTGTTGTGGTTCACCCGCCCGGCCAATCCCGTCATGACGCCCGAGCGCGAACTCATGATCTACTACGCCATCCTGGCCTTTGCCGCTGTGGGTAGCGTGATTCTGGTCGCCATCTTGGGTCTTTATGTCGAAGCCGACGCTGCCTGGCATCAAGTCACCGTGCGCGACACCGACTTCACGCCGACCCATATCGGCCTGTTCTACTTCGCCATTCCGCTGGGCGCAGTAGGCGCGATCCTGGGCTTCATCCTGCTGCACACCCGGGTGCCCTACTTCACCAATCGTGTTTCCGTGCCCATGGCCTTGATTACCGCGGCGCCGGTGTTGATCATGCCAAACCTGGGCCTGAACGAATGGGGCCACACCTTCTTCTACGCCGAAGAGCTGTTCGCGGCGCCCATCCACTGGGGCTTCGTGTTCCTCGGCTGGGGCCTGTTCGCCATCGGCGGACTGATGATCCAGATCCTGCAGCGGGTGCGTGAATTGACTACGCTGAATGCCCAAGGTGCTGAAGCCTGAGGCTTATCAACACCAAGCGTTCACAAGAAGCGCCGGCACAACCGGCGCTTTTTTTTGTACTCAAGTTTCCTGCTTCCGTGTCGATAACAGAGATGAAGGAGCATAACCATGCACTTTCATTGCCCTCAATTGGCTGACACGAGCTTGGGGGTCGCATCTCTAGCCACATAAAGCATAAAAAAGGAACGCAAAATGAAAAACATCCTTAAAACCAGCTGTTTGATGCTCGTCGCAGGCTTGATTCCTGTGGCCGCCCACGCGGAAATGCAATCCATCTCCTATGCGGATCTGTCTCAGATCACGGGTCAGGCGATTTCCATTGATCTTGGCAAGGACAAGAGCAAGGGCCTGTCTTTCGCCATGGATCCCACCGGCGGCAGCCTGTCGAAGGGTCCATCCAAAACGAAATACCGGGACGTCAGCTACACCAACGAGACTTCAGGTGCCGGCTTTGTCTATGGCGGTGGCCGAACCAAGGGTCATGGTTTCTCGCTCAGCTGGACGACTCCCCCAGCGCCGTAACACGAAATCCACGTTCACAGACAAGACAGGGGCCTACGGGCCCCTGTCGCATTTTGCGCCGTCCCTCGGGGCCGTACGGTGAGAGCGTCCACTGCAGTCTTTAGCCTGCTGGCCGCTGTGGACGCCCGAAGCAAGCCCCGCGGCACCGAGACCAAAACCAGATAAAAGCAGTACGATTCTCAAAAAACAATCCGGATCACTCAGCCCACGGGCGTGATTCCGGTCAGCGTTGCGAACGAGACTTCCCGCGCTGCCTGCACAAAGGCCTGCATGTAAGGAATTTGGCTGCCTTCTGTGGTCATTGCGGCATACAGCACGCCAAACTTGCCCTGCCGACCAACCCGGATCCCGCTCACCTCCTTTACCGGCGCCTCTGCAAGCGCCCAATGGGGCAACATCGCCACACCCCGATGGCTGGCGACCAGTTGCAGGATCATCACCGTGAGGGCCGCCGTGCGGACACCCACCGGCACAATCCCTGCCGGGTCCAGAAAGTGACGGAAAATATCCAACCGCTCCCGATCCACGGGATAGGTGACTACGGTCTCCCCCGCCAGATCAGCCGGCTCGATGTAGGCCTTGCGGATCAGGGGATGGTCGGCGGCCACCGCCACCACCACCTCGTGCCGGAACAGCGGCAGATAGGTCACGCCCGGCAGGGGCTGGGGATCGCCGGTGATGACCAGATCCAACTCACCCCGCACCAGGGCCGACAGCGCTTCGAAATGAAACCCCGCAGACAGATCCATCTCGACCTCCGGCCAATCATGCCGAAATCGGTCCACGGTCGGCATCAACCATCGGTAACAACTGTGACATTCGATGGCCAGATGCAGGCGACCGCTCCCCAATCCCGCCAGCCTGAGCACGTCCCGCTCCGCCTCACGCAGGCGCGGGAGAACGTCCTGCGCCAGGTCCAGCAGTCGCTGGCCGGCTGCGGTAAAGCGCAACGGCTGGCTCTTGCGCAGGAACAGCACACAGCCCAAGCGTTCCTCGAGCGCGGCCAACTGATGGGACAAGGCTGAAGGGGTGATGTGCAAGTGCCCGGCAGCCGCTGCCAAGCTGCCATGGTCACGCAGTGCACACAGGGTTTCGAGATGGCGCCGTTCGATCATGAGATTAATTCACCGAAACAATGAAAATAAATCGTTTGATTCATGATACCTGCCTCGGCAGACTCCGCACCATCCATCCCCTTTCCGGAGTCAGCCATGGTCACCCTGCACAATCTCGGTTTCCCCCGTATGGGCGCCCATCGCGAACTGAAATTCGCCCTGGAGCGCCATTGGCGAGGCGAAATCGACGCGCAAGCCCTGGAAACCGAGACCCAGGCCCTGCGCGCCCAGCACTGGCAGATGCAGCGGGCCACGGGACTGGATTGGGTGCCGGTGGGAGATTTCGCCCTTTACGACCATGTGCTGGACACCTCGCTGGCACTCGGCGTGATTCCTGCCCGCTTTGGCGCCAGGACCCAAACCCGTGATCTTGGCTTGCTGTTTCGCATGGCCCGGGGGGATGCCAACACGACCGCCTGCGAGATGACCAAGTGGTTCGACACCAACTACCACTACCTGGTCCCGGAGTTCGCCGTCGCACAGGGCTTTTCCCTCCAGGCGAACAGACTCGCCGATGCATTCGCCGAGGCTCGCCATCAGGGAATTCCCGCCCGACCGGTGCTGCTGGGGCCGATGAGCTATCTGTGGCTGGGCAAGACACGGCCAGTGCCTTTCGATCCGCTGCAATTGCTGGATGAACTGGTTGCGGTCTATGGACAGTGGCTGGAACAGCTCGCAGCGGTGGGTGCCGAGTGGGTGCAGATCGACGAGCCGATCCTGGCGCTGGACCTCCCGCCCGCATGGAAGGCGGCTTTTGAAAGCGCGTATACCCAACTGGCACGTACACCCGTACGCAAGCTGCTGACCGTCTATTTCGGCGAGCTGCGCGACAATCTGGCGCTGGCCTGCCACCTGCCGGTGGATGGCCTGCACATCGACGGCGTGCGTGGCAGTGCCGAGGTAAGCACGCTTGTCGACCGACTGCCGGCCTACAAGGTGCTGTCGCTGGGCGTCGTGGACGGACGCAACATCTGGCGCAGCGAACTGGAGCCGCTGCTGGCACGCCTCGAACCGCTCTACGAGCGCCTGGGCGAGCGGCTGTGGCTCGCGCCCTCCTGCTCGCTGCTGCATGTGCCCCAGGACCTGGCACTGGAAGACGGCCTGGATCCCGAGTTGCGCGGCTGGCTGGCCTTTGCCCGGCAGAAGCTGGATGAACTGGCGATCCTCAAGCGCGGCCTGGAAACGGGACGCGCCGGCATTGCTGCAGAGATCGAAGCCAGTCAGGCGGCGGCCCTCGCTCGCGCCTGCTCGCCGCGCATTCACCGGCCCGAAGTCAAGGCAGGCGTGCAGGGCATCGACACGACCATGGCACAGCGCGCCCACCCCTACGCCGAGCGTGCTCCGGCCCAGCGGGAACGGCTGCAACTGTCCCTGCTGCCCACAACCACCATCGGCTCCTTCCCACAGACCGCCGAAATTCGCCAGGCGCGGGCGGATTACAAGGCGCAGCGCATCGACCAGACGACCTACGAAACAGCCATGCGTCAAGCCATCGCCGAGGCGGTGGAACGGCAGGAAGCGATCGGTTTGGATGTGCTGGTGCACGGCGAGGCCGAACGCAACGACATGGTGGAGTATTTCGGCGAGCAACTTGCCGGCTATGCCTTTACCCGCCACGGTTGGGTGCAGAGCTATGGTTCGCGGTGTGTCAAACCGCCGATCATCTATGGCGACGTCACCCGGCCCACGCCGATGACCGTGGACTGGACAGGCTACGCCCAGACGCTGACCGACAAGCCCGTCAAGGGCATGCTCACCGGCCCGGTGACCCTGTTGCAATGGTCATTCGTGCGCAACGACCAGCCGCGCGCCATCACCGCACTGCAAATTGCGCTAGCCCTGCGCGAGGAAGTGCGCGATCTGGAAGCGGCGGGAACCGCCATCATCCAGATCGACGAGCCCGCCTTCCGGGAAGGCCTGCCGCTGCGTCAGGCGGATTGGAACGCTTACTTGGACTGGGCGGTGCGAGCCTTCCGGATTGCTTCCGCCGGGGTGGATGATGCCACCCAGATCCACACCCACATGTGCTACGCGGAATTCAACGACATCATCCAGGCCATCGCCGCCATGGATGCCGATGTCATTACCATCGAGACCTCCCGCTCACAGATGGAGTTGCTGCAGGCCTTCGAGCACTTCCACTACCCCAATGAAATCGGGCCTGGCGTGTATGACATCCACGCGCCGCGCCTGCCATCCGTCGCTGAAATGCTTTCCCTGCTGGAGCGCGCCAGCCAGGGAATCCCCATGGATCGCCTCTGGGTCAACCCCGATTGCGGCCTCAAGACCCGGCGCTGGGAGGAGGTGACCCCTGCCCTTCAGAATATGGTCGAGGCCGCCCGGCAACTGCGCGAACGGCACGGCTGAACGCCTGGAGGTCATGCAATGCTTAACGGCGCGCCGTGATGATCTCGATCTGGCCTGTGGGCCCCACATACCAGGACGCCATCCAACTCACCAAGCTCACCACCAGCGAGGCGAGCAGGGCGGAAAAGAAGCCACTGATGGCAAAGCCATCCATCATGGCGGCCACCAGACTCAACATGGCCGCATTGATCACCCACAGAAACAGGCCCAGGGTCAGCAAGGTGATGGGCAAGGTCAGGATAATCAGGATCGGCCGGATCACCGCATTGACCAAGCCCAGCAGGAAGGCCGCTCCCAGGAGGGTCCAGAAGCCCGTGATGGTGAGGCCCGGCACGATGGCCGAAGCAATCCCCAGCGCCAGGGCCGTGACGAACAGGCGAATCAGAAAACCAGGCATGTGATTTCTCCTCATGGGCCGCCGCGCAGCGGCTGGATGTGGGCTCAATAAAGGGACGGAGCTTCCCGCTTGCCTTTCAAGCTTGGCACGTTGTTATGACCGTCCGGCGAAGGCTCAGGTTCGCCGCAGTGAAGCGCATGATGCGCCGGGTTGCGCTGGTCAGGAAGCCTGGACTGAGGGATCGGAGATGGCAGCGTCCGAACGAAAACGCACCGGAACCGCTGCACCCAGCACCGGGGCCCCCGGCGCCGCACCCGCCAAGCGATCGGCAAGACGGGTTGGCTCCGGCAATCGATAGCCGCGGGTACACGTCTCCACCAGGGCAACGGCCTCCGGCAAACCCACGCGATGGCCGCAGGACACAATGACCGGCCGCACCCGCTAGAGCAGATCAAGGTATCAGCGTTGCGCGGTCCGGCAAGCTCGACATCACCACGTCAAGAAACGAGGGGTAGAGCATGCGGTTGCCATGGGCACTCAGGTGGTCGCCATCGAAGAACAACGGCACGCTGCCATCGAACGCGGAGCACGCATTGCCAGGGCAAAGGATGGGGAATGGATCCCACACCACAAGGGACGGGTGCAATGCCTTGAGGTGTGCCAATGCGTTCATGGTGGGCTGTCGGTGTGATTCCAGGAAAGATCGCTCCAGCACGAACCCGCCCGCACAGATGGGATTGTTGGCGTTGAAGGCGTCAGAGCAGCGAAACGGCGGCGACTTAAAAATCGGCTTTGGGGCATCGATGATGACCCGCATACCGACCCGTTCGAAGATGTCGACGAGTGCCGCGGCCTCCTGTACCGACTGGAGCCGCTTCACATCGAGTGGCGCCGCACTACCGTGCACCGAGGAAGGGGTGCCGAGAACCTCCCATTGATCGACAAGCCGCGGTACACGCAGCGACGCGAGAAACACGACGTCTCCCGCGCTCGCCTTGCTTGTGATCTCTGTCGCCGTTTCGGCGACCCAGGCACGGCATTGCGTGGCGGCGGGATTGTCCAGTGCTGCAACGGCACATCCTCCCCTCGAATAGACGAAGACCTGGGCGCCAGTCTGCTCCCTGAGAATTTGCAGCATGGTGCTATAGGCGCCAGCGTGGGAGTCGCCCCATACGAAGATCTTGCGGCCTGTCAGCATATTGGCGGGTGCGGGCTGCTGCGCAGTGGCCGACGGCCACGATTGCGGATACCAGGTCTGCTGGTCGCGCGTGACGCTGAGGCTGATGTATGGCCGCGATTTCAAAACTGCGCCGAGGCAGAGCGCGGACAGTATCATGCCCGCGATGCCATAGGCGGCGATCCGCCCGGTCTTCCAGCCCGCAATTCTCAGACGCCACCACGCCCCCTGCTCGATTCGGTGGTACGAAAAGACCGCAAGCGCAAACGACATCGCCGCCGCCAGCACCAGGTACGCAGCGGAGTCCAGACCGATCGTCCAGCGCAGCAACACCAGTACCGGCCAATGCCAGAGATACAGCGAGTACGAAATTTTGCCAATGTCGGTCATAGGGCGACTGCCCATCAATGCGCCAGGCCAAGAGCTACGGGCGATGTCTCCGACGCTCCCGATGATGATCAGCATGGCGCCCAACACCGCCGGTATTGCCCACGGAAACGGAAACGCTTTGGCGTCGGCCCAGACGAACGTCAACCCGATCAGTGCCGCACCGGCAACGATTGATGCTCCCGCGAAACGTGGGCCTGTAGGCAGGCACCGACCTGCGTGGTGCAAGCGAAAAAGCATGGCCCCGGAAGCCAGTTCCCAGAACCGGCTGGGCAGCATGTAGTAGGCCAGTTCTTGTCGCGTGCTGGTCCCATACGCGCAATATCCGAGAGAGGCAAGCAAGGCAATCGGAATCAACTGGCGGCAGAGCCAACCGATGACGTCAGATCGCGACCGATGACGGAACCACATGAAAAACAACAGCGGGAAGATCAGGTAGAACTGCTCCTCGACTGCGAGCGACCACGTGTGGGTGAAGGGATTGAATTCAGCGCGAGGCGAGAAGTAGCCGTCGCTGTACCAGACCAGCGCGAAGTTGCTCAAGCCGAAGACGGAAGCCATGCCGGTGTACGAGGTCGTCTCACTTAGCCAAGACACCGGCACCAGCAACGATGTCGCGACGCCTGTCAGCAGGACGCACAGCAGCAAGGCCGGAAAGATACGCACAATGCGGCGCGTATAAAAGCCAAGAAGATAGCGGCCAAAGTGCAATTCCGGTCGATGTGCCAGGCTCGCACTCACGACGTAGCCGGAGATCACGAAAAACACGTCCACCCCTGCAAATCCACCTGGGAGGAAAATTGCCCGCATGTGGAACAGCAAGACCGACAGCACGGCCACTGCGCGCAGGCCATCAATGCCGGGGATGTAACCGTTGGACTGGTTGACGCTGGACCTCATCGCTCTACGTTCATTGTTCAATCGAACTTCATTGTGAAGCGTTGAGCCGCGGCATAGAAGTGCCATCTGAGGAGGCACTTCTATGCCTAAGCTATTCTTGGGCGACGATTGAATGGGAGTGACCGGCACTGACTGGTATCACAGTTGAGGCTTCAAAATCCTGAAGTCGAGTGATAGACCGTACAAAAATGCAGTATCGCAAAGATACGGATCATGCCCCACGCGGCGGTGGCCAGGACGACTACCCGGGAGAGGGGTGCTGGTCGTTACCAGTACCACCGGTCCGAACAAACTCTTCGGAATTGGATTGTCCCAGAGATTACCCGGCATTCATTGCCCATTTGGCGCAGAAGGGCGTGGAATTGCCGGCGTATGTCCGGTACGAGTTCGAGGATTACCTCAAGTGTGGGCGGCATGGAACATGGCTTCCTGCGGTTAGGTTGCGTGAGCTGCCACTTCAGGCATCTGGTTGCGTTCAGTTGCAAACGCTGTGGTTTTTGCCCGAGCTGCGGAGCGTGATGCAGGGTCGAAAGTGCCGCATTACTGGTCGACGAAGTCTTGCCCGAACAACCCATGCGCCACTGAGTGCCCAGCTCCCTATTCAACTGCGCTTTCTGTTCGCCAGCCGCCCGGCGATCATGGAGAGCGCCGGCAACTCGCGGAACGACAGCAGTCCGGGCACATAGGGAAAGCGCGTCGGCAACTCGGCCACGCTGCTTGCCACCGGCACCATTTGCGGAAAGCGCAACAACACGGCTGCACCGCGTGATACGGCGCCCTGGGCCGGAAACGCGACATCCACCCCCGCGACCCAGCGCACGTCGTCCAGACGACCCTTGCGGATGACGTGTGTCCGCAATTGTTCCTGCAAGACGCGGGCAGCAGCCGGCGTCAGTTCATCCGGCCAGGAAACAGGCATCGCGCGATTGCGGGCTGGTGAACCATGCTACTGGGCGAGGATGCGGATGATCTGGTATTCCTCGGCCGGGGCCCGCTTATTGCGTCCCACCACCTCGGACAAGGGCACCGCCACCAGTTGCTTGCCTTGCAAGCCGACCATGGTGCCAGTTTGCCCGTCACGCAGGCATTCCACGGCCTTGACGCCCAGGCGACTGGCCAGCAGACGGTCGAAATGGGTCGGGCGCCCGCCGCGTTGCACATGCCCCAACTGCGTCACGCGGCATTCGAATCCTTTGTGCTTTTCCTCGATGTAAGCCGCGATTTCAGCCACGGAATGGGCCGCGCCCTCCGCCACCATCACAATGACATGCGCCTTCTCGCGGACCCAGGCCTGTTCGACCGTGGCCAGGATCTCATCGAGTTCCAATGGCAATTCGGGAATGTGGATCAACTCGGCGCCGCCGGTATAGCCCGCCATCAAGGCGAGGTAGCCGCAATGCCGACCCATGGCCTCGACGATGAAAATGCGCCCGTGGCTGCTGGCCGTGTCACGCAGGCGGTCGATTGCCTCCAGGATGGTATTCAGCGCCGTATCCATGCCGATGGTGGCATCGGTGCCCATGATGTCGTTGTCGATGCTCGCGGGAATCCCCACCACCGGAAAGCCCCGATTGTGCAGCGCCGTAGCGCCTGCCAGCGAACCGTCCCCCCCGATCACCACCAGCCCACCGATGCGGTGGCGGGCCAGCACGTCCAGTGCCCGCTGCTGCACCTCAGGCTGCTTGAATTCGGGCAGGCGCGCGCTGCGCAGGAAAGTCCCCCCCTCCTGAATCTTGCCGCCCACTTCACGCGCACCGAGTGGGATCAAATCATCGTTCACCAAACCGAAATAACCGCGCTGGATACCCATGACCTCGATCCCGAAATGCAGCGCATAGCGCACAACGGCGCGGATCGAGGCATTCATGCCCGGCGAATCGCCGCCGCTGGTCATGACGGCAATCCGTTGAATGGACGGCGTAGCAGGACTCAAAGTCATGACGGGACCCCCGGAATGATTGGATGGATGACGGAGCGATTCTTTACAATCAGTTCACGGTCAAGAATACGCTCAGGGGCCTTCGGCAGGCCAGACTTCTTTAGCAGCGGGCAGCGATAATCCAAGGAGACTTTCCATGTTGCGACATCGCCTGATCTACACGCTGATGCTATTGGCCCTGATTGCCCCGCCTGTGCACGCGGGAATCGTGTCAACGACGCTCCCTTACACGGCGGGCGACCAGAACATGGTGGGTTATCTCACCTACGATGACCGGCTCACCGGCCCCCGTCCCGGCGTCCTGGTGTTTCATGAATGGTGGGGCCTCAACAGCTTTGCCAGGCATCAGGCCGATGCCTTGGCCGCCAAGGGCTACGTGGTGCTTGCGGCGGACATGTACGGGAATGGCATCAGCACCCATGATCCTGCGGAAGCCGGCTCCCTCGCCGGCGCCGTGAAGAACAAGGCACTGTTTCGCAGCCGCGCCGAGGGGGCGCTGGAAGCGCTGATGCGCCAGCGTGGCGTGGACCCCAGCCGAATAGCGGCCGTGGGCTATTGCTTCGGCGGCACCACCGTGCTCGAACTGGCCTATAGCGGCGCGCCCGTACGCGGCGTGGTCTCGGTTCACGGCGGCTTGACCGCACCCCAGCCGGAAGATCTGTCGAATATCCAATCCGCCGTTCTGGTGCTGCACGGCGCGGCTGATCCCTTCACCAAACCTGAAGAGATACAGGCATTCCAGCAAGGCATGGAAGCAGCCGGTGCGGACTGGCAGATGGTGATTTTCGGTGGCGCCCAACACGGTTTCAGCAATCCCGAAGCGAGCCGTCTCGGCATGGAAGGCGTGGCCTACGATGCACGAACTGCGGAGCGCGCCTGGCAGGCCATGGGCGATTTCCTCGCCCGTGTTCTGGGGTCGCCGCGCCAATGACGGCGGCCGGAAGAATGGTGCCCCGAACACGATTTGAACGTGTGACCTTCCCCTTAGGAGGGGGACGCTCTATCCAGCTGAGCTACCGGGGCATGCAGCGGGGCCGGGGCACTTAACGGCCTCCGTTGGAGGCGGCAGTATAACCTCCCCTCCCCTCACGGGAAAAAACATGGCCCCTCGACGCTGATTCAAGTCGTTTCTTCGATGATGCGGGCTCTCCAGATTCTCCGGGTTGCACTCGACTGTATTTCCCCGCCAGCGCGTGCAAGAAGCGCGGTGATTGGAACATCATGCCCTATATTCCGTCGCGTGATCCGCGGTCACGGCGGAAACCTCCAGCGCCTCGATCAGGGCATCACCCACAGTCTCCAGCCAGACAAAACCCATCTGGCGACGCACCGACTCAGGGATTTCCTCGAAGTCGCGCCGGTTGCGCGCTGGTAGCAACACCTTGGTGACCCCCGCCCGGTGAGCGGCAAGCACCTTTTCCTTGATACCGCCGACTGGCAGCACCAGGCCGCGCAGGGTGATCTCGCCCGTCATGGCAACATCGGGGCGGACGGTCCGCTCCAGTAGGAGGGAAGCCAATGCCGTGAACAGGGCCACCCCGGCGCTGGGACCATCCTTGGGAATCGCGCCGGCAGGCACGTGGATATGGATATCCTGCCGATCGAAAACTGCCGGATCGATCCCCAGCGTCACCGCCTGCGCCTTGAGCAGACTCAGCGCGGCCTGGGCGCTTTCCTTCATCACCTCGCCCAACTGGCCAGTGAGAATCAGCCGTCCGCTGCCCGGCGCCCGACTGGCCTCCACGAACAGGATCTCGCCGCCCACCGGGGTCCAGGCCAAGCCGGTGGCGACCCCCGGCACGCTGGTGCGCGAGGCGGTTTCCGGTTCGAAGCGCACCGGACCCAAAATCGCAGCCAGATCGGGCGCATCGATGCGGTTGGGGCCCGACGCGCCCAAGGCCACCTTCAGCGCCGCATGCCGGCACAGATTTCCCAGCTCGCGCTCCAGGTTGCGGCAGCCGGCCTCGCGGGTGTAGCCGCGAATCACACCAGCGATCGCCGCATCGGTGATCTCGCATTGCTCGGGGGTGAGTCCTGCACCGCCCCGCTGCCGATCCAGCAGGTAGCGACGGGCGATCTCCAGCTTGTCCTCTTCGGTGTAGCCGGGCAGCTCGATCACCTCCATGCGATCGCGCAGCGGCGCCGGGATCTGGTCCAGCACGTTGGCGGTGGCAATGAACAGCACCCGCGACAGGTCGAACGGCACGCCCAGGTAGTTATCCCGGAAGGTCGCGTTTTGCTCAGGATCGAGCACCTCCAGCAGGGCCGAGGCCGGATCGCCCTGGACGCCACTGCCCAGCTTGTCGATCTCATCAAGCATCAGCACCGGATTGCGGGTGCCGGCCTTGCGCAGCGCCTGAACGATATTACCCGGCAGAGCGCCGATGTAAGTGCGCCGGTGACCGCGGATTTCAGCTTCGTCATGCACGCCCCCGAGGCTGACGCGCTCGAAGGGGCGCCCCATGGCACGGGCAATGCTCTGGCCTAACGAGGTCTTGCCCACGCCGGGCGGGCCCACAAAGCACAGGATGGGGCTTTTCCCCTCCGAATTGAGCTTGCGCACCGCCAGGTGTTCCAGGATCCGGCGCTTGACCTTTTCCAGATCGTAATGATCCGCATCGAGCACGGTCTGGGCCTGCGCCAGATCCAGGCGCTCCTCGCTCAGGCGGCTCCAGGGCAGCTCCACCATCCAGTCGAGGTGGGTGCGCAGCATGGCATACTCGGCGGCGCCATCGCTCATCCGCTCCAGGCGGCGCAGATCCTTGTGTACCGTTTCAAGTACCGCAGCCGGCATCCCGGCGGCCTCGATGGCCTCGCGCAATTCACGCAGTTCGTCCTCGTGTCCCTGCCCCTCCCCCAATTCGTTCTGGATGGTGCGCATCTGCTCGCGCAGCAAGGCCTCCCGCTGGCGAGTGTCAATCTGCTCCTTGGTACGCTCGCTAATCTGCCGGCTGAGCCGCAACACCTCCACGCGATGGCTGAGATACTTGAGCACCTCGTCCACCCGCAGCTTCAGATCCATCTGTTCCAGCAGGGCCTGCTTTTCGTCCGGCTTCAGGTCCAGGTAACCCGCCACCAGATCCGCCAGAGCGCCAGCCGATTCCATGGATTGCACGGCATTGACCAGTTCGGCGGGCGTCTGCGGCATGAGTTTGAGGGCCTCGGTGGCCTTCTGCTTGAGCAGCAGCAGCCGTGCCTCCAGTTCCGGCGAGTGATCCGTGCGATCCTCGATCCGATCGATGCGAGTGAGAAGAAAGGGATGACCCGCGACGAAATCGACGACACGAAAGCGCGAATCGCCCTGGCAGACCAGATGGTGGCCACCGTCGGGGGCCGTGACGTAGCGCAGGATATGGGTCAGCGTGCCCACCCGATACAGGTCCTCGGGCGCGGGATCTTCCTGTTCAGGGTCTTTCTGCAGCAGCAAACCCACCGGCCGACCGGCGCGAGCGGCTTCCTGGGCTGCGGCAAGGGAAGCGGGCCGCCCAATGGTGATCGGATGCACGATACCGGGATAAAGCACCAGGTTGCGCACGGGCAGGATGATCAGGACGTCGTCCGCCAAGGCCACTTCGGGTACGGCCTGATCGGCCGTTGCGGCGCTGTGATCGATAGGGGAATTCATGACATCTCCTCAAAGCACATCAGGCGAACGCTGCAGACGAATCGACAAGCAGCCATCGACTGTCTGCATCGGCTGCAGGACCCAGGCACCCGGCGGCAGCACGATGCGCCGTTCGAACCGGCCGAAGGGGATCTCCAGGCGATGAATTCGGCCCTCGCGTGCACCCATCGGCAAAGGCCGCTCGCCGGCAATGCGCAAGCCGTCGGCCTCTAGCCGCACCTGGATCCGATCCGCTGCCACGCCAGGTAGCGCCACCACGATGGTCACGCCCGATGGCGTTTCCACCACGTCCACCGGGGGCGCCCAACATGGGCTTTGCGCGCTGCCCGGCAGCGGATGAAAAAACCGGCGCTGCAGCCGGTCGGCCCGCTCCAGCAGGCGCTGGGCTTCCTCCCACATCCAGCCATTGAATTCATCGCGTGACATGCAGCACCTCCGTCGTTGCCTACAACATGGGTCCGAGCCGCGCCATTCTCAAGCCCTGGCGACCGCTAGCCGGTCAAGCGCTTGGTTCGACTCGGTGCGACCCCAGCAATGCGTTGAAATAAGCCAGGGCGAATCCAGCTACCCGTCATGGTTTTGGCAGAGGCTGACGTCGCGTTCATAATGGCGCCCTTCCCGAACCGCCTCCTTTGAATCGAGTGACTTAAATCTTGACCTCTTTTGATGTCATCATCGTCGGTGGTGGCGCCTCCGGCCTGATGTGCGCCATGACTGCGGGTCAGCGCGGCCGGCGCGTCCTCATCCTCGAGGGCAGCAACAAGATCGGCAAGAAGATCCTCATGTCCGGCGGCGGCCGCTGCAATTTCACCAACCGCCTCGTCGAACCGGCAAACTTTCTCTCGGCCAATCCGCATTTCTGCATTTCCGCGCTGGGCCGCTATACCCCCTGGGATTTCATCGCACTGGTCGAGAAGCACGGCATTGCCTACCACGAGCGCCGCCACGGCCAGTTGTTCTGCAACGATTCGGCGAAGGACATTCTTGCCATGCTGGTGGCCGAATGCGCGCAGGTTGGGGTCCGTATCCTCACCCAGTGCACGGTGCGCGCAATCCAGGCGCCCGTCGGTGGCGATGCGATGAGCGGGAAAGCCGCCAGCGACGACCCGGCCCGCGCCCGCTTCCGGCTGGACACCGACCAGGGCGAGTTCAGCGCCGCATCCCTGGTGGTTGCCACCGGGGGCCTGTCGATTCCCAAGATGGGCGCCAGCGGCTTTGGCTATGACATCGCGCGTCAATTCGGCCACACCGTCCTGCCGCCCCGCGCCGGGCTGGTGCCGTTCACCTTCAGCGATGGCTTCAAGGCTATCAGCGAGCGGCTCTCCGGGCTGGCGGTGGAGACGGCCCTGAGCGTGCCCGAGGCATGCTTCCGCGAGAACATCCTGTTCACCCATCGGGGCCTGAGCGGGCCTGCCGCCCTGCAGCTTTCGAATTACTGGCCCTTGGGCGCGCCGATCCGCATCGATCTTTTTCCGGGCGAGTCCGCCCAGGATTGGCTCAAGCTACGGAAAAAGGCCCAACCGCGATCGCTGCTGCGCACCTTGCTGGGCGAGCGCCTCACCCGGGGACTGGTGCTGGAGCTGCAATCCATGTTCTGGTCCGCCTGGGCGGAAACCGCCATTGCCGATATTCCCGATGCGGCGCTCGTCCAACTGGCCGATGACCTGCAGGCCTGGACCGTGAAACCCTCCGGCACCGAGGGCTATCGCACCGCCGAGGTGACCCTGGGCGGGGTCGATACCCGTGAGCTCTCCTCACGCACCCTGGAAAGCAAGCGGCAACCCAGCCTGTATTTCATCGGCGAGGTGGTCGATGTCACCGGCTGGCTGGGCGGCTTCAATTTTCAATGGGCCTGGTCGTCGGGGCATGCCGCCGGCCAATTTGTCTGAAAGTGAGCACTGCATGACACGCGAACATCCCAACGATCCCTTGCACGGCATCACCCTGGAAATGATGCTGAATGAACTGGTGGCCCGCTACGGCTGGGCGGAACTGGGCAGCCTGATCGCAATCCGCTGTTTCAATGACAACCCGAGCATCAAGTCCAGCCTCAACTTCCTGCGCCGCACCCCTTGGGCGCGCCAGAAAGTCGAAGCGCTTTACCGGGCTGACTTGTCCGGCGATTTTCGGACCGTTTGATGCTTGAGAGGATGGCGCCTGCGGGCAAGCAAGGGAGCCATGAGGAAGAGCCGATTTAGCGAAGGATTAGAGAGTTGCTCCTCCCCCGCAGATTGGAGGACACCCCTGTGAGCGCTGAGGCGCTGGAGAGGCGTGTCAGATGTTCGGGCGGACGTCTTCAATGGAAGTGCAGTTGACTGCGTTACTCAATATGTACTCCTTTTGTAAACCCTAACGCCTAAGTTAAGCCGCGCCGCGCCGCGTAGTGAAGCGAAGCACATGGCAAGCTGTACCTGCCATGTGATTTGCGTAACGAAGCGGTGTCGGCTTGAATAAATTTTTATGCACCGGCTACGTGACCTCAATGCGACCATTTGGTACGCCGAAAATAGAACCGTCCTCGAGCGTATCGAGTCGGAGGCGAAAGACAAAAGATGTGCGTGTCTCTGCGATCTCGCGAGGGTATGTGGTGCGGTCTTTCGCAACGATGAAGTAGCCGTATGGCTCGTATCCATGCTCAAGCACCAAGGAGAGTTTGGCATCTTGATCATTCCGCGGGGCGTCCTTGTTGCCGGTGCCGTCATTGATACCCCAATCCGGCTCTTGAATAATGTAACCCTTCTCGCCGTTGTGTGTATGGACACTGTCGGTCCAGATGCTGAAGTAGACCTTCTTTTCTGCCTCATTGACTCCGCACCATGCCAGTCGGTTGTTGAACTGCACGGCACCAAGACGTTCCATCAGCTGTAGTCGATTTTCCGGCCGCGACATTTTTTTCTCCGTGTGCACAACGTAAAAGTGAGGGGCTGCGTGCTTTTGCGCAGTCCCTCACGATTGACAGGCTATGTTTCGGGTGGTAGCCCAATTTTCATCCGTATAATGGCCTCAACCTTGGCAGCCTGTTCATCTTCGGTTGTGTTTGAAAAGCCGATTAGAAATTTTGCTGCTTCTTCTGGCTCCCATTTTTTATGTTTTAGATGCCAGCGATACCAACATGGTAGGCATTGAGTTGCCGCAAATAGTTGAGCCGATGCCCTACGATTAGCAAGCACACGATCGCGATATAGATTTTGCATTTCATCATTACTACCGGCGGCATTTATCACTTGCGCGTAGTAAATGAAATCAATTAGAATTTGATTTCTAACATCGTTAAACCGCAAGATCGGTTGAATATGGAAAGTCGAGAGCCAATAACCCAATGCACCGGCAGTTATACCGATCAAGGCTGTTACCAGATTTATGTCCATGTACATGCGCGATCTGTCCGAGAAACATAAATATAAATGGACACCCCAAAAGGCGTCTTGTTTTACGCCTCGCTGGTGTCCAATATTCCGTCCAGCCAGGCTAATGTGTGATTTACCATCACGTCAAATATGACAATACGCCCCAAAAACAGATGTCGATCCCGCCATCTGGAAACCGCCCCGTCATAAGACACGATGGGAGTATAGAAGCGGTTACCGCCCGAGCAAGCCGGATGCGGCGGGCATTGCGCCGGCCTGCAGACTCAGATGAACAATCAGTCCCAGGCCGAGCACGCCGACGGCGATGGAGAGCGCCGCCCCGAGATGCACGGCGTAGCCCTTGGGAATCTCCACCGGCCGCAGGGTGGCGAGCATGCGCTGGTACTGATGGACTGAGCCCAGGGAGGCGAGCACGCCCAAGGCGATGAAGGCCAGCCCGACCCAGAACGAACCACCTCGGGGGATCGGTTCGCCCGGTTGGGCCAACAGCATGTGCGTGAACAGGCCGAAGCGTTCCACCGCAAAGCCGAAGGCCATGAGGGTGAGGCTGGTGCGGTTCCAGGCCAGCAAGGTGCGCTCGGCCGCCATGAACACACGGGGATCATTCAGTTCCGACACAGCTAACCCCGCACCGATTGCGTCGACATCACTTCGCCATGCTGAGCCGCCAATGCAGCCCGCAGGGCGTCCTCCACCGTCAGCGCCACGCCGCGCCGCGCCCCGGCGAGATCCAGCGCCTCAGCCATTTGTGCGCCGGTCAATGCCGCTGCGGCCACCAGATCCCGGCCTTCCAGCCACTGGGCTGTCCACGCGGTGACTGCCAGGGTGGCCGGGCAGCCCCAGGCGCTGAAGCAGGCGCGCTCAATGCGCTCCGCGCGTACGGCAAGATCCCAGCGCACCCAGCGACCGAGGCGCGGGGCACCCGCCTCGCCGGTGACCACGCCCGGCCCCGGCGCCAAGCGACCCGCGCCACGCAGGTGGCCAAACCAGGCGGTCACCGCCGCCCCATAGATCGGCGGCAAGGCCGCAGGGCCGGGCAGATCATCCACGGACTCCCCCGCTGCCACCCGGCGCAACCGCAGGATGGTCCGGCGCAGGACAGCTGCCGCCCGGTCGATCTCCGCCTCATGGGTCCAACGGCCCGGCGACAGTCGCAGCGCCCCCTGGGCGGTGACGGGATCCAACCCCAAAGCCTGCAGCACGGCGGACGGCTCGCCCTCGGCAGCGGTGCAGGCCGATCCGGCGGAGGCCGATATCGTGCCCCACAGGCTGGCCAACAGCGCCTCCCCCGCCACCCCCTGGACCGCCACGTTGACGATGCCCGGCACACGGGGCGCTTGGGCGCCGACCCAGAGGAGATCAGGCAAGTCCGCCAAGGCCTGCTGCAGCCGCGCCATCAATAGGGCAAGACGCGCTTGCTCCGTCTCGCGCTCCTGATAGATGAGAGCCGCCGCCGCGCCCATGCCGACAATCTGGTGGGTCGCGAGCGTCCCGGAGCGCCGCCCCCGTTCCTGGCCGCCGCCGTGCATCTGGGGCGCCAGACCGGCCCGCGGGCGATCCCGTACATACAGGGCGCCAATCCCCTGTGGGCCGTAGAGCTTGTGCGCCGACAGCGACAGGTAATCCACCGGCAGCGTACGCACATCGATCGGCAGCCGACCGGCGCTTTGGGCGGCGTCGACATGGAAACGCACCTCGCGCGCCTGACACACCGCGCCCAGGGCGGCGATGTCCTGGATGATGCCGGTTTCGTTGTTGACGTGCATGAGGGACACCAGCACGGTGTCGGGGCGCAGGGCCGCCGCCAACTGCTCGGGATGGATGCGTCCATCGGCGGCCGGGGACAGGCGCGTCACGGCAAATCCCTGCGCCTCCAGCGCCGCGAGGGGATCGCGCACCGAGGGGTGCTCGGTGAGGGCACTGACCAGATGCCGGCCCCGCTCCCGGTAGAACTGAGCGGCGCCTTTAAGGGCGAGGTTGTTGGCTTCGGTGGCACCGGAGGTCCACACGATCTCGCGCGCATCGGCATGGATGAGCTGGGCCACCTCCGCCCGCGCACGCGCCACGGCGGCGGCGGCGCGCTGACCCTCGGGATGCTGAACGGAAGCCGGGTTGCCGTGACCGCTGTCGGGCCCCAGAACGGCCATCATGGCGGCGAGCACGCGCGGATCGACCGGCGTGGTGGCGGCATGATCCAGATAAACGGGGGCGTTCATGGGCCGGTTTGGGTGCGGACGGTCGCCGAGGCCGAACCGGAGGTCACTTCATCCATAGGCGTGACACCGCAGGGCGGCGGCGCGGGCACGGGCTCGCCCGTCTCGCCCTCCAGTTGGTGCAGGCGCTGGCCCAGGGTCTGGATGCATTCGTCCATGGCGTGGATGTGGTCCAGCATGCCGTTGATGGCATGGGCCACCGGATCGGGCATTTCCTGGGTCAGGCCATAGGCGTCAAACCCCATGCGCTGGGCGATGGCCTGACGGCGGGCATCCGGCGGCTCGGCACTCGGCGTGGCGTGGCCCACGACCCGCGCCGGAATCCCGACCACGGTTGCGCCCGCCGGCACCTCACGCACCACGACGGCGTTGGAGCCGACGCGGGCGCCGGCGCCGATGTGGATCGGCCCCAGGATCTTGGCCCCGGCCCCGACCACCACGTCGTTTTCAAGCGTGGGGTGGCGCTTGCCGCCGGCCCAACTGGTGCCGCCCAGGGTCACGCCGTGATAAAGCGTGCAATCGTCCCCCACCTCGGCGGTCTCGCCGATCACCACACCCATGCCGTGGTCGATGAAAAAGCGGCGGCCGAGGCGCGCGCCGGGATGGATTTCAATTCCCGTCAGCCCGCGCCCCAGATGGGACAGCAGCCGCGCCGACCATAGCCACCCGCGCTGCCACAGCGCGTGGCTGATGCGGTGCAACCACACGGCGTGCAGACCCGGATAGGCCGTGAGCACCTCGCGGGTGCTGCGCGCCGCCGGGTCGCGCTCGAACACGCACTGGATGTCTTCTCGCAGGCGCTGCCACATGACTCACTCACCGATCGAGGACGGAGGCGGTCGTCGCCCCCGGGAGGCTCATTATACGTCCCGGCCGTCAGCCCCGCCGGGCCGGCGCGTGCGCCCGCCCTGGATCGCGCTCAGCATGCCGCGCAGGATATTGACCTCGTCCGGCTCCATCTGGGCGCGATTGAACAAGCGCCGCAGCCGACGCATCAAATAACGCGGGTTGCCGCGATCCAGGAAACCGATCTCTGCCAGAACTTCTTCCAGATGCTCGTAGAACGAGCTCAGCATCGCGGCGCTCGCCAAGGTCTCGTTCGCTCCGGTTGGCACCGCGTCGTCGAAGCCGCCGGCGGCCATGCGCCACTCATACGCCATGACCTGCACCGCGGCGGCCAGATTGAGCGATCCATAATCCGGATTGGCGGGGATGTTGATGCGCACATGGCACAGATCCAGTTCCGCGTTGGTGAGGCCGGTGCGCTCACGGCCAAACACCAGGGCGGCCCGTTCCGTGGCGGGTCGCTGTACGACGGCCTCGGCACCGGTGCGGGCAGAGAGGGTGGGGCCGGAAATGTAGCGCGGGCGGGCGCTCAGCCCGGCGACCCAATGACAACCGGCCAGGGCAGCGGGCAAATCGGCGTGGACGCAGGCGTGTTCGAGGATGTCATCGGCCCCCGCCGCCATGGCCGAGGCCTGCGGGTCGGGAAAACAGGCGGGCGCGACCAGATGAAGCTCACCAAGTCCCATGGTCTTCATGGCCCGCGCCGTAGCGCCAATGTTGCCGGGATGGGACGTTGCCACCAGCACGATGCGAGGCGGATGGCTCACGGCGCGAGCGCAGGATCTCCCGCCAGAGACAGCGGCGGTTCATCCTCGGCAGCATTGCTGGCAAGTCGGGTATCGGGCAGGCGTTCCAGGGCATAGGCGTGCAGCCCGCTGAAAATCGCCGAAGCAATCCGCCGTTGATGCGCTGGATCTTTCAGCCGGCGCTCCTCGCTGGGATTGGTGATAAAGGCGGTTTCCACCAGGATCGAAGGGATGTCAGGGGATTTGAGCACCAGAAATCCGGCCTGTTGGACCGATTCCTTGTGTAGGGGGCCGAGCCGACCCAGTTCTCCCAGCACCCGGTCGGCCAGCAGGAAGCTGGCGTCGATGGTGGCGGTCTGGGACAGGTCCAGCAGCACCTGCGCCAGCACCTCGTCCTTGTCGTGCAGTTTCACGCCTCCCGCCAGGTCGGCTGAATTTTCACGCGCCGCCAGCCAGCGCGCCGCCTCATCGGTCGCACCGCGTTGGGACAGCACATAGACCGAGGAGCCCTGGCTGCCGGTGTCCTCAAAGGCATCGGCATGAACGGATACGAACAGGTCCGCCTGATGCTTGCGGGCCTTCTGGATGCGCTGACGCAGGGTGAGGAAGTAATCGCCATCCCGAATCAATACCGCCTTCATGCCTGGCTCGCGATCGATGCGACGTGCCAGTTCACGGGCGATGCCGAGGGTGACATCCTTTTCACGGGCACCGCTGCCGCCAATGGCGCCCGGATCCTTGCCGCCGTGGCCGGCATCGATCGCAATGATGACGGGCTGGTTCTTGACCGGTCCGGCGGTCGCGGCCACCGGCTTGGGAATGCGGGGCGGTAGTGGAGCGGATTCCGACAGCTCGCTTGATTTGGACTTGGCCGACCGTGGCGCAGTGGATTCCGCAGCTGCCCGCGCCACGGCCACCGGCGCCGGCGTCGCGGCGACGGCTTTGCTGCTTTCCTTCACCGCTTTTGGCGCCGATGCCGTGGACGATGAATCTGCAGCGGACGGCTTGGGAGTGGGTTTCGCAGTGGCCAGGGCGGCCGATTTGGCGGGTGGCTGGCTCGCCGCCGCCACAGCGCGTGGCGCGTGATTCAATTCCACGGCCAGCCGATATTGACCTTGCGGATTTTTTTCCAGTCGCACCTGGCATTCACGCGGCATCTCCGCCAGATCCAGCACCACCCGCAACTCGCCGGGCGCGCGTGCGCCGCTGCGCACCATCGTCACCACGCCACCCGGAACAGGCAAGCCCAACATACGCGCGGGGGCGCCCGCCCCTTGCAAATCAAGCACCAGACGCGGCGGATTGCTCAAGGTCAGCATGTCATGCTCGACCGGCCCATCCAAAGGCAGGAAAATACGCGTGGACTCGCGTCCCGCCTCGACCTGGGCCACCTGCGTTGCCCCCGATACCGCCCAGAGCGGCAAGGCCACGCACCACAACAGCATCATTGCGATCCAACGTTGCATGTCCTTGCCCCCCAAGCCCGGTTGAGCCCAAATCTTAGAAGGCCGCTCGGAAAGAAGCAAGGATATTCATTCAGATAGACTGGATTCCTCATTAGCTTGACAAGTTTGTGCCGCACCCCACTGTTTCAGAGTGGGCGCCCACTGCGCCAACAGGCGCTCACCCATCTCGCTGGTGGCCATAAGGCGGACTTGCCGGCCTGAGGTTTTATGGACCCAGTCCAGTGTCAGATCAGCGGGCGGCAGGTGTCCCGCCCCCTGCGTGGGCCATTCGATGAACCACACTGCGGGCGTCGGCCACAGGTCGGCCAGCCCTAGGTCTTCCAACTCCTCTGGCGTCCTGAGGCGGTACAAATCCAGGTGATGCACCGGCCCGATTGCTGTGGCGTCATAGGTTTCCAGCAAGGTATAGGTGGGACTGCGCACCGTCCCGGCCCAGCCCCAGGCGCGCAACACAGCCCGCGCCCAAGTGGTCTTGCCCGCCCCCAGATCGCCGGACAGGAGCACCACAAGCGGCGGTTGCGCGCAGTGCGCGAACGATTGCGCGAAGGTCTCGGTCGCCGCCACATCGGGCAGATCCAGTTGCCAGATCGCCTTCATGCCGCCCGCCCCGATTCAGCCAGAGCCGGAGCGATCTGGGCGATCACGTCGCTCGCCAGCATGCCGGGAACCCCCATCGCGCGCGCTGCCAGGGTGCCCGCGCGCAAATGCAGCCGCACCCCCGCGCGCGCCGCCGCGAAAGGCGCGAGGCCCTGAGCCAGCAGCCCCGCAATGAGACCCGTCAGCACATCCCCCATGCCGCCACTGGCCAGCCCCGGGTTGGCCCCGGCGCACAAGGCGACCTCCCGGCCATCGTCCACCAGCGTGCCCGCACCCTTGAGCACCACCACCCCGCCATAACGGGTCACCAGCGCCCGCGCCGCAGACAGCCGGTCGGTCTGGATCTCGGCGGTGGTGCAGCCCAGCAGCCGTCCGGCCTCCGCCGGATGGGGTGTCAGGATCCAGTCGGCGCGGCGACAGGGCGCCTCAGCCAATATATTGAGTCCATCCGCATCAAGCACCAGCGGCCCCGGTGCCGCCAGCATCGCCGCGAACATCCGCTGCGCCCACGCGCCACGCCCCAATCCCGGCCCCAGCGCCCGCACCGTGCTGCGGGCCAGCAGCGGGGCCAGATCGGCGCCCGAATCGGCGGACGCGACCATCAGCTCGGGCCGGCCAATCCCCAGGGTGACCGCATGCGCCGGCGCGGTGGCCACGCTCACGAGTCCGGCGCCGACCCGTAATGCCGCCTCGGCCGCCATGCGCGCCGCACCCGGCATGCCCGCACTGCCTCCCACCACCAGCACATGCCCAAAATGCCCTTTGTGGGCCACGGGAGAACGGGGCGGCAGGAGCGCCCCGAGCGGCGCCGTTGCCGGCCAAAGTGCGCAGGCAGCCGGCAAATCCACGCCCAGATCGACCGGCGCGCCCAGCCGGTCCAGCGTCACCTCCCCGCAGCAATCGGGTCCTGCGCCGGTGTAGAGTCCCGGCTTGGCGGCAATGAAGCTCACCGTCGCCGCCGCACGCATTGCCGGCCCCAGCACTGCGCCGGTATCGGCGGAAAGTCCCGAGGGCACATCCACCGCCAGCACCGGCGCGGAATGGGCGTTGAGAACGGCGATGGCCTGCTGCGCCGCGCCCGTCAGCGGGCGAACGAGCCCGGTGCCAAACAGGGCATCGACCCAGACTTCAACCTCAGCAGCCTGTAAGGCCAAGGGTTCCAGCGGCAACACCTGCCCGCCCTCGGCCACGAAATCCGCCGCCGCGCGCCGGGCATCGCCCTGCAACTCGGAGACCGGCGCCAGCCCCCAAACCTGCACCGACATGCCCCAGGCCCGCGCCAGGCTGGCGATGACATAGCCATCCCCGCCATTGTTCCCAGGCCCGCACACCACGCCAATGCGCCGCGCATGCGGCCAAAGCCGCCGTAACCGAAAAAAAGCCGCCCGGCCGGCGCGGCGCATCAGCGCATAGCCGTCGATGCCCTCGCGCGCCATCAGCCGCCCGTCCAGCACGCGCATCTCGGCAGCGCGGTAAGCAGACAGCGGGATAAGGTCCGTTCCGGCGACAACGGCGTCCATAGGCGAGTGTCCTTTTGGGAATGCCGTGGATGGCAGGGCTAGAATACGAAGCATGAGCGCCCCCGCCAATGCATCCCCCGATTCAATGGTCGCTGCTGACTTCAGCGCCCTGGCGCTACAGGTCAAGGACTGGGGCCGGGCGCTGGGTTTCCAGCAGGTGGGCGTCAGCACGCTGGCGGTTGATACCGACGCCGACCAACTGGACGCGTGGCTGGCGGCAGGGTTCCATGGCGAAATGGACTATATGGCCCGCAATACCGATCTGCGGCGCCATCCCGAGCGCCTGGTGCCGGGCGCCATTCGGGCCATCTGCGTGCGTATGGATTATCGCCCCATGGCCGAATATCCGGACCATGTGCTCAACCAGGCGGAGCTGGGCTATGTCGCCCGCTACGCCCTGGGACGGGATTATCACAAGGTCCTGCGCAAGCGCCTGGAGCAACTTGCCCGCCGCATCGCTGACGCTGTTGGCCCCCACGGCTACCGCGTGTTCACCGACAGCGCGCCAGTGCTGGAAAAGGCCCTCGCCCGCCAGGCCGGGCTGGGCTGGATCGGCAAGCACACCAATCTGCTGGACCGGCAGGCGGGGTCGTGGTTTTTCCTCGGCGAAATCCTCACCGACCTGCCGCTACCGGCGGACCAACCGCTCGCCGCCCATTGCGGCAGTTGCCGAGCTTGCATCGACATCTGCCCCACCCAGGCCATCGTCGCGCCCTACCGCCTCGACGCGCGGCTGTGCATCAGCTACCTCACCATCGAGCACAAAGGCGCCATTCCCGAAGCCCTGCGACCCCTCATGGGCAACCGCATCTATGGCTGCGATGACTGCCAACTGGTCTGTCCGTGGAACCGCTACGCCCGTTTGTCGGCTGAGGCGGATTTTGCGCCCCGCCACGCGCTGGATGCCCCGCGGCTGCTGGACCTGTTCGCCTGGGACGAGCGCGCCTTTGAAACGCATCTGGCCGGCTCCCCCATCCGCCGCATCGGGCATGCGCGCTGGCTGCGCAATGTGGCCGTGGCGCTGGGCAATGCGTCTTTCTCGCCTGTGATCGCCTCTGCACTGGAGAGCCGAGTCGACCATCCCGATGCCCTGGTGCGGGAACACGCGGGCTGGGCGTTGGCCCGACAGCGTGCCCGTGCCACCACGCCATTGCCCGCCAATCAAACCGAAGGATGCGGATAGCCAAACTTCAGAAAGCGAATGGAAAACGGCGACGCCAGAATTGGATCAGCAAGAAGCCGAACAACATCCCGCCCAAGTGCGCAAAATGAGCAATATTGCTGGCAATTCCCGCGACCCCAAAAAACAACTCAAGCGCCCCATAGCCGAGCACAAACCATTTGGCTTTGAGAGGGATCGGCGAAAAGAGCAGGATGATCCGTTGCTCGGGAAACATCATGCCGAAGGCCAACAACAAACCGAAGACAGCGCCGGAAGCGCCCAGCGTGGGATAGGGCGCGCCGCCCGCCTGGAGATGCAGATGCATGACCGCCAGTTGAACCAGTCCCGCACCGATCAGACAGACGAAATAATAGACAGTGAACCGCGCCGTTCCCCAATACCGCTCAACGGCACTGCCAAACATCCATAACGCAAACATATTCAGGAACAGGTGGGAGAAACTGCCATGCAGAAAGCCATAGCTGACCAGTTGCCACAAATGGAAAGGTGGCACCTGCGTCCAGCCCGAATCGGTTCGAATCACCGCGGGATCGCCGCTAGGCCAGAGCGCGTAATGAACAATCCACTCGCCGGGGCCAGTGGATTGCGCTAAGTACACCAGGATATTGATCAACAGCAGCAATCGAACCATGCGATCCCTAATACAAGGCACATGTCCTTCGCGATGGCCTAGGTCAGGGTCAAGGCTCGTCGTCCGCAACCTTCCAAGATTAAGACCATCAACCAAACTGGCGGCGGAAGCGCCACGTCCCAAACGAAAACACTGCTGTTCCCACAATCAACAAACCAGCCACCGAAGGCCACAGCACGTCAAGTCCGACTCCTTTAAGAAAAATCCCCATCACGATCTCAATATAATGATGCATGGGGGAAAGAAGAATCAGATAGCCCAGAATCTTGGGCATCGCCTCAGGAGGAACAAACGCGCCTGAAAGCAACAGCATGGGCGACAGCAGCATGATGACCATCAGACCCACCTGGGCCAAGTTGTTCACAACAGTGGAAATGGCCAGTCCGAACCCTGCCGTGCTGAAGACATAAATTGCAGTCAACACATAGAACAGCAGCATATTACCCCGAAACGGAATATCAAAGACTGGCCCGAGCACGCCAAAAACTGCCAGTGTCACACCGATCAGAATCACCAGCGTCATCGCAAACACCTTCGGCAACATGATCTCTAAAGGCGTCAAGGGGGAAACCAGCAATTGCTCGACTGTACCCCTTTCCTTTTCACGCACCATTGCAGCCGCGGGCAGCATGATTGAGAGCATGGTGATCATGGTGAGCATTTCATTGATGGGTACGAACCATCGATCCTTGCCATTGGGATTGAACCATACACGATGGGCGCTATTGACCATGGGCAAAGATCCACCCATCGCACCGCCGACCGACAGGCGTTCCATGGCCTTCTGAATACCGAATCCCGCAACGATCTGAGCAGCGTAACTCGTAGCGAGAGAACCGAGGACAGAATTGCTTGTGTCCACCAGCAATTGGATTTGGGTAGGCCTTCCGGCCAGCAAGGCCTCATTGAAATCAGCAGGAATCTCCATATAGAGCATGGTCTTGCCAGCATCAAGCAAGTCCATGGCCCGATCGCCATTCATTTCCATTCCTTGAAATTTGAACTGAGGCTGGCGAAAACTGTAAATAAGATCACGCGAGGCTGGCGACTGATCATAATCGGCCACCGTCAAGGCCGCTTGTTTGAGCTCCATCTCGATACCCGAACCAGCCACGTAAATGTCGATCGAAAAAGCATAGATCACGACGATGAGCAGGAAAATATCGCGGCGAAACTGCAGCAGTTCCTTCAACGTCATCACCCGCATGTGCTGGAGGATCTCTCCGAAGTTTCCGGGCATGGAGCATTACTCCTGAGGACGTTTGGTGAAGAAATAATAGGCCAGCAGAAACAGCGCCAGGGCATAGATCAGCAGCGACACGACCGAAGGCCAAAGCCTGTCCAGACCGATACCTTTCATGAAAGCGCCGTCAATGATCTGGCCGTAATGCATGGCTGGCGCCAGATGCGCAATGACCTGGGCTTCCGGACCCATGGAACTCAATGGGAACAGCATGCCGGAAAACAGGATGGCGGGAACCAGAGTCACCACCATGGTAATCACCACCGCTGCGATCTGGGTCTTGACGAAACTGGATACCAACAGACCGATGCCTGTGGTGGTGAAGGAATAGATAAACGTCGCCAGCAGATAAAATCCAAACGATCCCTTGAAAGGCGCTTCAAAATAAAAGACTGCTATTCCCCACAGGAATACCCCATTCACCATTGAAATGCCCGCGTAAGGCATCAGTTTCCCAAGCAGGAATTCCGCTCGGCTGACCGTTGAGGCATAGATATTGAGAATCGAACCTCTTTCCTTTTCTCGCACCACGCTCACCGCTGTCAACAGCGGAGGTGTCATCATGAGCACCATCATGATCAACTTGGGAGCCAGCGACCAGATGCTCTTGCCGCTCTGGTTGTATAGCATGCGCATCTCGAGGCGCAGATTACCCATCTGCTGGCGCGCCTGATCCGGGCTCAACCCAGCCGCACGGCTCAGGAAGCTTGAAATCAGTTCCTGGGAATAATTGGCATTGATGGCGCCGATGTAACCACGCGCGATGTTGGCGCGCAGGGGGAACTGTCCGTCCAGCAAGGTCTGGACCGAGACTGATCGCCCAGCCACTAAATCTTGGCCGAATTTGGGCGGAATCACGACCACGGCACGCACGTCGCCTCGACTTATCAGCTTTGGAATCTGATGCTCGTCATGCAGATAGCCTTTGAAATCGAAATACCGCGAATCGATCATGCGATAGGCATAATCCCGACTTTGGGGGCTGTGATCATGATCGACAATTGCCAGCGGAATGTTTTCCACGTCCAGGTTCATACCGAGACCGAACACCACCATCAAGGCTGGCGGAACAACAAAAGCCAGCACCAGAAACAGCCGGTCGCGGGTAATTTCCGCCCATTCCTTGGCGACTACGGCCGTAAAACGCGCCCAATTCATGCCGCCATTCCCGCCTTGTGTTCCAAATCCAAGACGTTCTGCACGAATACGTTCTCCATCGTGAGTGGCAGACGGCGCATGTCATGGACTTGTATTCGAGCTTTATCAAGCACCTGTCTGATCTGTTCTTTTGCTGCCTCCGCATCTGATACCAGCACCTGAACTCGACGGCCATGCAGGGTAGCGTCCTCGAACCCCCCCTCACTCAGCACATTTTGAGCGCGATAAGGCGTTTCGCAGCGAATTTCCAACAACTGCCCGAAGCGCCTTTCGACATCTGCCTTCAATCCTGCTGGGGAGTCATAGGCCACCACCTTCCCCGCGTGCATCAGGGCAATGCGATCGCAATACTCAGCCTCGACCATATAGTGGGTTGTTACGAGCAACCCGACTCCTTCTTGTCGAGAGAGTCGGAATAGCACATCCCAGAATTCCCGCCGGCCCATGGGATCCACACCGGACGTAGGCTCATCCAGGAACAGAATAGGCGGGCGATGGATCAGGGCGCAGCCTAACGCCAAGCGTTGACGCAATCCCATGGGCAGCGATCCCGTCAGTGCATGCTCCATACCCTCCAAACCAGCCAGATCAATGATCCAGCGCAGACGGGGTTCGATTTCCCGCTGAGGTACCGCGTAGATACCGGCATAGAGCCGGATATTCTCGACCACGGTCAGATCCTGATAGAGCGAAAAGGCCTGCGACATGTAGCCGATACGTTTTTTGATCGTCGCGCCGGAATGCCGCATATCGGCACCCGCCACTGAACCTGCACCGTCGGAAGGACGCAGAATCCCCGTCAGCATTTTGATGACAGTCGTTTTCCCCGCACCGTTGGCGCCCAGCAAGCCGAATATTTCCCCGGGACGTACTTCGAAACTCACATGATCAACGGCACGAAAGGCGCCGAAGTCGCGCACGAGATTGATGGCCTCGATCACTGGCGCATTGGGATCAAGATGAATTACGGTGCCCTCTGGAGGAGAGGGCAGTTCGCGGACGGCCTGACCTTCCCCGTTCAGTTCAAGGAGACTCACATAGACATCTTCAAGTTCTGGGGTATCGGTCTGCACCTCGGTGACCTCAAGCCCCTGAAGAACGTTTCTGATCACCTGCTCAGCATCCGCTGTCTGCTCCGGAACAAAAACACGCAAATAATTTCCCAGAGCAACCACTTGATCAAAACGCTCTCTGAGTCGATTCAAGGCTTCCAATTGGGGTTGAACCGCCATGGACACCACTGTTCCCGGTGTCAGGCGCAGCAATTCTGCAATCTCGCCTTCAGCGAGGATGCGTCCATGATGCATGAGCGCTGCATGGTGGAACCTCGAGGCTTCATCCATGTAGGCCGTGGATACCAGGGCAGAGATTCCTTTTTCTGCCAGCAACTCGGCCAGAATGGACCAGAAATCGCGACGGGAAACAGGATCCACGCCTGTGGTTGGCTCATCCAAGATGATCAGTTCAGGCTCATGAATCAGCGTACACACCAAGCCCAACTTTTGTTTCATGCCTCCGGAAAGATTTTTCATGGCCCGATCGCGAAACTTGTCCAACCGGGTCATGCGCAGCAGTTTTTCCTTGCGCTGCGCCAAATCCTCCGCCTTAACCAGGCGCAGGCGAGCAAAGAAATTAATGTTTTCGTCGATCGACAGATCCGGATACAGGTTCTGTCCCAATCCCTGAGGCATGAATCCCACGCGCAACTTGATGCGCTCTGCCGCAGATTCCGAATCCAGGCGTTCACCAAAAACATCCACTGTGCCAGCTTCATAGCTCATGACACCGGCAACGGTTTTCATCGTGCTGCTTTTGCCCGCGCCATCAGATCCAATCAGACCAAACAGACTGCCTTTGGGAACATCCAGATCGATTCCCCGAACTGCGTGGACATCTTTATAGTTCTTGACCAGTCCGCGAATACGAACAACCGGTGTCTCATCCATTTTTTATTCAGTCCCTTGGCGACGGAAACGTTGAATCAGAGTGCTTCAACTCACCATTTAGGTGGTGCCCACTCCACATTTTCGTCCCAACGGATGACCGCGTCCGCTGGCATGCCAGGGGTCAACAGGTAGTCGGGGTTTTCCGCAAAGTAAAGTTTTACGGCATACACCTGTTTGACGCGCTCATCAGGCGTCTGTACTTCCTTGGGCGTAAACTCGGCACGCGATGCAATGTAGTCCACCATCGCCGGGAACGGCCGATCGGGATAAGAGTCCACATAGACTTGCGCCTTCAGGCCACGTCGAATCTTGCCAATCTCATCGCCTGGGACATAGACCTTGAGGTAGAGACGATCCAGATTCACCAATTCATACATGGGACGGCCAGCTGCCCCCACTTCGCCTGCTTCGACCAAACGTGCGGTGACGATGCCTTTGGTCGGCGCCTTGACCGTCAAATTCCCCAAGGCGATGGCGGCCTCCTCTCGCATCGCACGCACCCGATCCAACTCTGAATCCAGCGCCTTCAGTTCGGTTTCCTTGGCCGCAATCTGCTCTTTCCCCAGATTGGCTCGCTCAAGTTGTTTTTGAGATCCCATCAACCCGGCCTGGGCAGACCGGATGTCCTTGGTCATGACCGTGTATTGCAGTTGGGCTTGTTCGAGACGTTGCTTGTTGACCGTGCCTGCTTCCGCCAACACCTTGACTCGCTCAAGATCCCGGCTGAACTGGCCTTCCGCTGCCTGGGCCTTCTCGACGGTTGCCTGCATATGATTCACTTGAGCCTGAGCTGCCGCGATTCCAAGTGGCAGCTCTTTCTTGGCGACTGCCAGGGTCTCATTCGCCGCATCCCTGCGGGCTTCAAGGCTGGCGATACCGGCATCCGCCTGACGCAGTTTGGCCTGGATCTCCTCGTCTTCCATCTGGGTGAGCACTTGCCCCACTTCAACCAGATCGCCTTCCTTGGCCAGAATTTCCCTGACCTTGCCTGGATATTTGGCCGCGACCGTGGTGGTGTCCCCCTCGATGCGCCCGTTGACCTGCAACAATCCTTCCGGAAGTGGCGCACTGGAGATGCGATACATCACCAGCAAGGCCACGAGCGCAACCGCCCCCAGCCCCAGCAGCAACCATCCGATCGGTCGACGTCCCTTGTCCGTGGCCATTGATGTCATCCTATATGTGTACTGACGGATCCAAAGCGAGCTTTACGGAATCAGATTCCGCCCACCACATACTTGAGCCGCAGATCGGCATAAACCGCATCGTATTTGGCGTTGGTGTAGTTCGTGAAAGCGGCGGTGCGGCGTGTTTCCGCCTCGAGCACTTCGGTATTGGTGCCCATGCCTTCCCGGTAGCGATCACGGGTGACGCGCTGGTTTTCATCCGCGCTGTCCAGAGAGGTCTGTGCAAGCTTGAGGCGATTCAAGGCTTCATCACGTGCCAACCAGGTCTGCCTGACCTGCAGGCTGATCAATGTGCGCGCCTGAGAGAGGAGTTCCTCGCTTGAAATCCTGCGCTTGGACAAGGCTTCCGCCTGCTTGCGGGTCACACCTGCGTCAAACAAGGTCCAGGAGGCGCCGACCCCGGCATAGCCGATGGTATTGTCCTCCAGCGTATCGAGATCGACATAAATCATGCCACCCAACAAGGCAACCTGGGGCAGCAGACCGCCTTTGATGGCCTTGGCTGCATAACGTAGGCTCTCGGTCTGTGCGCTGAGGTTATTCAATTCAGGGCGGTTGCCGATCGCCTTTTCGGTCAGACTTTCCAGCGTCGCCCCGGGGGTTTCGGGGGCGGGCTCCAACGGCTCAAGATCAACCGGCGCGTCGAGCGGGCGACCCAGCATGTTGTTATAAAAAGATTGGGCGAGCTGGACGGCGTTCTTGATCTGCAGGTTACGTTGTTGCGATTCGGCGAGATAGACCTGCACGGACAACAAGTCGTTCTTGGCCACCATCTCCTGGCCATAGAGATTCTGGACATCTTTCACATAGCCGGAAACAGCTTCCACTTCGCGATCGGAAATCCCGGCGCCGCCCTGGGCCCGCAGCACGTTCACATAGGCTTCCGCCACGCGAATCTTCAGTTCCTGCTCCGTCTGACGCACACTCCAACCCGCCGCATCAACCTGAGATTCGGCTGCCTTGGTAATATTGGTCAGGCGCCCGCCGGTATAGATCGGCAAAGTTGCCGTAATGGTTGCCTGGGTAAGCTTGTCCTCGCCGAGGTCAAATTGCTGAAGATCCGCAGGAACAGGAAACGAAAAGCTGGATGGCAGCAAAGGAAGGCGGATCGGCGATGGAATAGTCAGGTTATCCTGAATCGGCGACTCGATAGTGGGCGCGTTGTCCAGTTGCACCATGACGCCATTCGCCGACACCGAAGGAAAACGCCCTCGAGCGGCCGCGCTGCGCGCGGCTTCGGCCGACTGGGCCAAAAACTGGGAGGACCGGAGGCCAAAATCGGTGGCCCGGGCTGTTTCCCAAGCCTGATCAAGTGTTTCCGCAGTAACAACGGCGGGCATCGACACGGCTGCACAAAACAGCACCGCCGCCTTCCTTTGGGGCAATCGCATAATCACAATCCCTGTACGATTCAGAGGCTGAGCCAAATATGGATGCTAGGTTATACGCTCACAGCTTAGCCCCTGCAAGTCAGCCAATCGCCCTACTTCCGCGATGCGTTTTCCATGCCAAACACCTACCCAGGGTCAAGACCAATGAGACGGCTATTTTGCCGAAAGCGGTAGTCGGATCGCCGTCTCATGCCACGCGCGTTCGTTCGCCTCAAGTTCAGCGAGCAGCGCGGCGACACCCCCAAAGGATGGACTTTCGGACTCGGAGCCACTTTTGAGGGCGTTGGCCAGATCGGTCCAAAGGCTTGCCACCTCGCGCATGCGGGATTCCAGCTGGAGATCGCGGATCGTCGGCAGCCAGGCCGCGGCCTCGGCCAGAAAGTCAGCGTACAGCAAGCGAAACGCCCCGCCGCCAGTACCCCGCTTCTCGATGATCTGGTAGGCAAAGCGGGCCGTCCACTGCCAATCCGCAAGCCTAGGCCAACGTGATAGATCCGCTTGCCAGCGCGCCAACGCGGCCAGACCCTGAAACGATGCGCGACCTGACAACAGGCTCGCGCTATTGGCCAGAATGGCCGCATGCAACCGGGCGGGCAGGTCTTCCGGAGTCGTCATGGACTCCGGCGCGTAGAACTGGCCAGACAAGGGGAAAGGACCTTCACGGGAAAATCGAGCCGCCGCCAGCGCTTCCCGAGACAGCTCCAGCATCTGAGGGCGCTCCGTATCCGTCACCCGATACACCTGCCGCGCCGCGTCATAATCCCAGACCACGATCAAGTGGCCGGGGAAATGGGTATGCGAACCGTAGTAGGGCAGATAAAACAGATCCGTCTGCACCAAAGCAGGATGACCCGTGGCCAATGCTTCCCACAAGGCGCTTTCCCCGGCTGCCGGATCCGTGGACTGGCGCCACTGGAAACGATGTCCCAAGCGCGCAAAGAAGTTGCTTTCATAATCCGCCGAGCGCACATGCAATAAACGGCTGGGAGAAGCTCGTGGCATCTCCAAGTAAAACAGCCCCAATCCGCCTCCCAGGCCGAAGCAGAATGCTTCCGACCAGTTCAGCCCATGAAAATGACTCACATCGGCGATGGCAGTGCTGGCGCAGTGACGGCCCGGCTGGTGGGTGATTCTTGACATCCGTGTTACTCCTCGATGCTCGCGATAGCCCATGTCGCCAACGCTGCTTGACAAGGCCTGCTATCACTTCTAAAGATCTCTACATGGCTGTCCGGAAAATGTCATGCCCGCTCAAGGCAGGTCGATTTCGGACGCAATCTTAGTTGAACGATGACCACCAGAGCCATCTACATAAAAATAGCGCACAGGGGAGTGTTTCATGAGCAGTGAATTGCCGCGACGCGATGAATGGGTCCACTTGAGACTCGATGTCGATGGCATGATTCAGGAGGCATTCGGCGATACTCACGCCCTGTTTGGGGTTTCACCCCCTGCGCTATTCCACCGCGATTGCGTGGAGCTGGTCGCGCCGCGAAGCCGGCTGGCGTTGCGCAATCTGCTGAACATGGCCTTGGATCAACCGCGTATCGGCCGCTTCAGACTGGCCAGCCCCAACGGCGATCTGTGCAGCGCCTTGTGGACACTGGCGCCCGCCGGGGAAGGTCGGATCTGGTGTGTGGTCAGTGCGCCGCCACCGGAACACTCGCCCTATGACTTGCCGCCGGCTCTGGCCAAAGTGCTGGACCGAGCCAATCACGTGGTGTTCTTTTGCGATCCGCTGGGTCATTTCATCAACCTCAACCCTTCCCTCACGCGGATCAGCGGATATAGCCGCTGTGAACTCGAATCGCTGAATTTTGCCGAACTGGTTCATCCCGATGATCGCCTGCTGGCACAGTCGATCTTCCTCGGTGCCCTGGGAGGCAGTGGCCAGCAAGCAGAGATTCGCATTTTCACCAAAGACCACCGGCAACAACATATTCACTTCACCAATGCGCCTCTATGGGACAAAGAACAGATCGTTGGCGTGGTTGGCATTGGCAGCGACGTGACGGCCGAACGCATGTGGTCGACTGCCTTGAGTGATGCCCAAGAGCGCCTGGAACAAGCGCAGCGCATCGCGGGGCTGGGTCGATGGGCCTTTGACTTCAAGAGCCGCAAAGCACACTGGTCACCCGAATTGTTTGCCCTGCTGGAAATGAATCCACGAGATTTCTCCAATGACTACGCGGGTTTCAGACGCCTCATCCACCCCGATGATATGGAGCGAGTGACTCAGCATCATCGGAACGTGGTGCGGGATCGACGCGCTTTGGATCTGGAATGCCGGATCGTGCGCCCCGATGGTTCGGTACGCTGGATTCACGAACGGGGCGAAATCAGCCGGGACAGCCGCGGCCGACTATTGCGCATCGAAGGCACCCTGCAAGACATCACGGAATGCAAACGGGCTGAGGAAGAACTCCATCTGGCCCGGGACGCCCTGGCACGAATGGGCGAGAGTCTGTTCATCCTGGATGCGAAACGTCAGGTGCTCTCCGCCAATGCCGCATTTTGCCGCTTGGTCGGGTGCGCTCGCAGCGCCATCCAGGATCAAGCGCCGGATTTCCTGCTCCCTCCAGGCCAGGATATCGCCGCGCTCGACAGTCTATGGCAACACCTGAAGACCATTGGCACCTGGCAGGGTCTTCTGCCGGGGCGCCGCATGGATGGCAGTCCGTTGACACTGCATCTGAGCCTGAGCCTTGCACGCGATGCCCGAGGTCGCATCACTCATTACATCGGTTTGTGCCGAGAATCGCCCGCACTCCCCTTACTGGTCGCCGAGAGCACTGATCATCCCCAGGATCGCGATGCCGTCACGGCCCTGCTTAACCGCTCGAGCCTCATGCGACAACTGACCCTGTCTGTCCCCGTCGCGGCGCGACAGGACGATCATCTGGCCCTGTTGTGGCTGGATTTGGACCATTTCCGATCCATCAATGAATCGCTGGATCCAGCGGTTGGCGACGAAATCCTTCAAGAGGTGGCGCAACTTTTCCAGAGCCTTTTAGGGGAGCAATCGACGCTATTTCACATGGGGGGAGACGTATTTGCCGTTCTGCTGGAAGGATCGGCAGCGACTGCCCGCGCCACCGCGCTTGCGGAATCTCTGCTGGAGGGGCTCAATCGACCCTTGCCGGTGGCCGGCATGCTGTTGGGGCTCTCCGCCAGCATTGGGATTGCTTCGCTCACCAGCGGCGAACAAGCCGATGCTGCCGACTTGGTGCGCCAGGCCGAAACAGCCATGTATCAGGCCAAACGCCACCGGCACTGTTACCGGCTCGCTACACGCTCCCGGCAACTCACCCAACCCTCCCCCATGGGCGCCCATGAACTGCGTCAAGCGCTTCAGAACGACGAGCTGTTTCTGGTCTATCAGCCCATCTATGACAGCCTTGGAGGCAATCGGGACCAAATTTCCGGGGTCGAGGCATTGGTCCGCTGGGCTCATCCCATCCGTGGCATCCTGGCGCCTGACAGTTTTCTCCCTCTGGCAGAGCGCATTGGGTTATTGCCAAGCCTCGGACAACGCGTTTTGGATCTGGCGCTGCGCCAGCTTGCCTTGTGGCGCCGAAGTGATGCCGTGCAACTGCGCATGGCCGTCAATCTGGCCCCGGCCCAGCTCGTCAATCCGCAATTGCCCGCTCAAATTATTGCCGCACTCCAGAGTAACGCCGTTCCTGCCGACGCGCTCACGCTGGAGATCACCGAGAATGCCTTGATGGCTCATCCGGAGCGCGCGCTGGAATCCTTGCGCGCTTTGCGACAGATCGGCGTTCAGGTGGCTATTGACGATTTCGGCATGGGGTATTCCTCGTTCAACTACCTCAAGCAGTACCCATTCGATGTCCTCAAGATCGATCGATCCTTCACCATGGCGCTGCCCGCCTCAACCCAGGATGCCGCCATTGTGGAGGCCATCCTGAGCATGAGTCAGCGTCTGAACCTCAACGTCATTGCAGAGGGCGTGGAAACCGAAGATCAATGGACCTTCCTGACTGAGCGTGGCTGCCAGGAATTACAGGGTTTCTGGCTGAGTCGTCCCTTGTCGGGGGAAGCGCTGGGCCAGTTGTTGCGAAACACCCCAAACCATTGAACCTTTTGTCTGCGACAGGGCCAAACGCGGGGATTGTCTCCCTGAAGGACGCTTCATCATGGCCCGTCTGCATCTGCCGTTGATTCCCTCTGGAGAAATCACCCCGGAACCGGTTTACCTCAACCGCCGTCGATTCATGCAGGTGGGGACGGCCGCCGTGCTCGCGCCCCTGCTCCCCTCGGCACAGGCTGCTGATCCCCTGGCCGGCCTCGCGTCGCTGTCTTCACGTCCTGGTCCCTTTGGCACCGACGAGCCGCTGACCGACATTGCGGCCGTTACGGGGTACAACAATTTCTATGAGTTTGGCACCAGCAAGACCGATCCTGCGGAAAATGCCCACACGCTGCAGCCTCATCCCTGGTCGGTCGCCGTGACAGGGGCCTGCGCCAAACCAGCAAACTACACCCTGGAAGACCTGCTCAAGGGACAAGCCCTTGAAGAACGGGTGTATCGGCTGCGCTGCGTGGAAGGCTGGTCCATGGTCATCCCATGGGTTGGCTTTCCCTTGAGTTCGCTGTTGGGCCGTTTCCAGCCAACCGGCAACGCACAGTACGTCACCCTCACCACCCTTCACGATCCCGAACAAATGCCGGGGCAGCGCCGCTCCATACTGCCGTGGCCTTATGTCGAAGGTCTGCGCATGGACGAGGCCATGCATCCACTGACCATTATCGCGGTCGGGCTGTACGGCCGGGTGCTGCCCAACCAGAACGGCGCGCCGCTGCGCCTGGTGGTGCCCTGGAAATACGGCTTCAAGAGCATCAAGTCCATCGTGCGCATCAGTTTTGACGAAACCGCACCGACCACCTCCTGGAACCGTGCCGCGCCCAAGGAGTACGGCTTCTACGCCAATGTGAATCCGGCGGTGGATCATCCTCGCTGGAGCCAGAAACGGGAGCGGCGCATCGGCGAGTTGTTTCGCCGCGATACGCTGCCCTTCAATGGCTACGCCGAAGCGGTGGCCAGCCTGTACCAAGGACTTGATCTGAAGCGGAATTTTTGAACATGCCGGCAAGCTTGTGGCGTATCGGCGTTTGGGGGTTGCTGACCCTTCCCGCCCTGTGGACCATCATCGGACTGCAACGCGGAAGCCTGGGGCCGGATCCGGTCGAGGACTTGATGATTGCCAGCGGCATCTGGGCCCTGCGCCTGCTGCTGCTGACACTCGCCATGACGCCACTGCAAGGCTTGAGTGGCTGGGTTTGGCCGCTGACAATCCGTCGCCAATTGGGTTTGGCGGCGTTCTTCTACGCCCTGGGTCATCTGTTGGTCTTCGCGGTGTTTGACCAGAATCTGGACCCTGCGGCAGCCTGGCACGAAATTGTTGAGCACAAGGCAGTCTGGCTCGGGATGTTGGCTCTGGCCCTGCTGTTGCCCCTGGCGATCACATCCACCCGCGGCTGGATCCGCCGCCTGGGCCCGAACTGGAAACGTCTGCACCGGCTGATCTATCCCGCCGCGATCCTGGCGGCGATTCACTTCGGTTTCCAGGTCAAGGCCGATTTACGGGAACCGCTGATTTATGGCGCCATCCTGACGGTTTTGCTCGTTGTGCGCTTGCCCCGTGGATGGCAGCGCGGCAGCCGGACGCCACGTCACACCACAATTTCATAACACGGCGTGTACTGGCTACCGGGAAGCTTCATGCGCTGTTCCCGCACGAAGCCGTCCAGCAATTGATCCAGCGACCGCATCAAATCCGGCGCCCCCCTGATCTGGAATGGCCCATGCAGTTCGATGGCCAGAATCCCCGTTTCCTTCACATTGCCAGCGACGATCCCGGAAAACGCGGCGCGCAGATTCGCCGCCAAGGCATGCAAGGGCTGCTCGCGATGCAAGGACAACCCCGCCATGTTGGGATGGGAAGGGACAAAGGGCTGTTGCAGCTCGGAATCGATGCGCAGCACCCAGTTGAAATAGAACGCATCGCTGCGGGCAATACGGAAGCGGCGCACCTCCTCCATGCCCCGGCGCATGGCCCGCGCCACGGCCACCGGATCATCGAGAATCACCTGGTAACGCGCCGTGACCGATGGCCCCAGGGTGCTCACCAGAAAATCCTCCAGCCGCCTGAAATAATCCGCCGAGGCAGCCGGTCCCGTCAGGACCAGCGGAAAGGGAACCTCGGCATTTTCCGCGTGCAAGAGAATACTGAACAAGTAGAGCAGCTCTTCCATGGTGCCCACCCCGCCGGGAAACACCACGAAACCATGCCCGATGCGCACGAAGGCTTCCAGGCGCTTTTCCATATCGGGCATGATGACCAGGTGGTTCACAATCGGATTGGGGGGCTCGGCGGCGATGATGCCGGGCTCGGAAATGCCCACGTAGCGCCCGCCACTGCGATGCTGCTTGGCATGGCCCACGGCGGCGCCCTTCATGGGACCTTTCATGGCGCCCGGCCCGCAGCCGGTACAGATGTCCATGCCCCGCAAGCCGAGTTCATAGCCGACGTGCTTGGCGTAATCGTATTCGGGACGGCTGATGGAGTGGCCGCCCCAACACACCACCAGGTTGGGCGGCTGGCCGGGAAACAGGGCACGGGCATTGCGCAGCGTGTGGAACACCGCGTCGGTCACCCCGCCGGGGGCCTCCAGATCAAAGCGCGGATGCAGGCGAATCTCGTTGTGGACATAGACGATGTCACGCAGCACAGCGAACAAGTGCTCCCGAATCCCGCGGATCATTTGCCCATCGACGAAGGCGCCGGCCGGCGCATTGCGCAGTTCCAGCTTGATGCCCCGTTCCTGTTGCACCACCTGGATGTCGAAGTCGTGATAGCGCGCCATCACTTGGCGGCTGTCGTCCTCCATGTTGCCGCTGTTGAGCACCGCGAGGGCGCAGCGCCGCAGCAATTCGTGCAAGCCGCCCAGGCTGGTGTCGCGCAGGCGCGCCACTTCCATCTGGGAGAGCACCTCCAGGCTGCCTTCCGGGGTAATGAGGGCATCGATCCCTTCAGGTTTTCCGGACCGATGCGCGTCGCGGGTCAGATCCAAGGAGGACACGTTGAACTTTCCTGCTGATTTGGGACAAAAAGGGGGGCCATCGTAACTGATCTCGCACTTCGACACGCCGTGACCCTTAGATTTTTGGGCTAGAATGCAACCCATCGACTGGGTGTCTTGTCACCCATTGCCCATCCGCCCAACCAAGGACTGAGTTGTGGAACAAACCGCCGTCATCAAAACCTATGATCGCATGGCCGCCGCCTACGATCTGGTATTCAGCCCGATCTTCCAACCCGGTCGCCAACGCATCATCGACAAGATGGATTGCCAGCCCGGCGATCGCGTTCTCGAGGTGGGTGTCGGCACCGGCATGTCCTTGTCATGCTACCCCCGATCCACGCGGATCACCGGCATCGATGTTTCCCCCAAGATGCTGGAACGGGGTCACCGTCGGGTCAGAAAACAGCAGCTCAACCATGTGGACCTGCGCATCATGGACGCGCAGCAACTGGAATTCGCCGACAACAGCTTCGACAAGGTTACCGCCATGTATGTGGCCTCGGTGGTTCCCGATCCCCGGCGCATGGTGTCGGAAATGAAGCGCGTCTGCCGCCCCGGCGGGGATCTGTTCATCGTCAACCATTTCAGCCACCCCCATTCCATGGTGCGCTGGTTCGAACGCGGCATTGCGGTCATCACGCCGCTGATCGGGTTTACCTCGGACTTTCCCCTGGATCGCTTCCTGGCCGACGCCCAGATCAAGCATTTCGACATCGAACCGGTCAATCTCTTCGGTTACTGGTCAATGATCCACGCTCGCAACGACTGAATCCATCGGCTTCAACCGACCCCCGGCTTGACCGCAGCCGGCAATCGGCTCATCCAGGCTTGGGCTTCGGTTGCGGCCGCCGCCAATGGGGAAGCGTGAGCTGGCGTTCGGCGCCCAGCGTAAGCTGGCCGGCAGGCGCGTCCTTGCGCAGCGTGGTTCCCGCGCCCAAGGTCGCTCCCTCTCCCACGGTTACGGGCGCCACCAGTTCGGTTCCGGAGCCGATGAACGCCCCGTCCCCGATGACGGTGCGATGCTTGTTCACCCCGTCGTAGTTGCAGGTGATGGTGCCTGCGCCCACGTTGACCCCGCGCCCAACCTGGGCATCGCCCACATAGCTGAGGTGGTTGATCTTGCTGTCCTCGCCCACCGTGGCCTGCTTGATCTCCACGAAATTACCGATATGGGTCCGCGGTCCCAGATCGGCACCGGGCCGCAGCCGCGCGTAAGGGCCGATGCGGGCACCGGAGCCCACTTGTGCACCATCCAGATGGCAGAACGGCAACACGTCCACCCCCGCCGCCAGTTCGCAGTCGCGCAACACACCATGGGCACCGATCCGCACCCCGTCGCCCAGATGGACACGGCCCTCGAACACGCAGCCCACATCGATGAACACGTCCCGTCCACAGACCAAGGTGCCGCGCACGTCCAGCCGCGCCGGATCGGCCAGGGTCACCCCCGCACGCAACAGGGCCTCGGCCTGACGGCGCTGCAGCACCCGCTCGACCTGGGCAAGCTGCAACCGGTCGTTGACCCCGAGCACTTCCTCATGTTCCTCGGTCCGTACCGCGTGCACCGCCACACCATCGGCAACGGCCAGTGCGACCAGATCGGTCAGATAGTATTCGCCCTGCGCGTTATGCGGCTGCAGGCGCGGCAGGTAGCGCCGCAGCAAAGCCGCTGAGACGGCCATCAGGCCCGTGTTCACCTCCCGGATGGCCCGTTGGGCCTGCGTGGCATCACGCTCTTCCACGATGCCGCAAACCTGACCCGCAGCATTCCGCAGGATCCGCCCGTATCCGCCTGGATCGGCCCACTCGGCCACCAACAGGGACAAGCCATCACCGGCCGCTGCCTGCAAGCCGGCCAAGGTTTGAGGGCGCACCAAGGGCACATCCCCGTAGAGGATCAGGGCCAATCCACCGGCAAGATGAGGCAGCGCCTGGGCCACCGCATGACCCGTCCCGCGTTGCTCGGTCTGTTCAACCCAGTGCAGATCAGGATCGTCAAAGCGCGTCCGAACCGCCTCCATGCCGTGCCCCACCACCACATGAAGCGCGGCTGGTCCCAGTGCGCGCGCGGTTTCCAGCACGTGGGCCAGCAGCGGCCGGCCGGCCAAGGGTTGCAACACCTTGGGCAGCGCACTGTTCATGCGCGTCCCCTTGCCCGCCGCCAACACGATCACGTCCATTGTCATTTTTGTTCCACCCTTCGAAGTCACGGCCAATGGCTTGCCATTACGCGTCCATCACCACCCAATCGCCTTGCCGGTGCACCGCCACCGCCGCCAGCGCCTGTCCCACACAGGGGCCATGGACACACAACCCGTCCTCCATCCGAAACTGGGCCAGATGCAAGGCACATTGGATATGTGTCCCCTCGGGGTTGAGCACCTGGCCCGGCCGCCAATCGAGCGATGCGCCGGTGTGTGGACAGCGGTTCTCATAGGCCCAGACCTGTTCCCCCCGGCGCACCAGCACACAAGCCCGATGCGTGTCGCCATCCATAAGATCAAAAGCCCGGCTTCCCGGGTCGGGCAAATCCGTCCATCGGCACAGACGCGCACCGCTCACTGCGACACGCCAGCTTGAGCCGGCAGATCCAGAAGACGGATCGATTTCCCGAGGTGGGCAATCAGCGCCAAGGCTGGCAGGGAGGCCAGGAAGGTGATGGTGAAGAACACCGGCCAGCCCCATGCGGCCACCAGGTAACCCGCCGGCGGTCCGATGAATACCCGCGCCAGCGCCGCAACTGCCGAAAACAGGGCGTACTGGGTCGCGGTGTAACGCACGTCGCACAGCGCCATCAGCAGCGCGACGAAGGCCGCCGACCCCATTCCCCCGAACAATTGCTCACCCACCACGGCCACGACCAGCATGCCATGACTCTTCCCCACCAGAGCCAGTGCGGCAAACAACAGGTTGGTCAACGCCTGCATGAGCCCGAACACCAAGAGTGCGCGCCACAAGCCCCAGCGCATCATCAGCGCCCCGCCAACCACGGCGCCGAACAAGGCCGCCGCAATGCCGACGCCCTTGTTCACCACGCCCACCTCGGCAACGCTGAACCCCACCCCCTGGACCAGGAACGCGGTACTCAAGGTGGCCGCAAAGGCATCGCCGAACTTGTAGAGAATGATCAAGGCCAGAAAGGCCCCTGCGGCGGGGCGACTGAAGAAAGCCTGCAACGGTTCCCATAGGGCATCCACCAAGCGATGGGGCGCTGTAGCCGGCGCCACCGGCTCGGGACTGAACAGGGTGACCAGAATTCCCACAGCCATCAAGACCGCCATGATGCGGTAGGTGGTCGCCCAACCCACCGAGCCCGCCAGCACCAACGCCAGCGCGCCCGAGGTGAGCATGGCCAGGCGGTAGCCGGTGTTGGTCAGGCCAGCCCCCAGTCCCCGCAAGGGCGGTTCCAGGACCTCGGTGCGATAAGCGTCGAACACGATATCCTGCGAAGCCGAGGCGAACGCCAGCCCCAGAGCCAGCAATCCCAGGACGACAACGCCCGCACTCGGATCCTGCATCGACATGATCAGCAGCGCGAGCACCAACATCACCTGGGTGACCACCAGGCCGCCGCGGCGGCGTCCCAGTCCCAGCAGGGCGTAGCGGTCGAACAGCGGTGCCCACAGAAACTTCAGGGTGTAGGGCAAGCCGACCAGGCTGAAGATGCCGATGGTGCGAATATCGATGCGCACATCGGCAAGCCAGGCCTGCAGGGTTCCCCCGGACAGCGCCAGCGGCAGTCCGGAGGCGAACGCCAGCACGGTGATGCGCCACAGCTCCGGATGGCGGCGCAGCGCCTGCCCGGTGGATGCCGGTGTCGTGGTGTCGGCGGCGCGCTCGCTCATGCCGTCGCGGCCTGGATCCGGCTTGCGCTCGCAGCAGGCGGTAGCGGCCAGTCGTAATCGATGGTGAGCGCCGCATGATCGCTGAAGCGCTGGGCCTTATAGATGTCCGCTGCACGCGCCGTGGCCGCAAGCGCCGGCGTGGCGATCTGGTAGTCGATGCGCCAGCCGACGTTGCGTGCCCAGGCCTGACCGCGATTGCTCCACCACGTGTAGCCCTCCCCGGTGGCTGCGGGGTAAAGCTGTCGAAACACATCCACCCAGCCCAGTTCATCGAACACCTGGCTCAACCAGGCCCGCTCCTCCGGCAGGAAGCCTGAGTTTTTCTGGTTGGAACGCCAGTTCTTGAGATCGATCTCGCGATGGGCGATGTTCCAGTCCCCGCACAGGAGCACCTGTCGGCCCGCCCGGGACAGGTCCGCCAGGTGACCGAAGAAGCGCTCCATGAAATGGAACTTGGCCGCCTGGCGGTGCTCGCCGCTGGAGCCGGAAGGCAAGTACAGCGAAATCACCGACAGGCCCGGGTAAACCAGCTCCAGATAGCGCCCTTCGGCGTCGATTTCAGCAACCCCCAGACCCGCCACAACGCGCTCGGGCGGGCAGCGGGCATAGACGCCGACGCCGCTGTAGCCTTTTTTTTCGGCGCAGTGGAAATAGCCCTGATAACCCAGCGGATGGCGCATCAGGGCGGTGAGGTCCGCATCCTGCGCCTTGAGCTCCTGCAAGCAGATCCAATCCGCATTCATGGTCGGCAGCCAGTCCAGAAAGCCCTTGCTCGCCGCCGAACGGATGCCATTGAGATTGAGCGTCATGATGCGCAAGAGATCACTCCGTCGATGGACTTGAATGCGACTGTCTGGCGGACCTCAGCCCAGGGACATGAAGTCGGTGGGCGGGTCAGGCAAGCGCTGGGCGCCACCGTTCACCACGAATGCGCCGATTTCGCGCCGCACCGCCGCCAAGGCCGATCGGAACGGAAAGGCCGCGGCCAGCAGAATGTTGAAGTGATCGGCCCGTTCCAGAAAGACCATGCGTGCCCGGCCACCGCTGGCCTCGATGCGCCGCCACAGGCGCTTGCTGTTGCCGGGACCGACCACCCGATCCCGCGAGCCGTGCAGGAGCAGGAATGGCGGATTGCGCCCATCGACAAAATGGATCGGCTGGGACGCCTCGTGGCGCTCGGCCGGACCAAAGGTATCGGCCAGCTCGTCACTCTGGAAGGGCATGAAATCATAAGGTCCGGCCAGGCCGATGAAACCCGCCAGTTCCGCAGGCGTGCGTCCATGGGCCGCCAGATAACGCCCGTCCAGCGCCAGCAAGGCGCCGATGTGCGCGCCCGCCGAATGACCCATGAGATAGATCCGGTCCGGATCACCCCCCAGCGCCGCCGCATGGCGCAGGGTCCAGTCCACCGCTGCCGCCCCATCCTCGACGAAGACCGGAAAGCGCACCAGCGGATACAGCCGGTAGTCCGGCACAACCACCACCGCGCCCAAAGCCGCCAAGCGACGCGCCAGCAGCCCATACTGGCGGCGACTGCCCTGTTTCCAGCGACCGCCGTAGAAAAACACGATGACTGGCAGCCCGCTTCCGGATGCCGGCCGGTAGACGTCCAACAGTTGCCGGGGATGCGTCCCGAAAGCTGCCGTTCGCACCCGCCGCGCACCGATCAGGCCGGCGAAGGGCTCGCGCCATCCTCCCCCTTCGCCAGGCGATTCCGGGGTGTCAGAGGATCGGTTCATGCATCCGGGGTCCAAGCGCCTGGACACGGCCGGTATTGAGCGCGCGCAATCCCTGGGTCAGTCCGTCCAGGGTCAGGGGATACATCTGCCGCTCCATCAGTTGACGCACGATGCCGATGGACGGTGTGCTCTCCCAGCGGCTTTCCGGCTCGGGATTGAGCCAGATGACTCGCCGGAAATGATTTCGAATGCGCTGCATCCACACCGCTCCCGCCTCCGGGTTGTGGTGCTCGATGCTGCCGCCTTCATTCAGGATTTCGTAGGGGCTCATGGTCGCATCGCCCACGAAGATGACCTTGTAGTCGGAGCCGAAGGTGGCCAGCATCTCCGCCGTGGACTGGCGTTCGGCGCGCCGGCGGTGGTTGTCCTTCCACAGCCATTCATAAATGAAATTGTGGAAGTAGAAATATTCCAGGTGCTTGAATTCGCTGCGCGCTGCGGAAAACAGCTCCTGGGCGATCCGCACATGATCGTCCATGGACCCGCCCACATCCATGAACAGCAGCACTTTGACCTTGTTGCGCCGTTCCGGCACGAGCTTGAGGTCGAGATAGCCGGCATTGCGGGCGGTGGCGCGGATGGTGTCGTCCAGATCAAGCTCAAGTTCATTGCCCTCGCGCACAAACTGGCGCAGGCGCTTGAGGGCCACCTTGATGTTGCGGGTCCCCAGCTCGACCTGATCGTCATAATTGCGGAACTCGCGCTGATCCCAGACCTTCACCGCGCTGCGGTTGCGTGCCCCGCCCTGGCCGATGCGGATGCCCTCGGGATTATAGCCATGGGCGCCAAACGGTGAACGCCCGGCGGTGCCGATGTTGCGATTTCCGCCTTCGTGACGTTCCTTTTGGTTTTCCAGACGTTCACGCAAGGCCTCCATCAGTTTCTCCCACCCCCCCATGGCCTCCACCAGGGCCTGTTCCTCGGGAGTAAGGTTCAATTCATGGCGCCGCGCCAGCCATTCCGGCGGAATATGCCCCTCTGCCACGGCTTGGGCCAACTGCCCGGCGAGATCCTCGGCGCCCTTGAAATAGACGCCGAAGACCTGGTCGAAGCGGTCGTAATGACGCTCGTCCTTCACCAGGCAGGTGCGTGCCAGGAAATAGAAATCATCCAGGCTCGCCACCACCACCCGCCGCTTGAGCCCTTCCAGCAGGCTCAGGAATTCGGTGATCGTGACCGGCACGCCGCCCTTGCGCAGCGCAAAAAAGAAATCGATCAGCATGACCGCGCCTCCCCGCAACCGGGCCGCTTACAGGTGGCCCTGCCGACGCGCAATGAACGCCAGGCGCTCGAACAGGTGGATGTCCTGTTCGTTCTTCAGCAGGGCACCGTACAAGGGCGGGATCAGGTGATTGGGGTCCTTGCTGCGGATGGAATCGGCGGGAATGTCCTCGGCCATGAGCAGCTTGAGCCAGTCCAGCAACTCGGAGGTGGACGGCTTTTTCTTGAGCCCCGGTACGTCGCGCAGGTCGAAAAATACTTCCATGGCCTCGCGCACCAGTTCCTGCTTGATCCCTGGGAAATGCACATCGACGATGCGGCACATGGTCTCCCGGTCCGGAAAACGGATGTAGTGGAAGAAACAGCGGCGCAGGAAGGCGTCCGGCAATTCCTTCTCGTTGTTACTGGTGATGATGATGATGGGGCGATGCCGGGCGCTTATCAGGGTCTGGGTCTCGTAGACATAGAACTCCATCCGGTCCAGCTCGCGCAGCAGGTCGTTGGGGAATTCGATATCCGCCTTGTCGATTTCATCGATCAGGAGCACCGGGCGCTCCGGGCTCTCGAACGCCTCCCACACCGGACCTTTCTTGATGTAGTGGGCGATGTCATGTACCCGCGGGTCGCCCAACTGGGAATCGCGCAACCGCGAGACGGCATCGTATTCATATAGCCCCTGCTGGGCCTTGCTGGTGGATTTCACGTGCCACTGGAACAATGGCCGGCCGAGCGCGCGGGCCACTTCCTCGGCCAGCAAGGTCTTGCCGGTGCCGGGTTCACCCTTGATCAGCAAGGGACGCTCCAGCGTGATCGCCGCATTCACGGCCAGAGTCAATTCGCGCGGAGCGATGTAGGAATCAGTGCCTTCAAAACGCATGGGCATATCCTTCAATGAATCAAAACGCAATCGCCGCAACCTCATCCCGATGCATGCTTCCGCCTGAGGTCAACACCGATGTGATCTCTGCAGACTTGTTGCGGCAACTGAACCGAATCGCCGCCAGAACGCACCTTGGCCTTGGGCATGGCCGATATCCTCAATGGCCCGCCCATGCCAAGCATGGGGCAGCGGGGATGGACCGGGACACCCTCCGCTGTCACCGACCCGCCACGCAAGCCGTTCAGGGAAGCCCTTCCCGGCAACGGCACAGTTTCACCGTTCGTGCCTGGCATTCAGACCTTCTGGCATCGCTGCATTATGCCCCGCACCCTGAATTTCTGACACTCCCAACCCCGGCACTGGAAGCGGGGAAACCCTGCTCGCGATAGGCCACACAGAACGCGCCCCACTGGCATGGAGCGCCGATCCAGCGACAGTTGGGCCGACATGCATCGTGCTGGGCTGTTGGGAAAAAATGCGGGCTACAGCAAGCGTGCTCAGCGGCGCTGGGCGTCGCTCTTTTCCTCGGCGATGCGGCGATTGGCCTTGTCCTGCTTCTGTTCCAGTTGCATGCGTTCACGCAGCGTGATCTTGCCGTCTTCCTTGATATGTTCTTCGTAGTTCTTGATGTGGCGCTGCTGGGTCAGGAGTTCCTCGGCCTCGCGTTTCGTGAGGTCCCCCTGACGAGCGCCTTGTTCGATGCGGTCCATCTGCTGGGATTCGCGGCGATCGGCGCGGTAGGTGTCATCCGAGCCTGCCCACGCCGGGCTGGCGCCCAGGATCAGCAGCAGGGTCGCTATCACGGGAGAACGGACGGTGAACATGGGAATATTCCTCAACAGTTGGTGAACCGCCGATTGATGGATTCCTGCCAGTGTCTGAATCGGCTGTGGATTTGGATTCAATTGAACGATCATGGTTCGGACCTGGCGGTGGCAGCCGCGCCTGAACGGTGCTGGTTATAATAGCCGTCTTTTTCCAAAAGCCCCGCGTGCCGGGGATGCCGCGTCGAGGATGTCATGGCCGATCTGACCGATTTCAACCTGCCCCGCCAGAGTCTGCTGGATCTCAAGTCCCGCCTGAATGACCTTCGGGGGTATCTTTGACTACGCTGAAAAAAAGGACCGATTGACCGAGGTCGAGCGGGAACTGGAGGTCCCGGAGGTCTGGAATGACCCGGAGCGGGCACGCAAGCTGGGACGCGAACGGGCCGATCTGTTCGCGGTGGTGGACGGCCTGGACCGGCTGACAGCCGGCATTGACGATGCGCTGGAGTTGCTGGAGCTGGCGCGCGAGGAACAGGACGAGGCGGCGCTGGAAGGCATCACCCAGGACGAGGCGCGCTATCGCCGCGAGGTGGAGCAATTGGAATTCCGCCGCATGTTCGCGGGGGAGTTGGACAGCGCCAACTGCTTCGTCGACATCCAGGCCGGCTCGGGTGGCACCGAGGCGCAGGACTGGGCGGAGATGTTGCTCCGCATGTATCTGCGCTGGGCGGAAAAACGCGGTTTCAAGGCTGAACTGCTGGAAGTCTCAGCGGGGGAAGTGGCGGGCATCAAGAGCGCAACCTTCCGGGTGGAAGCGCCTTACGCCTATGGCTGGCTGCGCACCGAGACCGGCGTACACCGGCTGGTACGCAAGTCACCGTTCGACTCGGGCAACCGCCGCCATACCTCGTTCTCGGCCGTGTTCGTCTCGCCGGAGGTGGACGACAACATCGAGATCGACATCAATCCGGCTGACCTGCGCACCGATGTCTACCGCGCCAGCGGTGCCGGCGGTCAGCACGTCAACAAGACCGAATCGGCCGTGCGCATCACCCATGTACCAACCGGCGCAGTGGCGGCCTGCCAAACCGAACGTTCCCAGCATCAGAACCGGGATCGGGCCATGGCCATGCTCAAGGCCAAGCTTTATGAGATGGAATTGCAAAAACGCAACGCCGAGAAGCAGACGCTGGAGGACAGCAAGTCCGACATCGGCTGGGGTCACCAGATCCGCTCCTACGTGCTGGACCAGTCGCGCATCAAGGATTTGCGCACCGGCGTGGAAATCGCCAATACCCAGGTGGTGCTGGATGGCGATCTCGACCCTTTCATCGAGGCCAGCCTGAAGAGTGGCCTGTGAGGATTGCGGGCGCCTGGCATACAGCGAGGCACGCATCGGTTTTACTCGATTTCTGCGCAGCGGTGCCGGATGGCAGCCGCCGCCACTTCACCCCAGGACGATGCCATGACGCCCGATGATGACCAGCCGGCCAAGCCACAGACCCAGGGGATCAATACCTCCGGAATCGCTGCACCGTCATGGCCGCCGACGGATATCGCCGACGCGGAAGAACATGCCCTCATCGCCCTGCGGCGCGCGAAGCTGGAACTACTGCGTCAAGCGGGGCCCGCGTTTCCCAACGATTTTCGTCGCAACGCGCTGGCCGCGGAACTACAGGGCCGCTATGGCGCCCTGGACAACGAAGCTCTGGAGGCGAGGCCCGTCGAGGTGAGCGTGGCCGGACGCATGCTGGCCCAGCGCGTCATGGGCAAGGCCAGTTTTGCCACGCTGCAGGACATGAGCGGGCCTATCCAGCTCTTCGTGCAGCGCGAGGCCGTAGGCGAGGCGCTCTACGCGGCGTTCAAGACCTGGGATGTGGGCGACATCGTCGGGGCCACAGGCACGCTCTTCAAGACCCGCACCGGCGAGCTGTCGGTGCGCGTGCGTGAACTGCATTTGCTCACCAAGTCCCTGCGCCCGCTGCCGGAGAAATGGCATGGCCTGCAGGACCAGGAGACGCGTTACCGCCAGCGCTATCTGGACCTGATCGCCAATCCCGAGGCCGCGCGGCGCTTCCGCACGCGCAGCCGCATCGTCCAGCACATCCGGCGTTTCTTCGACGAACGCGGCTTCCTGGAAGTGGAAACGCCCATGATGCAGCCGATTCCGGGCGGCGCCACCGCCCGGCCCTTCGTCACCCACCACCATGCCCTGGACATGCCGTTGTACCTGCGCATCGCCCCGGAGCTGTATCTCAAGCGCCTGGTGGTGGGCGGCTTCGAGCGGGTCTATGAAATCAACCGCAATTTCCGCAACGAAGGCGTGTCCACCCGGCACAATCCCGAGTTCACCATGCTGGAGTTCTATCAGGCCTACGCCGATTACCGCGACCTGATGGACACGACCGAGGAACTGCTGCGCAGTTTGGCGCAGGACATCACCGGCGGGCTGCAATTCAGCTATCAGGGACTTGCCCTCGATTTGGGCCTGCCCTTCGAGCGCCTCAGCGTCGTCGAGGCGGTCGCGCGTCACAATCCGGAGCTCGACCCCAATCGATTGCGCGAGCGGGATTATCTGGCCACCGCCTGCCACGCCCAGGGCATTGATGCGAAAGCGGATGCCGGCTGGGGCAAGCTGCTGATCGAACTATTCGAGAAGACGGCGGAGGCGCGGCTCCTACAGCCCACCTTCATCACCGCCTATCCCACCGAAGTCTCACCCCTGGCCCGCGCAAACGATGCCGATCCCGAAATCACCGACCGCTTCGAGTTTTTCGTGGGTGGCCGGGAGATCGCCAACGGCTTCTCAGAACTGAACGACGCCGAGGATCAGGCGCGCCGCTTCCAGGCCCAGGTCACGCAAAAGGACGCCGGCGACAACGAGGCCATGTTCTTTGATGCCGATTATGTCGTCGCGCTGGAGCATGGGCTGCCCCCCACGGCAGGCGAGGGCATCGGCATCGACCGGCTGGTGATGCTGCTGACCGACGCGCCCTCCATCCGCGACGTATTGCTGTTTCCTCATCTGCGCGCGCGGTGATCCGCTCCGACGCAATAGCAATCGAAAACAGGACACCACGCAAGGCCAAGATCTCGGTTGAGCGCCGGGCATCCATCGTCATGTGACCGCTGTCGGTCGGCATGACCAGCGTCATGTCTTGCAGCACGGGTCGACCAGAATTTTCGCTTGCGGAGCGGTGCCAGAGCGGTTCAAGGGATCGGCTTCGAAAACCCTTGATCCCGCAAGAGATCACAGGGGCCGAATCCCGACCTCAAAGCCATTGCAAGGCCGAAGTCCCCAATACCCTTGCGCCCCGGCAACTTGGCCGGGTTGCCTGAATTTGGTGCGCGAAAATCCCACCGCAGTCCTTGCCAAGTGGGCGCTCAAGTGCCCTGCAACCTTTTGCCGCAGGAACTTGAACGGGCGGTATGGCCGTGCCACCATGAATCCATACAGCCCCGCAGAGGGCTGATGGAATCAGAGCCTTTGAGGAGGCAACACCATGGATGCCATTCGTTCCGTCTCGGACTACGTCAAGTTTTTCCAGTTTCCCCTGTTGCTGGGGCTTTCAATTCCACTTTTCATCATCGGCGGTTCGGGCTTGCTGATCTATACCCTGCTGCTGGGCGCCTACGTCATCGTGGGCGATCTGTTTTTCGGCGAGGACACCCACCACTACGAAGGCACGTGGCGCCACCCCAATCTGCTGATCTGGATGGAAATCCTCAGTCAGCCCCTGATGGCGGCCGTGGTCATCCTGTTTGCCTGGATGCTCGGTCTCCCCAACGGCATCGACCTGTTCGGCATCGGCGCGGCAGTCCAATCACTGACGGGTTTCGACCCGGTGGCGGCACACGCGGCCCATGACCACATCGGCACCCTGCTGGGCGGGCTGGGATTGGCCGCGGGTGCGGGCGCAATCGCCGGCGTGGCGATCGGGCACAACCTGGGCCATCGCACCTACGACCTCAAGTCGGTGGTCGCGGCCCGGATCGGTTCGGCGTTTGGCATGTTCAGCTACTTCACCATCCGCCATCCCTACGGCCACCACAATCCGGTCGGCCCGGCGGCCGATCCGTCCTGGGCCCGCCGCGGCGAAAGCTTCTGGCGGTTCCGGTTGCGCTCGGTGATTGGGCAATACCGCATGACCTGGGCGCTGGAAAAGCAACGGCTGGAAAAGCTCGGCGAGCCCCTTTGGAGCTGGCGCAACGGGACCCTGCAAGGCTGGGGCATCGAAGTGCTGATTGCCACCATGTTCTTTCATGCCGCCGGTGCATGGGACCTGCTGGCCTTCCTCGCGATCGGCATCCTGGCCCATACCGGGCTGGAGGCCGCCAACTACATCGAGCACGGGGCTGGTGCGGATGCCGACCCAGCCGTTCCAGCCGCGCCATGCCTGGGACGATGCCCACCGCATGACCTACTGGCTGATCTCGGCCATCTCGCGCCACTTGCACCAACATTCCAATGCCCAGGTGGAAGAAGCGGTATCCATCCTGATTACAAGGGGATTTTCAAAGATGCGTGCTGAACCAATTATTGCTGCAATGATCCTGCTCTCGGGTTGTGTCGAGAGGATGAACCAATTTCCGCCAGTTAAACCTTACATAGAGCGGGAACTGATTCTTCCCGACTATTCGGGAATGACCGAACAGGACAAACGGGAAATGGGTCTGCTTGAGCCGTATGAACTCCCGCCAAAAGGATTCACGTTTGATCCTTCTCGGTATGACGGGACTCGTGAAGATGTCCATCGTTGTACTTATGAACTGCAGATCAGTTCTTCCGTCAACAAGGACCCCGAGATTTGTTATAATACCGCGCCTTCTAAAGAAAAGAAGGAATGGTACAAGTATCTCGATAATCTTCACAATCTCCCCATCCGTGTCAGGGTGATCGAGTAACGTTAAAATCATACTTCTGGAATGAATTGATTCCATCCCTGACGGATTCTAAGGTGACTTTAACCGCGGAATTATAGGTTCCGTCAGGGAGCCAGAATCGGCACTTTCGGTCGCCCAAGTGTAAGATGCCCCTGTCAATCCGGATTCGATATGTTTTAAGAACCGTTCCGAGATAGAACTTTAATACGAGTTGCAACCCATGGCCCGTATGGGGCGGGCGATGACCACCTCGTGGGGCTATCTGGGCTCCGGTTTCGTGGCCTTGTTTCCGGCCTGGTGGAATCGGGTGATCACCCCGCGCCTGCTCGAATGGGATGAGAAATTTGCCACACCGGCGGAACGCGAGCTGGCCGCGCGGGAAAATCTGCGCAGCGGTATTCCCGAACTGATCATCGCCGGCCGACGCTACTATGAGAAACAGGGCCGGCCGGTGCCGTTCATTCGTCCCGGCGATGCGCTGGACAGCTATCTGCCGCCCGATGCACCCGCAGGATTGGTCACCGCCCACACTTGAGCGAAGCGACACCCCTGGCACCCGGAAACGCCGGGTGTCGGGGATGTGACTTGCCACGGCTGATGGGGATCGGTCTTCACCACATGCCCGGCGATCTACGCCGTGTCGTGCTTCCAATGCGCCAAACTGTGGGCATGAGCCAAATCCTGACCTAAAAGCGACTGACGACCCGTCATGAGGGATGCAATGCCCGAGCAATGGAATGCGGCTTTGAAACACCTGCCAACCCGCTACGGGACGATGGCCTATCACGAATTCGGCAGTGGGAATCGTCCATTGCTGCTTCTGCACGGCTTTCCGGACACGCCCCAGACCTTCGAAAGCCTCGTCGAGGCCGCCTGTCATGAAGGCTATCGCTGTCTCGCGCCCTTGCTGCCTGGCTACGGAGATTCCGACCTGCCCCATCCGGGCGGCGCCTCCATCCTGGCCGTCGCTCGCATGCTCAACGATTTCCTGGGCCATGTGGCGACCCACCAGGCAGTGCGCGTCGTCGGCCATGACTGGGGATCGATCCTGGCCCAGATGCTCTGCGGCCTGCACCAAGAGGGTCGCCCGATGGCCTACTGCATTGAGCGGGTCGTTTTGGCAGCCGTGCCACCGTTGCGCACCTTCCTGCGGCAGATCAATTCGCGCCAGTTGATGCGGTCGCGGTACATGTATTATTTCCAGCTTCCCGGCGCTTGCGCACAGATCCGGCGCGAAGATTTCGCCTATATCCGTACCCTGTGGCGGCGTTGGTCGCCGGGGCTGGAACCCAATCACCCGCAACTTGAGCGGGTCATTGCTTGCCTGCGCCGTCCCCGCGGGCTGGAACAGGCTACCGCCTATTACCGCGCCCTGATCAATCCGGCGCAACTGCTGGGCGCGCCCGAACCATTGACCCAACTGCGGCTGATGTTTTCTGCCAAGCCCTGGCCGGCGCTGATTCTGGTGGGCAGCGAGGATGAGTGCATCGGGCCGGAGATGTATCGCGGCGGGGAGCAGGCCTTTCCCCATCCGGACAGCCGCCAGGAGGTGTGGCCCGGCGTGGGGCATTTCCTGCACCTGGAGCAGCCCACAGGTTTCAATCGGCGCGTGCTGGACTTCCTCGGCTAACGCCGGGCACGCACTGATCAGACGGCTTCTTGCGCGGACGACAACAGATCCGTTACCAAACACGCGCCTGCCGTTATGTCGCCGCCATCCGGCCACATCCCGCGAGGACAGGTTTTCCACGCCTGTCCGTGCCTGACCGCTAGGCGCCATTGAAACCGCAAACCACGCGCCCTTAAGCTGACGCCATGCGATCGTTTGAACACCCCCCGTATGCGGAACCCCGGGCGCCCGTGATCGCTCCCCTCGGAGACAGCGCGCTGCAGATTACCCTGGGCGATCGGCTGGATCCTTTGATCAACGCCCGGGTTCATCGCCTCGTCGGGCGTATCCGGGCGGCCGAGGTGCCGGATCTCACCGACCTGGTCCCGGCCTATGCCACGCTGACCGTGCATTACCATCCGCTGCGCTGGCGCTTCGATGCGCTGGCCCGGACGCTGGCCGCGCTGATCGACACCGGGGACCGCCTTGAAACACGCCATGGCACCGAAGTGGTGCTGCCGGTTTGCTATGGCGGAGGCTTCGGCCCCGATCTGGAAGTCGTTGCGGCCCATGCCGGCCTCTCGCCGGAGGCGGTCATCCAGCGCCACAGCGCGGCGGTCTATCGGGTGTATTTCTTAGGCTTCACGCCCGGCTTTGCTTATCTCGGCGGACTCGATCCCGCGCTCGCCATGGCCCGACGATCGACCCCGCGACCTGCGGTGGCGGCCGGCTCGGTCGGTATCGCCGGCCTCCAGACCGGCGTCTACCCCCACGCCACGCCAGGGGGCTGGCAGCTCATCGGGCGCACCCCACTCAGGCTTTTCGATCCGGACCGCACACCGCCCTGCCTGCTGGCGCCAGGGGATACGCTGCGCTTCAGCGCCATTGACGCGGTGGCCTTCGACGCTCTGGCGCACCCGTCATGATCCACGTCGAGCACCCCGGTCTGCTCACAACCATCCAGGATCTTGGCCGAACGGGATTCCAGCATCTGGGCCTGTCTCCTGGCGGCGCCATGGATCCCGATGCGGCGCGCATCGCCAATCTCTTGGTGGGCAATGCCCCCGACGCGGCGCTGCTGGAAATCACCTTGCTGGGGCCCCGCCTCATTTTGGAGACGGGTGCCTGGATCGCCCTGACCGGCGCCGATCTGACCGCGACGCTGGACGGCGCGCCCCTGCCCACCTGGCGGCCGCTGTGGGCACCAGCCGGCGCGCGCATCGGCTTTGGCGGGCCGCGCCGGGGTTGCCGTGCCTTTCTGGCCGTGGATGGGGGGCTTGACGTGCCGCAGGTATTGGGCAGCCGCAGCACCGACTCAAGGTCCGCACTGGGCGGACTGGCGGGACGCCCGTTGCATGCTGGCGACTGCCTGCCCCTGGGAACTGCCCACCGGCCGCCGCCGCAGCACCCCGACCGCCCGGCATGGTCCCGCTGGTGGGTGACACACATGGCAGATATCCCGATCAATCACCCGGTACACCTGCGCTTTATCCCCGATACGGACTGGGCCGCCCTGCCGGAACACGAACAGCAGGGACTGGCGGGAAACCGTTATCGCATCAGCAGCCAGTGTGACCGCATGGGATTGCGGCTGTCAGGCCCCGCGTTGTCGCTGCCGGACGGCCCGGAACGTCTGTCGGCCGGCGTGACTTTCGGCACCATCCAGCTTCCCCCGGATGGCCAGCCCATTGTCTTGGGTCCCGAGCGTCAGACTACGGGCGGCTACCCGGTGCTGGGCACCGTCGCCCGCATCGATTGGCCACGACTGGGACAATTGCGCCCTGGCGACGCGGTGGGCTTCACACCGATCACAGTGGATGCCGCCCACGCCCTGATGCGCGACCGGGAACGGGACATTGCCCGGCTGGCGACGGGTCTGAGCCTGCGCTGGCCGTTGAATGCTCGCACTTTCACGGCGTAAGGTTCACATCTCGCCCATGGCGCCACGCCCGATCCAGTACCTCGACGAGTGCGATGCCAAAAACCTTGCTGGCATGAAGGCTTGGGTGCCGAATGACGGAAATGGGCGAAATCAATGGAACGATTGTCATGAAGGAAAGTCATGTTAGAGAACCGGCACTTGAAACAGGCCAGTCCCATGGCGAGGGCGATTGAACGGCACCGTGATCAATGATGGGTCGCCGCTCACAGCAAAGCCGCCCCCAACTGCCGTCGTTCCGTTCTTCTTGCCGATGCCGTGATCGGGAAAACTCCGGGTCGACATCTCTTCTGGAGCCATCTCATGCGAATCCTTCACACCATGCTGCGCGTGACCGATCTGGAGCGATCCCTGGCCTTCTACACCGAAGTACTGGGCATGCGTCTGCTGCGCCGCCAGGATTATCCGGAAGGCCGATTTACACTGGCTTTCGTCGGCTACGGAGAGGAGTCCACCACGGCGGTGGTCGAGCTGACCCATAACTGGGACACCGATCATTACGAACTGGGCAATGGCTTTGGCCATGTCGCCATCGGCGTGGAAGATCTTTATGGCGCTTGCGAGACGCTGCGCCAGCGCGGCGGGGTGATCACCCGGGAGCCCGGCCCCATGAAACATGGCACGACGCAAATTGCCTTCATCCGGGACCCGGACGGCTATGCCATTGAACTGATCCAATCGCGAGCGTGAATCGCCCGTGTTTCAGGCCGTTAAGGTCTGCCGCCAATATCGTCCAGAACCCCATGCATTGCATTCAACCCGCAGGATCGCCTATGGTGAAAACTTCACTTCAAACTGTCGGCCCGACCGGGGTGGCGCTGCTCCCCGTGCAGGTAACCGGTATCGCTTGAACGCCTGATTTCTTCCCCCTACATTCCGCACAGGAGAGTCCTCCGATGGTCCATACCCTTCCCGAATTGCCCTATGCCCTGGATGGCCTGGAACCGCATTTTTCCAAGGAAACCCTGGAATACCACTACGGCAAGCACCACAAGACCTATATCGATACCCTCAACGGCCTGATCCCCAACACCGAATACGCGGATCTCAGCCTGGAAGAGATCATCCGCAAGGCCACCGGCAAGTTGTTCAACCAAGCCGCGCAGGTCTGGAACCATACTTTCTACTGGAACTGCCTGAGCCCCCAGGGCGGCGGCACACCCACTGGCGCCCTGGCCACCGCCATCGACAAAAGCTTCGGCTCCTTTGAGGAATTCAAGAAATCCTTCACGGAACAGACCATTGCCAACTTTGGCTCCGGCTGGGGCTGGCTGGTGAAGAAGGCCGACGGCAGTCTGGCGATCGTGGAAACCTCCAACGCCGCCACGCCCCTCACCGATACCACCCTGGTGCCCCTGCTCACCTGTGACATCTGGGAGCATGCGTATTACATTGACTACCGCAATGCCCGCCCCAAGTACATGGAAGCGTTCTGGAATCTGGTAAACTGGGACTTCGTGGCGAAGAACTTCGCTGCCTAACCGAACCAGGCGATCAAGATCTCGGGGCTGCCCGGCGCGGGCGGCCCCGCCTTTGTTTTACGTCTCAGGGAATGGACGGCGCCAATCCGCCCTGGAACACCAAGAACAACCCGTGGACGCCAACCACCATGCCGGAACATCTGATGTCGACCTATGCCCGTTTGCCGGTTGCGTTCGTCCGCGGGGAAGGGGCCTGGCTGTGGGACGAGGACGGTCAGCGCTATCTTGATGCCTTGAGCGGAATCGCGGTCTGTGGCCTGGGCCATGCCCACCCCGCCGTGGCCGCCGCCGTGGCTGATCAGGCGGCCACCTTGCTGCACACCTCCAACCTGTATCGCATTCCCTTGCAGGAAAAACTGGGAGATCGACTGTGCCAGCTCGCTGGCATGGACCGGGTGTTTTTCTGCAATTCCGGCGCCGAGGCCAACGAGGCCGCCATCAAACTGGCTCGTCGCCTGGGCCACGCGCGGGGGCTCACACTGCCGCGCATCGTGGTCATGGAAGGCGCCTTTCACGGCCGCACCCTGGCCACCCTGACCGCCACCGCCAACGCCAAGGCCCAGGAAGGTTTCGGCCCCCTGGTGGACGGCTTCATCCGCATTCCCTTTGGGGACTTGGCGGCCCTGGAACAGCTCGCCAAGGAGCAAGCCGGCATCGTTGCGGTCCTGCTGGAACCGGTCCAGGGCGAAGGCGGCATCCGCATCGCGTCTGCATCGTATCTGGCCGGGGTGCGCGCCCTCTGTGACCGGCAAGGCTGGCTGATGATGGTCGATGAGATCCAGTCCGGCATGGGGCGCTGCGGCACCTGGTTCGCCCATCAGGCCGCCAGCATCCAACCCGATGTCATGACGCTGGCGAAAGCCCTGGGCAACGGCGTGCCCATCGGCGCCTGCCTGGCACGGGGACCCGCCGCCCAAGCGCTCCAGCCCGGCAGCCACGGCACCACCTTTGGCGGCAATCCGCTGGCCTGCCGCGCTGCCCTGGCGGTCATCGAAACGCTAACCGCCGAGGGACGGGTGGAAGCCGTCGCAGGAACAGCCGAGCGTTTGGTCGCCGCATTGCGTGAGGCCCTGCAGGACCTGCCCATGGTGCGCGAGATTCGCCACCAGGGCCTCATGATCGGCATCGAGTTGGATCGGCCCATTCCCACGCTTCCCGCCTTGGCGCTGGAAGAAGGGATCCTGATCAATGTCACTGCCGAACGGGTGATCCGGCTGTTGCCACCGCTGATCTGGGAAGAAACCCACACTCACCATCTGGTCCCGCGCCTGCGGCGTGCTCTGGACCGCTTGCCCAGTCAAGGATGACTTTTCGTGACGGTTCGCCATTTTCTGACCCTGCTGGACTTTTCCACCGACGAACTCAAAGTGCTGCTGAGCCGCGCCCACGCGCTCAAGGCCATGCACCGTCGGGGCGAAACCCACCTGCCCCTGCAGCACAAGACCCTGGCCATGATTTTCGAAAAGGCCTCCACCCGCACGCGGGTTTCCTTCGAGACGGGCATGACCCAGCTCGGCGGTCACGCCTTGTTCCTGTCGCCGCGCGACAGCCAGCTTGGACGCGGCGAACCTGTCGCGGACACCGCCCGGGTGATTTCCGCCATGGTGGATGCGGTGATGATCCGCGCTCACCGCCATGACATGGTAGAAACCTTTGCCGCCCATTCCCGGGTTCCGGTCATCAATGCCCTCACTGACCTACACCACCCCTGCCAGTTGCTTGCGGACATGCAGACCTACGAGGAGCATCGTGGGTCGATTGTCGGCCGAACCGTGGCCTGGCTGGGGGACGGCAACAATGTCTGCCAATCCTACGTGCATGCCGCCGAACGGTTTGACTTCACACTGCGCATCGCCTGCCCCGAAGGGGACGCACCCGCCCCTGCGATTCTCGCGGAAGCAGGCAGCCGAGTGGAAATTCTGCGCGATCCCCGAGCTGCCGTGGCAGGCGCCGATCTGGTGGTGACCGACGTATGGGCCAGCATGGGGCAGGAAGCCGAACAGGCTGAGCGCAATGCACGCTTCACGCCGTACCAGGTGGACGCTTGCCTGATGGCGCTGGCCAAGCCCGATGCCCTCTTCATGCACTGCCTGCCCGCTCACCGCGGCGAGGAAGTGACCGCCGAGGTGATCGATGGGCTCCAGAGTGTGGTCTGGGACGAAGCAGAAAACCGGCTGCATGCGCAAAAAGCACTGCTGGAGTTTCTGATCACACCATCCCACGCTTAGGATTGCCCTTATGTCGCGTGCTCCCAGAGGCTTTGTGGACGCATGAACCAGGAGACTGGCATGGATGACAACCTGGTCGAAATTCAGGGTCTGCACTTTCGGCGCGGCCGTCAGGTGATTTTCGATGGCGTGGATCTATCCATCCCGCGCGGAAAGATCACTGCCATCATGGGCCCCAGCGGCACCGGAAAAACCACCCTGTTGCGCCTGATCGGCGGCCAATTGCGTCCCGACGCCGGCACCCTTCGGGTAGACGGCACGAATGTTCCCGATCTGGGCCGATCTGGGCTCTATGCCCTGCGTCGGCGCATGGGCATGCTGTTCCAGAGCGGCGCCTTGCTGACCGACCTCGATGTCTTCGAAAACGTGGCCTTCCCGGTGCGCGAACATACCAAGCTGCCTGAGGCGCTCGTCCGCGATGTGGTCCTGATGAAGCTCGAACTGGTGGGCCTGCGGGGCGCGCACCGATTGATGCCGGAGGAGCTGTCCGGCGGCATGGCCCGGCGCGTGGCGCTGGCGCGGGCGATTGCACTGGACCCCTTGATGATTCTGTACGATGAGCCCTTCGTGGGACTGGATCCCATTTCCATGGGTGTGGTCGTGCGGCTGATCCGGCGTCTCAATGACACCCTGGGCCTGACCTCGGTCATCGTGACGCACGATGTGCATGAAGTGACCGCCATCGCCGATTTCTGCTACCTGCTTTCCGCAGGCAAGGTCATGGGCGCGGGATCGCCCCAGTCCCTGGCGGACTCGGCTTCCGAATGGGTGCGCCAATTCATGAATGGCCTGGATGATGGCCCGGTCCCCTTCCACTACCCGGCGCCAGATTACGCCCGAGACCTTCTGGGAGACGCGGCCTGATGGCTCAACGCCCGATCAGCTTCACCGTATTGTCCGACATGCTTGCCGGACTGGGTCGCAGCGCCTTGTTTCTGCTGCGCATCCTGGGGGGACTGCCTTCCGTGCTGGTGCGTCCGGGCCTGGTGATTCAACAGATCTATGCCGTTGGGGTGTTGTCTCTCATCATCATCATCGTCTCCGGCACCTTTGTCGGCATGGTGCTGGGGCTGCAGGGTTACAATACCCTGCGCAATTTTGGTGCGGCCGAGTCCTTGGGGGTGATCGTTGCCCTCTCTCTGCTGCGGGAACTGGGGCCGGTGGTCACCGGCCTGTTGTTTGCCGGCCGGGCCGGATCGGCCCTGGCCGCTGAAATCGGTCTGATGCGGGCCACCGAACAGCTTTCGGCGATGGAGATGATGGCGGTCGACCCGGTGCGGCGCGTCGTGGCGCCGCGCTTCCTGGCTGGCGCCCTGTCCATGCCGCTGCTCTCCGCCATTTTCACGGCCCTGGGGATCTTCGGTGGCTATCTGGTCGGCGTGGAGATGCTCAACGTGGACGCGGGCGCCTACTGGGGACAGATCCAGAATGCCGCCACCTTTCAGGATGACGTCCTCAACGGCATCCTCAAGAGCCTGGTGTTCGGCGTGGTGGTGAGCTGGATCGCTGTCTACCAAGGCTACCATAGCCAGCCCACTTCCGAAGGGGTCAGTCGCGCGACCACCAGCACCGTGGTGATTTCCTCCCTGGCGATCCTGGGACTCGACTTCATCTTAACCGGCTTGATGTTTACGGGAGAATGACATGAACCAGACCCGCCTGATGGAACTGGTGGTCGGGCTATTTATCTGCCTGGGGCTGGCCGCCATGTTCCTGCTGACCCTGCAGGTGAGCACCCAGAACGATCTCAAGCGCGATGCGTCTTACGAGATAACGGCGCGTTTCGACAATGTCGGCAGTTTGCGGGTACGGGCTCCCATCACCCTGGCCGGCGTGCGCATCGGCCGGGTCACGGCAGTCGACGTCAACCCGGAGACCTTTCAGGCCGAAGTAAAGCTAGCCATCGAACAGCGTTACGACAAACTGCCCAGCGACAGCAGTGCCGCGATCCAGACCGCCGGCATCCTGGGAGAGCAGTACATTGCCCTGCAACCGGGCGGCGCGATGGAAAACCTGAAAGGAGGCGATCGAATCAGCTTTACCCAATCCGCGGTGGTGTTGGAGAATCTGATTGGCCGATTCCTCGCCCAGACAGGCAATGAGCCGAATAAATAATCCTGGAATCTAGCGGAGATCCTTCATGCGCGCCATTCTTGCCCTCTTGTTATTCTGTCTTGCACTGCCCGCCATGGCACAAGACCCGCTGAAAACGGACAATCCGTCCCAGTTCATCCAGTCCCTCATGGATCAAGTCTTGGCAAAGGTCAAAGCAGAACGCCCGCGCCTGCAGCAGGATCGGCAAGCGCTGCGCCAGCTGGTCAGTGACAACATTCTGCCTCATGCGGATTTCCGCACCACCTCCAAACTGGTCATGGGTCCATTCTGGAACCAGGCGTCCGAGGCCCAGAAAACCGCGTTTCTCAATGAATTCGAGAACATGCTGATGCGCACTTATGCCGAGGGACTGCTTTCCTACGAGGATCAACCAATCCGGGTCATGCGCCCCACCGGCGGCTATTTCGACTGGGACAAAGCCGTCCCCACCGAAATCGTGCTCAAGGATGGCAAGCCCATCCAAGCGAAATATTATCTCTACCGCAACCCACAGGGCGAGTGGAAGGTCTACGACGTGGTGGTGGAAAACATCAGCTTCATCATGAGTTATCGCAATGTATTGCAGGAGGATGCCCGCCGCCTGGGCCTAGACGGACTGATCGAAAAAATGCGCACCCAAACCATTCCGATCGCAAAGCCAAATGTCCAGAAAAGCTGAACAATCCGATCCGCTGATGCTCACCGCCGACCCGAATGGCACCCTCATTCGGGTTGCCGGCACCCTGACGTTTGCATCCGTCGTTGCAGGCATAGACGCCTTCAAGCCGTTTTGCACCCCTGGACAGGGGACCCCCCTGACCATGGATTTCACCCAGACCACGCACATGGATAGCGCTGGGCTGGCACTGCTATTGCAGTGGAAACGGATGGCCCATGCCGTGGGCCGTTCCATCCAGTTTCACTCGCTGCCCGATCAGACTCGCAATCTGGCCGCCGTATTCGGCCTTGCCAACCTGCTCGATCCTGTCAGCACAAGCTGATCCGCCCCGGAACCCTTCCGAGCGGACACGCGATTCCGCCACCGTCGCCCCGGGAGGTTTCATGACAGACGTCTCCATCGCATCGCCCGCCGATCCCATCCAGGCTCTGCTGGCCGACATGGAAACCCTGCGGCAACTGTTGGAAGAAACCCTTCGGGAACAAACGGACTGGCCACTGGTTGAACTGTTTCAGGAGGTGCATCGGCTGGCCGAAGCGCGCCGGGATGGTTCACTGGAAGGCGAACAGGACCTGTGTGCCCGCCTCGCCGCCCTGACGACCAAAGAGGCGGTTGAATTCACCTACGCCTTCTCGTCCTATTTTCAATCGGTCAATATCGCCGAAAAGGTGCATCGCCTGCGCCGCCGGCGCCATTACGCGCGCGAATTGACCACGCCCCAACCCGAAAGCCTGCTGGACATGGTCACCCGGCTTCGGGACGGCGGCATGTCGCTGGCCGGATTTGATGCGCTGTTACAGAATCTCTGGGTGGAACCGGTGTTCACCGCCCATCCCACCGAGGCGCGTCGCCGAACCTTATTGCAAAAACAACAGTGGATTGCCCAACGCTTGGTGGAGCGGCTCAATCCAAATCTCACGCCCCAGGAATCCGCCGGTATTCTCGAAAACATCCACATGCACCTCGCCACCGCCTGGCAAACCGACAGCGACCCCGATGTCCGCCCGACGGTCGACGATGAACACGAGCATGTGCTGTTTTTCCTGCTCCAGGTCATCTATCGCGTCGTGCCTTCCTTTTATGAGGAACTGGAGGCGGCCGTACGACAGGTGTATGGCCCGGAAGCCGAGCTTTTTGTCTCCCACCCCCTGCTGCGCTTTGCCTCCTGGGTGGGCGGCGACATGGACGGCAACCCCAATGTCTCGGCCGCCAGCATCCGGCGCGTGCTGGAAAAACAGCGTGGGGAAATTCTGGCGCGTTACCGGAGTGAATTGAACGATCTGTATCGCGAACTCAGTCAATCGGGCAGCCGGGTCGGTGTCAGCGATGCACTCCAACAGCGCATCAACGAATACAGCCAGCGCTTTCCCGAACGCCTCGCCAGCATCGCACCCCGCCACCGCAGCATGCCTTATCGGCTCATGTTGCGACTCATGGATGCGCGTCTGGCAGCCACCATTCGCGATACCGAAGGCGGATATCCCGACGCAACGGTGTTCCTGAACGATATCCGCCTGATGGCCGACAGCTTGCTGGCCCACAAGGGGCGGCATGCGGGCCTGTTTTTGGTCCAGCGCCTGTTACGCCGCGTTGAAACCTTTGGATTCCATGCCATGACCCTGGATGTGCGCCAGGATAGTCTGGTTCACCGGCGCGTCATCGGGATGTGCCTGGGCCTTGAGGATTGGCTGGATCGTTCCGTGGAGGAACGCCTGCTTGTTCTGCGCCGGGCCCTGATCAGCGCCGATCCACCGCGTATCCCCGCCGATCCCGAAGTGGAACAAACCCTGGCCGTATTCCAGGCCATTCGCGATGTCCGCAGTCGACATGGCCAAGCTGCCATCGGCCCGTACATCATCAGCATGGCGCAAGGGGTGGACGACATTCTATCGGTGTTGTTGCTGGCGCGTTGGGCGGGACTGGGCAAGAGCGGCGAGGTACCGCTGGATGTGGCGCCCCTGTTTGAAACCATCGAAGATTTGGAGCACGGGCCCGGCGTCATGGCCGACGTGTTCAAGGATCCCGTCTATCAAGCCCACCTCAGCCAGCGCGCCCAGCGTCAGGTCATCATGCTGGGCTATTCAGACAGCAATAAGGATGGGGGATTCGCTTGTTCACGTTGGAGTGTGCAACGGGCCCAGGGGGCTTTTGTCTCCGTTGCAGCGGATGCCGGCGCGGAATTGACCCTATTCCATGGTCGCGGTGGCACCATCAGTCGCGGCGGCGGCAAGACCCACAAAGCGGTATTGTCATCGCCACCGGGTGCGGTCGCAGGCCACCTGCGCGTGACCGAACAGGGTGAGATCATCAATGAGAAGTTTGGGCTGCGAGGCATTGCCATTCGCACCCTGGAACAGACTGTCAGCGCCGTCGCCTTGGCCACTGCCCATCCGGGTCCAGCGGATGACGACCTGCGCCGGGCCGTGATGGAGCGTGTGTCGGCGGAAAGCCGGGTGCGTTATCGAGAGCTGGTCGATCATCCGGATTTCATGACCTTTTTCCGTCACGCCACGCCGATCGACGTTATTGAGCGCATGCAGATCGGCTCACGGCCCGCCTCACGTCGTCAGATGGCCGGCGTCAAGGACCTGCGCGCCATCCCCTGGGTCTTTTCCTGGTCCCAGAATCGCTACCTGTTCACGGGCTGGTATGGGCTCGGTCACGGCCTGGAAGCCGCCATCGCGGAATTCGGCGCGGAGACCTTGTCCCAGCTCGCACGCGACTGGCTGTTCTTCGGCAACTTGCTGGATGATGCCGAAATGGTGCTGATCAAGGCCGATCTGGGCATCGCCGAGCGTTACGCCCAATTGGTGCCTGAATCGGCAAGTCACCTGACCGGCCAGATCCGCGAGGCCTATGAGCGCACTGTCGCCACAGTCTTCAAGCTCAAGGGCACGCACGCCCTGCTGGAGCAGGACCGCATCCTGCAACGTTCCATCCGCACCCGCAATCCGTTTCTCGATCCGGTGAGCCTGTTGCAAGTGGACCTGTTGGCCCGTTGGCGCGCCGGGGACCGCCAGGACGAAGCGCTGTTCCGCGCCTTGGTAATCACCGTCAATGCCATCTCACTGGGCTTGCAGAACACCGGCTGATCGCCTTCCATGGGCCTGCGCCGTGTCCTGCCAAGCTTCTGCTCGATGGAAACAGCAACGCCGCTGAAAAGCGGCGTTGCTGTTGAACTGAAGCGCAAACGGCATCAGTCGTCCGTCGGGGCATTCACCGCTTTCATGCTGAGCCGGATGCGACCCTGGCGGTCGACTTCGAGCACCTTCACATCGACGATATCGCCCTCTTTCAGCTTGTCGCTGACCCGCTCAACCCGCTCATCGGAGATCTGGGAGATATGGACCAGTCCGTCGCGGCCGGGAAGAATGGTGACAAACGCGCCGAAGTCCATCAATTTGCTGACGCGCCCCTGATACACCGTCCCCACTTCCACATCGGCCGTAATCAGTTCAATGCGCCGACGGGCTGCTTCGCCGTCTGCCCGATCGACAGAGGCGATCTTCACCGTGCCATCGTCGGTGATGTCGATGGTGGTGCGGGTTTCCTCGGTGATCTGGCGAATCGTGGCGCCGCCCTTGCCGATCACATCGCGGATCTTCTCCGGGTTGATGTGGATGGTCAGGATGCGCGGCGCCCATTCCGACATCTCCTCGCGGGGACGGTCGATGACCTTGGCCATTTCCCCAAGGATATGCTGGCGCCCGCTGCGGGCCTGTTCCAGGGCGGCGGACATGATCTCGCGGGTGATACCGTTGATCTTGATGTCCATCTGCAGGGCGGTGACACCGCGCTCGCTGCCGGCCACCTTGAAGTCCATGTCGCCCAGATGATCCTCATCTCCAAGGATGTCGGAAATCACCGCGAAGCGATCGCCATCTTTGATCAGACCCATCGCGATACCGGCCGCCGGCGCCTTGACGGGCACGCCGGCGGACATCAGCGACAGGCTGGCCCCACACACCGTCGCCATGGAGCTGGAGCCATTGGACTCCGTGATTTCCGAGACCACCCGGATGGTGTAGGGAAACGCGTCCATGTCGGGCAACAGGGCTTCGACAGCCCGCCGGGCCAGACGGCCATGGCCGATCTCACGGCGCTTGGGCGAGCCGATGAAGCCGGTTTCGCCGACGCTGTAGGGAGGAAAGTTGTAATGGAGCATGAAGGGATCCTTGCGTTCCCCCTCGATGGCATCGATGACCTGCGCATCCCGGGCCGTGCCCAGAGTGGTCACGACGATGGCCTGGGTTTCCCCGCGCGTAAACAGCGCCGAACCGTGGGTGCGGGGAAGAATCCCCACCTCGATGCTGATCGGACGAATGGTCTTGAGATCGCGGCCGTCGATACGCGGCGCGCCGTTCAGGATCCGTTCACGGACAATGCGTTTTTCGAGATCGGCAAAGGCTTTCTTGACCGCGGTTTCGGTGAAGACACCTTCCGTCACGACCAGCTCCGTCACCGCACGCTGCCGCAGCTCGGCGACGGCATTTTGGCGCGCCTGCTTTTCCGACACGCTGTAGGCCTGACTCAGTTCCTGCTCAACAAGACTGGACACGGCTGCAATGACCGACTCATCGGCCGTGTGGGGCTGCCAGGTCCAAGCCGGCTTGGCGGCTTCGGCGGCGAACTCATTGATGGCACGTACGGCAGACTGCATCTGCTCATGACCGAACAGGACCGCGCCCAGCATCACGGACTCGGACAATTCCCGGGCGCCGGACTCGACCATCAGGACCGCCTGCTCGGTTCCGGCCACCACCAGATCCAGGTCGGAGCGTTCCAACTGGCTGTAGGTGGGATTGAGCACGTAAGCGCCGTCGATGTAGCCCACGCGGGCCGCGCCCAAGGGACCCTGGAAGGGAATGCCCGAAATGGCCAAGGCAGCGGAAGCGCCCAACAGTGCCGGGATGTCCGGGTCCACGTCGGGATTGAGTGAATTCACCGTGGCGATGATCTGGACTTCATGATGGAAGCCCTTGGGAAACAAAGGACGCAACGGACGATCGATCAAGCGGGAGGTGAGCACTTCCTTCTCGGAGGGACGCCCCTCGCGTTTGAAGAAACCGCCAGGGATGCGACCAGCGGCATAGGTGCGCTCCTGGTAGTTGACGGTCAGCGGCAGGAAATCCACACCGGGAGAGGGTTCCTTGCGGCCCACCACGGTCACCAGGACCACGGTATCACTCATGCTGACCAGCACGGCCCCGGTGGCTTGCCGGGCAATGCGCCCGGTTTCCAGGGTGACCTGATGCTCGCCGTACTGAAATCGCTTTACTGTAATTGTCACAATGCTTCCCTACCGACCCGTTCTTGTCCGAAATTCCGACCCAGCCGCAATCCGTTTTAGCGGCGCAGACCCAGACGGCCGATCAATTCCTGATAACGAGCCGCGTCGGTTTTCTTCAGATAGTCGAGCAACTTGCGACGCTGGCTGACCATTTTCAGCAGGCCACGGCGGGAATGGTGGTCTTGTTTGTGGACTGCGAAATGACCTGTCAAATGTTCAATCCGCTGCGTCAGCAGCGCCACCTGAACCTCGGAGGAACCGGTATCGCTGGGATCGCGCTGAAAACTGGTCACGATTTCGGATTTGGTCTGGCCTGACAGAGACATGTGAAGAAACTCCTAAATATGCGATTCTTTTCGCTACAAACGTTTAATTTTAGCCTTTCCGGAGGGTTTACAACAAGCCGCCGGATCCGCATCCAGTCAACCCTGCATCAGCCGGCGCGGTGCGCAGCGCCCATCGTCGAGCATTTCGCCCATCCCCAGGAACTGATCGGCTGGGCCATACAGCCGCACGGTTGCGCCCGCATCGGGTGAGCTTGGAATGAACACCGGGTTACCCTGCCGCAAATAATAGGCAAGTCCTTCGTTCACCGCGAGCGCCGGGTAGTGCTGCAAGGCGGCGTCAAGGGGTAGCAGCAAGGGATCCAAGGCGGCCGCGCCCCCCTGATCAGCCACCGCTTGCAGCGCATCCATGCCATAACAGTCCTGCGGCATGGTGAATGGCCCCAACTCCAGCCGACGCAGGCTGTGCACGTGGGCGACTGTACCAAGCGCCGCGGCCAAATCCTCGACGAGGGTGCGCACATAGGTGCCCTTGCTGCAATGCACCCGCAAAGTCGCCTCTTCCTCGTGCTGACTCAGCAAGTGAAGGCTGTGGATGCGCACCCGACGCGCTGGACGCTCGACCTCAAGGCCCTTGCGCGCCAAGCGATAGAGCCGCTCGCCTTGATGTTTGAGCGCCGAGTACATCGGGGGAATCTGGTCAATGTCTCCCACAAAACGACTGAGGATGTCAGACAATCCCGCCAGCCGAGCCGCATCGGCGGGTCCGGTCTCAACGACCTCCCCCTCCCGATCCCCGGTGGAGGTGCGCTCGCCGAAACGACACACCACCTCATAGCACTTGTCCGCATCGAGCAGATAGCCGCACACCTTTGTGGCATGGCCGAAACAGAGTGGCAGCAGGCCGGTGGCCAAGGGATCCAGATTACCCGTGTGCCCGCCCTTGGCCGCACCAAACAACTGCCGCACCTGCTGCAAGGCCTTGTTGCTAGAAAGTCCCAAGGGCTTGTCCAATAGCAAGATGCCGTCCACGGCGCGGCGCATTCGACGGGGGGATGGGGAAGACATGGATATTCTGATTACTCTGTGGCCGACTCGCCGGAATGATCGCCGCGCTGCTCATCCTCGGCCCGTGCCTTAGCAATCAGTGCGTCCATCCGCTGGCCGTGATCCAGCACCTCGTCGTACTGGAATTGCAGTTGGGGGATCATGCGCAAGCGCAGGCGGCGACCCAACTGGCCCTGGATCATGCGCGCCGCGTTCTGGAGAATGCTGATTTTCTCCTCGATTCCTTGCGTGACGCCCAGGAAGGAAACAAACACCTTGGCGTGGGAAAAATCCCGCGCCACCTGCACTTCCGTCACCGTAACCGGACCCAGGCGCGGATCCTTCACCGCGTCGCGGATGAGCTCGCTGAGTTCCTGGCGCAACTGCTCGGCCACCCGGGCCGTGCGGGGGAAATCGCGCGGCATGTCAGGCCGGCACCTCGATGCGCTGGTAAACCTCGATCTGGTCGCCGGGTTGCACATCATTGTAGTTGCGCACCGCGATGCCGCACTCGGTGCCCGCCCGGACTTCGCTGACGTCGTCCTTGAAACGCCGCAGGGATTCCAGCTCGCCCTCGAAGACCACCACATTGTTGCGCAGCACCCGGATGGGGCAATTGCGGCGCACCGAGCCTTCCATGACCAGACAGCCCGCAACCGCGCCCATTGTGGAAGAACGGAACACATCGCGCACCTGCGCCATGCCCACCACTTCTTCTCTGACTTTCGGCGCCATGAGACCAGTGATGGCGTTTTTAACCTCATCCAGAGCCTGGTAGATGATGCTGTAGTAGCGTACATCGGTACCGGTCTCGGAGATCAGTCGGCGCGCTGCGGCATCGGCTCGGACGTTGAACGCGACGATGATGGCCGATGAAGCCACCGCCAGGTTCACATCCGATTCGGTAATCCCGCCCAGCCCGCGGGCAACGACATTCACCTTCACTTCTTCATTGGACAGGGCGAGCAAGGCATCGCTGAGCGCTTCTACCGAACCCTGCACATCGGCCTTGACGATCAGGTTCACCTGCTGGAGATTGCCTTCCTCCATCCGGTTGAACACATCCTCCAGCTTGGTGGAGACCTGCTTGGCGAGACGCACGTCACGGAATTTGCCTTGGCGATACAGCGCAATTTCGCGCGCCTTGCGCTCATCGGTCACCACCATGAAATCATCACCGGCATTGGGCGTACCGGACAGCCCCAGGATCTGCACCGGTATGGAAGGACCAGCCTGAGTGATCGGCTTGCCGACCTCATCGAACATGGCCCGCACCCGACCCCACTCCTGCCCGCACAGCAGGATATCGCCGCGCTCCAGGGTGCCCCGCTGCACCAGCACGGTCGCCACTGGTCCCCGGCCTTTTTCAAGGCTGGATTCAATGACCACACCGACGCCACGTCCCTTGACCACGGACGTCAGTTCCATCACTTCGGCCTGCAACAGGACGGCTTCCAACAAGGCATCCACGTTGGTGCCCATCTTGGCCGAAACCGGCACGAACATCGTATCGCCACCCCAATCATCAGGAACCACACCCTGCTGAACCAGCTCGTTCTTGATGCGTTCCAGATCGGCGCCAGACTTGTCGACTTTGTTGATCGCCACCACCACCGGCACCTTGGCTGCCTTGGCGTGCTGGATCGCCTCGATGGTTTGCGGCATGACGCCATCATCCGCCGCCACCACCAGAATCACGATGTCGGTCAGCTTGGCGCCACGGGCACGCATGGAGGTGAAGGCCGCATGGCCGGGGGTATCGAGGAAGGTAATCATGCCGCGCGGGGTGCTGACGTGATAGGCGCCGATATGCTGGGTAATGCCCCCGGCCTCACGGTCCGCGACCTTGGCGCGACGAATGTAGTCCAGCAAGGTGGTCTTGCCATGGTCCACATGACCCATCACGGTGACCACCGGCGCGCGATGCATCACCTCGGCCTGCGAATCCTGGGCCTCTCCTTCGCTGACCAAGGCTTCCTCAAGCGCGGATTCCTTCAGCATCTTGGGCACATGGCCCATTTCATCCACCAGCAAGGACGCGGTTTCCTGGTCAATCACCTGATTGATGGTGGCCATGACACCCATGCCCATCAAGGTCTTGATCACCTCCGGGGCCTTAACGGCCATGCGCTGCGCCAGCTCGCCAACGGTGATGGTTTCAGGGATCAGCACATCCCTCACAACCGGAAGCACGGGCTTTTCAAACTGATGGCGGGCCGGGCTGGTGTCAACCCGAGCGCCCTTGCGCTTGGATCGACGGGCGCCGTCCTGTCCGCGCTCGTTTCGATCACGGCGGTCCCCTTGTGGAGAAGGCCGTTCTTTCTTGCGGGTATCGCCTCTTTTGGCGGGCGCATCCGAGCGCGGAGCTCCCGGCGCGGCCGGCGCGGGCGCACGTTGCTGATCTTGCGGCCGCCGCGACGGCGCAGCCGCACGAGCCGGCTCTGCATGGCCCTGGCGTGGGGCTTCCGCTGGGCGAGATGCAGGCTCTGCCCGGCGCTGTGGGGCCTCAGCCGGACGCACGGACGCCTCGGTGCGTTGCGCCGATTCCTCGAGCAGGCGGGGCGACTCCTCAACTGGACGCGCAATTTCTTCTGCTGCCTGAGCGGGCGCCGCCTCAATCTGAGGATGGGTCTCGACCTGCGGCATTTCCCCCTCAATCACCCCCGTCGTTTCAAGTTCGGCGGCGACCGCCTCGGAGGCTTCGCCATGAATCTCTTCACCCGCGGTACTGCGCTTGATGTAAGTGCGTTTCTTGCGGACCTCCACGGTCACCGTCTTGCCGCGGCCCTGGGTGCCAGCCAAGCGTATCTCGCTGGTCGTCTTGCGCTTGAGGGTGATGCGCTGGGGTTCCGCCGACTCGCCTCGACTGCGACGCAGATAGCCCAACAGCTGGGTTTTCTCGTGATCCGTGATGGAGTCTTCCGGCCCCTTGGTGGCAATCCCGGCCTCGGTCAATTGTTCCTGCAGCCGCTCAACGGGGATCCCCACCGTTTCCGCGAATTGTTTCACCGTCACTTCAATCATGCTCACCCCCGCACCTGCGAACCTTTCCATCCATTATCCGTGCTGATCCGCAAACCAGTGCTCACGAGCCGTCATAATCAAAACCGCCGCCTGCTCGCGGTCCAATCCTTCAATTTCCATCAAGTCATCCACCGCCTGCTCAGCCAGGTCCTCACGCGTACAAATACCCTGGCGGGCCAGCTTCCGCGCCAGATTGGCGTCCATTCCGCGGAGATCCAGCAAATCCTGCGCGGGCGCGCCCTCCCCGGCATGCTCCTCACTCGCGATCGCGCGTGTCAGCAGCGCGTCCTTGGCTGCTTCACGCAAGGCATTGACGACATCCTCATCAAATTCCTCAATTTCCAGCAGCTCGGCAGCGGGGACATAAGCGACCTCTTCCACGCTGGAGAAGCCTTCCCGAACCAGAATGGCGGCGATTTCCTCGTCGACCCCAATCTCGCGGACGAAAAGGTCGATCAGATTATTCGCCTCTGCCTCGCTCTTGGCATTAGCCTGTTCCTGATCCATGACATTCAAGGTCCAGCCGGTCAATTCACTGGCCAGACGCACGTTCTGGCCACCCCGGCCGATGGCGAGCGACAACTTGTCGGTATCAACGGCCACATCCATGCTGTGGGATTCCTCATCGACCACGATGGAAACCACCTCGGCCGGAGACATGGCGTTGATGACGAACTGAACGGGATTGCCATCCCATGGGATGATGTCCACCCGTTCCCCGGACAGCTCATTGGAAACCGTCTGCACGCGTGAGCCGCGCATTCCCACGCAGGCGCCGACCGGATCGATGCGCCGATCGTGGGCCATCACGGCAATCTTGGCCCGCAGCCCCGGATCGCGCGCCGCACCCTTGATCTCGATCAAGCCCTGGCCGACTTCGGGAACCTCGAGCTTGAACAATTCAATCAGAAACTCGGGCGCAGTTCGGCTCAAAAAGAGCTGTGGCCCGCGCGGCTCGCTGCGGACCTCCTTGAGATAGCCACGCAGACGATCGCCGCTATGCACGGGCTCGCGGGAAATCATCCACTCGCGCGGAATCAGCGCCTCCACATTGCCACCGAGATCCAGAACGACATTGCCCCGTTCAACTTTCTTGACCATGCCCATAACGAGCTCGCCCACCCGCGCGCGATACTGATCAACAATCTTGGCCCGTTCAGCTTCGCGAACCTTCTGGACGATCACCTGTTTGGCCGCCTGGGCGGAAATACGGCCAAAAGGCAAGGATTCCAGGGATTCCTGGACAAACTCACCCACGGCGACTTCCGGATGGTGGACGCGCGCATCTGCCAGACGCATCTGGAAAACCGAATTGCACTCTTCCGCCTCGTCCGCCACGACTTCCCAGCGTCGGATGGTGCTGTAAGCGCCGGTACGCCGATCGATATGCACCCGGACATCGACTTCATCCAGCGCCAACCGCTTACGCGTTGCGGATTCCAAAGCCGCCTCGATGGCCTGGAAGATGATTTCTTCCTCCACGCCCTTCTCGTTCGACAAGGCTTCGACAACCAGTAGAATTTCTTTGTTCATCACTTTGATCCTCGGCGTGGACCGGTACTTTCTTCGAAATGCGGCGCCAATCGGGCCATTTCCAGTTGATCCAATCGCAACACCAGTGCCTGACCATCCACTTCCATTTCAATGGATTCCAGCGCGGACCCGACGAGCAGGCCGGTGAAATTGCGTCGACCTCCCAATGGAACCGCGGTTCGGATACGAATCCGCTGCCCCACAAATCGGCTGAAATGATCCGGCTTCACCAGCGGACGATCATCCCCTGGAGAAGAGACTTCCAATACATACTCCCCGGGAATCAGATCATTGACGTCCAACACCCCGCTGATTTGCTGACTCACCTGCTCGCAATCCTCAAGCCCAATCCCTTCGGGCCGATCGATGTAGAGACGCACCCGCTGCCGCCCACCCTGCCGGTGTTCGACACAGATCAATTCATAGCCCATGGCGTCCAGCACGGGCGACAAGAGGCCTTCCAAGCGCTCGCACAACGGACCTGACGCGGCTGGTTCAGTCAACAGCGCTTTCTCCACAATAGCGGACAAAAAATCACCCAATCATGCATGCGCCAGGAACAAAAAAGCCCCATGACCGGGGCTTTCTCATTCAAGACATTTCTTATGGTAGCGGGGGCAGGATTTGAACCTGCGACCTTCGGGTTATGAGCCCGACGAGCTGCCAGACTGCTCCACCCCGCATCCGGTAAGCAGGCATTATAGGGCGGCTCGCAACATTAATCAATAAGCATAGCGCTCAGAACGCCGAAAGACAGGCGCGAATCAGCTGATCCGGCACAATCCCCAGCAGCAAAATCAATCCGCCGTTGGCTATCAACAGCCAGCGCAGATCGGCGCTGGCGACTACGTCGCTGGACTCGATGGGGCTCTCGAAATACAGTTGCCACACCACGCGCAGGTAATAAAACGCGCTGATCACGGCAAACAGGACGGCCACGATAGCCAAAGCGCCCATGCCTTGATCGACCGCCGCATCCAACACCAGCAGCTTGGCATAGAAGCCGGCTGTGGGCGGCACCCCAGCCATGGAGAACATGAACAACGCCATCACCGCGGCGAGCCATGGGCTGCGGGCATTGAGCCCCTTGAGATCATCCAGGGTTTCCGCTTCCACGCCGCGCTGGCTCAGCAGGATCAGCACGGCGAACGCTCCCAGCGCCATCAGGACATAAATCAGGATGTAAAACAGCGCCGCCGCATAGCCCATGGGATTGGCCGCCAACATGCCGAGCAGCAGAAAACCGATATGTCCGATGGTGGAATAGGCCAGCAGGCGCTTGACATTGGTCTGGGCAATGGCGACAACGCTGCCGACCGCGAGGGACAGCACCGCCATCACAATCAGCAAGTCTCGCCAGTCATCGGACAGCCCTTCCATGCCGTCGGCCAGAAGACGAATTGCCATTGCAAAAGCGGCCAGCTTGGGCGCAGAGCCCACGAGCATGGTGACCGGCGTATTGGCGCCTTGATAGACATCCGGCAGCCAGTTATGGAAAGGCACCGCGCCGAGCTTGAAGGCGACCGCAGCCACCACGAAAGTCATGCCCAGGAGCAACGGCAGGCTACCCACCGGTTGTTCCAGAATCCGGCTCGCGACAACATCGATCTCCAGGCTACCGGTGACGCCATACAGGATCGACATGCCATACAGCAACATGCCCGAGGCAATCGCGCCCAGCACGAAATACTTCATGGCCGCCTCGGAACTGGCGGACTGCTCCCGGTTGAGGGCCACCAGCGCATACAGGCTCAGTGACATCAACTCCAATCCCAGATAGAGGGTAATGAAATGACTGGCCGAAATGAGCACCAGCATGCCCAGGGTGGAAAACAGGGTCAGCAGATAGAACTCGCCCTGATCCAGTTGCCGTTCCCGCAGGTAATCGCGGCCATAGAGCAGCACCGCGCCAGTCACCAGCAGGGCTGAGACCTTCAGCACCACGGACAGACGATCCAGCACGAACATCCCGCTGAAGGTAACCAATGGCTCCGCCAATCCCCGCCCGATCCACAATACTGCGGCCGCCGTCGCGAGCAGCGTCATCAGGCTCAAGCCATGGGTCAGGTGACGCCAGCGCGGTGGCAGGAACAAATCAATCACTAAAATCGTGCACACCGACGCCAACAGGAAAATTTCCGGCATCGCGGGCCACAAGGATGGGCTAGTAAACGTCATGTCCATTCCCGAGTCATCCTGGGGTTGGGGGCGATCAGAGCTTGCCCGGCAAGATCTGGAGCAGCAGATGTTGAACGGAGGGTTCGATCACGGCCAGCAAGGGTTGCGGCCAGACCCCCAGGGCGAGCACGGCAACGGCCAGCAACCCAAGCATCAGAGACTCGCGTGTCGTGACATCATTCAATTGGCCCACTTCGGGATTCGTTACCGGTCCGAAGGCGACGCGTTTCACCAGCCACAGGGAATATGAAGCGCCCAGAATCAGGGTCAGGGCAGCGAGGAACGCGATCCAGGGATTGGCCTGGAAGCTCGCCAGAATCACCAGGAACTCGCCCACAAAACCCGAAGTTCCGGGCAGCCCCGAATTGGCCATGGCAAAAAGCACAAAAAAGGCGGCAAAGACCGGCATGCGGGTGGCGACGCCGCCATAAGCGGCGATGCGGCGCGTGTGCATGCGGTCATACAGCACACCGACACTGAGAAACATGGCGCCGGAAATGAAGCCATGGGAAATCATTTGAACCACGCCGCCGGTCATCGCCATGGCCAGCCCTGCCGACTCCCCAGCAGCAGGCCCGGCGCCCCAATAGGGCAGGAAAAATCCCAGCGTGACGAAACCCATGTGGGCGATGGAGGAATAAGCAATGAGCTTCTTCATGTCCTCCTGCACCATCGCCACCAGACCAACATAAACCACGGCAATCAAGCTTAAGACCGCCATCAGGCTCGCCATTTCACCGGCGGCATCGGGGGCGATGGGCAGGGCATAGCGCAGAAAGCCGTAAGCACCCATCTTGAGGGTGATGGCTGCCAGGATGACCGAACCGCCGGTGGGCGCCTCGACGTGGGCATCCGGCAACCAGGTATGGACTGGCCACATGGGCACCTTGACCGCAAACGCCACCAGAAATGCCAGGAAAATCCAGGTCTGCTCGGTGGCGCTCAGCGGCAGGCGCTGCAAACCCAGGACGTCGAAACTGCCGCCTTGCTGATATAGGTAAATAAAGGCCACCAGCATCAGCACCGAGCCCAGGAAGGTGAAGAGAAAGAATTTAACCGTGGCATAAATGCGTCGGGGTCCGCCCCAGATGCCGATGATGAGGAACATCGGGATCAGCATGGCTTCCCAGAATATGTAGAACAGCAAGGCATCCAGGGCCGCGAACACCCCAATCATCAGGCCTTCCATGACCAGGAAAGCGCCCATGTAAGCGGCCGGCCGCTGGCTGACCGATTCCTTGGCCGCGAAGATGACAAACACCGTCATGAAGGCAGTCAGGATAATGAGCGGCATGGAAAAGCCATCCACTCCCAGGGCGTAATCCGCCCCCAAGGTGGGAATCCACAGCGCCCGCTCCAGGAACTGCATCTGGGCACTGCCGACATCAAAGTCCGTCCAGAGGCCCAGGCTGAGCACGAAGGTCAGCAGGGAAACGCCCAGTGCCAGTCCACGGGCAGCCGAAAGCCTCCGATCACCCAACCAGAGGACCACCAGCCCGCCAATAACAGGCGTCCAGATCAAGAGGCTCAGCAGCGGTAGATCGGCAAACATGCGGACGTTCCTTTCCCCTTGCGACGGATCGCGGCAATCAGCGAATAAACAGCATCCAGCCCAACATGGCCGTCAAGCCGATGAGCATGGCAAAGGCATAGTGATACAGATAACCCGACTGCAGCGTGCGGCCCTTGGCTGCCCAGGCAACCACGCGCTGCGCCGTCCCGTTGACCAGTCGGCCATCGATCAGGTCCACATCACCGCGCTGCCAGAAGTACCGCCCCAGGCCGCGCCCGAATGCGGCGAAACCCTGGATATACAGCGCGTCGAAGCCGTACTTGTGCACCAGGATCCAGTTGATGACCCGGCCCAGGGCAAAACGGTGCGCGAAGAAATCCGCTACCGCCGGATTGATGAGGTAGACATAAGCGGCGCTGGCAACCCCCGCGAAGGCGAGATAAACAGCCGGCCCCTGGAAACCATGCAGCAGGAAAGCCCACGGCCCATGAAAATGCTCGGCCATTTCGCCCAGTCCATCATGCGCATGGGAGACCTGGATCACACCCCGGAAAAAGTCTCCGAACAGCATGGGCTCTATCGTTAAAGCCCCAATAATGATCGAAGGGATGGCCAGCAGAATGAGCGGCAATGTCACCACCCAGGGGGACTCATGGGGTTCGTGAACGCCATGATGGTCATGGGCGTCATGATCAGCGTGGACCGCGTGGCTGTCGCCAGCCGCTTCCCGAAACCGCTCAGGGCCATGAAACACCAGAAAAATCAGTCGGAAGGTATAAAAAGCGGTAATGAACACGCCCGACAGCACGGCGGCATGCGCAATGCCCGCTCCCGGCAGATGGGATTCAGCCACGGCCTCGATCAGGGCATCCTTGGAGAAGAATCCGGAGAAGCCCGGGAAACCAATCAGTGCCAAGGCGCCGATCAGGCAGGTGATGTAGGTGATCGGCAGATAGCGCCACAGTCCACCCATGCGACGCATATCCTGCTCGTGGTGCATGGCAATGATGACCGAGCCGGCGGCGAGGAACAGCAAGGCCTTAAAAAAGGCATGCGTCATCAGATGGAACACAGCTGCGGAATACGCCGACACACCCAAGGCAACCGTCATGTAACCGAGCTGGGACAAGGTGGAGTAGGCCACCACCCGCTTGATGTCGGTCTGCACGATGCCCAGCAGCCCCATGAAAAACGCCGTGGCGGAACCGATCAGCAAAATGGTATTCAGCGCAGTTTCCGACAGTTCATACAGCGGCGACATGCGCGCCACCATGAAAATGCCCGCTGTAACCATGGTGGCCGCATGGATCAGTGCGGAAATCGGCGTCGGGCCCTCCATGGAATCCGGCAGCCAGACATGCAACGGCATCTGAGCCGATTTCCCCATGGCGCCCACGAAGAGCAGCAGGCAGATAACGGTCAATACCGACCAGGACACCCCCGGTAGCACGCTCAGGGTCTGACCCTGCAAAGTGGGCGCCGCAGCGAAGACCTCTCGATAATCGAGGCTCCCCGTGTACTGCAAAACGGCAGCGATCCCCAGAAGAAAGCCAAAGTCACCCACCCGGTTGACCAGGAAGGCCTTCATGTTGGCAAACACGGCGCTCGGACGGGTGTACCAGAATCCGATCAACAGATAGGACACCAAGCCCACGGCTTCCCAGCCGAAGAACAATTGCAGGAAATTATTGGCCATCACCAGCATGAGCATGGCGAAGGTGAAGAGCGAGATATAGCTGAAGAAGCGCTGGTAGCCGTCATCCTCGTGCATGTAGCCGATGGTGTAGATGTGCACCATCAGCGACACGAAGGTGACGACGCACATCATGAGCGCCGTCAGGTTGTCCACCAGGAAGCCCACTTCCAGGCGCAGTCCGTCCACCACACCCCAGGTGTACAGCGTTGCATTGAAAGGCGCCGCGCCATCCAGCGCATGAATCTTGAGCACCCACAGCGACAGCAAGAAGGCACCACCCACTCCGGCGATGGTCAGGGTGTGCGCGCCTGTCCGGCCGACCTGCCGGCCAAACAAGCCCACGATGACCGCTGCCACCAGCGGGGCCAGCACAATCGTCAGATAAATGCCCTGCATGCTCGATCAACCCTTCATGACGTCGAGATCCTCGACGTTGATGCTGCCTTTGCCGCGGAACAGAATCACCAGGATCGCGAGACCAATGGCGGCCTCTGCGGCGGCGACGGTGAGGATAAAGAAGACAAACACCTGTCCTGCCAGATCCCCGCTGAAACGGGAAAAGGCAACGAAATTCATGTTCACGGCCAACAACATCAATTCGATGCACATCAACAGCAGAATGACGTTCTTGCGGTTGATGAAAATGCCCGCCACGCTGAGCACGAACAGCACGCCACTGAGCATCAGGTAATGCGACAAGGTAATCATTTCATCCCCTCTGAATCGCGTCTCATGGCGCTTGCCTTAATCCCGGGTCTCGCTCGGTATTTTAAGAATCCGAAGCCGATCTTCCGGTCGCACCTTGGCCTGTAACCCCGGATTCTGCACCAGGCGACCGGGCCGCCGCCGCAGGGTCAAGGCAATGGCCGCCACAATGGCCAGCAGCAGGATGACGGAAGCAATCTCGAAGGGATAGACATACTGGGTGTACATCACCTCGCCCAACGCGCGGATATTGCTCCCACCTTCCGGCAAGGGAACGGGACCCCCTTTCCCGGCAAAGCCGCTCCCGCCCAAGACCACGGAAAGCTCAAGCACGATCAGCAGCACGACCCCCATACCTAAAGGCAGGGAGCGATTGAATCCCTCCCGCAAGGCGGCCAGATCCACATCAATCATCATCACCACGAACAGGAACAACACCATCACAGCGCCCACATAGACCAGCACCAGCACGATGGCGAGGAATTCCGCCTCGATCAGCAGCCACAGGGCGGCACTGGTAAAAAATGCCAGGACCAGAAACAGCACCGAATGCACGGGATTGCGGGCTGTAATCACGGCCAGCGCGGCGCCGATCAGCACGACTGAAAACGCATAAAACAACACAAGTTGAAACATCGGATTCGGCTCCGCCTGGTCCTTGCTGGTTAGTTCTTGGATCAGCGATACGGGGCGTCCATCGCCCGGTCACGGGCAATCGATTCCTCGTATTTGTCACCGATGGCGAGCAGTTTGTCCTTGGTCATGATGTTTTCGCCGCGCTGCTCGAAGTGATATTCATAGACGCGGGTTTCGACGATGGAGTCCACCGGACAGGCTTCCTCGCAAAAACCGCAATAAATGCATTTGAACAAATCAATGTCATAACGCGTGGTGCGCCGCGTGCCGTCGGCACGCATTTCCGATTCAATGGTGATGGCCAGCGCCGGGCAAACGGCCTCGCAGAGTTTGCAGGCAATGCAGCGTTCCTCCCCGTTGGCGTAGCGGCGCAGCGCATGCAAACCCCGAAAACGCGGACTCTGCGGCGTCTTTTCTTCCGGATAGAGCACCGTGATCTTGGGAGTGAACAGCTCGCGAGCCGTCACGGACAAACCCACCAGCAATTCCCAGAGCAGGAACGTCCGGAAGAAATCACCCATCTGTCGCGTCATTGCGGCCATGTCTTTCCCCCTGCCAGCCTCAGAACCATGGCCCAAAACCGGTGTGGACGAACACGCCCACCACAGCCAACCACACAATGGTTACCGGAATGAATACTTTCCAGCCCAGCCGCATAATCTGGTCATAGCGGTAGCGCGGGAAGGTCGCCCGGAACCAGAGAAAACAAAACAGGAAAAAGGCGGTCTTCAGGGCCAGCCAATGAAAACCGTTCTGGCCCAGCAGCGGAATCTGTTCCAACACCGGGACATGTTCGAAAGGTGAAAGCCAGCCCCCCAGAAACAGCGTCGCGATGAGGGTGGAAATCAGGGTCATGTTGGCGTATTCCGCCAAGAAGAACAGCGCAAATCCCATGCCGCCATATTCCACATGAAAACCCGCCACGATTTCCGATTCCCCTTCCACCACATCGAACGGCAGACGATTGGTTTCGGCCACCCCGGAGATCCAGTACACCATGAACAGCGGGAACAGCGGGATGAAATACCAGTGCCAGAAACCGCCCTGCTGCGCCAGAACAATATCGTTCAGTTTCAGGCTGTTGGCCGCCATCAGCACGCCAATCAACGCAAATCCCATGGCCAGTTCGTAGGACACCATTTGGGCTGCCGCTCGCATGGCGCCGAGAAAGGCATACTTGGAGTTGCTGGCCCAGCCAGCCAGAATAATGCCGTAGACGCCGAAAGACGTCAGCGCCAGGACAAACAGCAATCCAGCATCGACATCGGCCAGCAACATGCCATCGGCAAATGGCACCACCGCCCAGGCCACCAAGGCCGGCAAGAAAGACAGGACGGGAGCCAGCACGAACAAGGCCTTGTTCGCCCTGGCCGGAATGATGATTTCCTTGAAGGCGAGCTTGGCGGCATCGGCAATCGGCTGCAACAGGCCGGCGTAGCCCACACGGCTTGGCCCGATGCGCGACTGCATGTAGCCGATCACCTTGCGCTCGGCATAGGTGAGATACGCCACAACCCCCAGCAGCGGCAGAATAATCGCCATGATCTTGAGGACGATCCACACACTCGTCCGCAACGCTTCAGGGATCTGCGACCAGATCGCAACAGCCTGTTCCAGCATGATGAACTCGCTTGTCTTAAACGATTCAGTTGGCCGCGGCCGGCATGATTTCCAGGGCGCCGAACCGGGCCCCACCCACGGGCAGATCCAGCAGTCCCGCCGGGAACCAGACGCATCCCGGCGCCAGCGTTGCGTCCGCTGTCCAGGACGCCACCACGCGGGATCCCGCCTGGCTCACCTGGACGGGCTCGCCAGTTTTGAGGCCCGCACGCGCGGCATCCGTCGGATGAATGCGCAACTGCCGCGCCCGGCTGCCTTCCGGGGAGTCCTGCAAGGATGGCGCCCGACGCACCAAGGCATCCGTCCCATACAAAGCCAGTGGGCCAAGACGTTGCAGCGCAGGCAGCATCGGCCGTTCCCAGCTTCCCTGTCGATGCCACTGTCCGGGAGTGACCTGCACCGGACCGATGGCCAGACGCGCGGCCTCGGTCACCTCGCTGCAATCGGCATAATCGAATCCGGCGACGCCCAGGCTGTTACCCAGGACTCGCAATACCTTCCAGCCCGGCCGAGCTTCGCCGATCGGCTCGGCGCAGCCTTCAAAGGACAGCCACTGGCCATCCCGACTGATCAGGCTGCCGGCTGTTTCGCTGAAGGTCCCGATGGGCAGCAACACATGAGCCGTGGCCTTGAGCGTCTCCGTCAGGTAGGGAGTCAGCGCCACCCCAAAGGTTGCGCCGGAGAGTGCTGCAACGGCGGCGGCGGGATTGGCGGCTTCCCGTTCCGGCTCGGCGCCCAGCAGCAGGAACCCCTGCAATCGGCCACTCAGCATCTCGCTCGCCGAGCGCCCGGGAGCCATCAGGGGGGTCCCGCCCATGCCGCGGTGCGGGACGATACCACACAACCAGGCGCCTGCGGTGTTGCCCCCGACCGGAAGTGTACCCAGCGCCGAGCCGGTCGCCTCGGCCACGAAGGCAGCCAGCGCCAACAGGGTCCCAGCGCCCGCCTGATCCAGGGCCAGCTGACCCACGAGCAAGCCGGATTGTGCGCCGCGCATCAAATCCTCTGCGATTTGCACATGGGCCTGTTGCGGCTCAACGCCCTGCACGGCAGCGCCCAGTGCCGCAGGGATCGCGTTGCCGCTGAGTTCGGACACTGCCAAGGCCACCGCCGCCAGCTCTTCCGCCAGGTCCTTGGCGATCCGGCCGACCTGAACCGGAAAGCGAAAATCTCCATCCAGCGGATTGATGACACTCAACCGAGCGCCCCGCAGGCCTGCCTTGCGCAGTCGCAGGTGCAACAGCGGAATCTCTCGGCGCAGGTCGCTGCCGATGATCAGCGCCGCGTCCACCCGTTCCCAGGCGGAAATCGACATCCCGAGATCAGGGAACAGGCCTGCCCCGTCCTGGACAGCGACATCGGTTGTGCCCAAGCGATGATCCAGGTTGGGGCAACCCAGATGCTCCGCCAAACGGCGCAGCAGGAAATACTCCTCGACCGTCGCTGAGGGGGACGCAAGGATACCCAGTGCATCGGGAGAAACGTGGCGCAGTCCCTCGGCTGCGGCGGCGAGAGCAGTTGGCCAGTCTGTGCTTCGCCAGCGATCGTTCTCCCGAACCATGGGCGCTTGCAGTCGATCCGGCGCGTGGATGGCGGTGTAGCTGAAGCGGTCACGATCGGCGATCCAGGTCTCATTGAAGGCCTCCGCCTCGCGTGGCACCACGCGCATCACACGGCCGCCGCGCACATGAGCGGCCAAGTGCGTGCCCCAGCCGTCATGGGGCGAGAGGGTGGGTCGTTCAATCAGTTCCCAAGGCCGCGCGGTATAGCGCGACGGCTTGGCCGTGAGTGCTCCCACCGGGCACAGATCGATGACGTTGGCTGCCACTTCGGAAGTCAGCGCGTGTTCGACATAGGTCCCGATCGCCATGAATTCGCCGCGCCCGGTGGCGCCGAGCTCCTGCACACCGGCGATCTCTTCGCCGAAACGCACACAACGGGTGCAGTGGATACAGCGGGTCATGTCGGTGGAGACCAGCGATCCCAGGTTTGGATCGGCCACAATGCGCTTGCGTTCGCTGTAGCGCGAGGCATCGCCCCCGAAACCCAGCGCCAGATCCTGGAGTTCGCACTCCCCGCCCTGATCGCAGATGGGACAGTCAAGCGGGTGGTTGATCAACAGGAATTCCATGGTGCCCTGCTGGGCATCCAGGGCTTTGGGAGAGCGGGTGAAGATCTTCATCCCATCGGCAACCGGGGTGGCGCAGGCCGGCACCGGCTTGGGCGCGCGCTCCATCTCCACCAGACACATGCGGCAGTTGGCGGCAATGGACAGCTTCTTGTGGTAGCAAAACCGCGGGATATAGACGCCCGCCTGATCGGTCAGCTCGATCAGCATCTGTCCCTTGCGCCCCTTGATAGGGACGCCGTCGACTTCGATTGTGACCTCATCAGTGCTCATAATGCGTCTATCCAATCCCTGTTTGTCGCCGGAAATTCCATCAGGCCACTGCCAACGTCGGCGCGGGCGCACCGACCAAGCAGCGCTTGTGGTCGACGTGATACTGGAATTCATCGCGGAACTGCTTGACGAAGCTCCGGACCGGCATTGCCGCCGCATCCCCAAGGGCGCAGATGGTCCGCCCTTCCATGCGGGAAGCCACCTGATCCAGCAAGGCCAAGTCCTCAGGGCGTCCCAGGCCGTGTTCGATGCGCCGCACCACCCGGTGCAGCCATCCCGTCCCTTCCCGGCAGGGCGTGCACTGACCGCAGGACTCCGAAAAATAGAAGCGCGAGATGCGTTCCAGCACCTTGACCATGCAGGTCGTGTCATCCATCACGATGATGGCACCCGAGCCCAGCATGGACCCGGCCTTCACCACCGAGTCGTAATCCATGTTCACGTCCATCATGACCGCCCCATGGACCACAGGCACGGACGATCCACCGGGGATCACCGCCTTGAGCTTGCGGCCATCACGCACACCGCCCGCCATTTCCAGCAAGCTCGCAAAGGGCGTCCCCAGGGGCACCTCGAAATTCCCCGGCCGATTGACATGGCCGGAGACGGAAAAGATTTTGGTGCCCCCTGCCTTCTCCACGCCCAGGCCCGAGAACCAGGTCGGCCCCCGGCGCAGGATGATCGGCACGGAGGCAAAGGTTTCGGTGTTGTTGATGGTGGTGGGACGGCCATACAGCCCATAAGTGGCGGGAAATGGGGGCTTGAAGCGCGGCATGCCTTTCTTGCCCTCCAGTGATTCGAGCAGGGCCGTCTCCTCGCCGCAGATATAGGCGCCGGCGCCCAGGTGGGCGTATAGATCGAAATCCACGCCGGATCCCAGGATGTTGCGCCCCAGCAGCCCCTGCTCATAGGCCTCCTTGAGCGCCTGGCGAAAGCGCTTGAAAGGCTCGTCCATGAACTCGCCGCGCAGGTAGTTGTAGCCCACCGTGGCGCCCATGGCATAACCCGCGATGGCCATGCCCTCGACCAGCGCATGGGGGTTATAGCGCAGGATATCGCGATCCTTGCAGGTGCCCGGCTCGCTTTCATCCGAATTGCAGACCACATACTTCTGGCCCGTGACATTGCGCGGCATGAAGCTCCACTTGAGGCCCGTCGGGAAGCCGGCGCCCCCGCGCCCGCGCAAACCCGACGCCTTGATCTCTTCGATCACGGTTTCGGGCGGAATACGCTCGTCAAGGATCCGCCGCCAGGCCTGATAGCCCCCGACCTTGAGATAGGTTTCCCAGGTCCAGGGCTCCTCGAACTGGCGCGTTACGTAGCAGACCGCATTTTGTTCCATCGATTTACTCCAGCGTGTCGATGATGCGATCGACCTGATCGGGCGTCAGGCGCTCATGGTAGACATGGTCCACCATCATCATCGGAGCGCCGCAACAAGCCGCCAGACATTCTTCCTCGGGCTTCAGAAAAATCCGTCCATCGGACGTGCTTTCACCCAATTTGATCCCCAGCTTGCGCTCCAGATGGGCCAGGATTTCCTCCCCGCCCCGCAGCATGCAGCTGATGTTGGTGCAGACCGAAATGCTGTGCCGCCCCACCGGGCCGGTCTCAAACATGGAATAAAAGCTTGCCACCTCGTAGACCGCCATGGCCGGCAGATCAAGATAATCCGCCACGGCATCCATCAGCTCCGGTGTCAGATAGCCGTTGTTCTCATGCTGAACCGCGTGCAGGGCATAGAGCACTGCCGAACGCTTGCGCTCCGGCGGATACTGGATGAGCCAGTGATCGATTTCTTCGCGAACATGGGCGGACAAACGCGCCGCCGGGCGCTGGACACCTTCCGCTGTCACCGGTCAATCTCCCCGAACACGATATCCATGGTGCTGATCACCGCCACCACGTCTGCCAGCATATGCCCCTTGACCATTTCATCCATGGCGGCCAGATGGGGGAAGCCGGGGGCACGGATTTTCAGCCGATAGGGCTTGTTGGCGCCATCGGAAATGAGATAGCAGCCAAACTCTCCCTTGGGCGCCTCGACCGCGGCATAGACCTCTCCCTCGGGAACGCAATAGCCCTCGGTGAAAAGCTTGAAGTGATGGATCAAGGACTCCATGTCCTCCTTCATCTCTTCGCGGCGTGGCGGCGTGATCTTGTGGTTTTCCAACATCACCGGGCCGGGATTGTGGCGCAGCCAATCCACGCACTGGCGGATGATGCGGTTGGATTGGCGCATTTCCTCCACCCGGACCAGGTATCGATCGTAGCAATCGCCCTCGACGCCGACCGGGATGTCGAAATCCATCCGGTCATACACTTCATAGGGTTGTTTCTTGCGCAGGTCCCACGCCACGCCCGAACCGCGCAGCATGGGGCCAGTGAAGCCGAGTGCAATGGCGCGCTCCGGGGAGACTGTTCCGATTCCGACCGTGCGCTGCTTCCAGATGCGATTGTTGGTGAGCAGGGTCTCGTACTCATCCACACACCCCGGGAAGCGCTCGGTGAAGCTTGCGATGAAATCGAGCAATGAGCCCTGGCGATCCTTGTTGAGGGCATCCAGGGACGACTTGCCGCGCACCGGGCTGGGCTGGTATTGCGGCATCCGGTCCGGCAGATCGCGGGCCACACCACCCGGACGGTAGTAAGTTGCGTGCATGCGCGCACCGGAGACGGCCTCATAGACATCCATGAGCGCCTCACGCTCGCGGAAGCAATAGAGAAAGACCGTCATGGCGCCAATGTCCAGGCCGTGCGAACCCAGCCACAGCAAGTGATTGAGAATGCGGGTGATCTCATCGAACATCACCCGGATATACTGGGCCCGCAAGGGCGGCGTGACGCCCAAGAGCTTTTCGATGGCCAGCACATAGCCATGCTCGTTGCACATCATGGAGACATAATCGAGCCGGTCCATGTAACCGATGCTCTGGTTGAAGGGCTTGGTCTCGGCGAGCTTTTCCGTGGCCCGGTGCAGCAGGCCCACATGGGGATCGGCGCGCTGGATCACCTCGCCATCCATCTCCAGCACGAGGCGCAACACACCGTGGGCAGCGGGATGCTGCGGGCCGAAATTGAGCGTGTAGTTCTGGATGTCAGGCATCGGCGGATTTCTCCTCTCCGGCGGCCACGGACGAATCGGCAGCCCGAATCACCTTGGGCACCAGCACCCGCGGTTGGATCTGCACTGGCTCATAGACCACCCGGCCCTTCTCGGGGTCATAGCGCACTTCCACATTGCCCGAAATCGGGAAATCCTTGCGGAACGGATGACCGATGAAGCCATAATCGGTCAGGATGCGGCGCAGATCCGGATGGCCGCTGAAGTGGATCCCGTAGAGGTCGAACGCCTCGCGCTCGAACCAGTTGGCCGCTGGCCAGATATCCTGCACTGAATCGATGACCGGAAACATCGTGTCAGCCAGCCAGACCCGGACACGCAAGCGCTGATTGCGACTCAGGGACAACAGATGGTAGACCGTGGCAAAGCGGCGCGGAGATCCTTGGTCGGGATCGTTGCGGCCGTCATAGGGCTTCACGCCGCGGCTGTAACCTCGCGCCGTCGCCTCGCGGGTCACCCACTCCGCGTCGCCATGCGCCAGGTAGTCGACACCGCAAATGTCAGTCAGTTGGGCAAAGCCCAGCCCAGAGTCGGTTTTGAGCGTCTCGGCAACTGCCCGGATCCGGTCGGCCGGAACCTCCAGAGTCACCTCATCCGTGCGACTGTCGTGCCGGACGGGATAATCCGGATAGCGCTGGCGCAATTCGGCGGCCAGATCGACCATCGACTGAGACATCGACCCTCCTAGCGCGCGATGGTATTGGTGCGGCGGATCTTGTTCTGCAACTGCAAGATGCCATACAGGAGCGCTTCCGCCGTCGGCGGGCATCCCGGCACATAGATATCCACAGGAACTATGCGGTCACAACCGCGCACCACCGAATAGGAATAGTGGTAGTACCCACCCCCATTGGCACAGGACCCCATGGAAATCACCCAACGCGGCTCGGCCATCTGGTCATAGACCTTGCGCAGCGCCGGAGCCATCTTGTTGCACAGGGTGCCGGCCACGATCATGACATCCGACTGACGCGGACTCGGCCGAAACATGATGCCGAAACGATCCAGGTCATAGCGCGCGGCACCCACATGCATCATTTCGACCGCGCAGCAGGCCAGACCAAAGGTCATGGGCCACAACGAACCGGTGCGTGCCCAATTGATGAGCTTGTCCGCCGTCGTGGTGACAAAGCCCTTTTCGAGAACGCCTTCTATTCCCATTCCAGCGCCCCCTTTTTCCACTCGTAGATGAAACCCACCACCAAGATGCCCAGAAAGACCGCCATGGCGAGCAAACCAAACAGGCCAATTTCTCGCAAGGCGATTGCCCAGGGAAACAGGAAGGCCACTTCCAGATCAAACACAATGAACAGGATGGCAACCAGGTAATAACGCACATCGAATTTGATGCGGGCATCCTCGAAGGCCTCGAACCCGCACTCATAGGGGGAGAGTTTCTCGGCGTCCGGGCGGCGCGGCCCAAGAACGAATCCCGCCGCCAGGGGAACGATCCCGATCACGGTGGCCAGCGCAAAGAAAATGAGAATGGGAAAGTAGTTTTCCAGCACGGTGATTCCCGCTCCCTTTCGGTTCGGCGAATCCGGATTCGGACATGCCGCTCGGATGAGTCCTGGATTTTTGGTGCCGATGGTCGGACTCGAACCGACACGACTTGCGTCACCACCCCCTCAAGATGGCGTGTCTACCAATTCCACCACATCGGCCTGTGTTTTGGGCAATCGGGAAAAGACCCGCTGTTTCACCGGCTGCCCAGTGGGCGCCCATTGTATACGTGGACCGCCCTATTTCCCAGCCTTGGGAGGCGCAGGAAGATCGGATTCTTGTTCCTTGCTGTCCGCGCCTTCTGGAGATGAAGGCGTAGCGCTGGGCGGCAGATCCGTGACCTCGGGGGCAACAGCAGCAGGAGCTCCCACCCGATCCATCACGCTCTGCGCCTTTTCGGGGCGAGCAAAGAAATACCCCAAGGTCAGGCTGGTGACAAAAAAGAGTGTCGCCACAGCCGCCGTGGAGCGGCTCAGGAAGTTGGCCGATCCCCGCGCGCCGAACATGGTATTGGAGGCGCCGGATCCAAATGCGGCGCCCGCATCAGCCCCCTTGCCGTGCTGCAACAGGGCCAGCACGATAAGCGCAATTGCCAAAAGAATATGAACAATCAAAACGGCCGTCTGCATGTCAATTCAATTCCTGGACAGGAAAATCAGCCGGCTGCCCGGCAGATCGCAAGAAAATCGGCTGCCTTGAGGGAGGCGCCGCCAACCAGACCGCCATCCACATCGGGCATGGCGAACAGGGCGGCGGCATTATCCGGCTTGACGCTGCCGCCGTAAAGGATGCACAGGCCATCCGCAACCGCCTTGCCCGCCTGATCGGTGGCCCAATTGCGAATAAAGGCGTGGACGGCCTGAGCCTGATCGGGCGTGGCATTGCGCCCGGTACCGATTGCCCAGACCGGCTCGTAGGCCACCACGCTGTGTGCCAGCGCGGACACACCTGCCCCATGAATTGCCGCCTGAAGCTGAGCCGCCACGACGGCTTCGGTGCGCAGGCCGTCCCGTTCGGCCAGGGTTTCCCCGACACACAGGATCGGAGTCAATCCCGCATCAAGGGCAGCAAGCATCTTTGCGCCCACGCCTTCGTTGGTCTCTCCCAATAATTGACGCCGCTCGGAATGACCCACCAGGACATAACGCGCCCCCATTTCGCGCAGCATGGCGCCGCTGATTTCTCCGGTGCGGGCACCATCTTCGGTCTGGGCACACACATCCTGCGCCGCAAGCAGGACCCGGTCCTGATCGGCCAGGGCTTCCCGAACGGCTTCCAGGTAAATCACCGGCGGACAAATCGCCACAGTCACCGCAAAATCGGGGGGCAGCCCATCGAAAACATCGCGGGCCAGTGCCTGGGCGCTGGCTCGGCGCCCGTACATTTTCCAGTTTCCTGCAACCATCTTCCCACGCATGACGCACCCCCACAGCAATTCAGTTTGTCAGCCCAGAGAACGGCAACGCCGCAACGCGATCATGGCATGACGCAATCGTCCGCGATACCCGCCAGACGCCGCACGTGCACACGGACGGCCTCCGGATCGGCGCCCTCCACCATGACCCGCAGCAAGGGTTCCGTGCCCGAGGGGCGCAATACGACCCGACCTTCGCGCCCCAATGCCTGTAGCGACTCCTGAATGGCGCGTTGCAACTTGGGATGACGTGCCACCGCCCGTGCATCCGATACCGGCACATTGATCAATTCCTGCGGATAGCGGGGCATGGCTGCGACCAGATCCTGCAGAGGGCGACCGGTTGCAGCCATGACCCCCAGAACCTGCAGGGCCGCGACGATCCCATCCCCGGTGGTGGTTCGATCCAGACAGATGATATGGCCAGATGGCTCGCCGCCGAGAACCCCGCTCCCCCTTCGCAGCAGATCCATGACGTGGCGATCCCCCACGGGCGCCCGCTCAAACCCGATCCCCTGGGCCGTCAACGCGTGCTCCAGACCCAGATTGCTCATCTCGGTTCCGACGACTGCCCCCTGCAAACGACCCGTGCGCAGAAACTCGAGCGCGAGGACGTACAGGATCTGATCGCCATCAATCAGCTCTCCACTGGCATCCACCAGAAGTACCCGATCACCATCCCCGTCGAGCGCCATTCCAACATCGGCCCCCACCTCGCGCACCAGGCGCTGCAGCGATTCGGGATGCAGGCTGCCACAGCCGTCATTTATATTCAGGCCGTTGGGACTGATCCCCATCGGGATCACCGTCGCGCCCAGTTCGGACAGGACATCGGGCGCTATGTGGTAAGTCGCGCCATGGGCACAATCCACGGCAATCCGCATGCCCTTGAGGCTGATCCCGGCGCTCAGCGTGGACTTGCAGAATTCAATGTAACGGCCGGTCGCATCGGTAATGCGAGATACCTTCCCCAGGCGCGCCGAATCGACCATGGGCAAAGGGCCTTCCAAAGCCTCCTCAATCAAGCATTCGATCTCATCCGACAATTTGTCCCCGGTGGGGGAAAAAAACTTGATGCCGTTGTCGTGAAAGGGGTTATGGGATGCGCTGATGACCACGCCGGCATGGGCTCGGAAGGTTTTGGTGAGATACGCAACGGCAGGGGTTGGCATGGGTCCCAGTAGCCGCACCCCCACCCCGGCCGCTGAAAATCCAGCTTCCAAGGCGGATTCAAACATATAACCCGAAATGCGCGTGTCCTTGCCAATCAATACACAGCCCCGACCTTCTCGATCGAGCACCCGGCCCGCAGCCATTCCAAGGCGAAGAATGAATTCGGGGACCATGGGAGTCTCTCCCACCCGGCCGCGGATGCCATCCGTCCCGAAATACCGACGTCGCCCCATCGTGTTATCCCTCATCGTTCTTGATTTAAGGTTCAGCCCGCGCCCGGACAGCAGCAAGCGCCTGCCAGACTCGCAGCGCATCGACCGTCGGCCCCACATCGTGGACCCGAACCATCGCAGCGCCGTGGACGGCAGCCCATAGCGCCGCCGCCACGCTGGCTGTTTGTCGCCCCGCGGCGGGGCGTTGCCCGAGAATCTGCCCCAGCATGGATTTACGCGAAACCCCAACCAGTATCGGTCGATTCAGCGTTTTGAGCCGATCGAGGCCCGCCAAAAGCGACAGATTATGCGGCAATTCCTTCCCAAAACCGAAACCGGGATCGATCATCAGTTTTTGCTCATCAAGACCCGCCGCCCTGCATGCCGCCAGCCGCTGCGCGAGGAAATCCATGACCTCACCCACAACATCCGATTTGTAATGGGCATTGCATTGCATGGTGGCGGGCTCGGCCTGCATGTGCATCAGGCAAACCGGAACCCCAAGGGCGGCAGCCGCTTCCAAGGCGCCGGGCAGTCGCAAG
>PKDC01000057.1 GCA_002862435.1 Pseudomonadota bacterium | reverse complement strand
CGTAGGATTCGGCGGCGAAGGCCACGGTTTCCGACAGCGTCGGGTGGGCATGGATGGTGAGGCCGATGTCCTCGGCGTCCGATCCCATCTCGACCCCCAGCGCCACCTCGGCGATGAGGTCCCCTGCATGCGGCCCGACAATGCCGCCGCCCAGCAGCCGCCCATTCTTGGCATCGAAGATCAGCTTGGTCATGCCGTCCTCGCGTCCCATGCCCAGCGCCCGGCCGCTGGCGGCCCAGGGGAAGACGCCCTTGCCGATGTCCAGGCCCTGCGCCTTGGCCTCGGTTTCGGTGAGGCCGCACCAGGCGAGCTCCGGGTCGCAATAGGCGACGGCAGGAATAACGCGCGCGAGGAAGGCGGATTTCTCGCCGGCGGCGACCTCGGCGGCGACCTTGGCCTGATGGGTGGCCTTGTGGGCCAGCATGGGGCCGGGCACGCAGTCGCCTATGGCGAACAGCTGCGGCTTGGCGGTGCGCATGCGCTCATCCACGCCGATCAGGCCGCGCGCGTCCAGTTCGAGCCCCACCGCTTCCAGATTCAAGGTCTTGCCATTGGGAATGCGGCCCACCGCGACGAGGATGCGGTCGAACCGGTCCTCGGCCGGCGCATCCTTGCCCTCGAAACGTACAGCGAGGCCCGCGGCCTCGGCGGTGACGTCGGTGACTTTGGTGTTGAGGTAAATGGCTTCCAGCCGCCGGGTGATGGATTTCTGCAGGATGCGGACCAGATCCGGATCGGCGCCCGCCACCAGTTGCGGCGCCATTTCCACCACCGTCACCCGGCTGCCCAGGGCGCTGTAGAACGTGGCCATTTCCAGGCCGATGATGCCGCCGCCGATGATCAGCAGCCGGCCGGGGATCTCGGGCAAATCCAGGGCGTCGGTGGAATCCATGATGCGCGGATCGTCCGGCAGGAAGGGCAGCACAACCGGGCGCGAACCGCAGGCGATGATGGCCTGCTCGAAGTCCAAGCGGCGATCCGCCTCGGCGCCCGTGATTTCCACGGTGTTGGGGCCGGCGAAGCGGGCCGTGCCCTGGATCACCTGCACGCGGCGCTGCTTGGCGAGCTGGGTGAGGCCACCCGTCAAACGTCCGACTACGCCGTTCTTCCAGTTGCGCAGGGCGTCCAGGTCAATGACCGGGTCGCCGAAGCGGATGCCATGCTCGGCCATGGCGCGGGACTCGGTGATGACCTGCGCGGCGTGCAGCAGGGCCTTGGAGGGGATGCAGCCGACATTCAGGCACACGCCGCCCAGCATGGGGTCGCGTTCGATCAGGGTGACGTTCATCCCGAGATCGGCGGCGCGGAAGGCGGCGGTGTAGCCGCCGGGGCCGCCGCCGATCACCAGCAGCGACTTGCCGGCAGCGCCGGATGGGGTGGCGCGCTGCGGCGCGGGCGCGCCGGTTTGGGTCTGTGCCGGCGCCGCCGGTTTTTCGGCGGCGGGCTCCCGCGCCTTTGCTGTGCTGACGGGCGCTTCGGCGTCCGCTGCAGCGGCCTGGGGTTCTTTCGTGGGGGCGTCCGCAGGTGCGTCATCGCCTTCGGCGGTTTTGAGGCTCACGATGGGCGTGCCTTGCGCCACCTTGTCGCCTACCTTCACCAGGACCTGGTCAACCGTTCCCGCGAAGGGTGCGGGCACGTCCAGGGCGGCTTTCTCGCTTTCCAGCGTGATCAGCGGCTGTTCGGCAGTGACGGTGTCGCCGGGTTTGACCAGCACCTCCACCACATCCACGCTGTCGAAATCCCCGATGTCGGGTACCTGGATCTCGCGGGTCTCGCTCATGGGGCGACTCCATTTTCTGGTCGGGTGTTCCGGTTTGCGCCGCACCGGCGCGGGCCTGGATTCAGAGCAGCAGGCGACGAATGTCCGAGAGCATCTCGCTCAAGAAGCGCGTGAAACGGGCGGCTTCCGCCCCGTCGATGACGCGGTGGTCGTAGGAGAACGACAGCGGCAGCATCAGCCGTGGCGCGAAGCTGCCGTCCTCTTGGTAGACCGGCTGCATGCGCGCGCGGGAGACACCAAGGATGGCCACCTCCGGCGCGTTGATGATGGGCGTGAAGGCGGTCCCGCCGATGCCGCCCAGGCTGGAGATGGAAAAGCTCGCGCCCTGCAGGCGATCGGGCTTGAGCTTGCGGGTGCGGGTCTGCTCGGCCAGCTCGGCCACCTCGCCCGCCAGATCGAACACGCCCTTTTTGTCCACATCGCGCACCACCGGCACCATCAGGCCGTCCGGGGTTTCCACCGCCACACCGATGTGGATGTAGCGCTTCAGGATCAGGTGCTCGCCATCCGGATCCAGGGAGGCGTTGACCTGGGGGAATTCCCGCAATGCATGGGCGCAGGCGTCGAGCAGGAAGGCGATCAGGGTGAGCTTGACGCCACGTTTTTCGGCGCGGGCCAGGTTGTCCTTGCGGAAGGATTCCAGCTCGGTGATGTCGGCCTCGTCGAACTGGGTAACGTGGGGGATGTTGAGCCAGCTGCGGTGCAGGTTGGGGCCGGAGCGGCGCTTCACGCGCGAGAGCGGCTGGCGCTCGATGGGGCCGAATTTGGAAAAATCCACCGCCGGGATGGGGGGAATGCCGCTGCCCTTGTCCGCCTCGACGAGCTGCTGGCGGACGAAGGCGGCGACGTCCTCGCGCAGGATGCGCAGCTTGGGACCGCTGCCCGTAACGCGCGTCAGGTCCACGCCCAGTTCGCGGGCAAATTTACGGATCGAGGGGCTGGCATGGGGCAGGAAAGCCTGGGACCGATCCGGTTCAGGGTGGCCCGTGCTGGGCGCCGGCGCACGCCCGGATTCTGCCGTATTGGGGCGCGATGAATCCGCCGTGTCGTTCAGTGTTGAGGCCTGATCGATTGCGGGTATGGCTTGTTCGGACTCGCCGCCGCCCGGCTCAGCAGGCTTGGGCGGGGCGGGTTGCGCAGTCTCCGCTTTTTCCGCTGTATCTGCAGAGGCGGAACCCGCTGACTTCTCGGCATGGCCGCCTTCGCTGGATGGTTCGGCCTCCGGCTTGGTGACAGTCTCTGCTTGATCAGGGCCAGCGCCGTCCGCGGCGTCCGTTTCAAGGGTCACGATGGCGGTGCCCTGGGCGACCTTGTCGCCGACTTTTACCAGGACTTGCACGACCTTTCCCGCAAAGGGTGCGGGCACATCGAGGGCGGCCTTTTCGCTTTCCAGCGTGATCAGCGGTTGTTCGGCAGTGACGGTGTCGCCGGGTTTGACCAGCACCTCCACCACATCCACGCTGTCGAAATCCCCGATGTCGGGAACGGTCACTTCCTGGGTCTGGGCCACGGGCGTTCTCCTTGGGATGGCGGGGGCGCTAGACCGTCCAGGGGGCGGGTTTTTCCGGGTCGATACCCAGTTCGGCCACGGCTTGGGTAACGTGTTCGACGGGCAGAGCGCCTTCCTCGGCCAGCGACTTGAGGGCGGCAAGGACGATGTATTCGGCGTTGACTTCGAAAAACTCGCGCAGGGCCTCGCGGGTATCGGAGCGGCCATAACCGTCGGTCCCCAGCACGCGATAGCGGCGCGAGACATAGGGGCGGATCTGCTCGGCGTAGGCGCGCATGTAGTCGGTGGCGGCGATCACCGGTCCTTGGGTGTCGTGTAGACAGGCATCCACGTAGCTGGCGCGCGGTGGCTCGGCGGGGTGGAGCAGATTCCAGCGCGCCACCGCCATGCCGTCCCGGGCCAGTTCGGTGAAGCTGGTGGCGCTCCAGACGTCGGCCGCCACGCCGTAGCGTTCCTCCAGGAGGGCGGCGGCGCGTTCCACCTCGCGCAGGATGGTGCCCGAGCCCAGCAATTGGACGCGCGGGCCGTCATGCTGGCTGGCACGCAGGCGGTACAGGCCCTTGATGATGCCTTCCTCGGCACCTTCCGGCAGTGGGGGATGGGCATAGTTCTCATTCATCACGGTGATGTAATAGAAAACATCCTCGTGATCCACGTACATGCGCCGCATGCCCTCGTGCAGGATCGCCGCCACCTCATAGGCATAACAGGGGTCATAGGCAACGCAGTTGGGATGGGTCAGGGCGAGGATATGGCTGTGGCCGTCCTGATGCTGCAGACCCTCGCCGGCCAGCGTGGTACGTCCGGCGGTGCCGCCCAACAGGAAACCCCGCGCGCGGCTGTCGCCGGCGGCCCAGATGAGGTCGCCGATGCGCTGGAAGCCGAACATGGAATAGAAGATGAAGAATGGAATCATGCTCACGGCATGGTTGCTGTAGGCCGTGGCGGCGGCCAGCCAGGAGGAGAAGGCACCGGCTTCGGTGATGCCTTCCTCCAGGATCTGGCCCTTGATGTCCTCGCGATAGTAGGCGAGCTGATCGGCATCCTGGGGCGCGTAGAGCTGGCCGACTGGGGAGTAGATGCCGATCTGGCGGAACAGGCCTTCCATGCCGAAGGTGCGCGCCTCATCCGGCACGATGGGGACGATGCGCGGGCCGATGGCCTTGTCACGGATAAGGACGGTCAACATGCGCACGAAGGCCGTGGTGGTGGACATCTCGCGGCCATCGGTGCCTTTCAGCATGGCGTCGAACAGCGCCAGCGGCGGCATGGGGAGGGTGTCGGCCGAGCGCCGCCGGGCGGGGAGATAACCGCCGAGGCTGCGGCGCCGCTCCTGCAGGTAGGTGGCCTCCGGGCTGTCCGGTGGCGGGCGGTAGAACGGGGCGTCGCCGATCTCGGCATCGGAAATGGGGATGTTGAACCGGTCGCGGAAAGCCTTGAGCGCCTCCTCGCCCAACTTTTTCTGCTGATGGGTGATGTTCTGGCCTTCACCGGCCTCGCCCATGCCATAGCCCTTGACGGTCTTGGCCAGGATCACCGTTGGCTGGCCGGTGTGCTTCATGGCGGCGGCATAGGCGGCGTAGACCTTGTGCGGATCGTGGCCGCCGCGATTGAGACGCCAGATGTCCTGGTCGGTCATGCGTGAGACCAGCGCCTTGAGTTCGGGGTATTTGCCGAAGAAATGCTCGCGGGTGTAGGCGCCACCCTTGGCCTTGTAGTTCTGGTACTCGCCGTCGACCGCCTCTTCCATGCGTTGGCGCAGCAGGCCCTTGCTGTCGGCGGCCAGCAGCGGGTCCCAGTAAGAGCCCCAGATGACCTTGATGACATTCCAGCCGGCGCCCCGGAAATCGCCTTCCAGTTCCTGGATGATCTTGCCGTTGCCACGCACCGGGCCGTCCAGGCGTTGCAGGTTGCAGTTGACCACGAAGATCAGGTTGTCGAGTTTGTCGCGTCCGGCGAGGCCGATGGCGCCCATGGATTCCGGCTCGTCCATCTCGCCGTCGCCGCAGAACACCCATACCTTGCGGTTGCTGGTCTCGGCCAGGCCGCGGTTCTGGAGATACTTCATGAAGCGTGCCTGATAGATCCCCATGATGGGCCCCAGTCCCATGGAGACAGTGGGGAATTGCCAGAAGTCCGGCATCAGGCGCGGATGCGGATAGGACGACAGACCGGGCGCCAGCGCCTCCTGGCGGAAGCGGTGCATCTCTTCCTTGTGGATGCGATGTTCCAGATAGGCGCGGGCATAGACCCCGGGGGTGCAGTGGCCTTGCATGTAGAGCAGATCGCCGCCGTGTCCCTCGCTCGGGGCATGGAAAAAGTGGTTGAAGCCGACGTCATAGAGCGTGGCGGCGGAGGCGAAGCTGGCGATGTGACCGCCGATGCCGGCATTCACCTTGTTGGCCTTGATCACCATCGCCAGGGCGTTCCAGCGCACCAGGGAACGGATGCGCCATTCCATGTCGGCGTCGCCGGGACTGCGTTCCTCCTCAGCGGGGGAGATGGTGTTGAGGTAGGCGGTGTTGGGATTGAAGGGAATGTGCGCGCCAGATCGGCGGGCCTGCTCGATCAGCGTTTCAAGCAGGAAATGGGCGCGTTCCGGACCTTCCCGTTCGATCACCGCGTTGAGTGCGTCCAGCCATTCCCGAGTTTCCTGGGCATCCACATCGGCGGGCTTGGCCATGGCGTCTCCTGGGCTGGCGGGGGAACTGGATCGCGTGCACCCGGCAAGGCGGGCTGAACCCGATAGTAGCGCCACCCTCATGACCATTGCCAGCCCGCCTGCCCCGAGGCCGTGCGCCACTGGCAAAGCGTAATACTCGAATCTGCGCAAAAAACCGTGCCGACCGCCTGCTCAGTCGTCAGGACACCCAGGATCCGGTGGAGCGGATTGATCGGCGCGGGTCGCGCTAGGCATGGCGTCGGCAGAAATCGATGATTGCCGCATCGGCCTCGGGGACGCCCTTGCGCAGGCTGCGGTGGTGGCCGGGAATGAGCTTGGAATGCAAGTTGCAGTCGAAGAGCTGCCGCATGCGCTTGATTCCGCGGCGCGACAGGGTGTCGATGCGGAAGAACAGCAGCTCGACCGGCAAGGGAAACCGGCCCCAGGATTTCATCTGCGGCTGTTCCACCAGACGTCGAAATTCCGGATGTGTATCCCACCAAGCCCGCGTGGCGACATCCGTCTGCGGCAGGTAGGGATGACCGCAATGGCGGACGATTTTCTCCTGCATGCTGGGGCGGCGGTAATAGGGCAGCAACAGACGGACAAAGAGATTTTCAAATCCCGGCAGAAACATCCCCAGGATCAATGCGGCCTGTACGGAAGGCTTGGCCTGATGCTGCGCCGCCAGCAGCAATCCCCCGGCCAACAGCAGCGAGCCGCCGCTCATGCCCACCAGCAACGGGGGGGTGTGAGAATGGGCGCAGATGTGGGCAATGTCATCGATCAGCAGCGGCGGGTAGCCGTAGCCGCACTGGCCCTGATATCGATAGTGCGCCTCCCACACCGAGCCGATCCCCGGTGTGGCCAGCATGTCGTGGATCAGGGCGTCACTGTAGGCACCGCGCAAGGGGTCGAAGCCGCCGGGCGTGAGGAGTACCGGCCGACCCTGGTCCGCTACCGGGTTTTCCCTGAGCGTGGTCTTGACGAAATACATGCCGCGCGGTTGGTAGCCCTGCCAGTGGGTGGCGTGCTCGCTGTGGAGCGCTTCGGTTTCGCGCAGATGGTGGGCAAATGGTGCTGATGCTTCGGGGGTGATCAGAGGGTTTTGGTGCATGCAGGGGACCCACTGGGCTTGATGTTCAAAAAAAGGAGCGGCTTGAATTAAGCTCAGCCGCCAAAGCGTTGCGCTCACGGTTCAGGATAGTCGCCCCGGGGCCGGTTTCAACATCGTCTGTTGATTTCCCTGTTTCGCAGGTGAGTCGCAGGTCAAAGCCCGATCCAGCGCGCCAGCCAGGGCAGGGCCATGGCCGTCAGCAGACCAGTCAGGCCAAGCCCCAGCGAGGCAAACGCCCCGGCCAGGGGGCTGATCTCGAAGGCCTTGGCGGTGCCGAATCCGTGGGCGGCGACGCCCAGCGCAAAGCCCTGTACGGCGGGGTCGCGGATCTTCATCAGCCGGTAGGTGAGGGGCGCGAACAGGCATCCCAGTACCCCGGTCACCAGGACCAGGCCGGCGGCGAGGGACGGCGAGCCCCCAAGGCTTGCTGCGACACCCATGGCGATGGGCGTGGTCACCGACTTGGGCAGCAGCGAGTGCAAGCTGACCGGGGAGAGACCAAGCCAGGTGCCAAGCGTCCATGCGCTGGCGACCGCGAGGCTTGCGCCCAGGATGAGCGCCGCCGGCAACGCCCACCCCATGCGCCGGATGTGGCCGAGGTTGCGGTACAGCGGAACCGCGAGTGACACGGTGGCTGGCCCCAGCAGGAAATGGATGAAGGCCGCGCCGTCGAAATAGCGGGCGTAGTCCACATGCCCCACGATCAGTACCGTCATGATGACAGCCATGGCACTGATGGCCGGGTGCAGCAATGCGGGGCGCCCGGTGAGGTGGTAGAGCCGCAGCGCCAGGGCATAGCTGCCCAGCGTCAGCAGCAGCGCACTGGGGATGGCCGTGGCTTGGTCGGCCCAGAGCCAGGCCCACAAGGCGTTCAACGCTGCTTGTTCCGCAGCATCCACGCCAGCGTCCAGGCCGTGACGCTTAAGGTGAGGAGCGTGCTGGCCGCCAAGGCGAGCAACAGCGGCCCGCCTTCGGCGCGCAGGGCTGCCGCATGGGTCATGAGGCCCACCCCGGCGGGGATGAACAACAGGGAGAGGTGGCGCTGGATGAGGGCGCTCACCCGCTCCAGCTCGGCGGAAACACCGCGCCGGATCACCAGTGCGGCCAATAACAGGGCCATCCCGAGTACCGGGCCGGGCACGGGCAGTCCGGCGACATGGGCCAGGACCTCACCGGCCAGGGTGAATCCCAGCAAGGTCAGCAGGGCGTGGAGGCCTTCCATGGTGTCGTGTCCAGTCAGCGCTTTCCGGGGCGGACCAGGTGAGTCATGGTGCCGAAGGCTTTGAGCCGCAGGCTGTCCGCGCCGAAGATTTGCACCAGGTTATGGGTCAGGCCGTCTTCGCGGCGCAGGCTCTGGGCATGCGCCACCAAGGCTTCACCGGCTGCCGGCTCGCAGAAAGCGGTCTGGATGCTGAGGGTCACCGCCATGCCGAGATCGGTGGCGAGGGAGCAACCGGCGCCGCCGCCTGTGTTATCGAGCAGGGTCAGGATTTGACCCGGCGCGACCTGTCCAGCCCAATCGTCCTGTTCCGGGATGATTTCCTGGCGCATCAGGCACAGGCCGTCCCCCATCCATTCGGTGATGCACCCTGGATGGGCACGCCCCATGGCCTGGTTGAAGAGCTTGACCATCGGCGCGAAACGGCTGGTGGCGGCATCCGAGGGTTGGGGCAGGGCGGGTAGCGCGCCTTCCGGCTGGTTGGGATGGCTGACGGCCGCGCCGGAGGGGGCATTGCGGAACACCACGTGAGCGCGGGCGATGGCTGTGCCGGCTTCATTGCGGCCTTCAACCGCGACAAAACTGAACTCGCGGGTGCGGCGCGACAACTCGGCAACGGCGGTCAATGCCTCCCGACCGCCACCGGTCAAGTAGGAAATCTGGAAATCCAGCGTCTGCGGCAGCGGGTCGGTGTCCTGCTCCGATTGCCCCCAGACCAACAGCTTGGCGGCATCATGAAGGAAGCTGGCCAACATGCCGCCATGGGTGCGACCTGACATGTTCATGTTGCCAACCCGGTAGGGGAGACTCACCTCAAGCGCGCGGGGAGATTCCCGCCAGGCAAGCGGTTCGACGCCGAGTCGCGCGCCCCATCGGTCATTGGTGTAGCGGGCCTTGAGGGTTTCCACGGTGAGCATGCAGGGCGCCTGTGTGAGGATAAGGATAATCGGCTTATGGTAATGAATTGGTAATGAAAGATTAAGCCAACCAATTTTCGATTGTTCGGATGGAGTTCCCGATGCGCGACAGAATGACGGACCCGCCTTCAGTATTGGCCGTGGGCCAGTTCCTGCGATTTCAAACCCGTTCCTTCTCCCTCCCGGACGGGACGTCGGTTCTGATGGATTGGGTCGGCCATCCCGGTGCAGCGGCCGTGGTGGCGGTCGATGGCGACGGACGGATCTGCCTGTTGCGCCAGTACCGGCCGATCATGGGTGCCTGGATGTGGGAGATTCCGGCAGGTAAGCGCGATGCGGGCGAGGCGCCCGAGGTCGCGGCGCGGCGCGAGCTGGCTGAGGAGACGGGCCTGACGGCGCGCGAATGGGGGGATCTGGGGCCGATCTGGCCGAGTCCGGGATTTTGCGATGAAGTGATTCATCTGTTCAGCGCCCGGGAACTGACATGTGGCCTGGCGCATCCCGAGAGCGACGAACACCTGGAGGTCAATTGGGTCGATCCAGCCGCCTTGAGCGCCATGCTCCGCTCAGGGGAACTCGTGGACAGCAAAACCCTGGCCGCCCTGCTGCGGGCAGCGCTGGCCGGGGTTTTGCCGATGCCGGGGATTTAGCTCTGGTAAACGCCGAGACGGCGCGGCAGCCACCAGATGAAGCCGAAGGTCAGGGTCTTGGCGATCACCGTCAGGGGCGGGACATTCAGGCCCTTCAGGGCAATGAAGGCTGCGACCAGTTCTCCCGCATGGATGACCAGTACGATCCCCCAGAGCACAACCAAGGGATGGTCGACGTTGCCCGTGAGCAGCAAGACCAGCGCCAGCAGGTGGAACAGGACAATGGCCACGCCTTGGGCCAGCCAGAATGAACGAGAGTGCAGCATGGGTCCCTTCCTTGAGACAGCAAAAGAGGGCTTGGTAGAGCGCCGATAGGATAGCAGACGAATGGCGCCGACGACTCACTCGCCGACGGCGATGCGCGCTTCCTTGCCTTGACCGTTGATGGAATACAGCACCACGGGGCGGCGCCAGATGCCGTGCATGTATTCCAGCACCTTGCGTGCGGATTCGACATCCAGACCGCGCTTGTCCAGGGCATGATCCTGTTGCAGCACCAGGGTGCCGTCCCGGCGCATCTCGCGGACCTCCACATGGGGCGCACCAAAATGGTACTTGGGCGCCAGCAGGGATTCCTTCAGCGCATCCAGATCCCAATCGCTGACCGTGGCCTCCCGCCCGCGACGGCGGGTGGTGTACTGGAACAGCCCCAGGCGCCGGGCCAGTTCCTCGTCGAGGTAATTGCGGACGAAGCCGAAGTCATCCTCGGTCGCCATGATGCGCCGCGCGGCCGCCATCCCGTGGTGCTCGATGATGTGTTCCCACAGGCAGAAGCCCAGGTGATAGGGATTGACCTGCAGGGCGACCTGCGCCTCGCCGGCATAGGGACGCACCACATCGGAGTGGGTCTTGATGGCGTCGACATACAACTCGGACGGCAGGAAGCGGGCCTCGCGCAACAGCCGGGCATGCCAGTAGGAAGCCCAGCCTTCGTTCATGATCTGGCAGGCGAAAATGGGCTGGAAATAGAACGATTCTTCCCGCACCGCCAGCAGGATGTCGCGTTCCCAGCCCTCCAGATCCGGCGCGTAGTGGGCAATGAACCAGAGCAGGTCGCTTTCGGGACTGGGTGGAATCGGGGCGTGGATGGGCGCGCGCGCTGGTGCGGCGGCGCTGCCGGGAAGGTGGGCGAAGCGGTCGCGGAAGCCCAACGTGTCGGCGGTTGGTGCGCTGACTGGCGCAACGGGCAGGTCGGCGTAGCGAGCGCGCCGCAGGTCCTGGTGGATGTCGATGTGCTGTTCAAGGGCAAACGCGGCGTCCAGCACGCGCTCGACCGCTTCCATGCCGTGCTGTTCGATGGCCTCGGTGATGCGTTGGGCGTGATTGGCGGCCTGTTCGACGATGTGATAGCCGGCCTGCTCCTGCACGCGCCGGAACAGCAGGTTGTTCTTGCTGAAGTCGGCGTGGCCCAGCACATGGGCGGTGACCAGGATGTTTTCGGTTTCCCGGTTGGTGTCCGCCAGATAGGCATGCCCCGGATTGCCGGGGATCACCACCTCGAAGATATGGGAATGGCCCATGCGGTGCTGGATCAATTGATAGATGTAGCGCACCCCGAAAGACCAGTGTGGCATGCGCACCGGCAGGCCATAGACCGCCACTTCCATCATGAAGCTGGGGGGCACCTGTTCGAATTGCACCGGAAAATAGTCCAGGCCATAGGATTGGGCGAGGGCTTCGATTTCGACCTGATAGCTCAGGGGACGATAACTCATGGCGCGCACCTCCCTCAGGCGGCTTGGGAATGGACGCCGAAGAAGGTGCGGATTGCCTCCCAGATGTCTTCTTCCTGGGTCAGGGAGAAGCGTGCCCCTTGCTGCGGGTCGGGAATGGCTTCATCGAAGACCCGTGAGGTTTCCAGGTAACGCTGCATCGGGCTGGGTGTGGCAACTTCCACATAGCCGCAGTAATTGGCCAGATTCGCCAATTGCTTAAGGCTTTCCACGGCATGGGGGTGATCGTCCTGGAAGTTCTCCCCGTCGGAGGCATAGAAGAAATAAATGTTGTATTGCGCCGGCGGGTAGCGGTCCTGGATGATCTCCAGTGCCTTGCGATAGCAGGTGGAGGCCACGGTCCCGCCCTGGCCGCTGACCTGGAAGAATTCTTCTTCGCTGAATTCCCAGGCCTCCACGGTATGACCGATAAACACGGCTTCCAACTGGCTGTAGCGCCGCCGGACGCCCTGCAAGGCCCAGAAAAAAAAGGTCTTGGCCAAGACCCGTTCCCGTTCACCCATGGAGCTGGAAGCGTCCAGGCCGAACAGAACCACGGCCTGCGTGTTGGGTTTGGGCCGCTTCTTGAGCTGGCGATAGCGCAGATCATCGTTGGTGAAGGGGGCCGCCGGCGCCGGCTGCACGGCCCTCCGCTTGATGGCTTCCTTCATGGTGCGGCGACGATCCAGGCGGGCGCGGGCGCCGCGTTTGTCCCAGCCTTCCCGTGCCCACTCCTCTTCGTTCAGGACACTGCTGGCGCGGGGCTCCAGCTCGGGTAGTTTCAGCTCCTCCCAGATCCAGTCGACGATTTCATCGACCTTCATTTCCACCACGAACTCCACGCCGCCCTGGTCATTGCCGCCGCCCGATTCCTCGCCGGTGCCCGGCTGGGGGGCGGGCGATCCGAGCGTGTCCCCGGGCTTGACCTTGCCTTGGCCGACCCCGGATTGCTCCTGGTCGCGGCTGAGCTTGAAACGGTGGTGTTCGAGGAAACGCACCGGCATGCGCACACGCCGGTTTGCATCGGTGGACAGGATGTCGGCCTCGGCAATCAGGCGCGGCAGTTGTTCCCGTACCGAGGCCCGGATTTTGGCGTTATGCCGCAACCAGTCGCGGGCGCCCCGGGAAAAGAGGTCATACCAAAGATGCTCATGATGGTCGGGCATGGAACTCCCCCGTTGGTTTTGGCCGCCGGGTCCTCCTGAGTGGCTGGGTGGACGGTTCGCGCTGGTTTTCCGTGTCGGATGATCCTTAACTTCTCAGTTATACCCATTCAAGAAACAGGCCATCGTGCGCGGCCTTACTCTTGGGACAAGAGGGTGGTGACGTAGTTCAAGGCCTCCTCGGCGCTGTAGTCGTCGTAGCCATATTCGGCCACCAGCCGCGCCTGGACCGTGGTGATCTTCTTGCGCGCCTCGTCATCCGGTCGGGTCGTCGAACTCACCAGCCGCAGCACATCGCGGCGTTCCTCGAACAGGTATTGCTCGATGGCCTCGTGCAGGCGCGCGTGGCTGTCGAGGGTGAACTTGTCACCCTGTTTGTAGGCCACCATCGCCTTGCGCACCACTTCCTGGCGGAAGGATTCCTTGCCCGAATCGGAGATCTTGATTTTCTCCTCCACCTGACGCAGGAAGCGTTCGTCGGGCTTGCGCTTCTCGCCAGTGACCGGGTCGGTGACCTCGCGCCGGTCCAGCATGGCTTCCACCTCGTCCAGGTATTTGTCGAGCAGGCCCTGGGCTTCCTGCTCGAAGGAGGCGAACAGGGCCTTGTGGACGTCCTGCTTGACCCAGCGGTTGTAGAAATCCTTGCGCGCGCTGACCAGGAAATCGATCCAGCGCCGTTTCTGCTTGGGGTCCATGCGGGCGTCGGAATCAATGGAATCCTTGATCGCCAACAGCACTTCCATGGTGGTCAGGCTGTACACCTTGTTGCGCACGATGGCGTTGGACAGGGCATTGATGACAAAGCGCGGGCTGACGCCGGAGAGCCCTTCCTCGGGATGATCGGCATGCATGCGCTCCATCTCGCTACCGCCCATGCCTTCGACATTTTCTCCGGCATACAGGCGGGCTTTTTGCACTGGATCCAGGTTTTCCGTGTCCTCCAGCCGGGTGAGGATGGCGAATACGGCGGCCACCTGCAGGGCGTGGGGATCAATGTGCACATTGTAGAAGGCGCTGGCGCCGGCGATCAGCTTGCGATAGATCTGCGCTTCGTCCCGATAGTCGAGCGTATAGGGAACCTGGACGATGACCATGCGGTCGAGCAGGGCTTCGTTTTCCTTTTCCTGGATGAACTTGTGGAATTCCGCCAGGTTGGTGTGAGCAATGATGGTCTCGTCCAGGTAGATCAATGGAAAACGGGACACCTTGACGTTTTTTTCCTGGGTCAGGGTCAGCAACAGATAGAGGAATTCCCGTTTCACTTTCAGGATTTCGATCATTTCCAGCATACCGCGGCTGGCGGCATAGACTGCTCCTGACCAGGACCAGGCGCGCGGATCGCCCTCGTCGCCGATTTCGGCGACCTTGGACAGGTCGACCGAGCCCACCAGGTCGGCGATGTCGGCGGTGGTGGGATCGTGGGGCGCGTAGGTGCCCACTCCCATGCGATCGGCTTCCGCGAGAAAAATGCGTTCCACTGGGAACTGCATGAAATCACCGGAAAATTCCCGTTCCAGACGCTCCCGTGTAAAGGGGGAAACCTCGCCGGCGATCTCGATCCCAAAGGTCTCCCGGAACGAGGGGCGCAGGCTGTGGGGGATCAGGTTGAGCGGATTGCCGTGCACCGGGCAGCCTTCCAGGGCGTAGAGCGCCCCCTCGTCGGTATGGCTGTATTCCTCCAAGCCGCGCTTGATCAGGATGACCAGGCTGGATTTGCCACCCGAGGGTGGGCCCAGCAGCAACAGCAAGCGACGCCCCACTTCGGTGCCGGCGCTCGCCGCCTTGAAGTAGTCCACCACCCGGCCCAGGGCGGCGTCGACGCCGTACAGCTCCTGCTGGAACAGGCCGGTCGGCGCGGAGTCGGGAGACTCGTCGCCGGTCAGTTTGCGATGCTTCCAGCGCAGCATGTCCCACATGTACTGATGGCTGTTGCGGGCCAGCAGATGAGGCGTTGCAGGCAGTACTTCGCCAAGGAATTGTCGCAGGTTGCCGCGCCAGCGGATTGCCTTGTGTTCCCGGGAATAAGCTTCCAGGGAAGCGATCAGGGCGCGTGAATCAGGTTCGGTGGGCTTGCTTGGCATACAGGGTCTCCTGGCGCGGGCATGCCGTAATGGCATGGCCTGTTGGATGCTTGATCTGCTGCGATGTTCCGAAAATTCAAGGGATCAATGCGCTATTTTGGTGCGCAATGATCCGGGTCCAGATATCCTCGGCAGTGACCTCATTCAAAACATCGACTGGCGCGGCATGGGGTTGAGCCGCAGCTTCGTTCCCGTATCCCCGGCAGCGTGTTTGGCGCCAGGAAAGTGGATATGGAGACGATCCCTACGGTCTGGAAGCAATCTTTGGGCCATGATTCGTGCGATGCGATGAAGGCGCCAGCGGCGATCCTAAAGATCCGCCCCTGGGCGCCCGCTAACCTGTTCAAGCGCGACCGTCTGGTTGCCCTGAGGTGCGAATTGGACAAGCCCATGGAAACAAAAGATATCGACCGCAAGCGTCGCGTGGCTCGCCGGGCCACCCTGATGAGCTTGCCCGTCTGGTTGGCCATTGCCATGTTGCAGGTTCTGGCCGAGCGGTATGGCCTGACGGGCCTGGGGTGGGACGAAAGCGCTCCCCTGTACGGGGGGGTGATTGTGATCGTCCTGGCGCATTACCTGTATTTCAGTACCCCCTTGTGCGTGCGAACGGGGGTTTCTTTCGGTACGGTCGGGATCATCAGCATTTCAGCGCATGCCGTGTTGGTGGTGGCCTACCTTTTCCTGGACCGGTTCAGCTACCTCTCGGTGTTGCTGCTGGCGATGGCCGCGCCGGCCGGACCCGCCTTTCTCGGGCTGAATTTCGGATTTCGGCCCACTCTGGCAATGGGGTTCGGGATATGTGGCGTGTTGGCTTTGGCTTACCTGGGATTGCCCCCTTCGCCATGGACCTTGTCTCCCCCCGAGTTTTTTCTGTTTCTGACGATTGTCTTGGTGAGTTGGGCTATTGGATCAGCGGTCAACGGCATCAATATCCGCAAGAAATACATGATCCTGGATTTATTCCGGCAGCAACAGGCAGCGACTGACATCATCCGGGACCAGAAAACACGGCTCGATGATCGTGCGGCTGAACTGGAGCAGGCCAACACGACCCTCAAGCAGATGTCCATGGTGGATGGCTTGACTCATGTGGCCAATCGCCGGCGATTTGATGAGGCCATGGGAGAAGAATGGGGCCGCCGCCAGCGAGCTGTCGTGAGTCGCGAACCGGCCCGCAAGCCGATCGATCCCGAGGCGCTGGCGCTGATTTTCATCGATGTGGATCATTTCAAGGCCTATAACGACCATTACGGCCATGTGGCCGGGGATGAGTGTCTGCGGCGGATTGCCCAGGCCATCATCGGCGCGGTAAACCGTGTCACCGACCTGGTGGCCCGCTATGGTGGAGAGGAGTTTGCGGTGCTGATGCCGGGGACGCCAGCGGACGGCGCTGCGGTGGTGGCCGAGCGGATGCGCCGCGCGGTCGAGGGTCTTGCCATTCCTCATGCCGGCTCTTCGGCCAGCGACTGCGTCACCATAAGCCTTGGCGTGGTTGCGACCGGCGGGGACAACCCCGTCAATCCGCAGGCCTTGCTGGAGCGGGCCGATGCGGCCCTGTATGAAGCCAAGCGCGAAGGGCGGAATCGCTGGGTGATCGCGGCCCCCGTGGCGGGTGTCGCATGAAGACCTCCGTGCATGCGGAGGCGGGCTTGGCAGCCGATACCGCGCTTCCTGAAATGCCCCTGGGGGAGATGGACACCCGTCCCCAGGCGGCGGAGCGGGAGTTGCGGCGCCGTCGCGAAGCCTTGCGCGGTATCCCGTACGCGTTGCTGATCTGGGCGATGCTCTTTGGTCTGGCGGCGGTTGCGCGGCGATATGGGCTGATCCAACTGTCGCTCACGGCCCAGCATGGCCTGATGATCATCGTTTCAAGCTGGCTTTTGAGTCAGTACCTGTATTTTCGCACCCGCCTTTTCCGGCGCTTCCCCTGGTCCTTGGGAACCGCGGACCTGGTATTTACCCTCGGGCATATGACGTGCGCGCTGGCCGTGGTCCTGTTGGATGGCGTTTCAATGTTCGGCGCCATGCTGATGATGTTGCTGGGACCAACCGCTACGGCTTTCCTCGGGCTCAACGTGGGATTTGCGCCGACCTTGCTGGCCGGCTGTGTGGTACAGATCGGTATCTTGCTGGCCTATCTTTTCCTTGCGCCCGCAACGGCCATATCGCCGATTCTGTTCGGGTTTTTCTGGGCGGCGTGGTGGGTGAGCTGGCTGATCGGTGCCGTCGCCAATGGTCATCAGCAAACCATCAAGCGCCGGATCACCGACTTATTGCGCCAGCAGCGGGAAAACCATGCCTTGATCTGGGAACAAACCGAGGCCTTGGATGAAAAGGGGCGCGCCCTGGAAACCGCCAACGCACGTTTGCATCAGCTCTCGATGATCGACGGGCTGACCCATGTCGCCAATCGGCGGCGTTTTGATGAATCCTTGCGCGAGGAATGGCGGCGCGCCCAACGTGCGGCCGGTGATCGCATCACGGATCGCCATGGCACTGCGCATGAACATATGGCGCTGTTGCTCATCGATATCGACTATTTCAAGCAGTACAACGACCATTACGGGCATCTTGCCGGCGACGCCTGCCTGCAGGAAGTGGCGCAGCTGATCAGTGACGGCATTCGACGCAGTGGCGATCTGGTGGCTCGCTATGGCGGCGAGGAATTTGCCGTTCTACTCCCGGCCACGCCCCTGGCGGGCGCGTTTGGCGTGGCCGAGCGCATCCGCCAGGCCATTTGGCGGCGTGCGCTGCCCCATGAGGCATCTCCGTTGGGCCGAGTGACGATTTGCATTGGGGTGGCGGATACCCAGGGAACAGGCTGCGCCGGTGAAACGGATTTGATCCGCTTGGCTGACGCGGCGCTCTATGCCGCCAAGAAGAATGGCCGCAATCAGGCTATGCAGGCGCTGTTCGAGGGTTCTGTTCCGGTCCGGATCTAGGCAATCTGATCAGCGACGGCGGATTAAACACCGCCCCGCAACTGGGCTGCAGGCGTGGCCAAGGGGTGCGCCCCGCTACCACAGGGAGGACCTTGTATCAGGATGACCCCATCGTCAAGGCGTGCGAGGGGAGTCGTCTTCGGTGTTCCCGGCGCTGTCCAGGGAGAGTAAACGTGGCTGCGCCATGGTGGCGTGTTGCCGGGCCTCCCAGGCACGGAAGGTCGACAGGTCATGCTCGATCTGGCGCAGGACCAGGGTCAAGACTGCGAGATCATCGATGAACCCGATCGTGACCAGAAAGTCCGGGATCGCATCAAAAGGCGAAACGAAGTACACCAGACCAGCGGTCAGGGCCAGCAGCGCGCGATACGGGATCTGTCGATAACCGCCGCGGGCGTAGGCCTGCAACAGGCGGATCGCGGTCTCGAGCGCCTCGGCGATCTGTGCAAAGGCGGGATGGCGGGCCAGGGCGGTTACGAGTGTCGAGGCTGCGCTCCCGGCCAACCGCCGCATGCGGGCTGTACGCTTGAGTACCATGGCGGCGCCGGCTTGAGCACTTTCCAGCAGCCGTCGGGGATGGATGGATGACATGTCACGACGCTCCCTGAGCTGGAATCGCGCTGAGCTGGTGGCGCTCGAAAAATTGCCAGATTTCGCGGCTGGCATCGATCACATGATACTCCCCGCCCGCCAGGCGTTGCAGATGGGGCGGCTGGTAGCCGCCCGGCCAGACATGGCCCGCCCCCTCCAGTTCCCAGAGCACGATCTCGGTATTGTCGGCGCATGGTCCCCAGTGTTTGCGCGTCGCCTGCCAGCGGGCGGGCTGTTCCGCACTGGCATGGCGCACCGCCTCAATGACGGGCTGTTCCGGACAATCGGCATAATCCACCCAGCGCTGGACGGTTTTCTGACCACTGGGCAGGGGAATCGGCGGCAGGCGTCGACCGGCAAAGGGCAGGATGGGATCGTCCTTGCTCTGGATGTGCATGATCGAAATGGGCGCCCGGGGATGGAACTGACGCAGCGCCATGGGGCCCGCGACGGTTGCGACCGCCGCAAATTGCGTCGGCGCTTCCGTCGCCAGGCGGTAGGTCATCATGGCCCCGTTGGACATGCCCACGGCGTAGACCCGGGTGCGATCGACCGGGAAGCGCCGTTCGACGTCCTTGATGACGCGCAGGATGAATGCCACATCATCCGGCTGATCGCGCACCCCTGGCAGACAGCAGGCGCCCGCGTTCCACAGCAGCACATTGCCCAGGCGGGTTCCCTCGGGATAGACCACGATGATGCCTTCCAGTGCCGCCAGGGATTCGAGGTTGGCCACCTTGCGATAGATGTCCAGCGAAAGCGTGGCGCCGTGGATGGCGACAATCACGGGCATGGCTTGGGTGGGATGCGGATTGGGCAGGTGCACTTCGTAGCGCCGCAGTCGACCCTGATGGGTCAGGGTGTAGGCATGATGGACCCCGTCAGCCGCCTCTGTGACGACCTCGGGCAAGGGCGCATTTCCCGATGGTCCAGTGGCGCTGAGGGCCAGCCCGCCCAATACGAACAGCGCGGCAGCGATGAGGCACTTTAAACGAAGTTTCATATTGCAGGCTTATGGTGATGTTGGGGTGGCATGGCTTAGAGGGTACCCGCGGAGAACAATTCCCGGGTTGACACAGATTGGGGGCAATCATGGATCGTCGACGCGTATTGGGCATCCTGGGGCTGGGGCTTGTCGCCCCTTATACCCTGACGTTTCATCGGGTTTTGAACGCAGCGGCGGATCCGGCCCTGCCAGCCCGATCAAGTGCCAACCGAGAGGTTTTTTCCCTGTCCGTGGCCTCGGGCGATCCGTCGCCTAGCGGCGTGGTGCTGTGGACCCGCATCGATCCGGCGTTCCACCGTCCGGCCGAACCCCTGCGTTTCCAGGTGGCCGAGGATCGCGGCTTTCGTCGCATGGTGATGGAAGGAGCGGTGGAAGGCAGCCGCATCGGGCCGGCGGATGACTACACCGTCAAGGTCGACCTGGATGGCCAGCTCGGCAGCAACGGGCTTTATTACTACCGCTTCCTGTACGGCGATGCGTTGAGCCCGACCGGGCGCTGCCGCACCGCGCCCGGCGCCGGGATGACCCCCGACAAGATCAAGCTGGCCCTGGTCACCTGTCAGGACTATACCAACGGCTATTACACCGCTCTCGGCAAGCTGGCGGCGCGGGACGATGTGGACTTCGTCGTGCATGTGGGCGATTTCATCTACGAGACCGCCGGGGATCCGCGCTTTCAATCCCTGCCCTTCGCCGATCGCACCATCGTGCTGCCCAGCAACGGCATCGTCGCCCTGGATCTGGCCGACTATCGGCATCTTCATCGCACCTATCGCAGCGATCCAGACCTGCAGCGCTGCATGGAAAACCATACCTTCATCGCCGTCTGGGATGATCACGAAACAGCCAACGATTGCTACTGGGATGCCGCCCGCGACACCCTCGGCGCGCCGGATCATCCCTATACGATCGATCCGGCTTATGGCAACGATGCCGCGCTGCTGCGGAGCCTGGCCATGGATGCGCGCAAGGCCTGGCTGGAATTCATTCCTGCCCGGGTGACGGTCAACCTGGCAGCCACCCATCCCCATGACTTCTATCGGATCCATCGCCGCTTCGAGCTGGGGACGCTGGTGGACTTGTTCATGCTGGACGGCCGCAGCTATCGCTCGCCGCATGCCTGCGGCGAAGGCGACGTCCTCCAGCGCTACGTGCCGGTGGGCTGCCGCGATTACACCGCCGCCGACCAGACCATGCTGGGCGCCGATCAGCGCGACTGGCTGATCAGCAGCACCCTGGCCTCCAGTGCCCGCTGGCGGGTGTGGGGCAACCAGACCCTCATGGCCGAACTCAGCGTGGGGCGCACTGACCGGCGCATTCCGCTCAACCTGGATGCCTGGGACGGCTTCCAGGCCGAACGCCGCATGCTGGCTGAGGCAATGCGTGACGGCGGGCGACCGAATCTCGTGGTGTTGAGTGGGGATTTTCATTCCCACATCGTTGCCCATCTCAAGGTGGATTATCGCCAGGCCAACAACCAAGACCCGAGCAATACCATCGGCTTCGAATTCATGACCACCTCGGTGACGTCCGCCGGCGGCCTGGACGCCATCAACGCCGCGCTCAAGCGCGATCCGCGCAACCCCAAGCTCGATGTGCCCATCGGCAACCAACTGCTGGGTGCACTCAATCCCCACATCCGCTTTGCGGACCTGGGCAGCCACGGCTATTCGGTGATGACCTTCACCGATGCCTACGCCGAATGGACCGCCTATGTGGTGGACAAGAACAAGCCCGACGGCTTCGTGCGCGAGCGCGTGTTCCGGCGCCTGCGGGCGTTTGCCGAGAGCACGGAATTGCGCGAGATGCCGCCCCTGGACGGCTTGGATCGTCTGCAACGCCTCGCTTGATCGGAGCCGCGCGCCCCTACCATTCCTGCGCCGCGCCGATCAGGGCGGATGGACGTCCCATGCCGAATACGGAGGGGCGGCGGTCTTGACGGGAAGGGATCGGACTTTCACAGTCCGGTGCCATGGAGATCCACTGCATCGATTGGCGTGAGTTGGCGGGCGACGCCCTGCAGGGTGCACGGGCCGGCGCCGTGCGCGTCGGCTTGATCGCCGACACCCATGGTCCGGTGGCGGAAGCGCTGCGCGGGGTACTGGATCGCTGCCACATCCTGGTGCACGCCGGCGATGTACTGGATGCACGCGCCCTGGCGTGCCGAGGCCGCAACCATGCGGTGGTTGCGGTGCGTGGGAACAACGACCGGCCCGCGGGCGCACCCGATACTCTGGGGCTGTCCGATGTGCTGGAGCTGGCCCTGCCCGGCGGCAGGCTGGTCGTCATTCATGGAGATCGCTATCCGGCCGCCGTGCGTGTGGCCCGTTTGCGGCGCGATTTCCCCCAGGCTCGGGCCATCGTGTGCGGCCACAGCCATCGCATGCTGGTGGATTGTACGGCCCATCCCTGGGTGCTCAATCCCGGCGCGGCGGGCCGGGTGCGGACCGATGGCGGCGCTTCTGCGCTTATTTTGTTTGCGTGGGAAACCGGCTGGCGGCAGTTGGGCTTGCGGGTGCATCCGGACGGATTGCGCGCATGGCGTTTTCCCGCCGCCGCCGCTGGGTGCGTTGATGGATTTCCTGGGCCAGTGCGCCCAGATCCGGGCCCAGACCGGCTGCCGTGACGTAGGCCTGCAAGACACGCAGGCGATCGGTGCGGCTGACGTGATGATGGTCCATGTTGAGTTGGGCCAGGTTTTTCACGCGCCGCCGCCAGGGCAACTGCATGAAACGGCGAGTCCCCTCGTTGTCGAGAAAGAAAAACCGCGGCATTCCATCGGGCTGCAGATGCACATGAATATTGCTGGTGCGCAGTTCAGTGTGGAAGAAACCCGCCTCGTGCAAGCGCGCGATTTCCACACCCAGGGCGCGCAGCACACCCCGCCGCTGGCGGGTTTGCCCGGCGGTGGACAGGGCAACCACACGGGGCCGATCCAGATAGTCGGCCACGGAAATCCCCGGCAGGGCTTCGGTGATGACAAAGGGCAAGCCTTTGACACGGCCGCGCAATACCACGGCCGGGGCGGCAAAGCCGGCGGCCTGCAGGGCGTGGGTGCGCCAATCGGTGCGATAGGCGCGATCGCCCCGGAACAGGGTCTTGACGCCCTCGTACCATCGGCGCGGGAAGAAGATCTTGGCAAAGAAATGGGGTGGCGCGGTGGTTTGCGCTACCAGTGCGGCGCGGGAACTGCGTGCTCGCTTCCAGCCCGGCGCACGCCCCTCTTCCAGCAACAAGGTGAGGGCCTCATTGAGCGCAAGCAAATAGAAGCCTTGCGATTCCATTGCGACCGCATCCTCCACCATGGCGGGCGCAGTGAGACGGTCTGATGCGAATTGAGCCCCAGCCATGTGCACAGTCCCCTTCGAGTCCCCGGGGATGGGCCTCGTGACGCCTTAATATTTCTTTAAGGATAAGGGATGACGGGCTGCGGGAAAACCCTCAGCCCGCGCTGGAGGGGCGCTGGATGGGTGGCATGAGGGCCAGAAACAAGGCGGCGGTGGCGGGATCGGCGCGCCAGTTGTGCATCAGTTGACGCCAGTCCTTGTGCCGCAGGCTCGCCTGGCGCAGCCGGGGCCGGGCAGTCTCGTCGAAGTCCACCAGGCTCACCCGCGCGTTGTCGATGAGGAAGTTGTTGTCCTTGGCATCGCCATGGACCAAGCCCGCGGCATGCAGGCGCTGGAGCAGGCCGACCATTTCCCCGGCAATCTGCGCGCGTGCGGATGCGTTAATCGCAGGGTCGGCGAAGAACTGCCGCGCGGTGCGTCCCGCCAGCGCTTCAGTGATGAGATAGGCCCCGCGGCGCAGCGCGCAGCCGAAGGGCTCGGTCACCACGGCCGCCGGCCGGAAGGTGGGGATTCCCAATGCCCTGAGTCGCACTGCCATCTCAAAACTGTGCAGGGCCTTGGGGCGGCGCAGCGCACGCCCCAGTTCGCGCCGCAAGGCTTGGCGGCGATAGTGCTTGACGAGATAGAGGCGTCCGTTGACCGGGACCGTGGCCACCCGGCTCGCCGGGTCGTCCTTGTGGATCACCGCGCCGGGCAGCTGGAGGCAGGACTTGCGTTGCGCGATCAGCGCCAGCAGTCCTTCCCGGTCGGGCCAGTCCGGATTGACCCACGCATGACAGTCTCCCGGCAGCGTGACGCGTTCAAGCTTCGGCAATGGGCAGCAGCTCCCGATACAAGGCCATCAGTTGGTCGGCCATATGGTTCAGGGTCAGCGGCCGGACTGTTTCGCGGCCGGCCGCACCGATGTGATCCCGCAGCTTGCGATTGCACAGGGTTTCCAGGTGGCCGGCCAGCGCCTGGGTATCCAGCGCGTCGCACAGCAAACCATTGTCTCCGCTGCGGATCAGGTCCACCGCGCCGCATTTGAAGCTGGTCACCACCGGCAGGCCGCTCGCCATGGCCTCCAACACGACGTTGGCGAAGGGATCATAGAGGGTCGGCAACACCAGCGCGTCCGCCGCGCCGTACCAGGGCCGCACATCCTGTTGCCGCCCCACCAGGTGCACGCGCTCGCCCACTCCCAGGCGTCCGGCCAGAGCGCGGTAGCGGTTGGCATGCTTGTCCTGTCCTACGGCGATCAGTTGGGCGTCGCGATGCGGTAACTGCGCCAGGGCCGCAATGGCGCTGCCCAGGTTCTTGCGCTCGAAGCCCGAACCCACGAACAGGAAGACTGGCGCGCTGGCGGGAATGCCCAGCTTGGGGCGGATCTGCGCGGTTTCCCCGAGTAGTGCGTCCGGGCGGAAGTGATCGCTGTCCACGCCGTTGTAGATGACCCGCAGCCGTGCCGGATCGATGCCATATTCCTGCACCAGCTCGTCGGCGACCATCTGCGAATTGCAGATCACCGCCCGCAGCCGCGGGCTGGCATAGAGCCGGGCCTCCTCCGCCAGTTTGTAGCGGTGGTAGGGGCTGAGCGATTGGCCCAGCGATCCGCGCCAGCCACGGGCGCGGTTGCGCTCGCGCAGCCACACGCGATGCACCCCGCCGCCCGCGCGGTACAGATGGCAGCACGGGATGCGGGTCTGGGACTGGATCAGGTCCGCGTCCAACGTCGCCAGCGCCCGGCAGGCGGCGCGCGCAAAGCTGGCCTCGCGCCACAGGCGTCCGACGTGGAACGGATCGCAGCGCACGACCGAGACATCCGGTCCCGCCTCGGCGCCGTCCCAGCGCCGGGTAACCACCGTCAGGCGCACCGGATGTTCCCCCAGGGCCCCGAGCATGCGCGCCAGGATGCGTTCAGCGCCGCCGTCCGGTCGGTAGGCGGGATGGACGAAGGCAATGTGCAGTGGGCGGCTCATGGCGGCGGTGGATCCCGATCGCGACGCAACCGATGTTCGAGCACGAAGGCGTATTTGGCAAAGGCGGCCAGCATGGAGGAAGCGGCGATGAGCAGCCCGCGCCAGCCGTCGCGCCAGGCCTGTTGTCCGATCAGGATGCGCAGCAGCCGTCCCCAGGGGGACAGCAGCAGCTTGCCGGCGCGGAACGGTTCACCCCGGGCGATCAGGTCCTCGGCGCCGAGGCGGGCATAGTCCAGGGTGCGCTGCAGGTGCTCGTCGAGCCGCTGGTAGGACTCGTGCAACAGATCCCCGGCCAGGCGCTCGGTGGGGCCGTCCACGCTGAGCTGTTCGTGCACGCGGCCGCCGACCCAGCGCGCGTGCGTGCGTGCCACCAGCCGCAGCCGCCATTCCGGCGTCCAGGCATGATGCAGCCAAGCCCCCAGGTAGCGATTGCGCCGATTCATCCAATAACCCCGAACGGTGGGCATCCCTGCGGCGAACGATGCCCTGATGGTGGCGGCCAGCTCGGGTGAAAGGGCCTCGTCGGCGTCCAGGCTCAACACCCAGGGCTGGCGGCAGGCGGTCAGGGCGCGATTTTTCTGGATCGTGAAGCCCGGCCAGTCGGTGATCTCCACCCGTGCGCCGAAACGCCGGGCGATCGCCACGGTGGCATCGGTGGAGCCTGAATCCAGCACCACGATTTCCGTGGCGAGTCCGGCCACGCTCTCCAGGCAGCGGGGCAGGTTGGCCTCTTCATCGCGGGTGATGATGGCCACCGACAAGGGCAGCGGTGAGTCGGCCATGCGCGTGTTCATTGGCGTATCCCGCGCCACAGGCTGCGCAGGTATTTGAACAGCGATTTCGGGCGCAGGGCGGCGCCTGGATCGAGGCGCAGCGCCCGATGGAAATGCCGCCGCGCCTCCCTTTGTCGCCCGGCGCGGGTCAGCATCCGAAAAGACAACAGATGCCGGTCCGCCTCGAAGGCCGGCCGCTCTGCGAGAAAGGCTGCCGGCAGCCGGGCCGGATCAAAGAGCAACGCGGCGACCTGGTCACCCGCCTGGAGCAGGGCGTCGGTATCGTGGCGCAGGCTTGCCGCGCGGCGGTATTTTGTCGCCAGCACGGCGGGCAGGCTGCGACTGCGGCCCAGGGCCAGCATCTGCGCGAACAGGACGACATCCTCGTTGTTGCGGATCGATGGGGGATAACCCAGCCGGGCAGCCAGTTCGCGGCGCATGAGCAGTGCCCCATGCGTTGGCCCCACGCCCCGTCCCCGCAGGAAGTCCTGGAAATCCCGCAGCGGTTCGCCCCGCACCGGCTCGGGGATGAGTGTCCTGCGGCTGCCGTCCAGTCGCACCACCGCGTGGCCGCCGAACAGGAAATCCACGGGTCCATGGGCGCGCAGATCCTGTCGTAAGCGTTCGAGGGCATCCGGCATCAGGGCATCGTCCGCATCCAGGAACAGGACGTACTCGCCCTGAGCTTCTGCCATGCCGCGATTGCGCGCCACTGCCGGCCCGGCGTTGGGCTGGGCAAGGACGCGCATCCGTGCCGGGTCGCGCGCAGCATGGCGCTGGGCGAGGGCCAGCGTGCCGTCGTGCGAGCCGTCGTCCACGACGATCAGTTCCCAATCTGGATCGCTCTGGGTGGCCACCGACTCCAGCGCACGCGTCAAGTAGCCCTCCGCCTGATAGGCCGGGATGACGATAGTGATCGAGGCGCTGGCGTTCGGGCTCATGGGGACGGCGACTGGCGAAACCAGAAGGCGGGGGAATACAGGCTGCCCCAGAATAGCGCGAGATAGGGCCAGAAAATCCATTTGGTGATGTGGGCCTCGCTGAAGTTGGCGACCAGGAACATCACGAAAACCGCCCATTGCATCAACAAGAAGCGTCCCGGTAGCCGGCCGGTTCGGTAGGCCCACCAACCGCCCCGCGCGGCGAGCAGCGCAAAGGCGAGGAACAGGCCCACGCCCACTACGCCGGTCGACACCAGTAATTCCAGCCAGCTGTTATGCAAATGGGGGATTTCGAAGCCGTCCAGTTGGCGGGGCAAATCGCTGGCTGCGGCCAGCGGCCGTATGCTGTCGACCCCGAGGCCCAGCCATGGACTGTCCTGCCAGCTTGTCCAGCCCCAATGCCAGAGACGGATGCGCCGGCCGAGCGAAGTGTTCGGCACCTCCTGCCAATGGCCGCTCTGTAGCGCTGTGAAAACAGGATCTTCCTCGGCGAAGCGGCTGGCAATATGCGTCCATTGCCCGGCGCCGATCGCGACCACCAGCAACAGCCCCATCGCACTGCCCGCCACGGTCCAGCCCCGCCGCGCCGGGGCAGTCCGGCCAATCAGCAGCATGGGCAGGCTTGCCGCCAGGCCCGTCACCACCGCGATCCAGGCGCCCCGGGTCTGGGTGAACAGCAGGCCCATCGTCATCAGCAGGATGGCCAGGCCCCACAGGGCCACGCGCCGGCGAAAATGCCGTTCCAGCCGGTCGCCCCAGACATCACGCGCCAGAAAGAGCAGTCCCAGCAGGGCGGTGGCAAAGAACAGGGCGCTGCGCTGCGGGTTCATGCCAAAGCGCAGCCGCCCGCCCGCCAAGCCTTTTTCCCAGTACAGCGGGTAGAGGAAGTACGGCAGCATGACGAAGGCGAAAGCGAGAAACAGCACGAAATACAGGCGGCGAATCGTGCGCCAGTCGCCGCCCAGCCACCACGCCACCAAGACGATGAAACCCAGCTTCACCCAGCGTTTGGCGACCATGGCCTGGTCGCCCAAAGAGCCCGGCACCCAGTACGCGCCCAACACACAGGAAAGGACCATGTAGGCGCTCCAGACCAGGAACAGCCGGAAGATACCGTCCCGCAACAGCCGATCCCGGGCCAGCGGCCAGCTCGCCGCCAGGGCCAGCAGCATCAGCCATTCGCCCACATAGCACAGGTCCTTGCTCACGGTCAGCATGAGTGCGTAGATCGCCAGGCCGGCCAAGCCCGCCTGTTCCAGGGCGGGATGGGTCGCCCGGGGCTGAGTGCCGGGAAACCACTGGCGAGGGGCGGTCAGGTTCATTGAGGTATCAGGTTTGGCGAGCAGCGGTTAAAGCGCAGAAAGATAGCATCAATCGCCGCCCCGGTTCCGGGATTGGGGCTTGGGGCTTGGGTACAATGATGCAATGACGAGGTTGCCGTGACATCCGCCCTGCCCATCACCCCCCTGTTGCCCGAAATCAGCCGCCTGCTGGCCGCGCGCGGCGTCCTGGTGCTGCAGGCGGCGCCGGGGGCGGGCAAGACCACGGCCGTTCCCCCCGCGCTGCTGGACGCTCCCTGGCTGACGGGGCGGCGCATCCTGATGCTGGAGCCGCGCCGGCTCGCCGCCATCATGGCCGCCCGGCGCATGGCCGCGCAGCGCAATGAAGCGGTGGGCGAGACAGTGGGTTACCGCGTGCGTCTGGAACAACGCATCGGTCCGCGCACCCGCATCGAGGTCGTGACCGATGGCATTTTCACCCGCCTGATCCAGAGCGATCCCGCCTTGAGCGATTACGGTCTGGTGATCTTCGATGAATGCCATGAACGCAGCCTGCAGGCCGACCTGGGGCTGGCGCTGGCGCTCGAGACGCGCGCGGCATTGCGGGCGGACCTGCGGCTGCTGGCGATGAGCGCCACGGTGGCAGGCCAGGCCCACGCCCGCCTGCTGGGGGATGCCCCGGTCCTGGAATGCCCCGGGCGAGCGTATCCGGTGGAGTTGTATTATGCGCCCGGCCCGGTATCGGCGCCGGGCCGGGCGGCAGCGGCGCAGCGGGTTGCCGCCGTGCGGCGCGCACTCGCCGAAACCGATGGCGGCATTCTGGTCTTCCTGCCCGGCGTCCCCGAAATCCGTCATCTCGCCACCGATCTGGAACAGGCCGATCTGGGCGCCGCCGTGCGGATCCTGCCGCTGTATGGTGACCAGGCGCCGGAGGCGCAGGAAGCGGCCCTGATGCCCGCTCCCGCCGGGGTGCGCAAGTTGGTGCTGTCCACCGCCGTGGCCGAAACCAGCCTCACGCTGGCGGACATCACCACCGTCATTGATACGGGCTGGTCGCGCACCGTGCGCTTCGATCCGGCGCGGGCGATGGAGCATCTAATCACCGTTCCGGTGTCCCGCGCGGCAGCCGACCAGCGCGCGGGCCGCGCCGGGCGCCAGGGACCGGGGACCTGTTACCGCTTGTATGCCGAGTCGGCCTACGACCGGGCCCCGGCGCAGGACGAACCGGAGATACGCCAGGCCGACCTGGCTGGACTGGCGTTGGAGCTGGCGGTGTGGGGTGTCGCCGACCCGCTCGCCCTGCGCTGGCTGGACGCCCCGCATCCGGCCCGCTTTGCCCAGGCCCGCACGCTGCTGCGCGCCTTGGCGGCCCTGGATGGGCAGCATCGGATCACGCCTCACGGCCGCGCCATGGCCCAACTGGGCGTGCATCCGCGCCTCGCGCATCTGCTGCTGCGCGCCCGCGCGGCGGGGCAGGGGCGTTTGGCCTGCCGGGTCGCCGCCGTTGTGGAGAGTCGCGACGCGCTGCGCCAGACCCAGGCGGCTCCTTCGGTGGACCTCCATGATCGACTCGCCTTGTTTGATGCCTCGACCGGGGGTGCTGCGGCCTCGCTGCGGCGTTTGGCGGACCAGTTGGCGCGGCGACTGGGGGAATCGGGCGCGGTTGAGGCGCCACGGGATGCGGATACCGTGGGTGAACTGGTGGCCTGGGCTTACCCCGAGCGCATCGCCCAGCGCCAGGGGCCAGGGGTGTACCGCCTGGTGTCGGGCCGGCGCGCGCGGCTCGATCCCGGCGATGCGCTGGCGGGCGCGCCTTATCTCGCCGTGGCGCGGCTGGAAGGAGGCGACACCGAGGCGCGCATCCATCTGGCGGCGCCCCTGTCGGAGGCGGCCCTGGTCGCGGTGGCCGGTGAGCGCATGACAGAGGAAACCGCGGTCGCGTTCGATGCGGCGCTGAATGGCATGGTCGCGCGGCGCCGACAGTGTCTGGGCGCGCTGGTGCTGCGGGAAACGCCGCTCCCCAAGCCCGCTGCCGCGGACCTGCTTGCGGCCTGGGCTGCATGGCTATCGGACGCCGGCTGGGAACGGCTGCCCTGGACCGGGGAGGCCGGCCGGCTGCGCGCGCGTCTGGCCTGCATGGCGCGTCTGGAGCCGGCGGGTGGCTGGCCGCAGATGGACGATACAGCCTTGCGGGAAGGGCTGGCCGCTTGGCTGGGGCCCTACCTTGCGGGCATCACGCGCCTGGCCCAGATCGACGAGAACCTGTTGCAGGCTGCCCTGGCCGCCACCCTGCCGGCGGGTGGCCGCCCACGGTTGGACCGGGCCTTGCCGACCCATTTCCCGGCGCCTGGCGGCAGTCGGGTAGCGATTGATTACGCCCAAGATCCGCCCGTGCTGGCCGTTAAATTGCAAGAGCTGTTCGGCGTGCGGGAAACGCCCCGTCTGGCGGATGGCCGGCTGCCACTGGTAGTGCACCTGTTGTCCCCGGCCGGGCGCCCGCTGGCGATCACGGCGGATCTTTCCAGTTTCTGGCAACAGGCCTATCCCGAGGTGAGAAAGCAAATGCGTGGACGCTACCCCCGACACCCCTGGCCCGATGATCCGCTGAACGCCGTGCCCACGGCCCGGGTCAAGCCCAGGATCGTGCCATGAACGGTCGCGAGACGGCTGACTCGGCGATGCTTCTGCCGGATTACGCGGGGGGCAGCCTGCTCAATCTCATGGCCAGCATCGAGGCCGCCTGTGGTGGGCCGGGACGCGGCTATGCGCCCTTGCGCCAGGCGCCGCCGGAACTCGGCACGGTGCGTCATCTGGTGCTTCTGGTGGTGGACGGCATGGGCGAGGTACTGCTTCAGAGCGGACCGGCGGGGGCTTTCATGCGCGCGCACCAGCGTGGCGTCATGACCTCGGTGTTCCCGACCACCACCGCCAGCGCCATCACCACCGTGCTGACCGGTCTCGCGCCCGCCGCCCATGGCTTGACCGGCTGGCATCTGTATTCCGGCGAACTGGACCAGGTGATCGCGCCGCTGCCCTTGTGGGCGCGCGGCAAGCGCCATCCCGATGCGCACGCGGAACGCTGGTGCAAACAGGTGTTCGTCGCGGATCCCCTGGCCGATCGGCTTATGCGGGAGTGTCATGTGGTGTCGCCCTGGTTCATCTGCGATTCGCCCTATAACCTCCATCACACCGGGAAGGCAGAGCGCTGGCCTTACCGGGGTCTGGACGGCCTGTTCGAAACCCTGGAAAAGCTGCTGCGTCAGGCCGATGCCCCCACTTACACCTACGCCTATTACGGCGAGATCGACCGCTTGGGCCATGAATTCGGCATCGGCAGCCCCCAGGTCGCCGCCGAGCTGGCCGCGGTCGACAAGGCGCTGGAGGCGTTTGCCGGTCGCGTTCGCGGGCTGGATGTGGGCGTGGTGGCCACCGCCGACCATGGTTTCCTGGACAACCCGCCGTCGCAGCAGATCCAACTGGCCGACCACCCCCAGCTCGCCAACGCACTCTATCGCCCGCTGTGCGGCGAGCGGCGGCTTGCCTACGCCTATGTGCGGCCCGAGCACCAGGCGGACTTCAAGGCCACCTTGGTGCGCGAGCTGGACCGTTGCTTCACGGCGGTGGACCGCAGCACGGTATTGGCCGAGGGCTGGTACGGGCCGGGACCCGCGCATCCCCGGCTGGCCGAGCGGGTGGGGGAGCTGGTGCTGGTGATGCAGGAGCCCTGGGTCATCATCGACCAGGTGCCCGGCGAGCGCCCCCATGACCAGGTCGGCGTCCATGGCGGCGTCAGCGCGGCGGAAATGCAGATCCCGCTGATTTTCTTCACGCCGTGACGCGCCAGTCCGTCCGCGGCGCGTTCGCCAGCCTTGGCCTCTTCGTCTTCCAGGTAGGTGTTGCTGCGATACCAGCACCATCGAAGGTGGCACGCTGGCCGAGGAGGAAACCGCCCAGGCGCTGGGCCGCTGCGGGGAGGGGTTCGCAAGTTGGGCGTCACATTGCGACAGCAAGGATTCCGCACCAGGTATATCGAGGCCGAGTGATAGGAGAGAGCGGTTGCACAACTACGAACACAAGAGACTGATCGAGGAAATCACCAGACTCGACGAATTACCCGCGGATTCCAGACGCTTTTCCGAGTGGATAGAGGCCGAGGCGCATCTCGACTTCCTGCGCAGGAACGCGCGCGCCGATGAACTGGTCATTTACGCGTCGTGTGAAAACACGTTCATCCACTCGGTAGCCGTTCCGAATGACCGGCTCACGCCCGTTGACCAGCAAGACCTGATGCAATGGAGCCTCAACCCTTACACGTTAATCGCCAGCTATGTGACCGGGGGCGGGCGCGAGGACGTGTGGGTTGAACGGGGTCTGAGCGGAACGGGCGCCAATACGCTGGAGAATGCTGTGCAATTGATCTTCGGCCGGACGTTAGAAGGCTGGACCGGGCCGGGCCGCACCTACTACGAGCTCCATCAGGAGTACGCACATCTCACCGGCATCCACTGGCGTCCTGAAAAGCGCGCCTACTGCCGCTTCAATGAGCATGGCGATCTTGGGCCCGTTGTTTCCGTGACCGGCCGCGAGGACAAGGGCAGCAACATGGCGCTCGTCTCCTTCAAGTGGCAGACGCTTGAAAAGTACCTTGCGGCGTCCAACACCTCGCTTGTAAGGATGTTTGACTTCACGTTGAGCCGCTCCGGATTTTCCGGCTGTCAGGGCGAGCCAACGCAGGAAATCAACGAATCGCCTGATTTCTTCTACCGCCGGAAAGTCATGCCAGGCCATGCGGCCTACACGCGGGGTGTCCAGATCATCCGCCCTCGCTCTCCTCAGGCCATCTTCATGGGTAAGACGGATGGATGGTTTGGAAAGAAGAACAAGCAGCATGCCGAGTTCATTGCCTACGACTGGCGCAACAAGCGGGTGACGAAAATCTCCACCGACCCTGCTGCCACGACAAACTATTTTCAGGCGGAGGGAAACGCGCTGCCTTTTGAACTATCGCCCGCGTTCTTCAGGCCGGAGGTTCTGCTGAAGTACAAAGCGGACCGCGACAAGTATACGGTGGGCGAGCGCCATGTCTCGTGCCGGGCGACGTGGCATCTTGAAGCAATCGACGTAAACGAAGCGGGCCAAATACACGCTTACATCTGCTACCTGCGCCGCCTTCCGTACGAAGAGCAGTTGCACTGGCTTTCCTGCAACGAGCCGCCGAAAACCGGAATCTCCGAACGCGCCGTCATCAATGATTTCCAGGGCGAGTTTGTGAGCTTCGAACAGCCGCTGCGCAAGGTCCTATCTATTATTCAGCGCTGGCGCGATGACAAGGTTACTTGGTGGAAACTCCGGGACGAGAGGCTGCTTGAGCGTGTGAATGTGCCCCTTACCGCAAGTCGCGATGAATGGGCCGAGGCCCACATGGATCTCGCAAAGCTGGTAATCGAGGGTTTTGAAACGGGTGCTATCCGAGCAAAGCTTGATGCAGGGCAGGTTACATACGACAAAGAAAAGGACCAGACATTAACGTTGCTCGAAAAGCTCCTGAACAAAGCTGGCGTGGCGCGGGGTGTGCAAAATCTACGGACAGTCCAGCGCTTGCGCTCAAAGGCCAAGGGACATGCCGGCGGTAGCGAGGCCCAGCAGTTAGCACAGGATGCTTTGATGGAGCATGAAACGTTCGCCAATCACTTCCAGCATGTGTGCACACAAGTCGCTGACGAGCTTGAGACCATAGAAAAGTGGATGGCATGACAGGATTGCCGCCCAACAAGGCGCTCCAGCCGACGCCGCTACGCGGCGCACCAGAGCTTTAGCGATGGACACCTACTGGGTGCGCCCGGCGTGAACCACCTCCAAGGCCCACGCCCGCTGGGCCTTTGCCGAGTTCACCGACGTGTGGCAGATGCAGGTGGATTTCGACGCCAGGGTCGAAGCCGAGTTCAACGACATGATCTATCAGTTTTCTGCGGCAAAGACTTGAGTTGCATGCCCGCGTCCCGAACCCAGTGGCCACCGACGCCGAATTGCTGGGCTTCATCGACAGCCACGCGCTGATGGCCGCGGCATCGGTTACACCGACGTGCACCTGCTCGCATTGGTGGCGCTCGCCGCCCCGACCCCTGTGGACCCGCCACAGGCGTCTGGCGAACGTCGCTGGCGGGGGAGGCCGTCGCCGTCAGGGCCCGGTCTGGTACGAGTTTCTTTCCGTCCCGCTGGCTGAAACGAGGCCGGCCTGGGGCGCGCATTCCTCGAAGGACGTATTCTGTCGGTCGGTGAGGACGCCGCCGAGCTGGCGGCCGAGCTGTTCAATGCCGCTGGCCGCAAACGCATGCTCAAGACCGATGCGCTCATCGCGGCGATGGCAATCCGGGCCAAGGCCGAATTCGTCACCCTGATCGGTGCGGATTTCGAGCCTTTCGTCAACCAGGGTCTGCGCCTGTTTCCGTTGCCGGGCTAAGTACACATGGACTTGCGCATCGGCGTCGCGCGCCGGGCAGAGCAAAGGGGCGAGCGTGTACGAGTTCTCGACTTTCCATCTCGGCCTAGCCCTCCTGGGCATGGGCATCATTCTCGCCTATTGGCTGCCACGCTTCGTATCGGGCCGCGAGCCAGCCGCATCGGCGCTGCTGATCTTGGCCGGAATTGGCGCAAGTGAACTGATTCCGGGCCTCGCCGAACAGATCGACCCGACGCGATACCCGAAGCCCTGGGAGACCTGCAGCGAGATCGCCCTGATCGTCGGATTGTTCAGCACTGGCCTGCGGATCGACCGCCTGATCGGGTGGAGCGGCTGGCAGCCGACCATCCGTCTGCTCGCCATTGCCATGCCGCTCTGCATCGCCGCGATCACCTTGCTTGGCAGCGGACTGGCCGGGATGACCTTTGCTGGCGCCTTGCTGCTCGGCGCCGTTCTGGCGCCGACCGACCCGGTGCTGGCGAGCGACGTTCAGGTCGGGCCACCGCTCGAGGGGGAAGAGCATCCAGTCCGCTTCACGCTGACCACCGAGGCGGGGCTGAACGACGGGCTCGCCTTTCCTTTCGTGTATCTCGCGATCGCGATCGGCACCGTCGGCGCCGTGACGGGCGATCTCCTGCTGGACTGGGCGTGGCGCGATGTCGGTTATCGCATCCTGGTTGGCGCCGGGGCTGGCATCGCCATCGGCTGGCTGCTTGGCAAGCTCCTGTTTGAGTTCCCGCCGCGCAATCCGCTGGCGCGCACCGAGGCCGGCGTCGTCGCGATCGCTGGCGTGCTGCTCTGTTATGGCGTGACCGAGCTCATCGAAGGCTATGGCTTCATCGCCTCCTTCGTGTCCGGCATGACATTGCGACGCACGGAGGCCAAGCACGCCTTCCATCGCCGCCTGCATGATTTCACCCAGACGATCGAGCACAGCCTGACGGCGCTCCTGCTGGTGGCGCTTGGCCTGGCATTGCCCGCCCTGTGGGCCGAGGCCCATTGGGAAAATGTCGCGGTCGGCGCCGCGCTGATCTTCGCCATTCGGCCCATCTGCGCCTGGCTTTCTCTGGCCGGCACCGGCTTCAGCCCGCGCGAGCGGCTGGTCGTCAGCGTCTATGGCGTGCGCGGCATCGGCTCGATCTATTACATCGCCTATGCCGCCGCGCATCTCGACTGGATCGACGAGGAGGGCCTGTGGTCGACGGTCGCAATCACGATCCTGCTCTCGACCATCTTCCATGGGCTTTCCGCCGGGCTCGTCGTCGAGCGCGTCACGGGCGAGAAGGTCGGCGCTGCGAAGGACGAGGCGGCGTGAAGCGAATGCCATGGACCGCCCCCACCCTCAGCCCGGCTGACGGGCGATGAGCACAAGGCCGGCAAGATCAGGGAAAAAATAGCGCCTCCGGATGCCCGCGCGAGGGGACAGGGTTACGATCAGCCGAAACCTGACATGGCGATCAGCCGGCATTTAACCTTGCAATTGGCCGACACATAACCTTACGATCAGCCGCCCTGGATGCCGACGGCAGCCCTGCCGCCAAGGAGGTCGCCCGCTATAGTGTCGCCCTGTGCGTCGGCTTCGAGGCGGTGCGCCAGACCGGTCTGCTCACAGGAAACCGTATCGTGGAAATCCAGGGCGTGTTGGAAAAGAACCGTCCCGGCTACCGCAAGCTGCCCGGCACCACGCTCAAGGACGGCGCTGGCCGCATCACTTACACGCCATCGTCGCCGGAACTGCTGCCGGACTTGATGGGCGACCTCGAACGCTTCATCAATGACTACGCGCTGTTCGACGCAGATCCGCTGGTCAAGATGGCTCTCATTCACCACCAGTTTGAGAGCATCCACCCCTTCTACGACGGCAACGGCCGTACCGGTCGCATCATTAACGTGCTCTATCTGGTCAAGGAAGGCTTGCTGGACATTCCCGTGCTCTACATGAGCCGTGCCATTGTCCGCACCAAGGCGGATTACTACCACCTGCTGCAAAGCGTGCGCGAAACCGGCAACTGGGAAGACTGGGTGATCTACATCCTCGATACCGTGAAACGCACTGCGGCCGAAGGCATCACCACCATCCAGGCCATCAAGTCCCTGCAGATGAATTACAAACACCGTATCCGCAAGGCCCACCGCTTCTATAGCCAGGACCTCATCAATAACCTGTTCTCGCACCCCTACACCAAGATCGCGTTCGTCGAGCGCGACCTCAAGGTCTCCCGGCTCACCGCCACCAAGTACCTCGACCAGCTGGTGACCGACGGCTTCCTACGCAAACGCAAGCTCGGGCGCAACAACTACTACATCAACGAACCCCTATTCAAAATTCTCACGGGCGAAGCCCCGCCGATTGACGAGAGCTGACCATGGCCTGCAACTCCAAGACACCGCTAAGCGTTGAAGCCCTCAAGCACGACGACGCCACTCGCAAGAACATCCCCACCGCTGAATACCAATCGGTGATAGACGAGGCGCAGAAACACCCGCTGCGCGTCGCCTAAGAACGCCGCAACAAGGATCTCGACCCTCAGCTCGTCTGGCGCGGCAAGGGCAAGGACGTGCAGGACTGGTCGGACCCTAGTCGTCCACACACCGCCGGTCTACATCCAGGAAAACATCCACCCCAAGGCGCTGATCGACGACCTGCGGCGCCAGACCGCACAGGCCGCGGCCGGCCACAACATCGGCGCGAGCTGGCACGTCCGTGGAGAGAGTGTCTCCACTGCATGCGGACATGCTCGTCTAATACCATCTAACCTTTGGGAATCGACGGCAACCGCTGGGGTGGAACGTGCAGCAGCGTTTTGAAGGGGTCAACGGCGAAACCCTGCCGGATACGCAGGTGTCGGATTGGTTGCGAGTTGAGCACGTGCTGCAGCGATTCCGCGACGTGTGGGTTCCGATCAAGACTTATCCGTTCCTGGCGGTGGATATCGCGCGGATCGAGGCGTGCCGCAACGAAATCCACGAGTTTGTCGTGTTCGCCAACGGCCGCCTGATGCAGAACATGCGGCCAGACGAAGGTGGGAGCCGACTGCTCAATGTATTCATGGGTGGTGGCGTCGATGCGGGGATGTCGCCGGAGGCGCAGGTGATCGTCGAAGGTATGGCCAACCCGCGTGCCCAATGGATGATTTACTTCAACGACCCCTTCTACATCGGGATGCACCCGTTCGCCGCGCTCGGGACGCAATACATCTTTATGGACCGCAGTGGCAGCTATCAGCGTAGTTTCGCTGAGCTGGTCACTGTCGATGGGCACAGCCGACCGCGTTCTTCGCACGTCGATTTCGGCCCGCTGGCGGAAATGGTTCGCATCTTCCATGCGGACTATGTCAACGGGCCGCGCGATGCGCCACGCGACATCGGTCGCCTAGCCACGCTGCTGGATGCGATGTTCGTCGAGAACGGGAAAATCCACGCGGCGGCGATGAAACACCATCGCGAGCGCGAGCCGCTGGAAAAACCGTTCGACTACATCGCGCCGACACTGACCCGCTACGGCCGGCTGACTCATGACGCTGCCGGTCAGCCGCGCATCGAACTGTCGTTCGCGCTGCTGCACTACGAAAAGGCGCTGCGCGAGTTGCATGAGTTAAAGGCCAACATGCAGAAGCGCGATACAGAAGGTGCGTTCTTCCACGGCGTCTATTGCGTTGTCGCAGTTGCAGCCTGCGCCGAGGCGATTGGCAACCGGCTGGTGTTCCAGCAGACAATGGTCCATCCCCACTACCGCGACAAGCGGACGCCGGTGCAGAAGATGAACGAGGCCGGGGCGGCGCTGGCTCAAGCCGCTGGCCGGAGCTTCGTGCCGCTGGTAGAGGGGCAACCGCCCTATGACGCGCTGGAGACGGTGCGCGACCTGCGCAATAACTTCATGCACGCCAAGGAGCGCGACGAGGAAGTCGATCCGGTGGCGTTGACCTCGATCGTGTTCACGGCGGTGGACGAAAGCCACTGTTGGGGCTATCTGCAGAACCTGCGTCTGGCCGTGGCTCAAGTCTACGACCAACTCGCGCCTGAGCTCGCGCCGCCGATCGTGACACGTGAGAACGAGAAAGGGTTGGGGGATCTGGAATTGCCCTAAATCAAGGGCGACTTCTTGCTGCCCTACAAGGCAAGTCCGCCGAGAGAGCCGTCCGGAGCCTGTCGCTGAGCGCTGTTGCGCGCGGCCGGGGCGATGGGACACATTCGCTGTGCAGAAACCGGCAGGCCAATTGCATCCTTCTCGGTTAAGTCGAATGCCGGGTTGCCAACGGCGCGTTGCGTGCGAATCCGGCCAATCCCATCGGTTGCCGCCCCGGCGGGGCATGCAGGAGACCCAATGGCCATATTGCCCAGCGATCCCCAGGCGCCGCCGGACGCACCACCGGCGTTTGCCGTGCCGATTGTCGATATCGCGCCGTATGTGAGCGGCGGTGACGACGCGGCTCGGGTGCGTGTTGCTGTGGAGCTGGACGCGGCCTGTCGCGAGGTCGGCTTCGTGCAGATCCGTGGGCATGGTGTGCCGGAGGCGACGCTCGCCGGGCTCGCGGCGGCGATCGATGCGTACTTCTCCCAGCCGCTGGAGCGCAAGCTGCGCGACCGCGCGCCGCCGGAGATCAATCGCGGCTATGCGCCGCCGTACAGTGAATCCTTGAGCCTGTCGCTGGGCTTGGCGTCTGCGGCGCCGCTCAAGGACTATTTCGAGGCCTTCAATGTGGGTACCAGCGCCGCCGCGTTTCCGGAGCTGTCGCTGCCGACGGATCTATATGCCGCCAATCGTTGGCCGGCGAGCAGCGCCGACTTCGACGCTGCGCAGTTCCAGCGCACGGTCTGGGCCTATTTCGAGCAGGCGGGTCGCGTCGCCCGCACCCTGTGCCGGATCTTCGCCGACGCGCTCGGTGTCGATCCGCAGGTGTTCGCCAGCGTCACCGACCATTCGATCGATGTGCTGCGGATGAATCATTACGCGCTGCCGCCGGGACTCGCGATCGGGCAGGGGACGCCGACCGGCATGGGCGCGCACACCGATTACGGCATCGTCACCGTGCTCTGGGCGGACCCGGTGCCGGGCCTGCAGGTGCTCGGCGGCGATGGCGTCTGGCACGACGTGCAGCCGGCGCCGGGCGCGCTGCTCGTCAATCTCGGCGACCTGACCGCCCGCTGGACCCATGAGCGTTGGCGCTCGACCCTGCACCGCGTGCAGCCGCCGGTGGTCGATGGCCGCATCGTCCGCCGGCGCTCGGCGGCCTATTTCCACGACGGCAATTTCGATGCGCTGATCGAGACCATCGCCTCCTGTCGGGGCGCCGACGGCAGCGGCGATCCGCCAATCCGTGTCGCCGATCACCTGGCCGCCAAGCTCGCCGGCTCGCGTGCCGGCACGCCGAACACCGCCGCCGGCCGCGAAGCCGAGCGCCTCAAGGCCGCGCGGGACGGAGCCTGAGCCGATGCGACAACTGCTCAGCGGCGCCGACGTGCTGGTCACCCACGACGATGCCGGCCGCGAGATCCAGGGCGGGGCGGTGATGCTGCGCGACGGCTGGATCGAGAAGGTCGGCAGCAGCGCCGAACTCGAGGCTTGGATTGCCGAGGCGCCGGCCGAACGCGCGCCGGATCGGCGCTTCGATGTGTCCGGTTGCGTGCTGATGCCGGGACTGATCAATGGCCACCACCACCTGTTCCAGACGCTGACCCGCAGCATCGGCACCGGCGGCGGCCTGGTGCTGTTCGACTGGCTGAAGAAGCTGTACCCGATCTGGGGCCGCATGGACCCGGAAGCGGTCTACGTCAGCGCCAAAGTCGGGCTTTGCGAGCTGCTGCTGTCGGGCGCGACCACGGTCGCCGATCACCTGTACATGTTTCCCAACGGCGCGCAGCTCGATGACGCGATCGCCGCCGCCCGGGAACTGGGCGTGCGCTTCCATCCGACGCGCGGATCGATGAGTGTCGGCGAGCGCCAGGGCGGCCTGCCGCCCGACGCCCTGGTGGAGGATGAGGACGCCATCCTCGCCGACTGCCAGCGCGTCATCGCGCAGTTCCATGACCCGGCGCCGGGCTCGATGCTGCGGATTGGGCTGGCGCCCTGCTCGCCGTTCTCGGTCAGCGCCGCGCTGATGCGCGAGACTGCGGCACTGGCGCGCAGCCAGCGCGCGGTGCGGCTGCACACGCATCTGGGCGAGACGGCGGATGAGGATCGCTACTGCGTCGAGAAATTCGGCCTGCGGCCGGTCGACTACGCCGAATCGCTGGGCTGGCTCGGCGACGACGTCTGGTTCGCGCACATGGTCCACCCCAGCAGCGCCGACATCGGCAAGCTCGCGCACAGCTGCAGCGGCGTCTGCCATTGTCCGAGCAGCAACATGATCCTCGCCTCCGGCATCGCGCCGGTGCGCGAGATGCTCGATCGCGGCGTGCGTCTCGGCCTCGGCGTCGACGGCTCGGCCAGCAACGACGGCAACCACCTGCTCGGCGAAGCGCGCCAGGCGATGCTGCTGCAGCGCGTCGGCTGGCCGGGCTTCGAGTCCCGCGCCGACCGCATGTCAGCGCGCGAGGCGCTACGGCTGGCGACCCGCGGCGGTGCGGCGATCCTGGGCCGCGACGATCTCGGCAGCCTGGAGGCCGGCAAGGCCGCCGATCTGGTCGCGTTCCGGATGGATGATCTAGCGCATGCCGGCGGCCAGTCGGACCCGGTCGCGAGCCTGCTGACCTGCGCCCCGGCCAGCGCCTGGCTGTCGATCATCAATGGCCGGGTGGTGATCGAGGACGGCAGGCTGCTTGGGGTCGATCTGCCGCCGCTGATCGAACGGCATCGCCGCGCCAGCCGGCAACTGCAGGGCTGAGCAGTGGCGGTGCGGAACCGGGGTGAGGGGATAGGGGGCGCATCAACTCCCGCGACCAGGCCGAAAAAACGACGCCTACTCCGAACGCCATTCACCACGGGTCTTGGCGAGTCGAAGCCAGGCGTTCAAGGCTTGTTCAGGTCAATCTCAACAGACAGGCATCGACACCGGCGATCCAGCGCCGCTTGTCCGCATCCGCCAGCCACGCGGCTTCGAAGGAATTCTTCGCGATGCGGGCCAGCGAGACGGGCGAGAGATTCAGTGCGCGTTGCACGGCGAGGTAGTTGTCGGCGATATAGCCGCCGAAATAGGCCGGATCATCGGAATTGATCGTCACACACAGACCCCGCGCCAACAGGCGACCGATGTTGTGATCCTCCATCCGCGCAAACACCTTGAGCCGCGTGTTGGACAGCGGACAGACGGTGAGCGGGATGCGCTCGCGTGCCAGCCGGGCAACCAGCTCGGCGTCCTCTTCGCAGCGCACGCCGTGGTCGATGCGCGAGACCTGGAGCAGATCGAGCGCCTCGCGAATATAAGCCGGCGGCCCCTCCTCGCCGGCATGGGCGACCGCCCCGAAACCCGCTGCGCGGGCGCGCTCGAACACGCTCACGAACTTGGACGGCGGATGTCCCACCTCCGAGGAATCCAGGCCGACGCCGGCAATCAGGTGACGGTAGGGCAGGGCCTGATCCAGGGTGCGTTGCGCATCCTCCTCGCTCAGGTGACGCAGAAAACACAGGATCAGCCGGTGCGTGAGTCCCCAGGCGCGTTCGGCCTCTGCCAGCGCGCGGTGGATGCCCGAGATCACGTCGGCAAAGGCGACGCCGCGCGCGGTATGGGTCTGCGGATCGAAGAAGATCTCCGCATGGACCACGCCATCGACCCGTGTGCGTTGCAAATAAGCCCGCGTCATCGCGTAGAAGTCGGATTCCTCGCGCAACACGTCGGCGCCGGCATAATAAAGGTCGAGAAAAGACTGCAAATCGTCAAAGTCATAGGCTTGGCGGAGTGCACGGACTGATTTATAGGGCAAGCGCACACCGTGCTTGCGCGCCAGCGCGAATGTCAGTTCGGGCTCCAGCGTGCCCTCGATGTGAACATGCAGCTCGGCCTTGGGCAGCGCGCGGATCAGATGGGCCAGCGCCGCATCAGGCCATGTCGTCACGATGGATCATCCCAGTCGGATCAAGGCCGTACTGAATCCCCATGGATGCCGTTCCTGTGCGCGATCGCGCCTGGTTTACTTGGGGATGGATCCTTCGACGCCGGCCACATACCAGTTCATCGACATCAATTCAGGCAGCGTTAGCTCCGCCCCGGCGGCGACTTTCAGCGTGCCCGTCTGATCCTTCAACGGCCCGCTGAAGGGCTTGAAGCTGCCACTCTTGATGGCCGCCATCTTGTCGTCAAAGATTTTCTTGATGGGCGCCGGCACGACCGGCAACACGGGCGCCAGATGGATCGCGTCCTCGGCGATGCCAAGTTTGGCATCACCAGATTTCCAGGTGCCCGCCAGCACCGCCTGCGCGCTCTTCACATAGTGCGGACCCCAGTTGTTGATGTTGGCCGAAAGCTGCGCCTTGGGCGCGAAGCGGGCCATGTCGCTATCCCAACCGCAGGCGTAGACGCCCTTTTCCTGGGCGACCTGCAGCGTCGCCGGCGAGTCGGTGTTCTGGCACATCACGTCCGCCCCCTGGGCCACCAGGGTCTCGGCGGCCTGGCGCTCCTTGCCTGGGTCGTACCAAGTGTTCACCCAGATCACCTTGGTCTTGATCTTCGGGTTCACGCTCTGCGCGCCCAGCGTGAAGGCGTTGATGTTGCGGATCACCTCCGGGATCGGGAAGGAGCCGACAAAACCGACGGTGTCGGTCTTGCTCATGCCGCCGGCAAGGATGCCGAGCAGATAGGCGCCCTCATAGAAGCGCGTCTCGTACACGCCCAAGTTCTTGGCGGTCTTGAAGCCGGTGGCGTGTTCAAACGTCACTTTCGGGAAGGCCTTTGCGACCTTCAGTGTGGGCTCCATGTAGCCAAAGGAGGTCGTGAAGATCAGCTGATTGCCATCCACCGCGAGCTGTCGAATCACACGCTCGGCATCGGCACCCTCGGGCACGCTCTCGACGTAAGTGGTCTTGACCTTGTCGCCGAGTTCCTTCTCCAACATCAGCCGGCCCTGGTCATGGGCGTAGGTCCAGCCGGCATCGCCGACCGGGCCCACATAGACGAAGGCCACCTTGAGGGGTTCGGCGGCGACGACGCCGGTGGCAAGCGCAAGACTCAAGCTCAGCAAGAGCGTGACCCCACGCGCACGCAAACCATGGCAAAGACCTTTCATGAAACCCCCGGATGATGTGGATGGCGCGAGGCGGTGGCGCGATTCCGTGTATACAAGCGTGTGTACGCCTGAATCCAAGTGCAATGCTTATGCCATGGGGGGTGGGTGCGCGAATGCCGCGGCGCAAGAATGCGAGCACAGGCTTTGTACCCGCTTCATTACCTCGGCGGCGCCGTGCATGGATGCCGCAGCGTGTGGATCGGGAGAGGACAGTCCATGCGCTGATGTTCCCCGATGGTGCGTGCATGCACGACTTTGTGGCGATCGCCCGCCCGCCATGATGCCGCATGACGCTCAGGGCGCCCCGCGAGACGGCCTCTCGGCACGCCGGGAAGTGGCATGGCGTTTGCTGAGTAAGCCTGCGCGATCCAGAAGTCAGCCGTTCACGACCCCATGCGGGGTATCCGGATTCAAGACCCATGGGCAAGCTCAGCACACATGTTCTCGATACTGCTAACGGCATTCCTGCCGCCGGCATGGCGCTGGAACTGTTCCGCTGTGGCGCTGATCGCGAGTCCCTGCTGCGCGCGCTGACCAACAGTGACGGCCGCACCGACGCGCCAATGCTGGCGGGCGCGGCCTTCACCGCCGGCATCTACGAGCTGGTGTTCGATGTCGATGGCTATTTTCGCCCGCGCGATCCGGCGCTGCCGCGACCGCCGTTCCTTGACTGTGTGACGCTGCGCTTCGGTATCGCCGATGCCACCGGCAACTGCCATGTGCCGCTGCTGGTATCGCCGTGGAGCTACACCAGCTACCGGGGCAGCTGATGACCGCGGCCGAACCCCAGTGCGTGCGCTTCGTTCTCGACGGGGAAACCGTGCTCGCGCCACCGCTGCCGCCGACCGCGACGCTGCTCGACTATCTGCGCGAGGTCGCCGGCCGCACCGGGACAAAGGAGGGCTGCGCCGAGGGCGATTGCGGTGCCTGCACCGTCGTCCTTGGCCGGCCGCGCGCCGGGGACGACGGCATCGATTGGCGCGCGGTCAACAGTTGCATCCGCCTGCTGCCGACCATCGACGGCTGTGAGCTGGTCACGGTGGAAAGCCTGGCAGTGTCCGACGGCGAACTGCATCCGGTACAGCAGGCGCTGGTCGATGGCCACGCCTCGCAGTGCGGTTTCTGCACGCCGGGCTTCGTGATGTCCTTGTTCGCGCACTATCTGCAGCACGAAACCACTACGCGCGAGTCCCTCATCGATGCGCTGGCCGGCAACCTGTGCCGCTGCACCGGCTATCGGCCCATCATCGACGCCGGCGCTGCCTGCTTCGGTCTGCCGGCGCCACAACGCTGGAGCCGCGCGGATGCACAGGCGCCACCCCGTCTGGCGGCGCTGCGGGCGATCCGCCGCGAGCAGGCTCTTGAGCTGCCGGGATTCACCGCGCCGCGCACCATCGATCAGTTCGCCGCTGCTCGGCGCGCCGAGCCCGAGGCGCTGATTCTGGCCGGCGGCACCGATGTCGGCCTGTGGGTCACCCAGCAACTGCGCGAGCTGCCGCCCATCCTCTACATCGGCGAGGTCGCGGAACTCGCCACCATCGACACCGCCGCCGACGGCAGTCTCGCCATCGGCGCGGCGGTCAACCTGACCGATGCCTGGGCCGCCATCGTTGCGCTGTATCCGGCGCTGGCCGAGCTGGCGCGCCGCTTCGCCTCGCCGCCGGTCTGCAACGCCGGCACCCTGTGCGGCAACATCGCCAACGGCTCGCCCATCGGCGATTCGATGCCGGCGCTGCTCGCCCTCGATGCCCGGCTGCGCTTGCGCTGCGGGACTGCGACGCGCGAGCTGCCGCTCGACCTGTTTTATCTGGGCTACCAGAAAACCGCGCTGGCGCGGGGCGAATTCATCACGCTTCTGCTGCTGCCGGCGCCGCAGCCGGGCTGGCGTTATGCCGCCTACAAGGTCGCGAAGCGCATCGACCAGGATATCTCCGCGGTCTGCGCCGCCTTCGCCGTCCAGATCGAGCGCGATGTCGTTGTCGACGCGCGTCTCGCCTTCGGCGGCATGGCGGCGATACCCAAACGCGCAGCGGCTGCCGAAGCGGCCCTGCGCGGTTGCCCGTGGAGCGCGACCGGCATCGAAGCCGCGATCGCCGCGCTGGCAACGGATTTCCAGCCCCTGGACGACCTGCGGGCGAGCGCCGGCTATCGCACGCGCGCGGCCGGCAACCTGCTGCGGCGCTTCCAGATGGAAAGCACGGCGCGGTCACTGCGCACGCACGACGTTTCCGTGCAGGCGGCCAGCGCATGAGCGGCCGCGCAGTGACAGTCACCGCCGCGGGCCGCATCGTCGTCGGCACGCCGCAACCGCACGAGAGCGCGGCGCTGCACGTCAGGGGTCTCGCGCGCTATTGCGACGATATCCCGCTGCCGGCCAACACCCTGCACGCGGCCTTTGGCGTCAGCGCTGTCGCCCACGGTCGCATGACGCAACTCGATCTGGCGCCGGTGCGGGCGATGCCCGGCGTGGTCGCCGTGGCCACTGCGGCCGATGTGCCCGGCGCCAACAACTACGGCGGCATCCTCCACGATGACCCCATCTTCGCCACCGATCTTGTGCAGTACGCCGGCCAGCCGCTGTTCGCGGTGGCGGCGACTTCCCATCTGGCGGCGCGCCATGCGGTGCGCCAGGCGCTGATCACTTATGAGGAGCTGCCGGCGATTCTCGATGTCCGCACGGCACTGGCGGCGCAAAGCTTTGTGCTGCCCTCGCAGCATCTGGTGCGCGGCGAGCCGGACGCCGCCTGCGCAAGCGCGCCCCGGCGCTTGCGCGGCAGCGTCGAAATCGGCGGCCAGGATCACTTCTATCTCGAAGGCCAGATCGCGATCGCCATTCCGCAGGAGCACGGCGGCATGCTGATCCACTGCTCGACCCAACATCCCACCGAAGTCCAGCACATGGTCAAGGACGCGCTGGGCTGCGATCAGCACGATGTCGTGGTGCAGTGCCGGCGCATGGGCGGCGGTTTCGGCGGCAAGGAGAGCCAGCCGGCGCTGATCGCCTGCGCGGCGGCGGTGCTGGCGCGCCAGACCGGCCGGGAGGTGAAGTTGCGCCTCGACCGCGAGGCCGACATGCGCATCACCGGCAAGCGCCACGACTTCGTGGCCGACTACGAGGTCGGCTTCGATGAGAGCGGCCGCATTCAGGCGCTGAAGGTCATGCTCGCCTCGCGCTGCGGCTATTCGGCGGACCTGTCGGGGCCGGTCAACGACCGCGCCGTGTGCCACCTGGACAACGCCTATTTCATCGAGCACATCGACATCGTCTCGCACCGCTGCAAGACCCACACGGTCTCCAACACGGCATTTCGCGGCTTCGGCGGGCCGCAGGGCATGATGGTCATCGAGCACATCATCGACGACATCGCGCGCACGCTGATGCGCGATCCGCTCGACGTGCGCCGGGTCAATTTCTACGGCATCGGCGAGCGCGACGTCACGCCCTATGGCCAGGTCGTCGAAGACAATTTGCTGCACCGCATCGCCGATGAACTGGAAGCCAGCAGCGACTACCGTGCCCGTCGCGCCGGCATCGCGCAATGGAATGCCGGCAACGCCGTCATCAAGCGCGGGCTGGCGCTGACGCCGGTGAAATTCGGTATCTCCTTCAACGCCACGCAATACAACCAGGCCGGCGCGCTGGTGCATATCTACGCCGATGGCAGCGTGCTGCTGAACCACGGCGGCGCCGAGATGGGCCAGGGCCTGCACACCAAGGTGGCGCAGGTGGTCGCCGACGAACTGGGCCTGCCGCTGGCACTGATCCGAGTCTCGGCCACCGACACCAGCAAGGTGCCCAACACCTCGGCCACCGCCGCCTCCAGCGGCGCCGATCTCAATGGCAAGGCCGCCCAGGCGGCGGCGCAAACCTTGCGCGAGCGTCTGGTTTCCCATCTGTGCGAGATCCATGGCGCGCGTGCCGTGGCGATCCAATTCGCCAACGCCGAGGTGCGGGTCGGCGGCGAGATCCTGCCCTGGAAGCAGGTGATCAGCGCGGCCTATGCGGCGCGCATCTCGATGTCGGCGACGGGCTATTACGCCACGCCAAAAATCCATTGGGATCGTGCCCGCCTGCACGGCCGGCCGTTTTTCTACTACGCCTATGGCGCGGCGGTGGCCGAGGTGGCGATTGACACCCTCACCGGTGAGTCGCAGTTGCTGCGCGTCGACATCCTCCACGACGCCGGCCGCTCGCTGAACCCGGCACTGGATCTGGGCCAGATCGAGGGCGGTTTCCTGCAGGGCGTCGGCTGGCTGACCTCGGAGGAGCTGCGCTGGAACGCCAGGGGCGAGCTGAAAACCCATGCGCCCTCGACCTACAAGATTCCGACGGCCCGCGACTGGCCGGCCGTCACCCATATCCGTCTGCTGGAAAGTGCGCCCAACCGCGAGGACAGCATCCATCGCTCCAAGGCGGTGGGCGAGCCGCCGCTGATGCTGGCGATCTCGGTGTTCCACGCCATCCGCGACGCGGTGGCGAGCTGCGGCGCTGCGGGCGCGCTGCCTGCGCTGCGGGCGCCGGCGACGCCCGAGGCGGTGCTCGCTGCCATTGATTCCGTGCGGCCGCTCGCGGAGCGGGCGGAATGAACGCCGTGCCCGAGTTGTCGACCGCCATCGCGCACCCGCCGACCGGCACGGTGGGCACCGGCGCCTGGCTGCGGCCATTGCACGACTGGCCGCGGGCGGCCGCACAGGCACTCGGGACAGCGCCCGCCATCGCCCGCGTGCTCGTCGTCGGCGTGCATGGCTCGGCGCCACGCGCGGCGGGTGCCTGCATGCTGGTGAGTCGCGACGGCATTCAGGGCAGCATCGGCGGTGGCCGGCTGGAATGGCAGGGCATCGCCGCGGCGCGGGCGCTGCTGGCCGATGCCAGCGCGCCCGCCGCGCGCCTGCTGCGCTTTGTCCTTGGCGCCGAACTCGGGCAGTGCTGTGGTGGTGCGGTCGAGTTGTGGATCGAGCGCTATGTCGCGGCGGACCTGCCGCTGCTGCGGGCCATGGCGAGCGCGAGCAACCGGTGGCAGCGGGGGTGGCTGCGCGTCACTATCGCGCAGATCGATATCGCGCAGACCCATATCACGCGCGGCAGCGTCATGCGCGAAATGACGTTTGCACCGTCAACAACACCCAAATCCGACGGCCGCAGCGAGGGCTCAACGCGACGTCGAAGCAACCCCCCGATGGCCGCCACGACGCCAGAACTGCGCCGCGATGCCAACGGCATCACCCTGGTCGAACCGCTGCCGGCGCCGCTGCCGCCGGTGTGGCTCTACGGCGCCGGCCATGTCGGCCAGGCCCTGGCGCGCGCCCTGGCCGAATTGCCGTTCGCGCTGACCTGGATCGATACGCGCGCGGAGCTGTTGCCCGCGACAATTCCGGCCAACGTCGATCTGCGCGTCGAGGCCGATCCGGTCGCGGGTGTTCCCGCAGCGCCGCCGGGCAGCCGCTTTGTGGTGATGACCCACGACCACGGCCTCGACTACCGCCTGTGTCGCGCGATCCTGGCCCGCGGCGATTTCGGCTTCGCCGGCCTCATCGGCTCCGCCAGCAAGGCCGCGCGCTTCCGCTCGCGGCTGGCCCGCGACGACGGCTTCGACGCGGCCACCATCGCCCGCCTGCAATGTCCCATTGGCGTCGCGGGCATCACCAGCAAGTGGCCGGCGGCGATTGCGGTGGCGGTGGCCGCGCAGTTGCTGCGAACCCTGCCGGCAGGCGAACTTTCCCGTCGCGGTGGTCAGGCCATTTCCCATGCAGCGGTGACGGCTGCGGCCCCCGCGCCCGCCCTCGATTCCTGCCCAAGCCAAGGCTGCGCCACATGCACCCACCCGCGCTGAACCCTGCGCCGCCGCGCCTTGCGCTGCACGGCATCACCAAGCGCTACCCCAGCGTCGTCGCCAACGCCGACGTCGATCTGAGCGTGCAGCCCGGCGAGATTCACGCGCTGATGGGCGAGAACGGCGCCGGCAAGAGCACGCTGATGAAGATCGTCTACGGCGTGGTGCAGCCGGACGCCGGTCGCATCCTGTGGGAGGGCCGGGAGGTCCGTATCGCCAACCCGGCGCAGGCGCGGGCGCTGGGGATCGGCATGGTGTTCCAGCATTTTTCACTGTTCGAGACGCTGAACGTCGCCGAGAACATCGCGCTGGCGCTGGATCACCGCGCCTCGCCCACGCGCCTGCACGAGCGCATCCGCGAGGTGTCCGCGCGTTACGGCCTGCCGGTGGACCCGGAGCGCCTGGTGCACAGCATGTCGGTGGGCGAGCGCCAGCGCGTCGAGATCGTGCGCTGCCTGCTGCAACAGCCGCGGCTGCTGATCATGGACGAACCCACCTCGGTGCTGACGCCGCAGGCGGTGCGCACGCTGTTCGACACCCTGCGCCGGCTCGCCGGCGAGGGCGTCAGCATTCTCTACATCAGCCACAAGCTCGACGAGATCCGCGCGCTCTGCGATACCGCGACGGTGCTGCGCGGCGGCCGCGTCAGCGGCACGGCGACACCGCGGCACGAGAGCAACGACAGCCTGGCCCGGCTGATGATCGGCAGCGAGCTGTCGCAATGCACGCTCACCCCGCGCGAGCCAGGCGCCATCATGCTGGAACTGACCAATCTGCGACTCGCCACCCCCGATCCCTTCGGCATCGCACTCGAGGGCATCAACCTGCGCGTACGCAGCGGCGAGATCGTCGGCATTGCCGGGGTGTCGGGCAATGGCCAGAAGGAGCTGATGGCGGCGCTGTCCGGCGAGACCCGCACGCCTTATGACGATCGCGGCGCGATCCGCATTGCGGGCCAGCCGGCGGGTCTCCTGAACCCGGTGCAGCGGCGCGCGCTGGGACTCACCTTCGTGCCCGAAGAGCGCCTGGGTCGCGGCGCGGTGCCGCCGATGAGTCTGTCCGACAACGCGCTGCTGACCGGTGGCGCGGTGGGCGGTAGCCGGGGCATGGTGCGCTTTGGTCTGGTACGCAACGCGCTGACGACGGCGTTCGCCAGCCGCGCCATCACCGAGTTCAAGGTCAAGAGCGGTGGCGCGCAGTCGGCGGCCAACAGCCTGTCTGGCGGCAATCTGCAGAAATTCATTGTCGGCCGCGAGACCCTGCTGGCGCCCAAGCTGATGATCGCCGGGCAACCGACCTGGGGCGTCGATGTCGGCGCCGCGCAGATGATCCGCCAGGCGCTGATCGATTTGCGCGATCGCGGCGTCGCAGTGCTGGTGGTGTCGGAGGAACTCGATGAGCTGTTCAGCATCTGCGACCGCATCGCGGTGATCGCGCACGGCCGCCTGTCGCCGACCCGAACCCCGGCCGAGACCAGCATCGAGGAGATCGGCCTATGGATGGCCGGCGGCTTCATCGCGGCGGGTGCGGAGGTGGCCGATGCCGCGGCTTGAGCGCCGGGCCGAGCCGTCGCGGCTGATGCAGCTGGGCGCGCCGATGCTGGCGGCGATGCTGATGCTGGCGACCGGCTTTCTGATCTTCACCCTGCTGGGCAAGGATCCGGTCGCGGCGTTCCGGGTGTTTTTCATCAAGCCGCTGGCGACCAGCTACGGCCTCGGCGAGCTGTTGCTGAAAACCACGCCGCTGCTGCTGTGCGCGGTGGGCCTCGCGCTCGCCTTTCGCGCCAACGTCTGGAACATAGGTGCCGAGGGGCAGTTGACCATCGGCGCGATCACCGGCGCCGGCGTGGCGTTGGCATTCGGCGATCAACCCAGCGCCTGGATCCTGCCAGCCATGCTGCTCGTGGGAATCGCCGGCGGCATGCTGTGGGCGGCGATTCCGGCGTTCCTGCGCACGCGCTTCAATACCAACGAGATCCTGGTCAGCCTGATGCTGGTCTATATCGCGCAACTGCTGCTGGCCTACCTGGTGCACGGGCCCTGGCGCGATCCGGCGGGCTTCAACTTTCCGCAATCGCGCACCTTCAACGACTGGGAATTGCTGCCGCTGTTGTTCGCGGGTGCGCGCACCAATGTCGGTTTCATTCTGGCGCTGCTGGTGGCGCTCGCGGCCTGGTTCTTCGTCGCCCGCAGCCATGCCGGCTACCGCATGCAGGTGGCCGGGCTCGCGCCCGCGGCCGCGGCCTACGCCGGCTTCAGCGAGAAGCGCAATATCTGGCTGGCGCTGTTGCTCAGCGGTGCCACCGCCGGGCTTGCCGGCATCGGCGAGGTGGCCGGTCCCATCGGCCAGTTGCAGCCGTCGGTGTCGCCGGGCTATGGCTTCGCGGCCATCATCGTCGCCTTCGTCGGCCGCCTGCATCCAGCGGGCATCGTGCTGGCGTCGCTGTTGATGTCGCTGCTGTATCTGGGCGGCGAGCAGGCGCAGATGGAGCTGGCCATGCCGGCGGCAGTGACCGGCCTGTTCCAGGGTCTGCTGCTGTTCTATCTGCTGGCGGCGGATCTGTTCGTCAACTTCCGGCTGCGCTGGCGGCGGGCCGCGATCGCGCCGAAGCCGATCGAAACGGCCGCAACGACCACCGCGGAGGCCGCGCCATGACCGACGTCCTGATCCCGATTCTGGTCAGCACCGTGATCGCGGCGACACCCCTGATCTACGCCGCGCTCGGCGAGCTGGTCACCGAGCGCGCCGGGGTGTTGAACCTGGGTGTCGAGGGCATGATGCTGGTGGGCGCGATCACCGGCTTCGCGGTCGGCCTGTCCAGCGGCAGCCTCGTCCTCGGTTATCTCGCTGCCGCCGCGGCCGGCGTCGCGATGGCGCTGGTGTTCGGGCTGCTGACCATCACCTTGCAGACCAACCAGGTCGCCACGGGCCTCGCGCTGACCTTGTTTGGCGTCGGCTTGTCCGCCTTCGTCGGCCGGCCCTTTGCCGGTCAGCCCATCGCTGGCGCGCCGGCCGTATCGATTCCGCTGCTGTCCGACTTGCCCGTGCTCGGCCCGCTGCTGTTTCGCTACAACCTGCTGGTCTATGGCTCGCTGCTGCTGTTCTTCGCGGTGCACTGGTTCCTGACCCGCACCCACACCGGCCTCAAGCTGCGTGCGATCGGCGAGGCGCCGCAGGTCTCGCACGCCCTCGGCCACCCGGTCGCGCGGGTGCGCTATGCGGCAACCGCCTTTGGCGGCGCCTGCAGCGGCATCGCCGGCGCCTATCTGTCCACCGCGCTGACGCCGATGTGGGTCGAGGGCATGAGCGCCGGGCGCGGCTGGATCGCGTTGGCACTGGTGGTGTTTGCCACCTGGAAGCCGCTGCGGGTGCTGCTCGGCGCCTATCTGTTCGGCGGCATGACGGTGATCCAGCTCTACGCCCAGGGCTTCGGCCTGCACATCCCCTCGGAATTCATGTCGATGCTCCCCTATCTCGCCACCATCATCGTGCTGGTGCTGATCTGCCGCGATCCCAAGACGATCCTGCTGAACCAGCCGGCGGCGCTCGGCCGGTCCTACCATCCGGATGCCTGACATGGATGCTCTCCGCGCTGGTCGTGCCGATGCTGTATCCGCAGTCCCGTTCGGCCCGGGGCGGCGACGCTGATGGAGGCCTATCTGCTGGACTGGCTGAGCCTGCTCGGTCGCTGGATCCATCTGGTGACTGGCATCGCCTGGATCGGCGCGTCCTTCTATTTCGTCTGGCTCGACAACCATCTGCTGCCGCCGACCGACCCCGCCCTCCATGCGAAAGGCGTCGGTGGCGAGGTCTGGGCGGTACACGGCGGCGGCTTTTACAACGCGCAGAAATACCGGCTGGCGCCGGCGGCCCTGCCCACGACGCTGCACTGGTTCTACTGGGAGGCCTACAGCACCTGGCTGTCGGGCTTTTTCCTGTTGTGTCTGTTGTACTACCGCGCGCCCGAGCGGTATCTGATCGACCCGGCCGTCGCCGACCTCAGCGCGAGCGCCGCCGTCGGTCTCGGCCTGGGCACACTGGTGGTGGGCTGGCTGGCCTACGATGGCCTGTGCCGGGTGCTGGGCCGCAACGAGCGCCTGCTCGGCAGCGTGCTGGCGCTGCTATTGGCGGGCATCGCCTGGGGCCTGTGCCAGGTGTTCAGCGGCCGTGGCGCCTTCCTGCAGTTTGGCGCGATGCTGGGCACCATCATGGTCGCCAATGTGTTCTTCGTGATCATTCCCGGCCAGCGCGCGCTGGTGGCGGCGGCAAGCCGGGGCGAACCGCCGGACCCGCGCCACGGCCTGCGCGGCAAACAGCGCTCGGTGCACAACACCTATTTCACGCTGCCGGTGCTGTTCACGATGATGAGCAACCACTACGCCATGACCTATGGCGCGGCGCACAACGGGCTGGTGCTGATCGCACTGTGTGGCGCCGGCGCCGCGATCCGCGCCTGGTTTGTCGCCCGCCACCGCGCCCGTGAACGAGGCGGGCGCACACCGCCGCTACCGGCACTCGCTGGCGTGGTCGCAATCGCCGCCGTAATCTGGGCGCTGCGGCCCGCGCTGGCGCCGGCTGCCTCGACTGCGCCGAACTTCACGGCCGTTGCCGCGATCATCGAGCAGCGCTGTGTGGGCTGCCACGCCCAGCACCCGACCCAGCCCGGCTTCGCGGCGGCGCCCAAGGGCTATCGCTTTGATACCGCCGAGCGCATCCACGCCCAGGCGGCGGAGATCGGCCAGCAGGTGGCGACGGGGGCGATGCCGCTGGGTAATCTGACGGGCATGACCGCGGACGAACGCGCCGCCGTATTGGCCTGGATCAACGCCGGAGTCCCGCCATGAGCCAGCTCAGCGCGCACCGCGGCGCGGTGCTGCACTTTCTCGCCGACCCCGGCATTCACAGCAACAGCGAGGCCTATGAATACCACGACGACGGCGTGCTGGTGATCGACAACGGCCGCGTCGCGGCCCTCGGTCCGGCCGAGCACCTGTTGCGGCAGCTGCCGCCGGGATGCGCGCTGACGGAACACCGGCACGCGCTGATAATGCCCGGCTTCATCGACACCCACATCCACATGCCGCAGACCGACATGATTGCGGCCGGCGGCAGCAATCTGCTGGACTGGCTGGAGCGCTACACCTTTCCCGCCGAGAGCCGCTTCGACGATGCAGACCACGCCCGCGCGGTGGCGGATTTCTTCATCGCCGAACTGCTCGCCAACGGCACGACGACTGCACAGGTGCTGGGCAGCGTCCACGCCGCCTCGGTGGAGGCGGTATTCGCCGCCGCAGAGAAGCTGAACCTGCGCCTGATTGCCGGCAAGACGCTGATGGACCGGAACTGTCCCGCGGCGGTGCGCGACACCGCGGCGAGCGGCGAGCGCGACAGCCGGGCGCTGATCGAGCGCTGGCACGGCCGGGGGCGGCTGCACTACGCGATCACGCCGCGCTTCGCGCCGACCTCGACCGACGAGCAGCTCGCCAGTGCCGGCCGCCTGGCCGCCGAGTACCCCGATGTCCATGTCCACAGCCATGTCGCCGAGAATCCCGCCGAGGTCGCCTGGGTGCGCGAGCTGTTTCCCTGGAGCCGCAGCTACGTCGATGTCTACGACCACTACGGTTTGCTGCGGGAACGGGCGATCTATGCCCATGGCATTTATCTCGACGACCCCGATCGCCAACGCATGGCCGAGAGCGGTGCCTGGATCGCGCATGCGCCCACCTCCAACCTGTACCTGGGCAGCGGGCTGTTCGATTTCGCGGCCGCCGATGCCGCCGGTCTGGGCTATGCGCTGGCCACCGACGTCGGCGGTGGCACCAGCTTCAGCCTGCTGCGCACCCTGGGCGAGGCCTACAAGGTCGCGCAATTGCAGGGCCAGCGGCTGGCGCCGCTACGGGCTTTCTATCTGGCCACGCTCGCCGGCGCCCGCGCGCTGCATCTGGACGATCGCATCGGTTCGTTCCGCGTTGGCAATGAGGCCGATTTCATCGTCCTCGATCTGGCCGCGACACCGCTGATCGCGCGCCGCTGCGCAATCGCCCAGACCCTGGCCGAGCGCCTGCTGATCCTGATGACGCTGGGCGACGACCGCTGCATCCGCGCCACCCATGTGCTCGGCCGCGCCGTTGCCGGCACCGCGATCGGGAGGCGCCCATGAAATCGCCCGCAGACCCCTACTATCCCCGCGATCTCATCGGTTACGGGGCGACGCCGCCGCACGCGCGCTGGCCCGGCGGCGCCCGCATCGCGCTGCAATTCGTGCTCAATTACGAGGAGGGCGGCGAGAACTGCGTGCTCGACGGCGATCCGGTGTCGGAGACCTTCCTGTCCGAAATCATCGGCGCGCAGGCGTTTCCGATGCGCCACATGAGCATGGAGTCGCTGTTCGAGTACGGCGCCCGCGCCGGTTTCTGGCGCGTGCTGCGGCTGTTCGAGCGGCACCGGCTGCCGTTCTCGGTGTTCGCGGTGGCCCGCGCGCTGGCGCGCAATCCCGAGGCGGCCGCTGCGCTGCGCGCGCTCGATGCCGAGATCGTCGGCCACGGCCTGCGCTGGATCAGCTACCAGACCATGAACATCGACGCCGAGCGCGCCCATCTGGCCGAGGCCGTCGACCTGTTGCGAGCGCTCACCGGCAGCGCGCCGTTGGGCTGGTACACCGGCCGCGACAGCCCCAACACGCGGCGGCTGCTGGTCGAGCAAGGCGGTTTCCTCTACGACGCCGACTCCTACGCCGACGACCTGCCGTACTGGACGCGGGTCGATCTGCAGCCGCATCTGGTCGTGCCCTATACGCTGGATACCAACGACATGCGGTTCGCCGCGGCGCAGGGTTTCAATTCCGGCACCCAGTTCTTCGACTACCTGAAGGACGCGTTCGATGTGCTCTACCGCGAGGGCGACCCGCAAGGCCTCGACCGGCCGAAGATGCTGTCCATCGGCCTGCACGGCCGTATCATCGGCCGCCCGGCGCGGCTGGCGTCGCTGGAGCGCTTCATCGACTACGTCCACGGCTTTGCCGATGTCTGGATCTGCCGGCGCATCGACATCGCCCGCCATTGGCGGGCGCAGCATCCGGTGAGTCCATGACCGCATTGATTGATCTCGACACGCTGAACGCGCTCGATGCCGACGGCTTTGTCGCTGCCCTCGACGGCATCTTCGAACACACCGACTGGGTCGCTGCACAGACCGCGCAGCGGCGCCCCTTTGCAACGCGCTTCGATCTCGCCGACGCGCTCACCGACACGCTGCGCACGGCCGACCGCGAACGCCAGCTCGCATTGGTGCGCGCCCACCCTGACCTCGCCGGCCGCGCCGCCGTGCGCGGCGAACTCACCGCCGCATCAAGCCGGGAACAGGCCGGCGCCGGTCTCGACCAGTGCAGCGCGCCGGAATTCGCGCGCCTGCAGGCGCTCAACGAAGCCTATCGGCAGCGTTTCGGGTTTCCGTTCGTGCTGGCGGTGAAGGGCCATGACCGCGCGTCGATTCTGGCCGCGTTCGAACGGCGCCTGCACCAGGATGCGGACACCGAACTGGCCACGGCCGTGGCGGAAATCGCGCGCATTGCCCGCTTTCGCCTTGCCGAGCGCGTGACCGCGCCGCCGGGTTCCAGCATTCTGGCGATGGCCGAGCGGCTGGCGCGGCTCAGCGAAGAGCCCGACGCACTGACCTGCACCTTCATGACGCCGGTGCATCGGGCGACCGCCGCGCTGTTGCGGGAATGGATGCTGGAAGCGGGGCTCGACGCACACATCGACGCCATGGGCAATGTCGTGGGGCGCTGGCGCAGCGCGCGATCCGGCGCGAAGACACTGCTGACCGGCTCCCACTACGACACCGTCATCGACGCCGGCCGCTACGACGGCCGCCTCGGCATTCTGCTGCCCATCGTCGCGGTGCAGCAGCTGCGTCTGGCCGGCGTGGCGCTGCCCTTCGCAGTCGAGATCATCGGCTTCAGCGACGAGGAGGGCGTGCGCTTCCAGACGGCGTTTCTCGGCAGCAGCGCGGTCGCCGGCAGCTTCGATGCCGGCTGTCTGGATCGCCGCGATGCCGCCGGCATCAGCCTGCGCGATGCGCTGATTGCCGCCGGAAACGACCCGGACGCAATCCCGGCACTGGCGCGCAATGCCGCGCAGCTGCTCGGTTATCTGGAGGTGCACATCGAACAGGGGCCGGTGTTGCTCACCGAGGACCATGCGCTCGGCGTGGTCAGCGCCATCAATGGCTGCGTGCGCCATCGCGTCGCGATCAGCGGCGAGGCGGGTCACGCCGGCACCGTGCCCATGGATTTGCGCCACGACGCGGCCGCCGCGGCCGCCGAGATCGTATTGCTGGTGGAGCAGCGCTGCGCGCAGGTGCCGGGTCTGGTGGGTACGGTGGGCCAGCTCGGCGTGCCGAACGGCGCGGTGAATGTCATTCCCGGCGCCTGCGAGCTCTCCCTCGACATCCGCGCGCCGAGCGATGCGGTGCGCGACGCGGCCGCGGCCGACATCCTCGCCGGCAGTGCGCGAATCGCGGCCCGACGCGGTGTCGCGCTGCGTATCGATCCGCTGTTGAAGGTTCCCGCCACGCCTTGCGCGGCAAACCTCCAGGCCCGGATCGCGGCAAGCATCGGCCGCGTCACCGGTTCCGCCGACGTGCGCCATCTGCCCAGCGGCGCCGGCCACGACGCCATGCAGATCGCCGGGCTGACCGAGGTCGGCATGCTGTTCGTGCGCTGCGGCCACGGCGGCATCAGCCACCACCCGGCGGAAACCCTGAGCGTGGAGGATGCCGAGCTGGCGACCGCCGCCTTCATGGATTTTTTGCAGCAGTTCCCGATTCCCGATGCAGCCGACAACCAGGCCAGGAGTGACCCGTGAACGCTTCCGACCGCTGGCCCGCGAGTATGCTCCACGCGGTGGAAACCGATCACGCTCGCGCCCGTGAATTCCTGGCTGCACTGGTGCGGGTGCCGACCGACAATCCCCCCGGCGACTGCGCCGCGCATGCCGAAGTCGCGCGCGCGCTGCTCGAAGCGCTGGGCTTCGCGGTGACGGCCTACCCGGTGCCGGCGGATGCCGTGCAGGCGGTCGGCATGATCAGCGCGACCAATTTGATTGTCCGCCAGCGCTTTGGCAGCGGCGGCCCCTGCATCGCACTCAACGCCCATGGCGACGTGGTGCCGCCGGGCCTCGGCTGGACGCGCGACCCCTACGGCGCCGAGATCGTCGACGACCCGCTGCACGGCCCGACGATGTACGGTCGCGGCGTCGCGGTCAGCAAGTCCGATTTCGCAACCTATGCCTTCGCGCTGCGGGCGCTGCAGCGGCTCGCCGCCGATGGGCTGGTGCTGAACGGCGCGGTCGAGCTGCATCTGACCTACGACGAAGAGGCGGGAGGCGACATCGGCCCGCGCTGGCTGCTCGCCGAGGGTCTGTCGACGCCCGACTACGCGATCTGCGCCGGCTTCTCCTACGCGGTGACCACCGCGCACAACGGCTGCCTGCATCTGGAGGTGACCGTGCGTGGCCGCCAGGGCCACGCCGCGCTGCCGGAGTCGGGCATCGACGCACTGGCGGCGACGACACAGATCCTGACCCGGCTCTACGCCTTCCGCGCCGCATTGGCGCAGCGCCGGTCGGCGACGCCGGGCATCAGTCATCCGACGTTGAACATCGGGCTCATCAGCGGCGGCATCAACACCAATGTGGTGCCGGATTGCGTCCGCTTCCGGCTCGATCGCCGGGTGATTCCGGAGGAATCGATGGCGGCCGCCGAGGCCGAGCTGCGCGGCCTGATCGAAGCCGCAGCGGCGGATTGCCCCGGTGTCGGTGTCGAGATCCGCTGCATCCTGGCGGCCCAGCCGCTGGTGCCATTGCCCGGCGCCGAACGGCTCACGCGGTCGCTACAGCACTGCGGCGCTGTGTTCTTTGGCGCCCCTATCGCCGAGCATGGCGTGCCGCTCTACACCGATGCGCGTCACTACGCGGCGGCGGGCATTCCCACCGTGCTCTACGGCGCCGGCCCGCGCACACTGGCCGACGCCGGTGGCCACGCCGCCGACGAATGCCTGCGCCTGAATGACCTGAAACGTGCGACCGCGACGGTCGCCTGCGCGTTGGCGACGCTGCTGAGCTCAGCTTGAACCTTGCTGCGGTCTAGCAAGGGCAGGGCAGGGCAATGGCGTACAGCCCCAGAAAGCCGGGTGGACATGCCTGCCACGGCCCTAACGGATGGGACAATCGTTTTCCCACGGCGCAACGCCGGCGAGTCCGGCGCGCAAGTGTGCCACCAGGGCGCTCAAGCGGCGCAAGCGGTGACGGCGCTGGGGATAAACCGCGTAGATCGTGTCCGGCTCGGGCCGTTCATTCGCCAAGACCTGCACCAGGCGGCCGGCGCGCAGATCGTCCGCGACGATGAACAGCGGCAACATCACCAGTCCCAGGCCCGCCACGGCGGCATCGCGCATGGCCTCGCCGTTGTTGGTGAGGATGCGCTGGCGCGGCGTGACGGTCCGCGCCGGCTCGCCATGCCGGGCGGGGGGAAAGCGCCAGAGCTGGGTGGCTGTTTTGAGGGCGTAGCCAATGCCGGCATGGGCGGGAATCTCATCCAGCGTTTGCGGCACGCCGTGGTGCCGCGCATAGTCCGGACTGCAGCACACCACGCGCCGGCTGTCCGCCAGCTTGGTCGCCACCAGCAGCGCATCGTCCGGCATCTGGGTGATGCGGATGGCGAGATCGTAGCCTTCGGCCGCCACGTCCACCAGCCGGTCGGTCAAATCCAGCGCCAGTTCCAGACGCGGGTGGGCCTGCATGAAGGCGAACAACATCGGCCCCAGGTAGCGCGTGCCGAAGGTCATGGGCGCGCTGATGCGCAGCAGGCCGCCGAGCGCGGTCTCGTCCTCGGCGACCGCCTCGGCCGCCTGTTCCAGTTGCGCGATGGCGTCACAAGCCTGCTCGTGGAACAGCCGCCCCCGGTCGGTGGGCGTCACGCCCCGGCTGGAGCGGTGCAGTAACTCGACGCCGAGAGCGGCTTCCAGATGCGTGACGCGCTGGCTCACCACGGACTTGGTCAGCTCCAGGCGCAGGGCCGCGCCGCTGATGCTGCCGCTTTCCACGACGGCGAGGAAAGTCCGGATGTCATCCAGGCTGTATTTCATGGGCGCGCTGCGGCGTTCGGCCATGGCGAACGGCGCGTTCTCCCAAACGGCGCTGTTGGAAGCTTCCACATCGCCTAAAGTTACCCCATCGCCGGTCCCGGCGGACACCTGGGGAGATCCTCGCATGAATTCGCCATCCCGTGATGCCTTTGCCGATTACCTGCCGGTGGTGGGTCGGGTGCTGATTGCGCCCTTGTTCATTGGCGCGGGCGCCGCCAAGTTTGGTGACATCGGCGGCACGGCGGGCTACATGCAAGCCCATGGCATGCCGCTGGCCGGGCTCTTGGTCTGGCCGGCCGCGCTGGTCGAGCTGGTGGGGGGCGCGCTGTTGCTGCTTGGCTGGCAGACGCGCTGGATTGCCTTGGCGCTGGCGGCCTTCACGGCGATCGCCACGCCCATTTTTCACGGCTACTGGATGGAGACCGATCCGATGACCGCCTATCAGCAGTCGCTGCATTTCTGGAAAAACACCGCCCTCATCGGCGGGCTGCTGTTTGCCGCCGCGCATGGGCCGGGCCGCCTGGCTTTCGATGCGCCGCGTTGATCGATCCACCTTGACCAGGAGAACTCCATGACCACGCCTCTGAATGTGTTGGGTATTTGCGGCAGCCTGCGTCAGGCGTCCTACAACGCGGCGGCATTGCGCGTCGCGCAGGCCTTGGCGCCAGACGCCGGAATGCGCATCACGATTGCCGATATCGCCGACTTGCCCTTGTACAACGAGGATCTGCGCACCGATGGTTTTCCCGCCACCGTGGAGCGCTTTCGCGAGCAGATTCGTGCGGCGGATGCGCTGTTGTTCGTGACCCCGGAATACAACTATTCCATTCCGGGCGTGCTCAAGAACGCCATCGACTGGGCCTCGCGCCCGCCCGAGCAACCCTTCGCAGGCAAGCCGGCGGCCATCATGGGCGCCAGCCCCGGCGCCATCGGAACGGCGCGGGCGCAGTACCACCTGCGCCAGGTGCTGGTTTTCCTCGATGTACATCCGCTCAACAAGCCGGAAGTGATGATCGGCGCCGCCCACGAGCGTTTCGATGCACAAGGCCAACTGATCCATGAACCGACACGCGAGTTCATCGGCAAGATGCTCGCGGCGCTGGCCGCCTGGACGCGACAGTTGGCGAAGTCTTGATTGGGCCGGCGTGACGTCTTCGGAGTGAGCGTGTCGCGCCATCAACGGCGCCAATGGCGCGGGTTCCGCCAAGCGCTTTGCAGGACCCGTTCCCGTTTTTCTTTGATCCCACCCGCGAGGTCGGCGCCATGAGTGATCTGGAACCACAATGCCAGGCTTCTGCTTCCAGGGATTGCCCTCCCGCCGCTGGTGCGCCGGTTCTGGAACGCATTTCGGCGCGCGCCTCCGTCATCGGCAAGGACTTCACCATCCGCCGCGCCTTGCCCAGCCGCCAGCGGCGCATGGTTGGCGCCTGGTGTTTCCTGGATCAGGCGGGGCCGGTGACTTACGGGGCGGGGCAGGGCTTGCGCGTGGGGCCGCATCCTCACATTGGCCTGCAAACCTTCACCTGGATGATCGACGGCGAGATCATGCACCGCGACAGCCTGGGGTATGAGCAGGTCATCCGGCCCGGCCAGGTGAACCTGATGACGGCCGGGCGCGGTATTGTCCATGCCGAGGACGCGGTGACCGATGATCCCGGTCGACTGCATGCGGCGCAGTTGTGGATTGCGCTGCCCGATGCCGAGCGCCACCGCGAGCCGAGCTTTCATCACTATCCCGAGCTGCCGGTGCTGGAATGGGGCGGTTTCACCGTCACCGTGCTGGCAGGCACGGCGTTTGGCCAGACGGCGCCGGCCATGATTTTCTCGCCGCTGGTGGGCGTGGACCTCGCCTGCGCCGAGCCGGCTGAAACGCTCGTGCCGCTCAATCCAGCCTTCGAGCATGCGGTGCTGGTGTTGAGCGGCGCGCTGGAGGTGGAAGGCGAGACGCTGGAGCCCGGCACCTTGCTGTATCTGGGCACGGCGCGCGCGCAGTTGGCGCTCCAGAGCCAGGCGGCGGCGCGTTTGTTGCTGATCGGGGGCGAGCCTTTCGCGGAGGAAATCCTGTTGTGGTGGAACTTCGTCGCCCGCAATCGCGACGAGATGGTCGCGGCCACCGCCGACTGGAACGCGGGCCGCACTTTCGGCACGGTCAGCGGCAGCCCATCGCCACCTCTGGTGGCGCCCGATCTCGCCGGCCTGCCGATCAAAAGTCCGCGCTAAAAACCGGCCGCCGGCGTTGTCATGCCGCAGGCTGCCGTGGTGTTCGCGGCAGCCGAACGCGGGATTCGCCTTTCGTGCGCTTCTGTATGCCGGCAATCGGCCCTATCTTGGCGTCGTACCCACGCAAATCCAGGAGACGCGCCATGAAACAACTGAACCGGATCACGCCCCAGGCCTCGGCCCACTGGGTGGGCGACGGCTTTCCGGTGCGCAACCTGATTTCCATCCCGCGCGATGCCGAGCACGCCAGTCCCTTTTTGATGCTCGACTTCGCCGGCCCCCAGCATTTTGCGCCGGCAAGCGTTCCGCGCGGGGTAGGAGAACATCCCCACCGTGGTTTCGAGACCGTCACCATCGTTTATCAGGGCGAGGTCGCGCACCGTGATACCACGGGCAACAGTGGCGTCATCGGGCCGGGCGATGTGCAATGGATGACGGCCGCCGCCGGTGTACTGCATGATGAATTCCACTCGCCAGCCTTTTCACGAGAAGGCGGCACGCTGGAGATGGCCCAGCTCTGGGTCAACCTGCCGGCACGGGACAAGCTGGGCGAACCGGCTTATCAGGCCATCGGGGCGGCGCAGATTCCCGAGGTCGTGTTGCCGGAAAACGCCGGCAGCTTGCGGGTGATCGCCGGCGAGTACGCCGGGGCACAGGGTCCGGCGCGAACCCACTCGCCGATGAATGTCTGGGATCTGCGGCTGAACGCGGGCGGTCATGCGGCGTTCACGCTGCCGGAAGGCTGGACCACCTTGCTGGTGGTGCTGCGCGGGGAAGTGACGGTGGGCGGCAAGGCCATCCAAACGGCCCAGACCGGGCATTTCAGTCGCGGCGGGACCGGGCTTGCGGTCACGGTGGGGCAGGACAGTCAGGTGCTGTTGCTGAGTGGCGCGCCGCTCAACGAGCCCATCGCCCACTACGGGCCATTCGTGATGAACACGAAGCAGGAGCTGATCGCGGCGATCGAGGACTTCAACAGCGGCCGTTTTGGCCGGCTCATGGATGAATCGGCGCCAATGTCTTAAATCACGATCCCTTGGAAACGGCTCGCCCGGCGCATGGGTGAGCCGTTCTTTTTTCTTGGGGTCTTGTCCTTTGGAGCAGTGCGGAATGAAAGCAAACGAGCAAGAGGACTGTCACCTTCCTTGCGCCGCCCAATGTGTAAAGTCGAGTCCTATCCAATTTCCCCGCTTACTAAGAATTCAGGACAGGCCCGCGATCATCATTTCATAGGTGGGCTTAAAACCACTGATTCAAGGTACTGTTTCAATTTTAGCGACTCCGTTCGACGCATAATCTCTCTAATCTGCGAATGAAACAGTCCACTACTCCAGGGGCTCATAAGGTTCACCCCGTTTGACTTGAACTCAAATGGAAGAAAATCAAGTTCTTGGCCATTCAATTCATCCGCGAGTGCCTCTAGAAGGTTTTCAACCTCAATCTTCACTCGAAATTGAGCCTCATCCAGTGCGGATGAGATATCCCATCGCTCGAGTTCGGGTGGAGAGTTCTTCAGATTTGGCTCACAGGTTCTATGATGCAATGCGGCAGTCGGAAGTTGCACTAGTAGGAAGTATTCAGCCTTGATCAGATCTGCGTCCACCTCGGTGGCTGTGACAATTGAATACGTTTTGCCAAACAATCCTGGCGGGAGCCCACAAAGTGCACTGATTTTGTATTCTGAATTTGGCTTAATCATTGGGAGTACACATGGTATGTTTTTGAAATCTAACTTTTGAGCTCAGGCCGCGGCCTGTCAGGGCCGTCGCGCCTCCAGCGAATTGTTAGAAGACATTCTTCGTGATCCACTCTGCGCCTTGCATAAGTTCTTCAACCTGCTCTTTGGTTGGTTCAGCGTCCTTCTTGTGCGAGCAGAGATTTCTCAGGTCGGCCAAATAGCTGATCTTTCTCCACGTTAGCACATCGATAATGCCTTCAGCCTTCAAAGGATCATTCAAATCCGAAATGCTTGGATGCTTCTTGCCGATCTTGACCGCATGTGTTGCCGCAACTTTTTGGAGATGGCCTTCAATTACAACGCCCACAAGTGCGCCAGCCGCACGTGGACTGACCTTAGCTAGCTGGCGAGCTACGAAAATTTCTCCGTCTTGCAATCCCGCGTATAGCTCTCCCTCAATGTTTGCAAGCAGAGACGTAATTCGCTCCTCTACCGAATTTAGAATTGTTAGTTGATTGATGAAGCACAGCAGCGTCTGCAAACGAGCGTCAAAGTCTGGATGCTGGTAAGGGCTTGGTGGAACGCCCTTAATGAAGTCCTGGATTACGTAGGTGCCGTAGCCAAGAGACTTTCGTTTAGTGTCAATTTCGTAGTAACCACGAAATTCTGGCAGCCGATCTGGGGCCAATGACTCAATCGTCTTTAGCGCCTTCGTATACCAGCGCTGATAGTCGCATCGAAACTGCTTCTCTTCCTTTTTCTCGAAGGCAGCAGCAATCTTTGCACCCTCATCATAGAGCGCTTTTAGCTCTTTCTTTATCTCTTCGCGCTTAGTCATATCAATGCATTCTAACGATTAAGCTCAGCCGCGCCGCGAAGCGGCGTCGGCTGCAACGCTTTGTTAGCCGTCATCACTCAGGTTCTCGGGAAATCTTGCTTTACCTTTGAGCACGTAATCTCCAAGAATTTTCATGCGCCTGTAATGTGCCATCAACAGCCGTGTGGCTACCTCTGCGTCTCCGGTTCTATGGGTCAGTTGATTAACGTTATTGAAATCCCAACTCTTTGCCAGCTCCTGCGAGAGCTTTGCAAGCTCGATTGCTTCAGCTCTGGCCAGCTTTAATTGGGCGTTTCGTGCGCGTGCACGCTCTTCGTTGATTTTTGCGAGGATGGAATTTATTTTTCGATAGGTACTTCCAGCGCCTACCGATCCACAAAGGTAAATTCCTACGGACTTTGCGATCTGCATTGCGACATCTGGATTGAGCGCAAGGTCGATCCAACCAGGAGACGCGTATTGAATAGCAGCGATTTTCGGTCGTTCTTTGCTTGGAATCTGATGCTTCAGGACCCTGTAGATGTTTACGTAACTGTACCCTCCGCGCCACGGATATCCCTGAAGTGCATAGTCGATTCGCTCCGCGTCACGCGGGTCTAAAGTCGTGTCAAAGCAGTAAACAAAGGCATAGTTTTGTGAGTAGGCATGAGGAAGTAGATATAGGTCCTCCAAATCCCAACGTTTGTCCATGGAGATTCGATATGTGCTCTGCCCCATGAAATATGCGCCTCCCTATTTTGACGGCTAACTGCTTGAGCGAATTGTTAGCTGGCAGCTCGTTATCGCCGGCCAGCAGAAGTGTCTGCCATCGCCATCCAACTTCTGAGCATAGCAACGTCTCTATGGTTCGTCGGATTCAGTTTCTTGCGAGTGGCGTTAATAAGTGCGCCTTTTCATCTCCGCATCAAAACATGTTGATGAGACGTATGACTCCACGGCCTGATGTAGCCGCGACTCAGCATCCCGAATAGCCTGATTGGCCGCGACCTCATCTCCCACTCGCTGAAAATCTCTCACAGCTGACATGGCCGTCAATGTATCCTTGGCATGCAAGTAAGCTTGCGACCTAAAGCTGATTCTGCTATACCACAGCCCTATGCGTGTCGACGCATGGATACCGAGAATCTCGTAGTTCGGGCTGTTTCTGCAAAAATGTTCGTTGTACATGGCTGGCGAGAACTTCCCGCCAGGCAGCTCGAGATCGTCAATCTTGCTTGATCTATAAAACTCAAGCCCAAAAAGCCCGACAACGGCGAGCAGAAGGATAACTCCGAGCAATTGGAATAGAGCGCCGATTCCGGCAATCCATTCTTTTAGTGTAAGGTTTTTGGTATCTCGCTCGCTCATGTTTTCCTCGCGACCATTACCAATGCCAGCTAACTATAATTAGACGCCCAAAAAGGTGTCTTGCATTACACTTTATGGGTGCCTGACATTTGACAGAGCTAAACCACTCAAAGACTCTTGGGTGCGTCAAACGTTGTAAAACACCTGTCGATCACACCTCTGGCGCAGCATCCAAACGGGATGAAGAGCGCGTCCGTATCCGCCGGCTGAATTACAGCATCCGTCCCGAGGAGCCTGCGTCGATTGCGTGCGGCGGTTTGTCTTGTCCATGTCCGGCGTCACCCGCGCGATATGTGAGCGACTGAGATTGAAGTGTTCCTGTCGCATCTCGTGATAGCCGGCAAGGTGTCGGCCTCGATCCGGAACCCAGCGAAGAGCGCCCCGCGATTCCTATATCGGCAGGTGCTTAAGATTGATGAGTTGGTTGAAGGACGTCGCGTCGGTGCGCTAGGGCAAGCGTTTGCCGGGGGTGCTGACGGTGGCGGAGGTTTTGAAAGTCAGCGTGTTATGGCTTGTCGTCGGGGACGGCGCTGCGCCGAAGCTGTTTTTCCAGGCTGGCATTGGCCGGGTTTCCCCTAACGCGGCGTGATATGGACTCGCGGACCTTTGCTGCGCGTCGGTTGCATTCAGCCCAGTGCGTCCCAATACTGCCCCCCGAGTCACCGGCCGGGAACAGATTGTCTTGAACGAGGTATTTTTCGCGACAGTGGCCAGCGGGCTCGAAGCCCTGTTGGCCGAGGAGCTCGCCGCGCTCGGCGCTGATGCGGTGCGCATCCAGCATGCGGGGGTGCAGTTTGCGGGCGATCTGGCCTGCGGCTACCAGGTGTGCCTGTGGTCGCGTCTGGCCAGCCGCGTGTTGCTGCGTCTGGCTCATTTCCATGCCCCTGACGCATCCACACTGAAAGCCGGCATCGAACAGATCCCCTGGGAAGATCATCTCGCGCCTGACGGCAGCTTCGTGGTGGCCTTCACGGGGAGCTCACAGGCCATCCGCAACACCCATTTCGGTGCCCTCACGGTGAAGGATGGCATCGTCGACCGCTTTCGCGCCCGTACCGGCGGGCGCCCCAGCGTGCGTGCCGAGCGACCCGATATCCGCCTGGCGGTGCATCTGTTCCGGGAGCAGGTGACGGTGTACCTGGATCTGGCCGGGGAAAGCCTGCATCGCCGCGCCTACCGGCTGGAGCAGGGCGCTGCGCCGCTGAAGGAATCACTGGCGGCGGCGCTGTTGCTCCAGGCCGGTTGGCCGGCCATCGCGGCGGATGGCGGGGCCTTGTTCGATCCGGTGTGCGGCGCCGGCACGCTGTTGATCGAGGGGGCGTGGATCGCTGCGGACATCGCGCCGGGCCTGCTGCGATCCTATTACGGTTTCCAGGGCTGGCTGGGCCATGTTCCGGCGCTGTGGCAGCGGCTGCGACGCGATGCCCAGGCGCGGCGGGTCGCGGGACTGGCCGGGCTGCCGCCGATAGTGGGCTGCGATGCCGATGGAGGAGTCGTTGCCCTGGCGCAGGCCAATCTGGACCGCGCTGGACTGGCGGGGCGCGTGCGCATCGCGCAGGGCGACCTGACGCAGGCCGCGCCGCCGCGCGAGGTCCGCTCCGGGCTGGTGGTCGCCAATCCGCCCTATGGCGAGCGACTGGAGAGTCCGGGTACCGCGCGTACCCTGCATGCGGCGCTGGGCGCCCGACTGACGGGATCCTTTGCGGGCTGGCGCGCGGCGGTGATCAGCGGCCTGCCGGAGGCGGGATCGCTGTTGCGCTGCTCGCGGCCAGCGGATCTTGAGGTCGCCAATGGGGCCTTGCCCTGCACGGTGTGGGTGTGGGAAGTGCCGGGTAGCGAAGTGCCCGTGCGGGGCGAAGCGGCCGCTGTCGTCGCGCCGGATCCGGGCTTGGAGGCGCTGGCCAACCGTCTGCGCAAGAACGCCCGCCACCTGGGACGCTGGGCGCGCCGGGAAGGCATCGAGGCCTATCGGGTGTATGACGCCGACCTGCCCGAATATGCCTTTGCCATCGACCGCTACGGCGACTGGCTGCATGTGCAGGAATACGCGCCGCCCGCTCAGGTGGATCCCGAAGCCGCGGCGCGGCGGCGCGCGGCGCTGTTGGCGGCCTTGCCGGATTGGATGGAAGTGCCGATGGATCGGGTGGTGTTCAAGACCCGCGAGCGCCAGCGTGGGCGCGCCCAGTACCACCGCCAGGGCGCTGCGGGCAGCGAACGGATCGTGACGGAAGGCGGCCTGCGTTTTCGGGTCAACCTCACCGATTACCTCGACACCGGCTTGTTCCTCGACCACCGCCTCACCCGCAGCCTGTTGCGGGAAGAGGCGGCCGGCAAGCGTTTCCTCAACCTGTTCTGCTACACCGGCAGCGCCACGGTTTATGCCGCTGCGGGCGGTGCGCTATCGACGACCTCGGTGGACCTGTCAGCGACCTATCTGGGATGGGCGCGGGAGAACCTGGTCCTGAACGGGCTGAGCGACGCGCGCCATCGCCTGATCCAGGCCGACGGCCGGGTGTGGATCGACGAGGACACCGAAACCTACGACCTGATCTTCCTGGATCCGCCCACCTTTTCCAATTCCAAGCGCATGGCGGGGACCTGGGAGGTGCAGCGTGACCATGTGGGCTTGATCGCATCGGTGATGGCGCGTCTGGCCCCCGACGGCCAACTGATTTTCTCCACCAACCACCGCCGCTTCCGGCTCGACCCGGCCGTGGCTGAGCGCTGGCGGGTGGAAGACCTGAGCCGCGCCACGCTCCCGCCCGATTTTGTCCGCAACCCGGGCATCCACCGCTGCTATCGCATCAGGGCCCGCTGAAGCCTTGTCGCGCCATGCTGTCGCGCCGCAATCCGCATTGCGTGCCGAGAGCAGCGCGGCCGGCTGCGCTTTCCAGGGACAACGTGGATTGCTTCGATCGTTGTCTCATCGGCGGCAAACCGACCCGTTGGGTCAGTTTTTGTCCCGGGCGGATGGGAGGTGCCTATTCGGTCCATCTGGAGGGGCGAGTGAGCGCGTGATTCGGGGAGTGGAAAGCATCGGAATGATGTTTGTTACGCGCTGGGGTTGGCGCGAAAATCACTCGAAAAATAGCAGAAGTATATTTTGAATCAAATGGTTGCTGATAATGCATGCTGCCGCTTGGGTTGCCGCGCGAAATGATCCGACGCACTTTCATTTGTTGGCACGCAGCCTGCATAAGCTATAGCGACGGTGAGAGCAGCAACCGCCCCACGACAAAAACACCAAAGGGAGCGGCGGCAACATTCAAGACACCGCGCTGATTGAGGATCCATAAAAATAAGCCGGCGCCTTAGAAGCGCCGGCACAGATGAAGAAACATAACAACAAAGCGATACGCGTCTCCTAAAGGCCCTCACCAAGAGGGCCTTTTTTCTGGCGTTCTGGCGCCCCGGCTCGCTCAGCCGGCCAATGCCTTGGGAAACTCAGCGCGGTCCGGATGATCGTCATGGCCCGGCGCGACCGTGCCGCGGCGGGTCAGGACGCGGCCCATGCGTTCCCGCCCGTAGACGGGGGTGTAGCGCTTGCCGTCCCAGGCGATCTTGCCGGCGATGACGACCTGGGTCACCACCCCGTCGGAGCGGTTGACCATCTGAGGGTTGCTGAAGATTTCGCGGTACTGCATCACGGTCCCGGCTTCCGGGTCATAGGCGCGCAGGGCCTCGGGATCGATCAACACCACGTCCGCCTGGGCGCCCAGATCAAGCGTTCCCACATCCAGGTTGAACAGCGCCGCCGGGTCGCGGGTGAGGCGCCGAACCTGACGCGTTACCGTTTCCAGACCATCTTCCTGGGCCAGTTGCAGGGTGCGCAGATTGCCGTCGAAAAAGGCCATGTTGGTGAGATGGGCACCGGAGTCGTTGAAGCCGGGGAGGGTGTCCTTATCCAGCAGCAGTTTCTTGAGCACCTCGCGGCGCCGGTTGGCGGTGGTCATGGCCCAGCGGAACTGGCGGTCGTACCGGCGCAGCAGGTGCAGCATGAACTCGGCGTCGTCTATGAGGGGATTGGGGAATTGGGCAAACGCCGCGGCTTCCGCATCGCTCAAATGCCCCAGCCGACCTGCGGAGGCCTGGAAGCGCAGCAGGCGGTCATAGATGGCCTGCATGCTCTGCCCGCTCCACTCGGGCATGTCCGGGACCGAGACCAGCTCCATGTCGCGCAGATCACGGGTGAACGTGGTGGGTTCGACACCCAGCCGCCGCGCCAGCCGGGCGAAGTTGAAGCCGCGCTTGCCGGACATCCAGGCCTCGCGGAAACGGGCCTGGTAGGCCGGATCATTGAGCAGGCGCTGGCGGCCCTCGCGATCGTCCAGCTCGAGCGCAATCAGTTCGCGGAAAGCCGGACGTTCCTCCAGTAGCGGTGAGGTCACCCCATCCGCATAGACCTTGAACGGCGCCGACAGGGCCTGGAAGGCGAAGCGGCCCTTCAGCAGGCGAGAGTTGATCAGTCGGTTGACCCGCAGCAGGCCCCGCCACGCCATGGGCTGGGAGATCAGGTCCATCGCCGCCGTGGCCGTCATGCGCAGGGGCTTGCCGAACAGCCGCGCGCAACCCATCAGCATCAGCGACAGCGTGGCGAGCTTGGCATCCGGATTGGGCGTGAACTGGACGATGCCGTCATTGGCCCGCACCACCTCGCACAGGGCGCGGATCTCCTTGCGCGTGGCGTGCTGCGCCGGGATGCGTTCGCCCCGGTAGGGGTCGTTGGCCAGATAGTGCAGCGGCAGGCCATCGGTGGACATGCCGACATAACCCGCCTGCATGCATTCATCCAGCACGCGGCACATCGCCACGATCTGCTCGTCGGTGGGCTTGTCGCTCAAGGCGCCGGGCATGCCCATGACCGCGATGCGCAGCATGGTGTGGGGCACCATCGGGCAGACATTGGCGCCAAGCGCCAGCTCCTTGAAATGCTTGAGGTAATCGATGGGGTTGTCCCAGGTGACATGGCCATCGAGGGCACCGCTGAGCACGGACTTGGGGATGTTCTCCACCCGCGCGAAGCAATCCACTGCGGGATTGTCCTGCAGCGGATCGCCCCAGCCATAGGGCTGCAGGCCAAAGGCGAGCCCCAGGCTGCAGTTGCTCATCACGACGGTGGTGGTGCCGTGGCGCACCGCTTCGGGCAGACCCGGATCGACTTCCACTTCCACGTCGAAATGGGTGTGGATGTCGAGCAGGCCGGGCATCAGCCACTGGCCGGCGCCGTCGACCACCGTGCGCGCCCAGGCCGGATTGAAATTGAGGCCCTTGGCGGCGATGCGGCCCTGATGGATGGCGAGGTCGTATGCCTGGGGCATCTCCCCGCCGCCGTCGAAAACCAGGGCATTTTTGATCAACAGATCCCATGTGGGCTGGCTAGCCATATACATCCTCCTCCTCGTTACCGCATCCCGCGGCTTTGTCATGCGTCCGGCTCATCGGCCGGATCGTCCGCGCAGTTCCCTGCATCCTCGAATCATAAGCCCTGCCGCAGAAAAAAGAAAAAAGCAAGTGTCGCAGGATTGGCTATAACTTTTGGACGGACGAATCTGCGATTCGGGCCGTGGGCTCATCCCGGGCTTGCCGGGGAAAAACAAGGATCTTAAGGAGGAGATGAACATGGTTTTCATCAGAAAAAGCATGGCCGCGCTGTGCTTCGGTCTCGTTGTGGGGTCGGCGCATGCCGTGGCGCCGTCTTATGGCAAAGTGGACGCGGCAACGTTCGAGCAGGCTGTGGCGGCCTATCGTGACGATCCGACCTACCTGGTCGACAACCAGGCGCTGTTGCGGGCGCTGACCCCCGAGCAGCTCAGTCAGGCGATTGAAAAGCTGGACCTGACGCATTACGCCTACCTGCACCCGGTGGTGATCAAGGGCAAGGAAGTGCCCGAACTGATTCGCCAGTCGGTGGGGGATATTTCGGTCATGGTGGTGCGGGGCGGGCGCATGCAGCCCATTCCGTTCCAGATCGATGAGATGGACCAGAAGGGCTGGGTCTATCTCCCCGATGTCTCCCCCAACAAGCTTGAGGGGACCTACGGGAAGATCGATCCGGTGGATGAGTTGGTGTTCATGTATCGCGACTCGGGGTATGAACCCTACGTGCCGACCCAGCATGGAGAGGTCAAGGGCCGCATTCTCAAGGAGCTGGCTTTTGAGCACCAGGGCAAGGCGCGCTACGCCTATCTGGTGCAGGGCGATGCGCGCCGCAAGCCGGCGGATTATGTCTCGTTCGATGCCAAGACCGGTGTTTCAAACAACACCTATTACCAATTCCGTACGAATCCGGCGAATTTCCTGGACTTCCAGGATTTTCGCGCCAACGTGGGTCCGCGCCAGGACAAGCGGGTGCTCGATGCCATCTATGGCGAGCTGGAGACGGGGGTGTTCACCGCCTGGCCCAAGCTGAGCTTCAATACGCTGGACAACATTCGTCCCGAGTTGATCTTTGCCAAGGACGGACCCGTGCGGGCCACTGGATTGCTCAAGCTGCGCATTGTGGTGGCAGGCATACCGGTGTTCAACATCCTGTCCCAGGTGACGCTTTACGACCAGGGCATCGTGCTTCCTGTTTCGATCCAGATTCCGGGTGGCGAGGTGTTGACTCGGGTGCTCAATCACCCGCGCTTTTACCTGGCGCTGGATTTCAACGACATCCAGGGCGGCCATGTGAACGCGGCCGGCAGCCAGGATCCCGATGGCTACGCCGTGGTGGACGGCAAGCTGAGTGAACTGGAGCGCACGGCGACGATTTCGCACGAGAAGAATTGGCTGTGGATGGACAGCCGCCTCGGCTGGGATGTGTTTGCCCGCTTCGATATCCCGCCAGGCTGGCCGGAAGAGTTGCGGTTGCTGTACCAGGATGATCTTAAGGCCACGACCGTTTGGGAGCATTTTCCGGGCGCCTCCCCGCGACTCGGTGTTGATGCGCGTGGTTTCCCGGTGGGCAAACTCGATATTTCGCTCAACGTGGGGCTGTGGTTTCCGGATACGGTGGGTGCTGGCGGGCCGCGCCGCTTTGGTGAGGAAACCCGCTCGCCGCCGCGTTGGGTGGGGCGGGATATTTCGGCGCCCATGGCGCGTGCGGATTGAAATTGCACCGCGATCATCGTTGTATATAAATTGCTGAAGACCACTTGCGTCCCCCCCGGGCTTGAGCAAGCCTGGGGGGCGACGTCCCCGCCTTTTTACGCCTTGATGCGTCGACCCGATGCACTTGCGGCCATGCGCCGCTGCGGTAGGGGCGGAGCCGGATCCAATTCACGACTCGTGTCGGTCCGTCGGACCAACGCGCGGGCTCACCCCCGGTTTGTCGGGCATGGCTGCGATGCCCCGCCTGGGGTAATCTTGGAACCCTTCCCTCGTGCTTTCCGGGTGCTCGCAATGTATAGCGGCGATGTCTCGTCCCTCCGTCCCATTACCCTCGACACGCTTCGCCGAATGAAGGTCGAGGGCGAGAAGATCGTCTCGCTGACGGCCTATGACGCCAGCTTTGCCGCCCAGATGGACGCGGCAGGGGTGGAGTGGGTGTTGGTGGGCGACTCCCTGGGGATGGTGGTCGAGGGCTTTGAGAGCACGCTGCCCGTGACGCTGGACACGATGGTTCACCACACCCGGGCGGTGGCGCGCGGGCTGCGGCGGGGTTTGCTGGTGGCCGATCTTCCCTTTGGCACCTGCAACACCCCCGAGCAGGCGATGCAGAGTGCCGTGCGGCTGATGCAGGACGGCGGCGCCCGCATGATCAAGCTGGAGGGCGGCGCGCTGCAGGTGGAACTGGTGGCCTACCTCACCGCGCGCGGCGTGCCGGTGTGCGCCCACATCGGCCTGCAGCCGCAGTTCGTCCACAAGCTGGGCGGCTACAAGGTGCAGGGCCGAGGAGCCGAGCAGGCCGCGACCATGCGCCGCGACGCCGAGGCGCTGGTGGCAGCCGGTGCCGACATGCTGTTGCTGGAATGCGTGCCGGCGACGCTGGCAACCGAGATCACGGCGGCCGTGCCGGTGCCGGTGATCGGTATTGGCGCCGGGGCCGGAGTGGACGGCCAGGTGCTGGTGCTTTACGACATCCTGGGGATTTCGATTGGCAAGCGGCCGCGCTTTTCCAAGGACTTCCTGACCGGAACGGGAAGCATCGCCGCGGCCTTGCAGAGCTATGTGCGGGCGGTGAAACAGGGCGAGTTTCCCGCCGCCGAACATACGTTTTGACGGAGCGGCCCATGGAGCGGGTGGAAACGGCCGAAGATCTGCGCGAGTGGGTCGCGTGCCGGCGGCGGGCGGGGGAGCGAATCGCCTTGGTACCCACCATGGGCAATCTCCATGCCGGGCATCTGGCGCTGGTGGATCGCGCGCGGACGCTGGCCGAGCGGGTGGTGGTGAGTGTGTTCGTCAACCCCACCCAGTTCAGCGCCGGTGAGGATTTTGCGATCTATCCCCGCACGCCCGAGGCCGATTGCGCGGCGCTGGCGGCCCAGGGCGCCGATCTGGCCTTTCTGCCGACGGTGGCGGTCATGTATCCGGCGGGCCTGCCTGGCGCTGTGCATGTGGAGGTGTCAGGCGCGCTGACGGAAGGCTTGTGTGGCGCGTCCCGCCCCGGGCATTTCAGCGGCGTGGCCACGGTGGTAACCAAACTGTTCATTTTGGTGCAGCCCGATGTGGCGGTCTTTGGCAAGAAGGACTATCAGCAGCTGGCAGTGATCCGGGCCGTGGTGCGGGAGCTGGGCCTACCGGTGCGCATCGAGGGGATGGAGACGTGGCGTGACACCGACGGCTTGGCGCTCAGCTCGCGGAATCAGTACCTGGATCCCGCGCAACGCGCGCGCGCGGGCGCGATCCATGCCGCGCTGACCGAGGGCGCCGCCGCGCTGACCGCGGGGGAGCGGGACTATGCCGTGCTGGAGGCGCAGGCAACTGCGCGGCTGGTGGCTGCCGGATTCGCAGTGGACTATGCACGCATCGTGCGCCCCGAGGATCTGCAAGCGCCCACGGGACAGGAAAACCGGCTGGTGATGCTGGTAGCGGCGCGTTTGGGATCAACGCGACTTATTGACAATATTGAGGTCAAGCTTTCAGAATGATCAATCCTGAACCGGTGCGAGGGTTCGGGGTCTCCGGCTTCCCGTTTGTGGCGGGAACGTCCGGAAAACAGAATTCCGGATCGTTCAAATACCGTCGTTTGACGTGATTGGGGAGACGGCCGCCAGGGATGGAGGTCGCGCTCAAGGGCCATGGATCGTTCCGTATCCACATCACTGCCGAGATGGGTGACATGCACTTGACCTTACTCAAAGCCAAATTGCACCGCGCGCGCGTGACTCACGCCGAGCTCGAGTATGAGGGTTCCTGCGCCATCGATGGGCGCCTGCTGGATGCGGCCGGGATTCTGGATTACGAGCAAATCCAGATCTACAACGTCACCAACGGCGAACGTTTCACGACCTACGCCATCCGCGCCGAGGATGACTCGCGCATTATTTCGGTGAACGGCGCCGCGGCCCACAAGGCCAATGTGGGCGATTGCATCATCATCTGCGCTTACGCGGGGATGGACGCCCATGAGGCTGCACGCTTCAAGCCCAAGCTGGTCTATCTGGACGAACGCAATTTCGTGACCCATACCCGCAATACCATTCCGGTTCAGCTCGCCAGCGCTTGATCGGCTTGATCCCGGATTCCTGAAGCCCCCGCATCCCGCAAGCGATGCGGGGGCTTTTCTTTATCCGTACACCCAAGCTGTGCAATCCTCTCCCGGAATCCCCGTGAAACCCGCCGCGCTGGAGGAATGAGCCGTGACCGCCCTTGACCAACTGCCTGCCTGGAAAGCGCTCAAGACCCATCATGCCAGCCTGGCCGATCGCCACCTGCGCAGCTTGTGCATCGAGGACCCGGGACGCGGCGAGCGCTGGTGGGGACGGGTTGGCGCGCTGCGGGTGGACTACGCCAAGCATCGGGCCACTGAGGAAACCTTTGCGCTCTTGTTTGCACTCGCGACAGAGGTGGGACTGCCGGAGCAGATTGCCCGCCTGTTTGCCGGTGAGCGCATCAACACCACCGAGCAGCGCGCCGTGCTGCACATGGCGCTGCGCGGGGATGCGCGCAGCGTATTCCGGGTGGACGGCGAAGACGTCATGCCCGCCATTCTCGCCACGCGCGCGCGCATGCGGGCAGTGTGCGAGCAAATCCGTGCCGGCAACTGGCTGGGGGCGGCCGGCGAGGCGGTAACCGATGTGGTCAACATCGGCATCGGCGGCTCGGATCTGGGGCCCTACATGGTCTGCGAAGCGCTGGCGCCCTATGCGGCAGGCGGGCCGCGCGTGCATTTTGTCTCCAACATCGACGGCGCCCAGATCAGCCGTGTATTAGGCCCGCTGGATCCGCGTCGCACGCTGTTCATCGTCAATTCCAAGACCTTCGGCACCCTGGAAACCAAGGTCAACGCCCACACGGCCAAGGCCTGGCTGTTGCAGACCGGGCTATCGGAAGATGCCGTGATGGCGCGGCATTTCCTGGCCGTGTCCAGTAATGCGGCGGCCGCTGCAGCTTTCGGGGTTTTGGAAGCGCATCGCTTCCCCATCTGGGACTGGGTCGGTGGACGCTATTCCCTGTGGTCGGCCACGGGGCTCGCCATCGCCATCGCCGTGGGCATGGATGCCTTTGAATCCTTGCTCGCTGGCGCCCGCACGATGGACACGCATTTCCGCGATACGCCATTGCCCGAGAATCTTCCCGTACGGCTGGGCTTGCTGGGAGTCTGGTATGCCGATTTCTTTGGCGCCGGCAACCAGGCCGTGTTGCCCTACGACGACCGCCTGCGCAGCCTGCCGGCCTATCTCCAGCAGGCCGACATGGAGAGCAACGGCAAGCGGGTCACCCGTGACGGCGCGGTGGTGAGCTGGCCCACCGGCCCCATCGTCTGGGGCGCACCGGGGACCAACGGCCAGCATGCCTTTTTCCAGTTGATGCACCAGGGCACCCACCTGATTCCGGCCGATTTCATCGGTTGCGTGCGGCCACATCACGCCCATGCGGAGCACCATCGCGCCCTGATCGGCAATCTGCTGGCCCAGAGCGAGGCGCTGATGCGCGGTCGCACCGAAGCCGAGACCCGCGTGGCCCTGGAGGCGCGGGGACTGGACGCGGCGCGGGTAGCAGCCCTGACTCCCCACAATATTTTCCCTGGCAACCAGCCCAGCACGACGATTTTGCTGGATGCGCTGACGCCCGATGCGCTGGGAGCGCTGATCGCCCTGTACGAACAGCGCATCTTCACCCAGGGCGCCATCTGGGGCATCAATTCCTTCGATCAGTGGGGCGTGGAATTGGGCAAGCTCATGGCGCAGACCGTCATCGAGGAACTGGCGCAGGGCCAGGTCGGTGCCGGGCACGATCCCTGGTCCGCCGCGCTATTGGCGGCCTGTTTGAATGGGGGCGCTTGACGCTGCAGCGAGGCCGCTAAAACGGTCCCTGCCGTTTGAATGGGGTCGCTGTGATGGCTGATGCCGCCGGAATGGGCGCTTGCTTGCGCGCCACTCCGGCGGATCGGCTTAAGTGGGATTACTCGCCCTCGGCAACCCGTCTGAAATTATCTTCAGGCTGATCGGGCGTGCTGGGCGCTTCCTGATGAACCTGGGCACTTTCGGGAGCGGCTGAGTCGGCAACGCCCTCATTCCCCTCATCGGCAGTTGCAGGGCTGCCCGTCCCGTCAGCCGCAGGGGCACGCCGCCGCCGCCGTCCGCCACGCCGACCCCGCCGGCTGCGGGTTTCACCTCCCTCCGCGGTAACTTCCGGTGTCGCTTCAGGAGAGGCTTCGAGATCCGCCTCTTCCGGCACTTCGTTGATGACAGGCGCATCGGCCGGTTGGGCTTTCGCAGGCGGGGCGGCGGCGCGCGTGCGCGGCGCAGCGCGGTCACGCGGGGCTGGCGTTCCGTCGCTGTCCGCGGGCTTGGAACGTCCGCGCCGATTGGCGGATGGGCGGCTGCGACGTGGCGGCGGTGTGCTCGTGGTGGCCTGTTCTTCCTCCGCTGCTGCGGTCACGCTGGGAGCCGATTGAGCGGGTTCAGCAGGCGCGGCTGGCGCTTTGGAGTCGCCAAACAGCCGGTCCCACAGCTTTTTGAGCAGGCCGCCAGACGGTGCGCGGGGCCGTTCCGTGGGAACGGGAGCCGGCTTGGCCTTGGCTGCCGCCACGGGCGCAGGAACCGGCGCGGGTGGCGGCGGCGCCAGCTTGACGGCCGGGGTTTGCGCCGGGCTGCGGGTCGCTGCGGCCGCTTTGGGCTCGTAGTGAACGGCAGGCGCTTCGGTAATCAGCTTGTAGGTGGCATCCGTCTCGCCATTGGTGCGCGCCTCATCCTGACGGATGCGGGTGACCTCGTAGCGCGGGGTGTCGATGTGGGGGTTGGGGATGATCACAACGGCAATGCCGTGGCGGGCTTCGATGGTTGCCAGCGCGGCGCGCTTTTCGTTGAGCAGGAACGTCGCCACCGGAATCGGTAACTGGGCCATGACGCGCTGGGTGCGGTCCTTCATGGCCTCTTCCTGGATCAGACGCAGCACGGCCAGCGCAAGGGATTCCACCGAGCGGATGGTGCCGCGTCCCTCGCAGCGCGGGCAGGTGATGTGGCTGTGCTCCCCGATGGAGGGACGAAGGCGCTGACGAGACAATTCCAGCAGGCCAAAGCGAGAGATGCGGCCGATCTGGATGCGCGCGCGATCAAGCTGGGTGGCATCGCGGAGCCGGTTTTCAACTTCGCGCTGGTTCTTGGCCGGCGTCATGTCGATGAAGTCGATCACCAGCAGCCCGCCCAGGTCGCGCAGCCGCAACTGGCGCGCGATCTCGTCGGCGGCCTCCAGATTGGTCTGCAGCGCCGTTTCCTCAATGTCGGAACCCTTGGTGGCGCGGGCAGAGTTGATGTCGATGCTGGTCAGGGCTTCCGTGTGGTCGATGACGATCGAACCGCCCGAGGGGAGCCTCACTTCCCGCGCAAAGGCCAGCTCGATCTGACTTTCGATCTGGTAACGGGTGAAGAGGGGGATGGCATCCTGGTAGAGTTTCAGGCGCCCGAGGTTCTGCGGCATGACGGCGGTGATGAATTCCCGCGCCTGCTCATATACGGCGGGATCGTCCACCATGATTTCGTTGATGTCGGCGCGCAGGTAATCCCGCAGCGCGCGGATGATGATGTTGCTTTCCTGGTAAATCAGGAACGGCGCCTGGCGTTCGGTGGCGGCCTGTTCGATGGCGCGCCAGAGTTGGAGCAGGTAGCCCAGATCCCACTGCAATTCTTCGGAGGAGCGCCCCATGCCGGCGGTGCGCACGATCATGCCCATGCCTTCGGGGACTTCCAGATTGCGCATGATTTCGCGCATCTCGTCCCGCTCTTCTCCCTCGATGCGCCGGGAGACACCGCCTGCGCGGGGGTTGTTGGGCATCAGCACCAGATAGCGGCCGGCCAGACTGATGAAGGTGGTGAGCGCTGCGCCCTTGGTGCCGCGTTCCTCCTTCTCGACCTGGATAACGATTTCCTGGCCTTCGCGGAGCAGCTCGGCGATATTGAGCCGGCCGCTGGTTTCCACGCCCGGCTTGAAATAATCGCGAGAGATTTCCTTCAGCGGCAAAAAGCCGTTGCGATCCCCGCCATATTCAACGAAGCAGGCATCCAGGCTGGGTTCGATGCGGGTGATGCGGCCTTTGTAGATATTGGCTTTTTTCTGTTCCCGTGAGGGGGTTTCGATATCCAGGTCAAATAGTTTTTGTCCGTCAACCAGTACGACCCGCAACTCTTCGGGTTGCGTGGCATTGATCAGCATTCTTTTCATTGGGGGGGGTCTCTTCGGTACCCTGGGCGTTCTCTACAGAATGGGACGCCGGCGCCGAACAGGTCGCGGAAGCTGCAATCGCGATGATGCGGATCGATCGACAATCAGCGCTGAAACTCATCGGTCACGCTCCTGAACTTTCTGGCGGCATGGTAGAGAAACGCCTGGGCAGGGAATTAAAAGGGTAAGTGTGGGAAGCGGTTTTTGCCGGATGGGCAAGAAATCGGTTCCATAAATCGTCAAATCCGGGATCCGGGCCGAGTCCGCGCCCAGGGCGCAGGGGTCTACGGGGCGCGGCATTCGCGCTTTGAACAGCCCCCATAGAAGCAGCTGTCCTTTTTGGCCCGTTCAGTCCCAGGATCGCTTCTCCACGCCGGGCCCAGCATTGGCTTGGACACGAAACATTAAGAATTGCCTCAACTATAGCAATCGCGCCTGATCCCTTCAATGTGAATCGGTGGCGTCGGTTCTGCCCCGATGTTGCGCTGACCGGGAGCGGAGTGCGGCCAGCGCCATGGACCAAGGCCTGGAGCGTCCCTGGGAAGTCATCCCCATTGCCGTCCGAGCAGCGCTTCTAGAACAAACTTGCTGCCAAAATAACCCAGCGTGAGCATCGCGCCGCCACTCAGGGTCCAACGCACGGCGACCTTGCCCCGCCATCCAAAGCGATAGTGGCCCCACAGCAACATGCCGAGGATGGCCCAGGCGGCGATGGACAGCACGGTTTTATGGACCAGATGCTGGGCAAACAGATTGTCCACAAAGAAAAAGCCACTGAGAAGCGCCAGCGAAAGCATGAAAAACGCGAGACCAATGAGCTGGAATAGCAGGCGTTCCATGGTCTGGAGCGGCGGGAAGATCAGCAGGAGGCCACGGGTTCGGTGGTGGTGCAGCAGCCGATTCTGCACCATCAACAGCGCAGCCTGGGCGCCTGCCAGAACCACCAGGCTGTAGGCCACGATGGCGGTCAGCACATGCAATTCCACCGGTCCGCGCAAGGCGAGTTCCGGTCCGGTGCTCGTGCCGGGATGATGGACCAGGGTTGAGATTGCCAGCAGCGGAAACAGCAGGAGACCCAGGTTTTCCAGAGGTGCCCGGGCGGCAGCCAGCAGCAACAACAGGGCGGTTTGCCAGCCAATCAACAGCACGGCTTCGGTCAGGCCCAGACGCAGGGGATCATGGGCCAGAATCGGCGACAGCAGGGCGGTGTGCAGGACAAAGCCCACGGTGGCCAGGGTCAAGGCCGATTTTTTGCCTGCAGACTGCCCCCGCAACAGACGTCCGGCACGTCGCAGCAAAAGGGCGGTGCTGGCGCAGTAGGCGAGGGCGGCTGCCCAGGCAATCCAGAAGCTGTCCATGTTCATGTATCAGGCAAGAATCGTTGGGGCATCATGGCATAGCGTCGCATCGGGGCGCTATATGATGGGCGGGTGACGGTCGCAGGGCTTTCGGGTAACGTAAACCCCCGGCCGCGCGCCACGCGGCACGATCAACCCAAAATCCTTGAAGCGAAATGCCATGTTCGAGAATCTGACCGAGCGCCTCAATCGAACCCTGATGCAGTTGCGCGGCCAAGCGCGGTTGACTGAAGAGAATATCCAGCAGGCCCTGCGTGAGGTGCGCGCCGCCCTGCTGGACGCGGACGTTGCCCTGCCTGTGGTCAAATCCTTCATCGATCAGGTGCGTGAGCGGGCGGTGGGCCGTGAGGTGAGCACCAGTCTTTCGCCGGGCCAGGTCCTGATCAAGGTGGTGAATGAGGAGCTGATTCGGGTCCTGGGGGAGCAGACCGCTGAGTTGCGCTTCAACCATCGCCCCCCGGTGGTGATCCTGCTGGCGGGTCTGCAGGGCGCGGGCAAGACCACCACGGCCGCCAAGCTGGCGCGCCATCTCAAGGAACGCCAGCGCAAGAAGTCGCTGCTGGTGAGCTGTGATGTCTATCGTCCCGCCGCTATTGAACAATTGCAGACTTTGGCGCAGCAGGTCGGCGCCGGCTTTTTCCCCAGCACCACGGACCAGGATCCCGCGGAAATCGCCAAGGCCGCCTTGGCCCAGGCGCGGCTCAAGTTTTTCGATGTGCTGATTGTCGACACGGCCGGCCGGCTGCATGTGGACGAGGCCATGATGGCGGAAGTGCGCCGTATCCATGAGGCGGTTTCGCCCCACGAGACCCTGTTCGTGGTGGATGCCATGACCGGCCAGGATGCGGCCAATACGGCCAAGGCCTTTGATGAAGCCTTGCCGCTCACAGGTGTGATCCTGACCAAGACCGACGGCGATGCGCGCGGTGGCGCAGCGCTGTCGATCAGGCAGATCACCGGCAAGCCGATCAAGCTGATGGGGGCGGGGGAGAAAACCGATGCCCTGGAGCCGTTCCATCCCGATCGGGTGGCCTCGCGCATCTTGGGGATGGGCGATGTGCTCACCCTCATTGAAGAAATCGAGCGCAACACCGATCGCACCAAGGCCGACAAGCTGGCGGCTCAGGTCCAGAAAGGCAAGGGGATTACCCTTGAGGATTACCGGGACCAGCTTCAGCAAATGCTCAGCATGGGCGGCGTGAAAAGCATCATGGAGAAGCTGCCGGGCGCCATGAAAATCCCCGAGGCCGCGCGCAACCAGGTGCAGGATCGCGATATCCGGCGCATGGTGGCGCTGATTAACGCGATGACGCCGGGTGAACGCCGTCGCCCCGATATCATCCAGGCGTCGCGCAAGCGCCGTATCGCAACCGGTTCGGGGATGCAGGTCCAGGATGTGAACCGCTTGCTCAAGCAGTTCGAGCAGACCCAGAAGATGATGAAGCAGATGACCAAGGGGCCCATGGGCAAATTGTTGCGGGGCGGTCGGCTGCCTCCCGGCATGGGTCTTTGACCACTTTGCTTCCGTTCAGTGCTTTAGGTAAAATCCACTGTTTGCTGGTGGCGGGTCTGTTCCGGTTGGAAGAGGCCTGTCGGATCCGAATCTGGAGGTTCAAGGGTTACATGGTCACTATTCGTCTTGCTCGTGCCGGCGCCAAAAAACGGCCTTTCTATCATCTGGTCGTTACCGACAGCCGTAACCGCCGCGATGGCCGTTATCTCGAACGCCTCGGATTCTTCAATCCCATCGCCAACGAGCGGGAAGAATCCCTGCGCGTTGATTTGGAACGGGCCCGTCACTGGATCGCGCAGGGCGCGCAACCCTCGGATCGCGTCGAGCAGTTGCTGAAGCAGGCCGCCAAGACGGGCGACGCCAGCGTTTGATGTCGGCCGATTCCGAGGCAGGATCCACGGGGCGCGTGATCCTGGGCCGACTGGGCAGTCCATTCGGCGTCAAGGGTTGGCTCCGGGTTCAGTCCTACGCCCGTCCTCCGGAGCAGATCTTTGAGTACCCCCGCTGGAGCATCGGCGAGGGTGAGCGCTGGACTGAGTTGGCGCTGGAGGAAGTCCGGCCCCAGGGGAAAGGCTGGATCGCCCGACTGACCGGCATCGCCGATCGCGAGGCGGCCGCGGCTTTGACTGGCGCATCAGTCAGTATTCCCCGGGAAGCGCTGCCACCTGCCGAGGAGGGGGCGTATTACTGGATGGATCTGGTCGGCCTGCGCGTCGTCGGTCTGGATGGTTTGGAACTGGGTCGCGTCGTGTCCCTGATGGAAACGGGCGCCAATGATGTGCTGGTTGTTCAAGGCCATGAGGAGCGGTTGATCCCCTTCCTCCAACCTGAGGTGATCCGTCGCATCGACCTGTCCCAAAGTGTCATTGAGGTGGATTGGGATCCGGAATTCTGACAAGGGGGAGCGATGCGACTGACCGTGGTCACTCTCTTCCCTGAATTGATTGATGCGTTGTTCGGCTGCGGGATTGCTGGCCGGGCGCGGGATCGGGGATTGGTGGAGGTGGCCTGCGTCAACCCCCGGGATTTCACCCACGATCCGCACCGCACCGTGGATGATCGGCCCTATGGGGGCGGTCCCGGCATGGTAATGAAGGTTGAGCCGCTGCTGGCAGCCATTGAGGTGGCGCGGCTAGAGGCTCCGCTGGGCACGCCGGTGGTGATGCTGAGTCCGCAGGGAAGGCGTTTCGACCAGGGCCTTGCCCGTGGGTATGCCGACTTGCCTGGGCTGATTCTGGTGGCAGGGCGCTACGAAGGCGTCGATGAGCGGGTCATGTCGGCGGTGGATCAGGAACTGTCCATCGGCGATTACGTGCTCAGTGGCGGCGAACTGGCGGCAATGGTGGTGATGGATGCGGTGGTCCGGCTGTTGCCGGGCGCCGTCGGCGATGCCATGTCCTGCGCCCAGGATTCGTTCTGGGAGGGCTTGCTCGATTGCCCCCATTACACGCGCCCGGAAGTTCATGCGACTGGGCGGGTGCCGGCGGTTCTGCTCAGCGGTGACCACGCGGCCATTCAGCGCTGGCGTTTGCAGCAGTCGCTGGGCCGCACTTGGCTCAGACGGCCGTCGCTGCTGGCTGAACGGGTATTGGAGCCTGAACAGGAAAGCCTCCTGCAGGCGTTTATTGACAATATTGGTATTGACAGCCCGGATGGCGGGTAGAGGATTAGGCATGAGCAAGCTGATTGCAGAACTAGAAGCCGCGCAGATGCGGCATGACCTGCCTGAGTTCAGCCCCGGTGATACCGTGGTGGTCCAGGTCAAGGTGAAAGAAGGCACCCGCGAACGGTTGCAGGCCTTTGAAGGCATCGTGATTGCCAAGAGCAACCGGGGCCTGCATTCCTCCTTCACCGTGCGCAAGGTCGCTCACGGCGAGGGTGTGGAGCGCGTATTTCAGAGCCACAGCCCGGTCGTGGACAGCGTCACGGTCAAGCGCCGTGGTGATGTGCGTCGCGCCAAACTCTATTACCTGCGCGATCTGCGCGGCAAGGCCGCTCGCATCAAGGAAAAGCTCGCCCCCAAGGCGCGTTGAGCGCCTCCGTTCACACGCGATCGGTACGCGACCCATTCGGTTCATCCTTGGATTGACTGCATGGGTCGCTGTCCTGTGTTCGGGCTCCTGTTGCCCAAGGCTTCCGACTTGATTTTCTTGAGGCTGTCCCTGCCGCGCCATGCATGAAGCCGCCGCAGGTGTTGACCATGGGCGGGATGGTCGCGTGGGACCCAAGGCCCGACGGTTGTTGTTGCGATTTATCGACCGCCAGGGCAAGCCCGTATCTGCGCTGATTGCATCGTCGTCCCACGGAAGCCCGGAGGGGCCGCGTTCGGCGCTCGTCTTGCCGGCGCTGCCAAAAACTTCCCGACTCAAGCTTCTCCTGCGCCATGCTGGCAGCTGCTCTATGATGGCGCCATGGCTCGCATTCCCTTGAGGTAATTTCATGGCCCAAAGACCTTCCCTGATCCGTCGTGGTGTCCGTTGTGTGGGATCGATACTGGACGGCTTGCGGCGCTGGTTGTCCCGGCTGATGTTCGTGGTTTTTCTGCTGGTTGTGGTGGCGTTCCTGCGTACTGACCTGGCGGTGCAGGTGCCCACGGACGCCGCGCTGGTGCTCAGCTTGCAGGGGGCGCTGGTCGAGCAGTCCGAGGTGGATCCCCTCCAGAAGCTGGTGGACGAAGCCGTTGGCGCACCTGTCCGGGAAACCCAGGTGCGGGATGTGCTTCGCGCGCTGGAAGCCGCCGCAACGGATCACCGGATCAAGGCGGCCGTGCTGGATTTCAGCCACTTCGAGGGGGGGGATCTATCCAAGCTGGTCCAGATTGGCGCAGCGGTGGAACAGTTCAAGGCTGCGGGAAAGCCCGTGCTGGCTTATGCGGATCAATATAGCCAATCCGGCTATTATCTTGCCGCTCAGGCCAGCGAAGTCCACCTGCACCCCATGGGTCAGGTCAGCATCGAGGGCTTTTCCACCTATCCCGCCTATTTCCGGGATCTGGTCGAGAAGATCGGCCTAGAAATCAACGTGTTCCGTGTCGGCGAATTCAAGTCGGCAGTGGAACCCTTCATTCGTAACGACATGTCGGAGGCCTCTCGCAAAGCCAATCAGGCCTGGCTGGGCAATCTGTGGACCGTCTACAAGACCGGGGTCGCCAGCGCTCGCTCACGGGATCCTGAAGACATCCAGCACTATGCGGACCGAATGGGCGACCTGATGGTACAGACAGCAGGAGACGGCGCCCAACTGGCCCTGCAGGAGGGTCTGGTCGATGCGCTGAGCCATCGCGATGAATTCATCGATCGCGTGCGCGAGGAAACCAGCGCCGATGAAGACGGCGGATTCAAGCGGATCGATCAGAACGCCTATTTGTTGGCGGTGGGCCGGGAGGCGCCAGTCGAGGCCGGCAAACCCACGGTGGGGATTCTGGTTGCGGCCGGCACGATCGTCGACGGCGATCCCGCGCCGGGATCCGTGAGTGGAGATGTCTTTGCGGAGCAGGTTCGCCAAGCCCGCCTGGATGATGCCATCAAGGCCCTGGTGGTGCGTGTTGACAGTCCCGGAGGCAGCGCCTTTGCCTCGGAGGTGATCCGGCGCGAACTTGAGTTGACGCGCGAAGCTGGCAAGCCTGTGGTGGTGTCCATGGGCAGCGTGGCTGCATCGGGCGGCTATTGGATCGCTACGGCATCCGATCGAATCCTGGCGTCTCCCGCGACGCTCACTGGATCAATTGGTGTCTTCGGCATCATTCCTACCTTTCAGGATACGTTGGCCAAACTGGGTGTCCATGTGGATGGCGTGGGAACCACGTCATTGGCTGGCGCTCTGCGGTCAGATCGCAAACTGAGCCCGGAAGTGGGTCGATCGATTCAGGCCATGGTGGAAAAAACTTACCGTGACTTCCTGTTACGCGTGGCCGATGCGCGGGATCTGCCGGTGGAGACAGTGGCCAAGCTGGCCGAGGGGCGGGTCTGGAGTGGGTCCGATGCCCTGGATCTGAAGCTGGTGGATGCTTACGGCGAAGTGCCCGAGGCGGTTAAGGCTGCCGCGCAATTGGCCAGCCTGGGCGATGCCTACCAGGCGCGCTATCTCACGCCCGATCTCAACCTGAGACAGTACCTCATGGCGCGGATGCAGGGAAACGCAAGCCTGACGCGGAGCCTGCGCATGCTGCTACCGCCGGAGCTTGCCCGGGTTTTGCAGGTTTGGCTAGCGGCCTCCGATCAGCTTGCCTGGAGCGCGCAGGGCGGCATTTATGCCTTGTGCCTGTGCGGCAAAACGGGCTGATGGCTTCCCAACTCAGATGCTGAGGCGCAGGGTTCCCCGGGAACCCAGCCCCAAGGCCGCTTCCTTGACCGCCTCCGCCACTTTGGCGTGAACTTCCAAGTCAAGCACATTGGGGACCAAGGCATCGGTTGGTGTTAGTTCCGCCAGCGCATTGGCCGCAGCGAACAGCATCTCATCGGTGAATTGGGTGGCGCGGGCCTCCAAGGCACCCCGGAACAGGCCAGGGAAACCCAGGGCATTGTTCACGCTACCGCCGTCAGCCGCGAAGATGGCGCCCTGCTGCAGCGCCCGCCGCGGGGCAATTTCCGGCTCCGGATTGGACAGGGCAAGGATGATCTGGCCCGGCCGCACTTTCTCGGGCTTGATGAGGCCAGGTACGCCGGTGGTCGCGATCACGATATCGGCTTCGGCCATCAGGGCATCCAGGCTCCGCCCTTCGCCGCCGAAGCGCTCCAGGCGCTCGATCGCGTGCGGATGAATGTCCGCTCCCAGCACCCGTTTGACGCCATAGCTGCGCAGCAGGCGGGCAATGCCAATTCCGGCGGCGCCCAGGCCAATCTGGCCCACCACACTGTCGCGCAGATCCACATCCACGCGTGCGGTGGCATTGATGAGGGCGGCGAGCGTTACCACGGCCGTGCCATGCTGGTCATCGTGCATCACCGGCCGATCCAGGCGTGCTTTCAGCCCTTCCTCCACTTCGAAGCACAGTGGCGCGGCGATGTCCTCGAGCTGTATCGCGCCGAAAGAGGGCGCAATCGCGCAGATGGTGTCGATCAGCCGTTCGGGATCTTTTTCATCGATCAGGATTGGAATGCCGCTGATTTTTGCCAGTTGGGCGAACAGAGCGGATTTGCCTTCCATGACGGGCAGGGCCGCCGCCACGCCGACATCGCCCAGGCCCAGCACGGCCGTGCCATTGGTCACGATGGCCACGGTGTGTCTGAGGGCGGTGTATTCCCATTGCAACACGGGATCGGCCTGAATGGCGAGGGAGACGCGCGCCACACCGGGCGTATAGATGTCGCGCAATTGCTGGATGGAGCCGATGGGGACGCGGGAGACCATGCGGATCTTGCCATCCCGGTGCCGGTCCATGATGCGGTCCGAGCGACCGATAATCTTGGCGTTGGGCAGGGCATTGATCTGGTCGATCACCCCACCATCGGTCTCGGGGTCCATTTCCAGGGTGATTTCCCAGATGGTTTGGTCCTGCTCCCGCCGTACCGCATTGAGGTGTTCCACCACAATGCCCGCCTCGCCGATCACAGTAAGGATTTTGCCCAGACTGCCGGGTTTGTGGGCCGATTCAATGATGAGAATCTCAGGGATTTTCATGAGCTTGTCTTTGAATGGTGAGGGAGTGATCAGGAATGTTCTGGAACCCGATGGGGTTCGCTTCAGCTGCCATCATACCCGCTGCGCTTGACCGGTGCATGGGTCAGCCCCGGTTTCAACGCTCGGGTCAGTCCGTGATCAACTGCCCTTGCGCAATCGGCGTGACTGCCCCGCCGACGCTGACCTCCATGACGGTTTGGCCGCTGCGCTGCGCAATCACCTGCAGCGTGCTCAGCCGGCCATGCCCCATGCCGCGCAAGGCCACAATGCGCAGCGGATCGGCCGGCTCCGACAAGGCCAGGTAGCTGGCCAGAGCCGGCATTGCCGAACCGATGGGGGGATCGTCTTGCGGTGCGATGTCCAGTCCGAACAGGCGCGCCTCAATGCGCGGCGTGCCATCGGCTTCCGTTCCGGCGGGGGCAATGGCGAGGATTTGCGGCGGCAAGGTGACCGTGGCGCTGGAGCGAGCCCAGGCGGTCCGGTCGAAGCAGGCTTGCTGCAAGGTGGCGGAATCGCGCAGGGGAACGACGAAATAAGACAAGGGACCACCGAGCAGGCTTAGCGGGGCGTGTCCCGCCATGCCGATCAGGTCCGCATCCGGCAAGCCCAGCACGGCGGCAATGTCGGCTGCGCCGGGCACGTAGGCGTCCACGGCGTGGTCGCATCGCATCCGAAACGCGCTGTGCATCGGTCGGCCATCCGCGCAGCTGACCTGCAGATCAACCGTGCCGATGGGCAGGCCGAAGGTAAACGTGGTTGTTCCCGTTGTGGCCGGCAGCACGCCGGCCTGAATCAGCACCGCGCCCGCTGCCACGGTGGGATGGCCTGCGAAGGGCTGCAGATTGCCGCGCCGTCCAAACAGGTGCATCTGCCAATGGAGAGTTTCGCCCTCCCGTTGCAGAAACACGGTGTCCTCATGGCCGAACTCCCGGGCGATGCGGCGCATCTGGGCTTCCACCAAGCCTTCGGCGCGGGGAAAGACGAGGATGGGCGCGCCCTGATAGGGCGCATCGCTGAAGGCATCCACACAGTGAAATTCCAGGCCCATCTGCAGTTCCCCCCAAGTTGTGTCAAGTGACCAAAGCCCTCACGATCTGGCCTGATCAGGCAATGAACCCCAGGCTTTCCAGCTTCAGCAAGACTCGCAGGGCCGCCTCATCAGCCGAACAATCCTGGGTGTCGATGACCAGGTCAGGCTGTTCCGGCACCTCGTAAGGATCGGAGATTCCGGTGAACTCAGGGATCAGGCCGGCTCGCGCCTTGGCGTAGAGCCCCTTGCGGTCCCGGCTTTCGCAGACCTCCAGCGGCGTGGCCACATGCACTTCGATGAAACCCCCGCCGGCCTGGACCATTTCCCGCACCTGACGGCGGGTTTCCCGATAGGGCGCGATGGGCGCGCACACGGCGATGCCACGGTGCTTGGTGATTTCGGCGGCGACATAGCCGATGCGCAGGATATTGAGGTTGCGGTGTTCCTTGGAAAAACCCAGCTCGCTGGAGAGGTGCTTGCGCACCAGATCGCCGTCCAGCAGGGTCACCGGCCGGCCGCCCATTTCCATGAGCTTGACCATGAGCGCGTTGGCGATGGTGGACTTGCCGGAGCCCGACAGGCCGGTGAAGAACACCGTGAAGCCCTGCTGGTGGCGCGGTGGATAGCTGCGCTTGAGTTCGGCGACCACCTCGGGGTAGGAAAACCATTCCGGGATCTCGGCGCCTTCCCTCAAGCGGCGGCGAAACTCAGTGCCCGAGATGTTGAGCACGGTTTCCTCGGGCAGGATTTCATTGTCGGGGGCGTATTGGGCACGGTCCTGAACGTAGACCATTTCCTGGAAGGGCACCATGGTGATGCCGAGTTCATCCTGATACGTTGCGACCAGTTCCTGGGCGTCGTAGGGACCATAGAAATCCTTGCCGTGGCTGTCCTTGCCGGGGCCGGCGTGGTCGCGCCCCACGATGAAATGGGTGCAACCATGATTCTTGCGGATGATGGCGTGCCACAGGGCCTCGCGCGGACCGCCCATGCGCATGGCCAGCGGCAGCAGGCTGAGCAGGGTGGTCTGCTCCGGGTAGCGCTTGAGCAACTGCTCATAGCAGCGTACGCGGGTGTAGTAGTCGATGTCGCCCGGCTTGGTCATGCCCACCACGGGATGGATGAGCAGATTGGCCTCGGCATCCCGGGCGGCACGAATGGTGAGTTCCTGATGGGCGCGGTGCATGGGGTTGCGGGTCTGGAAAGCCACAATGCGTCGCCAGCCCAGCTTGTCGAATAATGTGCGCATCTCGGCAGGGGTATGGCGCCGGCTCTTGAAATCGTAGTGAGTCGGGGCATCCAGGCCATGCACTGGTCCGCCCAGGTAGACCGGATGGCTGCGGCGCAGCAGATGGCTCACGCCCGGGTGGGCCTCATCCCGGGTCCCGAACACGGCCTCGGCCTCGGCCCCGAGGTCGGGCCGCCAGATGTCATCCACCCGCATGACGGCAATCAGTACGCCCTCAGGATCATGCAGACCGATCCAGTCACCACTGCCGAGTTTTCCAGCGAATGCCTCGTCGACATCCAGGGTGATGGGCATGGGCCACAGCGTGCCATTGGCGAGCCGCATTTCGGACAGAACGCGGGCATGATCTGCCTCGCCCATGAAGCCTTCCAGAGGCGAAAAGCCGCCGTTGAGCAACAGCTCCAAGTCACACAGTTGGCGCGGCGTGAGATTCCAGCCCGGATAGGCGCTGGCCTGTTCCCGCATCCGCTGGCGAGATTCGCCGTCGAGATAAAGCTGTTTCAGGGAGCCGCCGTGGGGGGTGATCAACTCGGACATGGTCACTCGCTTTCTATGGAGGTCAATGGGATGGAAAGGCAGTGGGTGTGGAGCTATATCTCGCACGATCCGGCCGGCATGGACGCTAGAAAGGCCAAAAACGGGGAATCAGCGCCAGAGTAACTGCCCCGGTAATAATGGTCAGCGGAACCCCCAGGCGCACGTAATCGATGAACCGATAGCCGCCTGGACCCATCACCATCAGATTGGTCTGGTAGCCCATCGGCGTGGCATAAGCGGCTGATGCCCCCATCATGATGGCAATCCCAAATGGGAGCAAACTCACCCCCAGATTATGCGCGACGCTCACAGCGAAGGGGAACATCAAGGCGGCGGCTGCGTTGTTGGTGATGACATTGGTCAGCAGCACCGTCACCAGATAAATCATGATCAGGTTGGCACCGGGGTCGGTTCCGGTCAGTGCAAGTAACGCTTCGGTGACTGCCCGAGCAGCGCCGGTATTCTCCAATGCGCTGCTGAGCCCGAAGGAGGCACCGATGACCACCAGGATCGGCCAGTCGATGCTGCTGCGGGCGGTCTGAGGACTGACGCAGCCAGCGGCAATCATCAGACCTGCTGCCAGGAGAGCGGCTTCCAGCATGCTCAGCCAGCCAAAGGACGCGCTCAGGATCATGCCGAGCATGATCAGGACCGCACGCAGGGCATGTTCATGGCGCGGGGGGCTGGAGTCCTCGATCCGCCGCACCAGCAGGAAATCACGCGAGTTGCGGTGTTCCTCGAAAAAATTGGGGCGCGCTTCCAGGAGCAGGGTATCGCCCCGCTCCAGTTCGATATCGCCAATTTTCTGCTCAAGGCGCTGTCCGCTGCGCGCCACGGCAATGACGACAGCGTTGTAACGGGTGCGGAAACCGCTATCGCGGATGCTTTTGCCGGAGAGCGGTCCGGTTCCGGAAACCACGGCTTCCACCAGGCAGCGGCCTGAGCGCGGACCTTCCAGTTTGAAGACCTGTTGGGTCGCCGGGGTGAGGCCACGGATCTTTTGCAACTCCACTACTGAATCGACGATGCCTACGAACAACAAGCGGTCACCCGCTTGCAAGATTTCCTGGGGGGACACCGCTGCCAGAATCTGGCCACGTCGATCGATTTCTGCCAGATACAGCCCCGGCAAATGGCGCAGTCCGGCCTGTTCGATGGTGTGGCCCACGAGCGGGCCGGCCGTTTCGATCAGCATTTCCACGCTGTATTCGCGGGGATCGCCCAACTGGCTCATAGCGGGACGCCGATCCGGCAGCAATCGGTCGGTAAATAGCATCAGAAATAAAATTCCGGCGATGGCAACTGGAATGCCGACTGGCGCGATGCTGAACAGGTTGAGGTGGATGCCCTCGCCGATGAGCATGCTGGCGACCACCAGGTTGGTGCTGGTGCCGATCAGCGCGCAGGTACCGCCCAGGATGGTGGCGTAATTCATCGGCAGCAGCAGCTTGGACGGCGGCAGATCGAATTTCTTGGCCCAGGTGTTGATCGCCGGGATCATCATGGCGACCTGGGGTGTGTTGTTCAGGAAGGCGCTGAAGACGGCCGTGGGGGCCATCGTGCGCCACAGTGCGTGACGCAGCGAGCGCGGCCGACGCAAGACGTTCTGCACCAGCCAGTGGATGCCGCCGGTTTCCTCCAGCGCCACGGCCACCACGCACAGCACGCCCACCGTGATCAAACCCTCGTTGCCGAAGCCGGCAAACGCCTCCTTGGGCGTGATGACACCCGCGAGCATCAGCACGGTGATGGCGCCCAGAAAGACCGCATCGGCAGCCAGATTGGTCAGGATCAGCGTGCCGACCATGGCGACAACAACGCAGATGGTCAGCCAGGCAGCCCAGGTCATCTTGTGACAATATCCTTTGGTGTGGCTCGCAACGGGGTGAGCAGTGGACGTATCGGCTTCTTTCGGGCAGGCATTATGGGGGCGGGGTCCATTCCCTGCCAAGGTCGTTCGCGCTGGTATGATTGGGTCTTCACGAATAAGGAGCGCGCATGTCCAACCGCGATGAGGGGGATTCCCAATCGGCCGCCGTGCGGAGCGGCGAAAAGTTCTCCAAATCGGGCGTGACGGCCATCAAGAACGGCATCAAGCGCAATGCCGCTGCCGCTGCGCCGCCGCGGGGCGACAAGCCGCCGTGGTTGCGGGTGACCGTGCCGGGCGCCGGGCGCTATGTGGAAGTGCGGGAGATCGTGCGCAAGAACCGTCTGGCCACGGTGTGCGAGGAGTCACTCTGCCCCAATCTGGCCGAGTGCTGGAGCCATGGCACCGCCACGCTCATGATCCTGGGATCGATCTGCACTCGTGCCTGCCGCTTTTGCGCGGTGGACACCGGCAATCCCCGTGGCCGGCTGGATCCGGAAGAGCCCGCCCATGCCGCCCATGCGGTCCAACTCATGGGGCTGAAGTATGTCGTGCTCACCTCGGTGGACCGGGATGACCTGCCCGACGGTGGCGCGGCCCATTATGCGGCCTGTGTGCGGGCCATCCGCGCTGCCTGTCCCGATACGGCGGTGGAGGCCTTGACCCCCGATTTTGGTGGCAACCCCATGGCCGTGGCCGAGGTGGCGCGCTCCGGGCTGCAGGTTTATGCCCAGAACCTGGAGACGGTGCGTCGCTTGACCCATCCGGTACGCGATCCGCGCGCCGGCTACGAGCAAACGCTCACCGTGCTGGGCATGGCCAAGGCCGCGGCTCCGGATCTGCTTACCAAGACCAGCCTGATGCTGGGTCTCGGAGAAACCGAAGAGGAAATCCGCCAGACTTTGGAAGACGCCCGCACCGCTGGCGTGGACATTGTCACCTTCGGCCAATACCTGCGGCCGACCGCCAACCATCTGCCGGTGGTGCGCTATGTGCCGCCGGAAGATTTCGCGCGCTACCGGGCATGGGGGCTGGAAATGGGTTTACTGGAAGTGGTGGCCGGGCCGCTGGTCCGTTCCAGCTACCGTGCCGATCAGGTGTTTGCGCGCAACAACGCGGGGCTTTGAAGGCGTGTTGCCGCTATCGTGCGATATCAGACTCGGTCCGGCTGACAGGTCGGCTGATGTAATTTGGCGGACCGGTTCTCTCACCTATTGGCGCTTGGCATTCCCCCAAATCATTTGCATGACAAAGGGCAGGGCATGACGGTTCTGGTCACCGGCGCGGCCGGTTTTATCGGCTATCACCTCGCGGAGCGCTTGCTCGATCGCGGTGAGCAGGTCATCGGCCTGGATAATCTCAATGATTATTACGAGGTCGCTCTCAAGGAAGCCCGCCTCGCCCGCCTCGTCGAGCGGCCGGGTTTTACGTTTCACCACCTGGATTTGGCCGATCGCTCGGGGATGGAGACACTGTTCCGTGCCCAGCCCATCGACCGGGTGGTGAATCTCGCAGCCCAGGCCGGCGTGCGTTATTCCCTGACCCATCCGCATGCCTATGCCGACAGCAACCTGACCGGCTTCCTGCACATCCTGGAGGGCTGCAGGAGCCGCGCCGTGAGTCACTTGGTCTATGCGTCCAGCAGCTCGGTCTATGGCGCCAACACACGCATGCCCTTCCGCGCCGAGGAGCCAGCCGATCATCCCCTGGCCCTCTATGGCGCCACCAAGAAGGCCAACGAGGTCATGGCGCACGCCTACAGCCATCTCTATGGCATTCCCACCACCGGCCTGCGCTTTTTTACCGTTTACGGGCCGTGGGGGCGGCCGGACATGGCGTTGTTCAGCTTCACCCGCGCCATTCTGGCGGGCGAACCCATCCCGGTCTTCAATTATGGCCGCCATAAGCGGGATTTCACCTATGTGGATGATGTGGTCGAGGGCGTGATTCGCGTCCTCGATCGGCCCGCCCGGCCTGACCCGCACTTTGACGCTGCTCAGCCTGATCCTTCCGCCAGCACCGCGCCTTATCGCATCTACAATATTGGCAATGGCCAGCCGGTCGACCTGATTGCCTATATCCGCACCCTGGAGGCGGCATTGGGCCGGCCGGCGCGCTTGGACCTGCAGCCCATGCAGCCGGGGGATGTGCCGGATACCTGGGCCGACTGCACGCCCCTGGAGCGCGATACCGGCTACCGGCCATCCACCCCGGTAGCGGAAGGCATCGCCCGTTTTGTGACCTGGTACCGAGCCTACTACCACGTCTGAATCAATCGAATGGGACAGTCCGGCCGGCGTTGTCCCGCAGGAATCGAACCCTTGAGCTGCCGGGGTTTGCTGCAATTGCGACACATCCGTCTCGGCATGGAGGATGCGATGAGCGGACGCGCTCTCGGGATAATGATCGTCGGCGGTCAGTAGATCGCCCCTTGGCGAAATACAGCCCGTAATGCATCGCCTTCCAGATATTTCTTATCGTGATGACCATCATGGGGATCTGAACATGCACAGCCAAGAGATTGACCAGCGCGCGACCGTGACCCTTACTGAAGGGCTCGATGCAGTAGAACCTCCGGCGCTTGATCCCTCCAGACGGCGCATGCTGGCCGCCATGGGGGCGCTGGCCGCTTTGGGCACGATGCCGCTGATGGCCGGTGCCAGCGCGGATGAACATGCCGCGCATGGTGCCATGGCGGGCAACACCCCACGCGCTGCGTTGATCGCAGCGGCTTCTCACTGCGTGACTGTCGGCCAGGCTTGCCTCGCCCATATTTTGCGGATCTTCAAGTCCGGTGATACGGCCTTGGCCGAATGCGGCATCCTGGTGGACAGCACCATTGCCGCCTGTCAGGCAACAGCCAAGCTGGCCTTGAACGATTCGGCGCAGGCCAAGGCGATGGCCGCGGTGTGCCTGCAGGAATGCGAGGACTGCGCCAAGGAGTGCCGCAAACATGCCAAGCAGCATGCCATTTGTGAGGAGATGGCCAAGTCCTGCGAGGAGACGGTGGCTGCTGCGCGCAGGTTCATCGGCTGATACGGCGTGGAAGCGGGGATCCGGGAAATAAAAAGGCCGGAGCAAGTCCGGCCTTTCGTGAATTTTATGGCTCCCCGGGACGGACTCGAACCGCCGACCCGGTGATTAACAGTCACCTGCTCTACCGACTGAGCTACCGGGGAACAACAAGCGGCGAATCCTAGCCGACGCCCCGGCTGCCGTCAAGGCGAGCCGGGGCGCGAACGCTTAGCCGAGGGCCTCGGCCAGCCGGTCCATGGCCTTGTCCAGCAGGGCCTGACTGGTGGCATAGGACAGCCGCATGTGGCCAGGGCTGCCGAACGCCGAACCGGGGACCAGGGCCACCAAGGCTTCGTTCAGCAAGAACTCGCCCAGGGCCACGTCATCGGCCAGATCCGTGCGCCGCGCCAGCACGGCCGAGAAATCCGGGAACGCGTAGAACGTGCCATCCGAGGGCAGGCAGCGCACGCCGGGCAATGCATTGAGTCGGGCGACCACGGCGTCGTGGCGTTGCCGGAAGGCTTTCACCATTTCGCCGACGCAAGCCTGATCGCCGCGCAGGGCAGCTTCCGCGGCGACCTGGGAGATGGAGGTGGGGTTGGATGTGCTCTGGGATTGCACGTTGGTCATGGCCTGGATCAGCGCCTCGGGCCCCGCAGCATAGCCGATGCGCCAACCGGTCATGGCGTGGCTCTTGGAGACGCCGTTGATGACCACTGTGCGCTCAACCAGATCCGGGCAGGCCATGGCGATATTGACGAAAGGCTCCGGCGTCCACAGGATGACTTCATAGATGTCGTCGCTGACGATGAGCACTTCAGGGTGGCGCCGCAGCACCTCGCCCAGGGCTTGGAGTTCGGCGCGGCTGTAGGCCTTGCCCGTGGGGTTGGACGGGCTGTTGAGCACCAGCATGCGGGTGCGCGGGGTGATCGCCGCTTCGAGTTGTTCGGCGGTGATCTTGAAGCCCGCGTCCATGGTGGTGGACACGATCACTGGGGTGGCATCGGCAATCAGCACCATGTCCGGGTAGGAGACCCAGTAGGGCGCGGGGATGATCACCTCATCGCCCGCATCCAGCAGGGCCAGGCACAGGTTGAAGAAGCTCTGCTTGGCGCCACAGGACACCAGGATCTGCTTGGGGGTGTAGCGCAGGTCGTTGTCGCGCTGGAACTTCTCCACCACCGCCTGTTTGAGGCCGGCGGTCCCGTCCACCGCCGTATACTTGGTGAAACCGCGGTTGATGGCATCCATCGCCGCCGCCTTGATGTGGTCGGGCGTGTCGAAATCCGGCTCCCCCGCGCCCAGACCGATCACATCCTTGCCGCTGGCCTTGAGCGCGGCGGCCCGGGCGGTGACCGCCAAGGTGGGGGAGGGCTTGATGCGTTGAACTCGCTGAGACAATCGAATGCCCAAGTTAATGTCCTCTTTGCCGGCTGCGGAATAACCGCTCATCTTAATTAGCCCCCTGGACCATCGCAATGACCGATCGATTCGAAGTGCATGCCGACTACGCGCCCGCTGGCGATCAGCCGGAGGCGATCGCGCGTCTGGTGGAGTGCCTGCAGGACGGGCTGGCGCGACAGACCCTACTGGGTGTCACGGGTTCCGGCAAGACCTTCACCATCGCCCATGTGATCGCCCAACTGCAGCGCCCGACCCTGATCCTGGCGCCCAACAAGACGCTGGCCGCCCAGTTGTATGGCGAAATGAAGGGTTTCTTTCCGCGCAACGCAGTGGAATATTTCGTTTCCTATTACGACTATTACCAGCCCGAGGCCTACGTCGCCTCCACCGACACCTACATCGAAAAAGACGCTTCCATCAACGAGCACATCGAACAGATGCGCCTGTCGGCCACCAAGGCCATGCTGGAGCGCCGCGATGCCATCATCGTGGCGAGTGTGTCGGCGATCTACGGCCTGGGTGATCCCCAGGCCTATTTCAGCATGGTGCTGCATCTGCTGCCGGGCGACCGCCTCGACCAGCGCACCGTGCTGCGGCGACTCACCGAACTGCAGTACACCCGCAACGAGCTGGAGCTGACGCGGGGCACCTTCCGCGTGCGGGGCGATGTGATCGACATTTTCCCGGCCGAATCGGAACAGGAAGCCGTGCGCCTGGAACTGTTCGATGAGGAAATCGAGTCGATCCGCGCCTTTGATCCGCTCACCGGGGAACTGGGGCGGCCGCTCGCGCGCTACACCGTCTTTCCAAAGAGCCATTACGTCACCCCGCGCGAAAATTTGCTTGCCGCGGTGGAGCAGATTCGCATCGACCTCAAGCTCCGGCTCGAGAATTTGCGCACGCAAAACCGCCTGCTGGAGGCCCAGCGACTGGAGCAGCGCACCCAGTTCGATCTGGAGATGATCGCCGAGCTGGGCTATTGCTCAGGCATCGAGAATTATTCGCGCTATCTCTCCGGCCGCAAACCGGGGGAGCCGCCGCCGACCCTGTTCGACTATCTCCCCGGCGAAGCCTTGCTGGTAATCGACGAGAGCCACGTCACCGTTCCCCAGCTCGGGGCCATGTACAAGGGCGACCGCTCGCGCAAGGAAAACCTGGTGGAATATGGCTTTCGGCTGCCCTCGGCCCTCGACAATCGCCCCTTGAGATTCGAGGAGTTCGAACGGCTCGCGCCGCAGACGATCTATGTTTCCGCCACCCCTGGGCCCTATGAACTGGCCCATAGCGATGCGGTGGCCGAACAGGTGGTGCGGCCCACCGGGCTGGTGGATCCGCAGGTCGAAATCCGGCCGGCGCGGACCCAGGTTGATGATGTGCTGGGAGAGATCCGTGTGCGGGTGGAGGCGGGGGATCGGGTGCTGATCACCACCCTGACCAAGCGCATGGCAGAGGATCTGACGGATTTTCTCGCCGAGCATGGCGTGCGGGTGCGCTACCTGCACTCGGACATCGACGCTGTGGAGCGGATTGAGCTGGTGCGCGGCCTGCGACTGGGGGAGTTCGACGTGTTGGTGGGGATCAACCTGCTGCGCGAGGGCTTGGACATGCCCGAGGTGTCGCTGGTGGCGATTCTTGACGCCGACAAGGAGGGCTTCCTGCGGTCGGAGCGCTCGCTGATCCAGACCATTGGCCGCGCCGCCCGCAACCTAAACGGCCGCGCCATCCTCTACGCCGACTACATCACCAACTCCATGCGTCGGGCGATCGATGAAACCGACCGCCGCCGTTACAAACAGGAAGCTTTCAACCGCCAGCATGGCATCACGCCGCAGGGGATCCAGAAGAGCGTCGAAGACATCATGGAAACGGGGAGGACGATTCCGGGCCGCAACGTGCGCGATAAAAACCGCCGCCCGCGGCCCGAAGATCGGCCCTTGCTTGCCGATCCCGTGGCCATGGACAAGAAAATCCGTGAGCTGGAAACCCGCATGCAGCGCCATGCCCGGGATCTGGAATTCGAACAGGCCGCCAAGGTCCGCGATGAAATTCACCGCCTGCGGGAGGCGCAGATTACGGTATAACCAACCCGCCTGGGATCGGAGTGGTCAATGGGCGCGGCACAGCAAACAAGCGGCAATTTGTCAGCCCCATCGGCTGGTCTGTGAGACGAACGTTGCGCGTCATCGGGCGCTTGGATTCATCCCAAATTATGGCCAATGGGCGTGCCCGCCAGGCCATCATTTTATTCAGGTTTTCCAGGCAAGCGTGGCTTCAACCGAGCGCCAGAATCGCTACACCGAAGAGGATGCGATACCAGGCGAACACGGTGAAATCGTGCCGCTCGATATAGCGCAGCAAGGCGCGCACGGCGATAAAAGCGCTGGCAAAAGCGGCCAGGAATCCCACCGCGAAGGGCCCCAGATCGCTAGCGCTGAGCAGGCCGCCATGCTTGTACAGGTCGTAGGCGGTGGCGGCGAACATGGTGGGGATGGCGAGAAAGAAGGAAAACTCCGTTGCCGCCCGCCGCGACAGCCCGAACCACAGTCCGCCGATGATGGTGGCGCCTGAGCGCGATACGCCTGGCACCAGGGCGACGGTTTGCGCCAGCCCCACTTTAAGCGCATCCAGCGCGCTCATCTGCTCGACCGTTGCAGCGTGAACCGAATGCGGCCGGCGCTCGGTCCACAGGATGAACAGCCCCCCCAGGATCCATGCCGCGGCCACGATGGGGGTCTGGAACAGCACGGCCTTGATCGGCCCGATGAACAGCGCGCCGAGCACGGCGGCGGGCAGGAAGGCGATGAGTACGTTGGTCGCGAAACGCCGCGCCTGGGGATCACCGGGCAGGCCCCGCACCACGCCTGCCAACCGGGTGCGATATTCCCAGCACACCGCCAGGATCGCCCCGAGTTGGATCACCACCTCGAACAGCTTGCCTTTTTCATCGTGTACGCCCAGTAGCTGGGCGACGATGATGAGGTGGCCGGTGCTGGAAACGGGCAGGAATTCGGTTATTCCTTCCACGATTCCGAGAATCAGGGCGGCAAGATAGGCGCTCACGGGGGGATTGGCTCCGGATGAGGAAATGGGGAGGCGGCCACCATTAGACCTTGCCGCGCCGGGGCAAGCCAAGCCCCCGTCAGGGTGCGGGGGGTGAGTGCTCGAAAAGCGCTTGCAGTGTGTTCAGACGCATCTGGCGCAGGGACCGGCCGAATTCCGGACCGGTCAGGCCGGTTTGGCGCAGGGGCTCGCTGGAAACGGCTTGCACCGCTTTTAGGACCGTGCGCAATTGCATGGACCGCGGCACAAGGTCGCCGGTGAAGTGCTCCCATATCGACAGCACGTCGAGGAATTCCTCGAAGCGTGCGGGACGGCGCAGGGCGTCGGTCTGCTCCAGGAAGGACAACCAGGGATCGGTGGCGCCTCCTGCGGGCAAGGCAGGCAGGGCGCGCAGGGCCAGATCCGCGAGGTCGGCGAATCGTGCCGGCACGCGATAGCGGGAAACGACCCTGGTATGGGCGCTTACCGAAACTTCTGCGGCTAGCCACAGCCCGGCATAACGCAGGGGTGCACCCGCCGCCCGTGCCGCCAGAAAATCGAGGAAATGCCGCCACACAGGTCGTTCCTTGTCCGGCCAAGGCAGTTCGGGCCAAAGAACCGCGTGCGCGCCACAGGCTTCCAGCACATCGAAGAAGGCGCCGGGCGCGGCTTGCTCCAGGGCCTTCTCCCATTCCCGCCAAATCCGCTCTGGGGACAGTTCGGCCAGCATGCCCGCAGCCACCATGTCGGTCATCAGCGCGCGAGTTTCCGGGGCAACAGAAAACCCCAGTGGCGCGAGCCGGGCGGCGAAGCGTGCCACGCGCAGGATGCGCAGGGGATCCTCGGAAAATGCGGGGGAGACATGGCGCAACACCCGCGCGGCAAGATCGCGCTGGCCCCCATAGGGATCGATCAGCGTCCCGTCAGACGCGCGCGCCATGGCGTTGATGGTGAGGTCGCGGCGGCGCAGATCGTCTTCCAGGGTGACGGTCGGGTCGGCCTGGACCTCGAAGCCCCGATGCCCCTGGCCACGCTTGCGCTCGGTTCGGGCCAGGGCATATTCGGCGCCGGAGCGGGGATGCAGGAACACGGGGAAATCGCGCCCCACCTGGCGATAGCCTTGAGCGCGCATCTCCGCTGCAGTGGCGCCTACCACCACATAGTCCCGTTCATGCACCGGCAGGCCCAGCAATTCGTCCCGGATCGCGCCCCCGACCAGTAAGGTTTCCATCGTCTGCTCCGTTCAGGTCGACCGGCGCCGGCCTGCCAAGCTCTTTGGTCGCTTGAGGTAGGGTGGCAACTGAGCCTCCACGCGCCGTGGCGCAAGCCCAAAAACGGTTTCCAGCGCATTCGTCTCACAAACATTGCCCGCCAGGATGGCGATGTGCAAGGTTTTCAATCTCCTGCTGCTGGACGCGATGGGGGCGGAACCGTCGTGCGGATCGAAGGATGAGACGCAACGATACGCCAGATGCGGCCCTGCTGGGAGTCGGACACATACAGACTGCCATCCGGCCCGATGGCCAGTCCGCTCGGCCGGTAGCGGGCTGCGCTTGGCTGATGGATCTCCTTGTCTCCAGCAAAACCACCGACCAGCGTACGCGCGGCTCCAGAGGGGCCATCCGTCGAAAAAGGCAGGAATTCAACTGAATAACCTGCCTGAGGCAACGGCGCGCGATTCCACGAGCCATGCATGGCAATGAACGCGCCGCCCTGGTAGGGAGGCGGCAAGCGGCCGGCATCGTCGAACACCAGGGCATTGGGTGCCATATGGGCAGGGAAGTGCGCCACGGGTGCCGCAAAGGCATGACAGCGGCCTTCCCGCCGCCCATCGCCGCCGTTTTCCGGCGCCAGGACCCGTCGTCCCAGATGCGTATCGAAGTAACAATACGGCCAGCCGAAGTCGCTGCCGGGGCGGATGCGCAAGACCTCCTCGGCAGGCTGCTCCGCATTGGCGCGGCTATCGTACAGATCAGGCCACAACGCGGAGAGTTGATCACGTCCATGTTGCACGGCATAGAGGCGCTCTTCCGCCCTGCGCCAAGCCAGCGCGACCGCATTGCGAATGCCGCGAGCCTCCAGCCGCCCATCATACGGGTGGCGTTGGCCGGTTCGATCCGCCGCGTAGCGCCAGATGCCGGCTTGGCGCTCCCGTTCGGGGCAGGGTTCCTGACCCGGCGAACCCGCTTGGCGATCCACGCGCTGGCAGGCATTGGAGGGGGCGCCGACATTCACATACAGCCCGCCTTTGGCATCTAGTGCAATGGATTTGGCGGCGTGTTGGCGTTGGTTGGGGAAACCGGCGACCACCACTGAGGGCTCGCCAAGCGGGCGGCCGCTGGCTGGATCGAGTAGATAGCGGCGCACCTGTCGATCCTCGCCGGCGAACAGGATCGTGCCAGCCAAAGCCAGTCCTGTGCCGCCTTCCTTGCCAAACCGGAATCCCGCGTTGGCACGGCCGTCGCCATCGGTATCCCGGAGTGCCACGATCGGGCCTTTACCTTGCAGCGCTGGAAAGGGAGCCGCGCCGGAACGGGCAGGGCCATCGGTCATGACATAGACTGTTCCATCGGCACTGATGGCGAGGTGACGGGCCGCTCCCACACCATGGGCAAACACCTGAACGCATAGCCCATCGGCGGGCTTGAGTCCGTCCGGGGGAGACGGGCAGTTGGCCGCCAGGGCCGTTGCGCCGCAGCAGGAAAGGAGGAGGCCGAATGCCAGGCGATTGATGAAGCGCATGATGGGTCTCCTGTGAGACAGGAACAAGGCGGCGCACCGCTATGGCGCCTGAATGCCCCTTCACAGCGCAATTCAGGCTTTGGTAGCTGCCATGATCCACCGGCTTGACGGGGACTGAACCAGGATTTGAGACTAGCAAAGGAACGGGTGTCGTTGCGCTATCCCGACGAATACAGAAGCGAGAAAGGCCAATGCACAAGGTGCGCGTGAGCATTACCTATTGTTCGCAGTGCCAATGGCTGCTGCGGGCGGCCTGGATGGCCCAGGAATTGCTGCTGACCTTTGGACAGGATCTGGAGGAGGTGGCGCTGCGTCCCGGAACGGGGGGTGTATTCGAGATCCGGCTGGGGGATGCATTGCTTTGGTCGCGGGCGCGGGAAGGTCGCTTCCCGGAGGCCAAGGAGATCAAGCGGCGTCTGCGTGACCACATCGATCCGGATCGCGATCTGGGTCACGCCGATCGCTCCAGCGAGCATTGAATGCAGCGGGCGCTGGTGACCCTGGGATTGATTTTGTTGGCCTTGGGTGTGTTGTGGCCATGGGTCGGGCGGTTGGGCTTGGGTCATCTGCCGGGTGATCTGTACTGGCGCAGTGGTCCATTTGCCGTCTATGTTCCTTTGGCGAGCTGCATGGTGTTGAGCCTATTGTTCAGCGTGCTGTGGTGGTGGTTATCCCGGTAACGGGTTTTCCGCATGAATCACCTTCGGTACACTGCGGGCCGAATGAGAAAGTCAGATGCTGGCCTCTTCGCGGCTGCCAGGCTGACACAAGGGGATGGAAATGAGAAAAAGCGGATTGATTGGACTCGCGCTTGCGCTTGCCACGTCTTTTGGGCAGGCGGAGGCTGCTGGATACCTCTCCAACAGTGTTCTTGAACGGGCCTATCAGGCCAATATGGCGCTTGATGGGCTGAGCAGTGGTCCCAGGCAGGACACCCTTAACACCCATCCATTGACCGAGCATCTCTTCCTCAGCGCGGGTTATCGATCGAGCGATCAGGAGCTTGGCGGATTCACACTGCCGCTGGATGCGCTGTCGGCGGGTGTGGGCGGCCAATATGCCCTTCGCTCCCTGCTGGAAGGGGTTTCCATGGACCTGTTCGGGGGCATGTCCTATCTGAGTCGCAACGATATGCTGTTTGGCACCGACCAATGGCGCGGCTATGGCTTGGGGGGCGGCCTGCGAATGGGAATCCAGAATGCCTTCGAGCTGGAATTCGGCGTGTTGCAGAACGCTTTGGACAATACCCGGGACCATCTGGATGCGGGCCTCTTGCGCTATACCCTGGGCGCGCTTTATCGGTTGACGCCCAACCTGGGGCTTACCGCATCCTATATGACCGGCGAGTATGAGAAGGATCTGAGCGGACAGGAACTGACCGAGTGGCGCCTGGGCGCGCGTCTCGGATTCTGAGCTTTCCTGCGCCGTACAAGTCGCTCAGGCGAAACAGGCGCATCGCTGTCGCCCGCACTTTCCAACAAGCTTTCTTTCCCGCGCTGGCGATACGTACATCAACAGAGGCTGGGGCTGGCTGGGCGGGATTCAGGCCCGTTTGCGCAGCAGCGTCAGGCCATCGGCCACGGGCAGCAGACACAGATCAACCCGTGAATCAGCGTGCCGCGTCGCATTGAAGGCGCGCAGGGCGGCGGTGTCGGCATCCTGCACGGCGGGGTTGGCGACATGGCCTGACCACAGCGTGTTGTCCACCGCGATGACGCCGCCGGGGCGCATGAGCTTCAGGCAGGCCTCGAAATAGTCCGGGTAGCCTTCCTTGTCCGCATCGATGAAGGCGAAATCGAAGCGGCCGCTTTCTCCGGCGCCGATCAGGGCGTTCAGGGTGTCTTGGGCCGGGCGCAGGTGCAAACGGATGCGGTCCGCAACCCCGGCCTGCCGCCAGTAGCGCTGGCCGATGGCGGTCCACTCCGGATTGATGTCGCAGGCGATGAGTTCACCGTCCGCAGGCAGGGCGAGGGCCGTGATCAGGGCGCTGTAGCCGGTATACACGCCGACTTCGATGGCCCGGCGCACGCCCAGGGCGCGGATCAGAAAATCCAGGAACTGCCCCTGCTCCGGGGCGATCTGCATGTTGGATTCGGGCCGACCGGTGGTTTCCTCGCGCAGGGCGCGCGCCAGTTCAGGTTCCCGCACCCCCACGCTGAGCAGGTAGTCGCTGAGCCTGGCGTCCAGTGGCAGGGTCTTGCGGCTCATGTCGGCTCAGCCCCGCTTCATGGTGTCGAAGAACTCTGCGTTGGTCTTGGTGGTCTTCATGCGGTCGATCAGGAATTCAATGGCGGCCAGTTCATCCATCGAATGCAGCAGTTTGCGCAGGATCCAGATCTTCTGCATTTCTTCTGGCGCAATGAGGAATTCCTCGCGCCGGGTGCCGGAGCGATTGATGTTGATGGCCGGGAAGATGCGTTTTTCGGCGATCCGGCGCTCCATGTGGATTTCCATGTTGCCGGTGCCCTTGAACTCCTCGTAGATCACATCGTCCATGCGCGAGCCGGTGTCGACCAGCGCGGTGGCGATGATCGTCAGCGAACCGCCTTCCTCGATGTTGCGGGCGGCGCCGAAGAACCGCTTGGGGCGGTGCAGGGCGTTGGCGTCCACGCCGCCGGTGAGCACCTTGCCGGAGGAGGGGATCACGGTGTTGTAGGCGCGCGCCAGCCGGGTGATGGAGTCCAGCAGAATCACCACGTCCCGTTTGTGCTCGACCAGGCGTTTGGCCTTCTCGATCACCATTTCCGCGACCTGCACGTGGCGGGTGGCGGGTTCGTCGAAGGTGGAGGCGATGACTTCCCCGCGCACCGAGCGGCTCATTTCGGTGACTTCCTCGGGCCGCTCGTCGATGAGCAGGACGATGAGGTAACACTCGGGGTGGTTGGCGGCGATGCTGTGGGCGATGTTCTGCAGCATCATGGTCTTGCCGGCCTTGGGCGGCGAGACGACGAGTCCGCGTTGACCTTTGCCGATGGGCGAAATCATATCGATGATGCGCGCGGTGAGATCCTCGGTGCTGCCGTTGCCCTGTTCCAGGATCAGGGTTTCCTTGGCGAACAGGGGGGTGAGGTTCTCGAATAAAATCTTGTTGTGGGCCGCCTCGGGACGGTCGAAATTGATCTCATCCACTTTCAGCAAAGCGAAATAACGCTCGCCTTCCTTGGGGGGGCGGATGCGTCCCGTGACCGTGTCGCCGGTGCGCAAACTGAAGCGCCGGATCTGGCTGGGCGAGACGTAAATGTCATCTGGACCGGCCAGATAGGAACTGTCCCCCGAACGCAGGAAGCCGTAGCCGTCCTGCAGGATCTCCACCACGCCGTCCCCGGAAATCTCATCCCCGTTCTTGGCGGCCTGCTTGAGGATCGAGAAGATGATGTCCTGCTTGCGGGAGCGGGCGGCGCCTTCGATATTCATCGATTGAGCCAAAGCGACAAGCTCGGCTGCGGGCATTTTTTTCAGGTGGGTCAGATTCATGCTCGTTTACTCAGGGGAAGGTCTGCGCTGGGATTGGAAGGGTTGAATGGCTGGCGGGAACCGACCCGTGGATTTGGATCGGTGGGCTTCGGAAATCGCTGGTCAGGAGTCACTCCGGGGCTGGAGCGGCATGATTGCTGGCGTCATTTGTTTTCATTGTGGGGAGATAAAGCCCCCTCTCCGGACGGGGGGCTTTTGGTATCAGGTCATTCGTGGTGAATTCACACTTGGCTGTCCAGGAAGGCAACCAGCTGGGATTTGGATAATGCGCCCACCTTGGTGGCTTCGACATTGCCACCCTTGAACAGCATCAGGGTCGGAATGCCGCGGATGCCGTATTTGGGGGGTGTCTGGGGATTTTCGTCAATGTTGAGTTTGGCGATTTTCAGGCGACCGGCATATTCCCCGGAAATCTCGTCCAGAAGCGGCGCGATCATCTTGCACGGGCCACACCATTCGGCCCAATAGTCAACCAAAACGGGAACCTGAGATTGGAGCACTTCCCGTTCGAAATTATCATCCGTAACATGGGTGACGACACCGCTCACGAACCGTACCTCCACAAAATGAAAAAAAATTTGGATTTGCTCGTGCCGGAAACGCGAAGGATGCGTCGGCGGGGAACCAAGCCGGATGTGACGCGGCTCAAGCGAATGAGGCAGAATAGACCAATTATTTTTGTCTCGGAGTTAGCTTACCCAGTGATCCACCCCAAATGCAATAGCGCCCCGCTTACCCTTGCCCAGGGTCAAGACTGCCGGTGGCCGGGATGACTTCTCCAGATGCTTCCCTGGATGCTCCACTCTCGTTTTCCGATCTGAATCTGGCCCCCGCGCTGTTGGCGGGCACGGTCGCGGCGGGTTTTGCCCATTGCACACCGATTCAGGCCGCAACTCTGCCGCTTGCGCTGGCAGGCCATGATGTGGCCGGACAGGCACAGACCGGAACTGGTAAGACGGCGGCCTTCCTGTTGGCGCTGATGAACCGTCTGCTCACCCATGCGCCGCCCGCGGGGCGCCGATTGAATCAGCCGCGCGCCCTGATTCTAGCGCCGACCCGGGAGCTGGCTGTGCAGATTCACCGTGATGCCGAGCAGCTTGGCGGCTCCAGCGGTCTGCGTGTGGCCGTGGTGTATGGCGGTACCGGTTATCACACCCAACGGGAAACCCTGGAAGCCGGGGTGGACGTGTTGATTGGCACGCCGGGGCGGCTCATCGACTACTTCAAACAGGGTGTTTTTGATCTGAAGGCAGCGGAAGTCGTCGTGCTGGACGAGGCCGACCGCATGTTCGACCTGGGCTTCATCAATGACGTGCGCTACCTGCTGCGCCGCATGCCGCCGCCCGAACAACGTCTGAACATGTTGTTCTCGGCGACGCTGTCCCACCGGGTGACGGAACTGGCTTACGAGCACATGAACAGCCCGCGGCTGGTGCGCACCGAAGTCGACCAGATGACTGCCGTCGGCGCGCGCGAGCGCCTCTACCACGTGTCCAGCGAGGAAAAGCTGCCCTTGCTGCGCGCGCTGGTGGCAGAGATGCCTGGCGAGCGCACGATCATATTCGTCAATACCCGCCGCGCCTCCGAAAAGATCGAGCAGCGGCTCCAGGGTCAGGGCATTGTTGTCGGCCGACTCAGCGGCGATGTCCCGCAGCACAAGCGACTTGCCTTGCTCACGGCGTTCACCGAGGGGCGGGTGCAGGTGCTGGTGGCCACCGACGTCGCCGCGCGGGGATTGCACATTCCCCATGTGGCGCTGGTCATCAACTACGACCTGCCGCAGGATGCCGAGGACTACGTGCATCGCATCGGTCGCACGGCCCGCGCCGGCGCCGAAGGCGATGCGTTTTCGCTGTGCTGTGAGCATTACTGCTACGCCCTGCCCGAGATCGAGGCCTACATCGGCCACAAGATCCCGGTGGTCCCGGTCCCGGACCTGCAGGCGCTGCGCGCGCGCCATCGGGCTGACCGTCCGGCACGCCGGCACCCGCTGAATTCAAGCCCCCATGCCGTTTCCGGTGGGGGAGACGATCAAGCTTAGCTAACTAAATCCTATCCGAGTGAGATTGATGCCCATGCCGACATTCGATGCCTTGCTGGACCCGGTGGTGAAATTGGCGACTGAGGCTGCCCAGGCCATCCTCTCGATCTATGCCGCGGACTTCACAGTAAGCGACAAGGACGACACCTCTCCGCTCACAGAAGCTGACCTGGCCGCTCACCACGTCCTTGTCAACGGGCTCAGCGCGCTGACACCGGACTGGCCCATCTTGTCGGAGGAGGGCGGGCGGCCTGATTTTGCCGAGCGCTCGCGCTGGGCGCGCTACTGGCTCATTGATCCGCTGGATGGCACCAAGGAATTCATCAAGCGCAACGGCGAATTTACCGTCAACGTTGCCTTGATCGACGACCATCGCCCCGTATTGGGGGTGGTCCATGTGCCCGCAACCGGGGTGTATTACGCCGCGAGCGTGGGACGCGGGGCATTCAAGGCCGAAGCGGCGGGTGGCGCGGTTCATGCCATCACGGTGCGCCCGTGTCCAGTGGGTCAACGCGTGGTCGCGGTGGCCAGCCGCAGTCACCAGAGCCCCGAGGTGGCGGCCTATCTGGAGCGGCTGGGGCCGTGCGATCTGACCAGCATGGGCAGTTCCCTCAAGATCTGCCTCGTTGCCGAAGGCAAGGCCGATATCTATCCGCGCCTGGGGCCAACCAGTGAATGGGACACTGCGGCGGCCCAGGCGGTGCTCGAAGTGGCGGGTGGGCAGCTCACCGACTTGGCCGGCGCCCCGATGCGCTACAACACCAAGGCGGACATCCTCAATCCCTATTTTCTGGCGTTTGGCGACGCCGGACGCAATTGGGGCGCCTACCTGCCCAGCACGAGCTGATCGGGATCCGCGGGCAATCTTCGCTTTTTTCCAAGCGCCGCTTACACTCCATAGGGCATGGGTTGCGAGATTTTTGCAGCCTGCGCGCCTTGTATCCAATACAGAATGGAGGAGACAGCGATGTTGGTATTTCGCCTGGTTGATCAGAATCGGCAGCCGATCAAGAAGGCCAAGGTCACGGTGAAGGTCACCAACGGCGGCGATGCCACCGCCTGGAGTGATCGCAACGGTTTTGTTGCCCAGCCCATCACAGGTGGGGAGCACGGCAAGGTATTGATCGATGGCAAGGAGGTCTACGAAGGGCCGCTATACGTCGATGAGATTGTGGCAACACGCTGAGCGCGCAACGCTGAATGGCGGGCCGTTCGGCCCGCCAGGCTGGCGAGATGATTCCCATGACCGGACCGGGCGATCAAATGGACCGCCCGGCTGGGAGATGGCCTTGGACTTTAGCGGACCAAGGATGCGCGAGCGTTCACCGTGACGCCAACGACACCCATGATGATGAACCAGATCAGGCACCAGCCGGGGATGCTGATGCCCATGAACGACCAGTCCACGATGGCACATTCCCCGCTCCCGCGCAGCACCGTTTGAATGACGGTCTGCAGGGGCCAGGCGTCCATCATTGTGGCGAGATCCGGACCACAGGCTGGGACCTTGTCCGGCGGCAGGTGTTGCAGCCAGACATGCCGGCCGGCAACACCCGCTCCAGCCATGGCAATCACCCCGATTAGAACGGTATAGATCCGCCGTCCGATCCGGCCCGGCTCCTGCAGCGCCATGCTCAGGAACGTCAGCCCCAGCGCAACCAGCCCGACGCGCTGGAAGATGCACAGCGGGCAGGGTTCTCGCCCCTCGAAATACTGCAGGTAATAGGCGTAGGCCATCAGCCCCACGCAGATAAAGAACCCACTGAAATTGATCTGCCTGGGATTCAGGCCCAGGAATTGGGGAGCCTCATGCTCCATCATGACAGCCGCCATGGCAAACCTCCTTGGCTTCTTGCTTGCTTTCTCGCAACCGGTGCAAGGCCACGTAGGTGGCTCGACACTTCACCGAATGGGCTCGCACACCTTCGATTATAACGTTTAGATCGATCCTGGATTTGCCGTGGATCAGGAAGACGTCAAAAAAATGCGCCAGCGTCTCTGGGCCGGGCCGGGCGCAATGGCTGATCAGCGTGGTGGTGACTGGCGCGAGAAAATCCATGCCCAAATGGGAAATGACCACCTCGGCATCTGCCCCCCGTTCCCGACAGGCCAGTTCCATCACCGACCAGCCCGTGACCACCGCCAAGGCCGCCAGGCTGCCGCCGAAAGCGGCGCCCTTGTGATTGCGATTGGGTTCGTAGGGTGCGACCAGACGCAGCTGGTCGGCATCACAATGGTCGATGGCCACTTGCATGAAGCCGGTCAGCGGTATGCCCTCGCGCAGGATCGCCGTAAGCCGATCCAGAGGCGGGATGTGCTCCATTGTGAGCAATGAACTCACGTCTCCTCCCATCCTTCCGTAGTGGGTGGTGTTTCCTTGCCCCTCAATATAGCGCGCATCCCCGGCGCATAACCATCACGCAAACGTCATCGTTCATTCACTGGACCGTCACGACAGCTTCCTAGGCTTCTTCTTTTAGGGGCAAGGCCTTCCGGACAGGACACATGAACGAACAGACAATCCAGGCAGAAATGGCGGGGAAAGGGGTGCTCAAGCTTCGATTGGCGACGCATCTGGACGAGGTGCGTGCTGCGCAGCGCTTGCGTTACCGGATTTTTGGCGAGGACATGGGCGCGCAGCTTCATAGCGCGATTCCTGGGCATGACGTCGACGACTTTGACGATCATTGCCGCCATCTGCTGGTCTGGGACGAATCAACGCAATCCATTGCGGGCTACACCCGGATCCTCGACAACGAAGGCGCCTGGGCGGCCGGCGGGTTCTATTCGGAAACCGAGTTCGAGATCGGCACCGTGCTGTCCCAACCAGGACGCTTCATGGAGCTGGGCCGAACCTGTATCCATCCCGACTATCGCAATGGCATCACGATTGCGACGCTGTGGATGGGGGTAGCCGAGATCCTGCAGTCAGGGCGCTATGATTATCTCATTGGCTGCGGTTCGATAGGTCTGGATCGGGGCGTCGATGGGGTTCATGCCCTGTTGGGCCGGCTGCGCACGGAACAACTGCTCGAGTCGGGCCTCGGCGTTCGCTCTCGCCAGCCCTTGCCCCAGGCCGTGATTGACGAGGCCGCTGCGGCGCCCATGCCGCCATTGCTCAAGGCCTATTTTCGCTTGGGCGCGCGGGTTGCCGCTGATCCCTATTGGGATCGCGATTTCAACGTGGCCGATGTGTTCATCTTGCTGGATCAACAACGGGTCGCTCAGCGCTACGCGCGGCATTTCCTGGTTGCAGCATGAGCGCCAACGGCTTGGTTCGGGCCGGGCGCGCTGCCCGGCTCGCTCTTCATATCGTCTATGCCTTGGGTTTGGTGGCCCTGATCCTGATCCCTGCCCGGCTCACCGGGCAAGTACGCGGGCGGCGTATCCGTGACCGTCTGGTGCAGCACTGGTTCAGCGGTCTTGCTCGGCGGCTGGGATTGCGCATCATCCTCGAAGGACATCCCGCGACTGGTCGGGCGCTGCGGGTCGCCAACCACATCTCCTGGCTCGACATTGTTGCCCTGAACGCCGTTGCCCCATCCCGCTTTGTCGCCAAGGCAGAAGTGGCAGACTGGCCTCTGATCGGCTGGATGGCGGGCTGGCTGGGGACGCTGTTTCTGCGCCGCGGCGACGTGCGCAGCAGTCAGCGATTGATCGAGGCAATGGGCTGGCAGTTGCGGCGTGACGAAACCTTGACGCTGTTTCCGGAGGGGACCACTGGGGATGGGGAAAGCCCGGGGAAATTCCATGCCCGCCTGTACCAACCGGCGCTGCTGACCCGTGCGCCTGTGCAGCCGGTCGCCATCGCCTATCCGCATCCGCTCGGCGATCGATCGACTCATCCATTGGCCCCGTTCGTGGGGGAACAGACCCTGACGGCGCATGTGTGGGCGCTGTTGGGCGCACGCGATCTGGTTGTGCGAATTGCTTTTTTGCCGCCCTTGTCCAGCACGGAGACCCGCCGTCAGCATCTGGTGGGACAGTCGCGCGACGCGATTGCGTCACGGCTGGGGCTGGTGGCGGAACTGGCAAAGACAAAGATCGCGGGGTGATCGCGCCGCCCGCGCGGTCGCGGGGCGGCAGATCGACTGAGCTTCAGCGGGCGATGCGCAGGCCCTTCTGGCTGGCAAAAAAGGCCGCTAGATCCTTGACTTCCTGATCTGTCAAAGGCTGCGCCATGCCTGTCATCACAGGGTTCTTGCGCTGGCCGTTGCGATAACTTTGCAGGGCATACACCAGATAATCCTCGTACTGCCCGGCCAGAATCGGAAACTGATTGCTGGGGCTGTTGCCATCCGGCCCATGGCAGGCGGCGCAGACCTGGGTGGCCTTTTGTTGACCTGCAGCCGGATCTCCTGCCGCGAGTGACACCGCTGGCAGGCAGGCCAAAACCAGCATCGTCGCACTCTTCAACACGCGCATCGTCAAGATCTCCAGGTTGACTGCGGATTCACTGTCCGTTCAGGGTCGCGATGTAGGCGGCGATGTCCAGCATGTCCTGGTCGCTCAGGGAGCCTGCCTGGAAGACCATGGTCTTGTGCTTGCGCTCGCCGCTTTTGTAGGCCTTGAGGGCAGCCACGATATATTCGGGGTACTGTCCGGCCAGCTTGGGGAATTTGAAGTTGGGATAGGCATTGCTGGCATAAGGGTTGGCATGGCAACCCATGCAGCCCTGGAATTTGACCTTGCCCTGTTGCGGGTCACCGGATTCGGCGTTCGCAACCAGTGCTGTGCCCGAGAGCACCGCGAGCATCGCGATGCCGGCTAGACGCTGGATCATCATTCTCGGCCTCTTGATCGGCTGTTCCTGAAGGAGGCGGGTTCTTTTGATCGCCCGTTTTTTTGCAGGGCCGATTATAGGGGAGGCGAGCCTGTCGGGATAGGGCAATCGCTGCCCGATGTCTACTTTTCCGTATTGCGTCGCAGCAGGCGCATGAACCAAGTGTCTGGCAGGAGTCGTTGCAGGGCCAACAAGGGACCGGCATAAAGTCCGGCGTGATAGCGCAGACGTCGCCCAGGATCCTCAGCCGCGCGCACGATGAGGTCGGCAATCACTTCCGGCGGCGTGCCCGTGCCGCCCTGCTTGAGCCGTTCCGTCAGGCGGCGAATCCGCTCGCGATAGAACGGCAGATCAATCTCGCCCATCACCAGCCCGGTTTCTGCGAACGCGGTTTGGGTGAAGCCCGGCTCGATCACCTTGACCCGCACTTGGCTGGGATACAGATCGTGCCAGAGTCCTTCACTGACGGCTTCCAACGCGTATTTCGTCGCGCTGTAGTAGCCGTAGAAGGGAAAGGTCATGCGCCCACCGATGCTGGTGACGTTCACAATCACGCCTTGATCGCGCTCGCGCATGGCCGGCAGAAAAGTACGGATTGCCGCCAGGGTGCCGAATAGATTGGTCTCGAATGAGGCGCGGATCTGTTCCGGCGTACAGGTCTCGATGGCTCCGGTGAGGCCGTAGCCGGCATTGTTGACCAACGCATCAATGGCGCCGAACCGCGCCTCGGCCGCCATTTTTGCGGCCTCAAGGCTATCCGGATCGGTCAGGTCCAAGCGCGTGACGAGCACATTGGCGGGCCAGCCGAAAGCAGCGGCGCGGGCGGGGTTGCGCATGGTTGCCACCACCTGCCAGCCGCGGCGATGGAACGCAGTGACGGCCGCCTTGCCGATCCCGGAAGAAGTGCCTGTGATCAGAACGGTGCGCGGATTCATCGGGAACTCCTGTTGAGGTAAGCGCCATTGGGACTGCCGTGCAGGGCACTGGTTCACCCTTCAGAATCACCAAGCGCTTGGTCGGTGAGCCGATGATAAAGCGATTTTCACGTTGCAGGCCGGGATTCCTTGACGCTGCCCCGGGGGCTACCTACTATCTGGGGACCTTTTTCCACTGTTGAAGGAACAGCAGGACAACCCATATGGCCAAGAAAATTTCTCCCGATCTGGTTGGTGAAACCTTTAGCCCCATGCCGGCTTCATGGACCAAGAAAGATGTGCAGCTCTACGCTCTCGGCGTGGGCTGCCAGCCCGAGACCGAACTGGAGTTCGTCTACGAGATGAAGGGCCCCAAGGTCCTGCCCACCTACGGCGTCATCGCCGGCATGATGTCCATGGGCGGCATGATGGGCAAGGTCGAAATGAACCTTGCCAACCTGCTCCACGGCGAACAGGCCATCACCCTGCATCGCCCCATCCCGCCCCAGGCCAAGGTCGAGTGCATCGGCAAGATCACTCAGGTGTGGGACAAGGGCAAGGCCGCCGTACTGGGCGTGGAAGGCTTGGTGCAGGACAAGGATGGCCCTATTTGCACCACCCACGCAACGATCTTCCTGAAAGGTGCCGGTGGCTTCGGTGGCGAGCGCGGCCCTGCCTCTGAAGGCATCAATGTGGCGCCGAACCGGGATCCCGATCACATCGTCACCTACAACACCCGGCCCGAGCAGGGCGCGTTGTACCGGCTGTCCGGGGATCCCAACCCCATCCACATCGACCCCAACTTCGCCAAGATGTCGGGCTATCCCAAGCCCTTCCTGCACGGCCTGTGCACCTACGGCTTTGTCGGCCGCGCCATCCTGCACACCCTGTGTGGCAGCGATCCGGCCCGCTTTGGCTCCTTCGAAGCCCGCTTTGCCGACCAGGTCTATCCCGGCGATGACATCGTGACCAAGCTGTGGGTGATCGAGCCCGGCGTGGCTATCGTCCAGGCCGAGACACAGAAGGGCAACGTGGTGCTGTCCAAGTCCAAGTGCACCTTCAAGCCTGCGTAAGCCCCATCAGGCTTCAGCAGAATGGACGGGGGCGCAAGCCCCCGTTTTTGCGAGCGCCTGACCCTCAAGCCTGAACTACACTGAACAGCACCGCCTCGACGCCCGCTAAAATGGGGCCGCGGCATCACCTGCAGGAGGAAACATGGCCGCCAGCAAAACGCTCACCTTGGGCGACAAAGCCCCCCCGTTCACCCTGCCAACCGCCGACGGCCGGCAGGTCTCCCTGTCCGATTATCGCGGGCGCCAGCCAGTGGTCGTGTATTTCTACCCCAAGGACGATACCCCCGGCTGCACCGCTGAGGCCTGCGCCTTCCGCGATCAATACGAGGACTTCAAGCAGGCCGGCGCCGAAGTGATCGGTATCAGTTCCGATGCCCCGGAGGCCCACGCCAAGTTCGCCAGCAAGCACCGCCTGCCCTTTCTCCTGCTCAGCGACCGCGATGGCGCCGTGCGCAAGGCCTATGGGGTACCCGCCACCTTGGGTCTGTTGCCCGGCCGCGTCACCTTCGTGGTCGACCGCGAGGGCATCGTCCGCCACCTTTTCTCCAGCCAGTTCCGAGCCACCAAGCACGTATCCGAAGCCATCGGCGTTCTCAAGTCCCTGCCCTAAGTTTGGTTTTATAAGGTCTCGCCGGAACATTGAGCGTGACCGGCTGGAATGCTCCTCGCCATAACAAACAAGCGATGTTTAATTCCCCCGCGTTTATCGGAAACGCAGCCAAGTGCTCGGGGTCCCTGAGGGGGATGCCAATTCATACAGGTCCTGCCAGAGTGGCCTGGAAGCGCCAGGCTTACCAGGGTGGTCTGGGCTGCCCCACCCGCGCAGCCTCATCGGTATGGGCCGCAGCGGCGGCAGCAGGTCGGCCACGGGTCAGCCGCCCTGGCCGCGTGACTTCGCCACAAAACGCACACCGGGCAGACTTTCGAAATCGGCATCCTGGGTCCATAGCAGCGCGCCAAAGCGGCGAGCAGTGGCGTAGATGACCGAATCGGCAAGCGCGAGCCGATGTTCCACACCCAAGCGCGCCGCCGACAGCGCCAGTACGGAATCCAACTCGACCACCTGCCCTTGCCGCATCAGCGCCACTGCTTGAAGGGCATCGCCCTCCCCCCGCTGCTGCAACACCCGCTTGAAAACCTCCAACAGGGATAGCGTCGGGACGACCAACTGTTCCGTATCGAGGATCGCCGACGCAAAGAACGTGGCATTGGATCCATCGGCGAAATACTCCAACCAGCCGGACGAATCGACCAGGTTCATACCCGATCGGCTTCCCGCGGCACGTCAGTGTCGATGCCACGCAGGAAGCCGCGTGCCTCGCGCATATCCTGCACCGGGACGAACTCCGCGCGCCCCTCGTAGACGATCACGTCGAGCTTCTGCCCCGGCTTGATTTGCAGCGACTCTCGCACCGCCTTGGGAATCACCACCTGATATTTCTCGGACACGGTCACCGTCGTCATACGAATCTCCTATCGATGACAGATCGGTAAATCATAGCTGGGCATGGCTACAGCGACAACGATGGGCGCAAATGGGATCGCGGGTTGATATCTCGAAGACTTCGCCGAGAGGCGCTACCTTGCAGGGGAGGGGTAACTGACATACCCATTACGTCAGGACTGTCATATTCTTTTCATGGATTAATATAGAGGTATTGATTCCTTTATAAGCTAAAGCCGGATTGGTAGTTTATGTCTCCGAAGCCCATCCGGGCTCGGACGGTATTCTTTCGAGAGGCCTGCCATGTCCGTATCCAACGCGATTCAGGCAATTTCCCATCCCATCGGCGCGGATCTCGATCCGGACACGCTGAATGTCCATCTCGCCGAGGCGACCGCCGAGGAGCGGGTGGCGTGGGCGCTGAAGCAGTTCGGCAAGTCCATTGTGTTGACCTCCAGCTTCGGCGCGCAGGCGGCGGTGTGCTTGCACCTCGTCGCCAGCCAACGGCCGGATATCCCGGTGATTCTGGTGGATACGGGTTATCTGTTCCCGGAAACCTATCGCTATGTGGACGATCTGACCGAGCGCCTGGGCCTCAATCTGAACGTCTATCGCGCGGCATTGACCCCGGCGTGGCAGGAAGCCCGCTACGGCAAGCTGTGGGAGCAAGATGTCGAGGGGCTGGATCGCTACAACCAGATGAACAAGGTCGAGCCCATGCAGCGCGCCTTGAAAGAATTGGGTGCGCGGGCCTGGATCACCGGCTTGCGGCGCCAGCAGTCCGCCAGTCGCCAGCATCTGAAGGTCCTGGGTCAGCAGAACGGGCGCATCAAGGTCCATCCCCTGGTGGATTGGACCGACCGCGATATCTATCTCTACATGACCCGCCACGAGCTGCCCTACCATCCCCTGTGGCACAAGGGCTATGTGTCCATCGGTGATGTGCACACCACCCGCCCGTTGGGCGAGGGAATGACCGAGGAGGACACGCGCTTCTTCGGACTGAAGCGGGAGTGCGGCCTGCACGAGCGGGCCTGAATCCGGGGTGACGGCTGGGGCGAGGCAGCTATAATCAAGGCTTCGCCTCGACCCAGTGGGATCGGGGCACCCTTGATCCTGCTGGAGCACCTGCCTCTTGAGCGCCAATCGCATCTATCTCTACGACAGCACCCTGCGGGACGGCCAACAGACCCAAGGGGTCGATTTCACCGTGGGCGACAAGATCGCCATTGCCCACGAACTCGACCAGCTCGGCATCGACTACATCGAAGGCGGCTGGCCGGGTGCCAATCCCACCGATGATGCCTTCTTCGCCCAGGTTCCGCCGCTGCGCCGGGCGCGCCTGAGCGCTTTCGGCATGACGCGCCGTCCGGGCCGCCGTCCCGAGCAAGACGCGGGCCTGGTGCGTGTGCTGGACAGCGGCGCGCCGGTGGCCTGCCTGGTGGGCAAGACCTGGGATTTCCATGTCGAGGTGGCGCTGCGCAGCACCTTGCCGGAAAACCTCGAAATGATCCGCGACAGCCTCGTCTTTGCGGGGACGCGCGTGGCGGAGGTGATCTTCGATGCCGAGCATTTTTTCGACGGCTACAAAGCCAATCCCGATTTTGCCTTGAGTTGCCTGGAGGTCGCGCTGGAGGCCGGGGCGCGCTGGGCGGTGCTGTGCGACACCAACGGCGGCACGCTGCCCCACGAGGTGGAGGACATCGTTGCAGAGGTCGCGGCGCGGTTTCCTGGTGAGCGGCTGGGGATTCACTGCCATAACGACACCGGCAACGCGGTGGCCAACAGTCTGGCGGCGGTGCGAGCGGGCGTGCGCCAGGTCCAGGGCACCCTGAATGGTCTGGGTGAACGCTGCGGCAATGCCAACCTGATCAGTCTGCTGCCGAGTCTGATGCTCAAGATGGGCTTTGAAACCGGCCTGAACCGGGAGGATCTGCGCCAGCTCACCCACGTCTCGCGGGTGGTGGACGAGCGGCTCAATCGCGCGCATGACCGCCATGCGCCCTATGTGGGCGAGAACGCGTTTGCCCACAAAGGGGGGCTGCATGCGTCGGCGGTGGAAAAGGACGCACGCAGCTACGAGCATGTGCAACCCGACGATGTGGGCAACGCACGCAAGATCCTGGTCTCCGATCAGGCCGGCCGGTCGAATGTGCTGTCCCTTCTGGCGGATGTGGGGGTTGTGGTCGATGCGGCCGATCGGCGGATCGAACCGCTGGTGCGGTTGGTCAAGGAGCGGGAGTTCCTGGGCTATACCTACGACGGGGCGGAAGCCAGCTTCGAGCTGTTGGCCCGGCGTGAGCTGGAACACCTGGCGCCACCCTTTGATCTGGTGAGCTACCGCGTCATGGACGAGCGCCGCATGGCCGCGAGCGGCGAGCCATTCACGCTGGCCGAGGCCACCATGAAAATCCGGGTGGATGGCGAACTGCACATGACCGTGGCCGAGGGCAACGGGCCGGTCAATGCCCTGGACCGGGCGCTGCGCAAGGCCTTGTTGCCGGCCTATCCGCAGTTGGTGGACCTGACGCTGGTGGATTACAAGGTGCGCATCCTGGGTGCCGGGGCCGGCACCGACGCCCTGATCCGCGTCATGATCGAGAGCACCGATGGGTCCGGACAGCGCTGGACCACGGTGGGGGTGTCCAGCAACGTCATCGAGGCGTCCTGGCAGGCCTTGTCCGACGCGGTGGCCTACAAGCTGTTGCATCCCGCGCGCGTCACCTGAGGCCGGCACGCCAGCAGGGGGTATTGCTCGCGCGGCTTCATGCTGCGCCCCTATCCAGACTTCCCCTTCCGTTGCCGATAGCTTGGGGGAATAGGGCAGAGGAGGGGAGCGCATGCAGGATCTGCACGATCTGGCGTTGATTCTGGATGCGGGCGTGCCGCTGGTGGTGATCGAAACCCACGAGGAGCGGCGCGCCCTTGAACTTGTGACGCGGCTCGCCATCACGCGCGACTGGTCCGTGTTCACCTGGAGCGCCACCGCCGGCCTGCACCGCGAGCCTCCCGATCCAGATCAACCGCATCCCACCGGGACGCGCAAGCCCGACGGCGTGCTGGCGCATATCCAGGACAATCCGCTCGCTGGGCTCTATGTGCTGTTCGATTTCCACCCCTATCTGGCCGATGCGCCGCTGAACGTGCGCCTGTTGCGTGAAATTGCCCAGCAGGCCTTGCCCCGGCCGCTGCATCTGATGCTGGTGGGACCGCGCTGCGAATTGCCTGAGGAATTGCATCACCTATCGGCCCGGTTCACGCTGCGACTGCCTGATGTTGAAGCCTTGGAGCGTCTGGTGCGGGAAGAGGCGCAGGCCTGGGCCGCGGCCAACCGGGGCGCGCGCGTGCGCAGCGACCGGCGTAACCTGGAACGCATCATCCGGAATCTGCGCGGACTGACCGAACAGGATGCTCGCCGGCTGGTGCGCACGGCGATCTGGGATGATGGCGCCCTCACCGAGGACGACCTGCCCAAGCTCAACAAGGCCAAGTTCGAACTGCTGAACCTCTCCGGCGCGGTGCATTTCGAGTTCGAGACCGCCCCGCTGGTCGATCTTGGCGGCCTGGAACGGCTCAAGGCCTGGCTCGCCGAGCGGCAGGATGCTTTTCTCGGCCGGGGTGCGTCGGCCGGCCTCCCACCCCCGCGCGGCGTCCTGTTGCTGGGCGTGCAGGGCAGCGGCAAGAGCCTGGCGGCGCGCGCCATCGCCGGGATTTGGGGCGTTCCCTTGCTGCGCCTGGACATGGGCACGCTCTACAACAAGTACTACGGCGAATCTGAACGCAATTTGCGGGCGGCGCTTGCTCTGGCTGAAAACATGGCGCCCTGTGTGCTGTGGATCGATGAGATTGAAAAGGGACTGGCCACGGGTGGAGACGATGGCGGCACTTCACGGCGCATGCTGGGCACCCTGCTCACCTGGCTGGCGGAGCGCACCGCGCCGGTGTTCCTCGCGGCCACCGCCAACGACATCCAGCAACTGCCTCCGGAGTTGATGCGCAAGGGCCGGATGGACGAGATTTTCTTCGTCGATCTGCCGGAAACTTCCGCGCGGGAGGCGATCTTTGTGATCCATTTGCGCAAGCGCCAACTCGATCCGGGCCGATTCGACCATGCCGCTTTGGCACGGCTGAGCGAGGGATTTTCGGGAGCGGAAATCGAACAGGCGGTGGTGTCGGCCTGTTATGGTGCGGCCGCCGCTGGCCGCCCGGCGGGACAAGCGGACGTGGAGCGGGAGTTGGCCCGCACCCGTCCGCTGTCTGTGGTCATGGCTGAATCGGTGCAGGCCTTGCGCGCCTGGGCCCGCGACCGCACCGTAGCGGCCGATTGACGTGGCCGCCTGCCGATCCAGGCGGATGGCTCATGATTCACGCGCCGAATTTTCCGCGGGCTCGGCCCATCAGCGCGTTGAGGCCGGTGGGGCTCAGGCGCGACAGATAATCGCTTAGGTAGGAATCAAGGCCCACCCGTACCCGGACGCGGTTGTGGCGGATGCCCGCTTCGATCTTCTCCGCCACCCGCTCGGGGGCGGTGCCGAAACGGTTCATCAGGTCCTGACCCCGCTGCACCAAGCCACCGCCGCCAGTCTGCTGCGTGCGCGCCGCCTTCATGATGTTGGTGCGGATGGTGCCGGGATGGATGGCGGTGACGCCAATGCCGGTGCCGCTCAGTTCCGCCCGCAGCGATTCGGTGAAGCCGCGCACGGCGAACTTGCTGGCGCAATAGGAGCTCTGGGTGGGCAGACCGTAGAAGCCGAACATGCTGGACAGGTTGACCAGATGGCCCTCCCCGGCGCGGCGCAGGTGGGGCAGGAAGAATTTGCAGCCATAGACCACGCCCCAGAAATTGATCCCGAACAGCCATTCGAAATCCTCCAGGGTGTGGGTTTCCAGCGGGTCGGCCACCATCACGCCGGCGTTGTTGATGACGATGTGCACCGCGCCGTGGGCCGCCAGCACCGCATCGGGAAAGGCCGCCATCTGGGTCTTGTCGGCCACGTTGACCGTATGGGTGCTCACTGCAACCCCATGGGTCTTGAGGGACGCTGCCACCGGCGCGAGCGCCTCGGCGTTGATATCGGCCAGCGCCAGCGCGCAGCCGGCCTGGGCCAGCCGGGTGGCCGTCGCCCTTCCGATGCCGCTGCCTGCGCCGGTCACCACCGCAATCTTGCCCCGAATATCTTGCATGGGTCTCCTCCTTCGTTTCCGGCTGTCCCGAATGGTGACGCCAGCTTGTTTTCAGTTCGGTTTTGAGCATGTCACGGGATTGCGATGGCGTTCAATCTCCGCACTGCTGATGCATTGATTTGGTGCGTCTCAATGTCCGGCTAGAACCACGACGCACGCCAGCAGCGTCAGCGCTTCGCCGCGTTCCACCAGCGCGCCGGCCAGGTCGCCGGTAAACCCGCCCAGATGACGCAAGGCTGCGTGGCGCCAATACAGCAGGAAGCCACCGGCCAGCAACAGGATCGTGCCGGCCGCCGCCGGTCCACACAGGATGAGGATCGCAAGCAGTGTGACCCCGAGGCTGGCAAGGCAGGCATGGCGATCATGATGCCCGGCGAGGGCTTCCCCCAGCCCGCCCACGCGAATGTAGGGCGTGGTGAGGAAGGCCGCAATGATCAACGCCCTGCCCACCAGCGGGGTGATGAGCAGGGCCGGGAATAATCCGGTGCTTGTGTCCAGCAGGCTCATCACCGTGGCCATCTTGAGCAGCAGCACCAGCACCACGGCGGTGACCCCGGCAGGTCCCGCGTTCGGGTCCTTGAGTACGGCAAGTCGGCGCGTGGCGTCTCCTCCCGCGGCATCGGCATCGGCAGTATCGGCCAGTCCATCCAGATGCAGGCCGCCGGTCAGCCACACCCACAGCATCACCACCAGGACGGCGCTGATCGCTGGTGCAGCGGGCAGGAGCAAGGCGAGCAGGGCGGAGCCAACCCAGAGCAGCAGCCCGATCAGGGCCCCCACGGCGGGGTACCAGGCCAGTGAAGCGCCGATGGTCGCAGGATCGCAAGTGGGCGGCGCGGGAACGGGCAGGCGCGTGAGGAAGCCCAGCGCCAGGCGCAATCCCTTCATGGATTCACGGCACCGTGGGCCAGCAGGCGCGGCGGCCCATCTCCAAGAATGAGGGTCGAGCGACAGGCATAGGGCACTTCGATGCGCAGCATATGGGTAAGCGGCATGCCCAATAACTCCGTCAAAAGCACCCGGATCACCCCACCATGGATGACCCACAGCCAGGGTCCGTCGATCATCCGCTCGCGCCACTCCTCGATAGCGGCGCGGATGCGGGCCGCGAAGGCATCCATGGTTTCGCCCTGGGGTGGCGGATGACGTACTGGATCACGCCAGAACGCCATCAACTGCGCGCGATCGTCGGCCAAAATGGCATCCGCCGTGCGTCCCTCCCAGATTCCGAAATCCAGTTCCTGCAAGCGGGGCTCGTGATGTACGGGAAGATCCAAGTCGCCTCCCAGCGCCTCGGCAAAGGCCGCGCAGCGGCGCAGCGGGGAGGTCACGATGCCATGCCAGCTAGGGAGGCCTGCGACGGCGGCGCGCATCTGGTTCCAGCCCACAGCGCTCAGGGGATCGTCCCGCCGGCCCCGGTACAGCGCGCCGCCCTCGGGTTCGCCGTGGCGCAGCAGCACCAGCCGAACGCCGGGATCATTCTCTGCCAACATGGTGTTTTCCATCCGTGGTTCTGTTCCAGCCGGCCTGCTGCCAGCGCAGTTCGTAGTCAGCGATGGCGACCCGCATCGCCTGTGCTGTGGTTTGCGCCAGTGCTGTTCTTCAAAAATTCAAGCTTGACGTGATGATAAGCGATCGATTGCGCGGTTGGTTGGTCTCATTAGTCAGTTTCGGCGCCAAATCCATTGAATACCGGATGGATAGACTCGCCAAAGCGGATCTCACTGGGGCAGCGATTCTATCTGTCGCAGCCTGACATTGCGGGATAGCGGCCCTGCCTTTGTCTGCCAACCGAGCCCAATTTTGCGCAGATGTCCTATGCAACAGGCAGGAGCGCTTCCAGTTCCGCGAGATGAAGCGGTGGCGAGCCATGGGTTCATGCCTCCGAGAATGCTGTTAGACCGCAAATCGGGTGCTCGAGGGCAAATTCGACGGTAGTCTCAAGCATGGCATCCATTCTGCAATGAAAAGCAGATCTCGACGTCCGCGTGGCTCGCAGTCGCATCAGGCTCGCTTCGGGGCTTGTTCTGTCCACGAACCCCCATGGATCAATGACGGCGATTGGAACGCCGCGCCGGCCCCTGACATTCAGTCCACTGAAATCCACGGAGTACTTCATGAGCAAAGGCTTGAAATCAAAAATACAGGAAGGCCTGCCGTTCCCATACGGTGCAACGTGGGATGGAAAAGGCACCAATTTTGCGTTGTTTTCAGCCCATGCCACCAAAGTTGAGTTGTGCCTGTTCGATGCCAAGGGCAAGACAGAAATAGAGCGCATTGAGCTTCCGGAACACACAGACCAGATCTGGCACGGTTACCTGCCAGAGATCGGTCCGGCTACGGTCTACGGGTATCGCGTGCATGGCGCCTATGAGCCGGAGGCGGGACACCGTTTCAATGCCAATAAACTCTTGCTTGATCCTTATGCGTGTGGTCATGTTGGCACCTTGCAATGGGATCCAGCGCTTTTTGGCTATCAAATGGAAACCGGGGATGACTTGACGTTTGACGAGCGAGACAGCGCGCCTTTCATGCCTAAATGTGTTGTGGTCGATCCGGATTTCGATTGGGATGGAAAGCCGGGGCGGTCGCGGCGCGGACGGCACGGTAAGCCGCTGGTACCTTTTGATGACGTTGTTTTGTATGAGATGCATGTCCGCGGCTATACCAAACTGCATCCCGCCGTGCCGGAACACTTGCGCGGGACCTACGGTGGCTTGGTCGTACCCGAGGTTATCGATTACATCAAGTCATTGGGTGTGACTTCGGTCGAGTTGCTCCCGATCCACAGTTTCATCAATGATAGTCACTTGCTAGAGAAAGGACTCACCAATTACTGGGGCTACAACAGCATTGGTTTTTTTGCGCCGGATACCCGCTATGCCTACGAGTCTGAGCAGACGCTGCGCGAGTTCAAGGAAATGGTTGCACGCTTTCACGAGGCGGGTTTGGAAGTGATCCTGGACGTGGTCTACAACCATACGGCCGAAGGCAATGAACGGGGCCCGACCCTGTCGTTCAAGGGCATCGACAATGCCAGTTACTACCGCCTGTTACCGGATCAGCCGCGTTATTACATCAATGACACGGGTACCGGAAATACCCTCAACACCAGCCATGCGCGGGTGATGCAGATGGTGATGGATTCCTTGCGTTACTGGGTCGAACAGACGCATGTGGATGGCTTTCGTTTTGATCTGGGGACGATTTTGGCGCGCGAACCGAATGGCTTCGACAACCAAAGCGGCTTCCTGAAAGCGTGTAGCCAGGATCCCACCTTGAGCGCCGTCAAGCTGATCGCAGAAGCCTGGGATTGTGGGCCGGGGGGATATCAGGTCGGCGCTTTTCCACCGGGATGGGCCGAGTGGAACGACAAATTTCGCGACACGGTGCGTGACTATTGGCGCGGCGAAGCGGCCGCGGCCGCCCTGGCACCCCGGCTGTGTGCGTCCGGCGATATCTTCAATTATCAGGGACGTCGTCCCTGGGCGTCGATCAATTTCATCACGGCCCATGATGGCTTTACGCTCAATGATTGGGCGACCTACAACGAGAAACACAATGAGGCCAATGGCGAGAATAACCAGGACGGTTCTTCCGACAATCGTTCCTGGAATTGTGGCGTTGAAGGCCCAACAGATAACGCGGAAATCAATGCGCTTCGGGAAAGACAGATGCGCAACATGCTGGCGACCTTGCTGTTGTCTCAGGGCACACCCATGCTGCTGGCGGGGGACGAATTTGGTCGCACGCAATCTGGCAACAACAATGCCTATTGCCAAGATAATGAGATCAACTGGCTGAACTGGGATTTCGACGAGAAAGGTAAGAGTCTGATTGAGTTCGTGAAGGCATTGACGCAGTTGCGCCATCGCTATCATATTCTACGACGAAATCGTTTTCTGACAGGTGAGTATGATGAAGATCTTGGAATAAAGGATGTTACTTGGGTCAATGCAGATGGCAATGAGATGCAGATTGAGCAGTGGATTGATAATGGGATGAAGTGTTTTGGTATGGTTATGGATGGTCGTGCGCAAGCAACAGGGATCCGTCAACGTGGACAAGACGCGACATTGCTATTAGCGCTGAATGCGCATCATGATGGAGTTGATTTTCATCTTCCAGAAGTTGCAGGCGGGATAGGCTGGCGTTGCATTATTGACACCAATGCCCCGCTTTCTGAAGTGCAGGGAGAAACATTGAATTTCAATGATAGCTATATGGCTGTTGGCCGGTCTTTACTTCTTTTCGAGCTTGCCGGGCACGATAGTTACCAGACTGCCCGCTCTGCATCAGGACAGTCTTTTTCCAAACTGACAGAAAGGAAATCTGGTGCATCCTTGAAGGAAATTAAATGACATGAAATGTCGGCCTATTGAAAGGATTCATGTGGATTATATCTTAGTAGAACTAGGCCGACACCCCGGTCAATACCCTGTGTAGTTTAAAAGATTTTTCCTCCTGTAACAGGGGAAGGCTGCTCTAGAACCCCAAGACGCCGGCCAGCTCCTCAGGTTGGCTGGCTCTCTTCTAGAGTATATTTATTCCCAGAAAAACAGAATTTCTCTTTCCCATCCGTTGCTGAAATGAGAGGTGTCCAGATTAGGTTATTGTGATCGTATGACGCGAATTCAAAAGCGAGTTCCTGTGTCAAGGCCTGCGTGAACAGAATTCGAGCGGCTTTCGTTATGGCGTAATCATCAGATCGGGCGTCGGCGTACAGGTTGGATCGATGCGGTCATGATGTGGACGCACTGACCTTTGTTTCGGGGGCGGTGCAGGTTTGTCCGGAGCTTGAAGCGCTGTTTGACGTCGCTTGTTGCCCTGCTCGCATATACTGATTGCTTTTTGTCAAGTAGCATTTGGCCATTGCTCCGACATTGCTGTACGATAATGCCAGACGCCTGATCGTATGGCCCCGCTCATGGGCTCGGTAAGAAAAAAATATTGGTTCATGATGCTGATAAAATGGCGTTTCCACTTGTGATGGAAATCATAATGCGCGCAGGTGTCGCTTTTAATCGACAGCCTGTCCTCGTAGATTTTGCTTTATTCTTAGACGAAGCATGATGGCCTTGGAGTGTGTGTTTGCAGCGCACGTCGAGTGCGCTAAAGTCAGAGACCATGCGTCGGCTTTTTTTGTCCTGAGCCGTCCGTAAGTATTGCGTCCACTCGATTTATCAACGAGGCGATTGGCGTTGATCATGCTAATATGTTTAGACAAGGAACGCTCTATCAGGTGGGGAAAACAGGACCCAAAACCATGTTTTCACAGCGTTTTGAATGGTACTTGAAGTTTGTGTTCGTTGCTGCTGGCTTGGCATTGACTGGCTGCCAGACCTTGCTGCCGCGTGCGTCCAGCGAGGTGCGCGATACCTGGGCTAGCTTTGATGAGGCGCGAGATGCCATCGATCGCATCGTGCCTTACGAAACCCAGCGTGCCCAACTCGCGGCGAAGGGTCTTGAGCCCGGCAAGAATCCGGCGATTACGCTGTTGAGCTTTGCGGATGTGTCGCAACGCTTTGCGCTCGGATCGACAGTGACAGCGGATGAACTGGACCGGGGTTTGCGTGAATGTTTTGCCGCCGGCAAACGCTGCACTGGATATTCAATCGCGATACGCGATGTGAAACGCAAGCGGGTCGGAAACTTCTGGCTCGACGCCTTCAACTTCGTTCGCGTCACGGATTCCACCGGCTGGAACTATAACGCATTGATTCTATTCGTTGATGATCTGGTCGTTTATACGCTGGATGGTGGTCAGCCCCGCATCAGCGAACGCGATCAGGTCCGCAACCCGCTCGGGCCGCTGCAGACCTGGGGCGACATCCTGGCCAAGCGCACCCTCGATTAGCGCCCGATTCCGGTGTCCCGCTTGTCGATACGCATTGATCGACGGTGACAGGTGCGACTCGCATATCCGAAAGTCCCTTTCCGTCAGTCTGCCGGTGATTCATGAATCACCGGGTCAATGTTGCGGTGCTACCTCGTTGTGGCTCCACTTACCCCAGCGGCTGCAAAAGTCGCCATTTCCCCGTGCAGGGTGCAGGCCGCCCGCAGCAGGGGCAGGGCCAGGGCCGCCCCGCTGCCTTCCCCCAGCCGCAGGTCCAGGTCGAGCAAGGCATCGCTGCACAGCGCCTCAAGCAGCCGCGCATGACCCGGTTCGGCCGAGCGATGGGCGAAGTGCAGCCAGGCGGAGACGCCGGGATTGAGGCGCACCGCAACGAGCGCGGCGGCAGTGGCGATGAATCCATCCACCAGAACGGGCAGGCGCTGCTGGGCGGCCGCCAGATAGGCGCCCGCCAGTGCGGCCAGTTCCAGCCCCCCCAGCCGGCACAGGATCTCGAATGGCGTGCGGTCTTCGGCACAATGCCGGGCCAGCGCCTGAGCCACTGCAGCGCACTTGCGTGCCAGCCCTGCCGTATCCACGCCGGTGCCGCGTCCCACCAGCGCGGCAGGTGCCTCCCCCAGCAGGGCGCATCCCAGTGCCGTGGCGGCGGTGGTGTTGCCGATGCCCATCTCGCCACCAATGAACAGCTCGGCCCCGGCGGCACCGGCCGCCCTGATGCATTCAGCGCCAACCGCCATGGCAGCTTCGGTCTGCGCCGGAGTCATGGCGGGGGCCTGGGTGAAATCGGCGGTGCCGGGGGCCACCCCCCGATCCAGCACGCCGGGCATGGGATGGACGGCGTGGACAGTGCCCACGTCAATAATTTCCAAACTCGCCCCCAGATGCCGCGCCAGCACAGCAATGGCCGCGCCGCCGCCGGCGAAGTTGGCCAGCATCTGGGCAGTGACGGCCTGGGGATAGGCTGAAACGCCCTGGGCGGCGACGCCATGATCAGCGGCAAACACGGTGATATGCACCCGGTCGAGGCGAGGTGTTGTACGCCCCTGCTGGGCCGCGAGGTGTGTGACGGCCTGTTCCAGCCGGCCCAGCGACCCGAGGGGTTTGGTCAGACGGTCCCAGCGGGCTGCCGCAGCGGCGCCGGCGGCCGCATCCAGCGCCGGCGGTGGTGTCTGCCACCAGCAAGCGGCAGTCATGGTGTTTCCTTCAGCGTGAGTGGCAGGCCGGCCGCCAACAGCACCACGCGTCGGCAGCGCGCCGCCACGGCTTGGTTGAGCCAGCCCAGTTCATCGGCAAAGCGGCGCGCCAGGGCATTGGTGGGCACCAGCCCCCAACCGACCTCGTTGCTCACCAGTAGGACGAGGCCGGGCAGGGTGGGCAGGGTATCGAGCAGGGCCTGGCGTTCGGTCGTGAAGACCGCCTCACCGGCATGCAGCAGGTTGGATAGCCATAGCCCCAGGCAGTCCACCAACAGACAACGCGCCGGCGTTGCCCATGTGCTCAGGGCATCGGCGAGTTGCAGGGGTACCTCGTGGGTGGTCCATTGCGCCGGTCGCCGTTCCCGATGGGCGGCGATGCGGGTGGCCATTTCCGCGTCCCCTGCGGTGGCCGTGGCGATGAGGTGCACCGTCTGCCCGCTCGCCTGCGCCTGCCTTTCGGCATAGGCGCTCTTGCCGGAGCGCACGCCCCCCAGGATGAGTTCCGCGCCTTCCGTCACCGATCATTCTCCCGCCTGTCCTGCCGCGACTGCGCAGTATAGCGTCAGGCTTTACGGGGATCGGTGTGGCGTCTCAGTCTCGTCTTGGCGGGGGGCATCTGGTCGTTCCACGGTTCAGGCAGCGATGCGTCTCACCCGCTTCTCCACCCTCAAATGATCAAGGTGTTTCCCCGCTGCGCGTTACGTGAGGCGGTAGCAAATGGCGCCGCATCGATCCCGCGGCTTCAGGGTGACGGATTCTATTCTTCGCAGGTATGGCCGAATGCATAGAGGCCCTCGGCCAGATAGTCCGCCACCAGGGGTGTACTCATCAGATACTCTGCCGTGCGTTCGTTGGCGCTGCGCGTCGCCTCAGCCCCGGATTTCGGCCCCGGATTGTGGGCATGACGTTCCGACTGAGCAGAGACGGGCTTAGCATCCGAGCTGTCAGGCCGTGTGCCCGTTGAGCTGCAGGGCCAGCGGCGGGGTTTCCATGCGGACTATTCTGCGTGATCTTGCGTTCAGCAAAGGCAAAACGCCTGCCGTCAGCGGACGGCCGTCTTGCTGGAAGATGGTGCCGGAAAGAGGAGTCGAACCCCCGACCTTCGCATTACGAATGCGCTGCTCTACCGACTGAGCTATTCCGGCGCGTGAAGATCGCGAATGATAACCCGGCGGCCATGGGCTTGAAAACCCGTTCCATGGCCGCCCGCCAAGCTTCAGTGTCCCGGCATCGGCGGCGCGTGGACAAAGCGGGGGAACAACATTGGCGTGGTTTCCCGATAGCGGGCGTAGTCCGGTCCCAGGTGCCGCATCAGGTCCCGTTCCTCGTAGTGCACACCGATGAGGATGTAGAGCGTCAGCCCGCTGGCCAGGAACAGGTGCCCGACGGTCAGGTAGGGAGTCACCCAGAACAGCAGCAGCATGCCCAGCATCATGGGATGGCGCACATACCGATAGAGCAGTCCCATCTTGAAGGGCACGGCGGTGTAGGGCAGTCCCTGGTCGTGCAGGTTAGCCTGGCGCAGCCCGAATAGGTCGAAGTGGTCGGTGAGGAAGGTCGACCACAAGGCCACCACCAGTCCGAATCCGAGTAACACCAGGCAGATGGTCACGGCGGGTTGCCAAGTAATGTGCCAGATCACCCCCGGCATGGGCTGCCAGAATCCCATGAGGATGATCAGTGCCAGGCTGGAGGCTGCCACATAGGCGCTGCGCTCCAGATGCTCGGGCACCAGCCGGGTCCAGCGCCGTTTGAAGGCCGGGCGGGCCATGATGCTGTGCTGCAAGCCAAACAGGGCGATCAGTCCGGTGTTGATGGCGAGGGTTCGGCCCCATCCCCCGGACAGTTCGCCAGTGCCGGCCGTCCAGGGCAGCCAGAGATCGTGGAGAAACAGCACCAGTCCGCTCAAACTGAGCAGGAACAGGCCATAGGCGGCAATGGCGAAGTGCAGGGCGCGATGCGATGGCATGGGGATTCACCTCCTTGTGAATTGGGGATACAAGCCGCGAACAGCGGGCTCAAGGCGTCAAGCCGTCGCCCAGCACGACCTCCTTGAGCGGTCGGCGCGGCGTTTCCTGGGGTGTTTCGGCTGGCGTGCCCAGCGCAATGAGGGCAATGGGGCGCAAGGAGGATGGAATGTCCAGCGCCGCGCGGGCCTGGGTTTCGTCGAATTCACCCACCCAGGTGGTCGCCAGTCCCGCCGCCACGGCCGCGAGCTGGGCGTAGCTGGCCGCGATGGTCGCGTCCTGCAAGGCATACAGATCGGCGCCGCGCTGACCGTAGCGCGCCGCCGCCCGCTCGCCATCGGTGCAGAACACGAGGCACACCGGCGCTTCGGTCAGGAAGGTCTGGTCGCCGCTGGCCGCGCGTAACGCTTGGCGTTGCTCAGGCGTGGTCGCCACCGCGATGCGGTAGGACTGGAGGTCGCCGGCCGACGGGGCCGTGCAAGCCACTTCCAGGATGGCGTGGAGCTGTTCGCGCGAGACTGGCAGGTCACTGCGGTAATGACGCACCGAATGGCGGTGCCGGATGGTTTCAAAGAAATCCCACATCGCCACTCCTCTTCGCACTGGATTGGCGTTCTTAGCCCGCCTTGCCCCGGGCTTCATCACGCAAAGTCCGTACCTGATGCTCCATGTCTGAAAGCCCCAGCGCCTTGTAGGCGTCGACCAGAATGTCCAGGGCCGGCAGGACTGCGTCGGTCCCCGAGAATTCCGCCAGGATGTCCTGGGCGCGGTTCGCTGCGGCGACGTAGGTGCCGCGTGCCAGGTAATAGCGGGCCACCGCGAGATCATGGCGGGCCACGCGGTCCTTCAGGAACAGCATGCGCTGGCGTGCATCGGCGGCGTACGGGCTGTCCGGGTAACGACGGACGAGATTGGAGAACGCCGTGAAGGCGCCCCGGGCATATTGGGTGTCGCGTTCGGCGCCGTCGATGTCCAGCCATTTCCAGCGCAGGGTGCTTTCCACCAGCCCCAGGCTGCGCTCGAAGTTGATCCGCCCCTGCATGTAGAGCACATAGTCGGCCTGGGGATGGCTCGGGTACTCGCGCAGGAAGCGCTGCGCCGTGGAAATGCCCAAATCCCATTCCCGCTGACGATAGTAGGCGTAGATGAGTTCGATCTGCGCCTGCTGGGCATAAGCCCCGAAGGGGTAGCGGGATTCAAGGGCGTTGAAGCGCTTGACTGCCCCGTCGAAGCTTTCGCTTTCCAGCGCCTTATGGGCTTCGCGATAAATCTCCGCTGCGGGCCGATTGGTATTGACTGCAGGCTCCTCATCATCGGGGTCTGAGGATCCGCTGGGCAGATACTGCAACAGCGAACAGGCTGACAGGCTGAGACTGAACAACAGCGCAAGGACGACACGGGCGTATGAGGGCATGGTTTAGACTAACGCTCAGGACCGGCGGCCGCCGGAAAGTGGATTTTGCCGGAGTATATCAAAGCCCTTGAACGACATCCGCCCTTTAGCCGATTCCTTCGGTGATGCCTTCGCCGTTTCACCCGAGTTGGCAGGGCAGCGCCTGGACCAGATTCTGGCTCAATTGCTGCCCGATCATTCCCGCACCCGCCTGAGTGCCTGGATCCGGGAGGGGCATGTGCAGGTTGATGGCGCGTCTTGCCGGCCCAGCGATCGCCTGCTCGAAGGGCAGGCCATTGCCGTGCATGCGCCTGCTCCGGCGCCCGTGGTGCCATTGCGACCGGAGGCCATCGCGCTGACGGTGGTTTACGAAGACGACGCCTTGTTGGTGATCGACAAGCCGCCGGGGCTGGTGGCCCATCCTGGCGCCGGCAACCCGGCCGGAACCTTGCAGAATGCCTTGTTGCACCACGACCCCGCGCTGGTCAACGTGCCCCGCGCCGGTCTGGTGCACCGACTAGACAAGGATACTTCGGGCCTCATGGTGGTGGCCAAGACCTTGGTCAGCCACACGCATCTGGTGGCCGAGCTGCAGGCGCGCCGCATTCACCGCGAATACGACGCCGTGGTGGTGGGCCGCTTGATTGCCGGTGGCACGGTGGATGCCCCGCTGGGACGCCACGCGCGCGACCGGCTGCGCATCGCCGTGCGTGAGGACGGGCGCCCGTCGGTGACGCACTACCGGGTGCGCGAACGCTACGCCCATCACAGCCGCCTGGAACTGCGCCTGGAGACCGGGCGCACGCATCAGATCCGCGTCCACATGGCCCATCTGGGTCATCCGGTGCTGGGCGATCCGCTCTATGCCGGCCGCCTGCGGCTGCCCGCCGGGATTGACGAGGCGCTCGCGGCGACCTTGCGCGACTTCCGGCGCCAGGCCCTGCATGCTACCCGGCTGGGACTGGCGCATCCGGAGGATGGGCGTCCCATGCTGTGGGAATCGCCGCCACCGCCCGACATGCAGGCGCTCATCGCCAGCCTGCAACGGGGCGCGTGAGAATGGCGCCCACCCCCGCTGGCCTCGTCTGGCAGGACGAGCTGCCGGTGATCCTGCCGGACTGGCCAGCGCCACCGGGGGTGCATGCCGTGGCGACCACCTGCCAAGGCGGGGTGAGCGCCGGCCCCTATGCCAGCCTGAACCTGGGCGACCATGTGGGGGATGATCCGGCGGCGGTGACCGAGAACCGGCGCCGGCTCAAGGTGGCCCTGGCGCTGCCCGCCGAGCCGCACTGGCTGCGTCAGGTCCACGGCACGCGGGTAGTCCGCGCCGGTGGCGGCGAGGCGATCGAGGCGGATGGGGCCTGGACCGACCGGAGCGGGTTGGTGTGCACCGTGGGGATGGCCGATTGCCTGCCGGTATTGTTCTGCGACCGCGCCGGCACGCGCGTGGCGGCCGCCCACGCTGGCTGGCGCGGCCTGGCGGCGGGCGTGCTGGAGACCGCCATCGCGGCCCTGGCGGTGGCGCCGGATCAGCTTCTGGCCTGGATCGGTCCCGCCATTGGCGCAGCAGGATTCGAGGTGGGGCCGGAGGTGCGCGCCGCTTTCCTGGCCGCCGACACCGAGGCGGTAACGGCATTCCAGGCGGGGCGGGCGGGTCGCTGGCAGGCGGATCTAGTCACCCTGGCGCGCCAGCGCCTGAAGCGGGCTGGGGTGGCGCAGGTCTGGGGCGGGCACTGGTGCACGTCAAGCGAGCCGGCGTGGTTTTTCTCCCACCGCCGCGATGGGACGAGTGGCCGCATGGCGGCGCTGATCTGGCGCGCCTGAGCCGGCTGGTCAAGTTGGGTTTGTTTCTGCCGCGCCACTGCGGTGCGGGCGCTGATCGCCCCGCGATTTCGAGCGGGCCAGCGCCTTTCTCGCGCTCAATGGCTCAACCGCTGGGCGGCGCGCCTCAGGCCCCTGCCGCAGGAAGTGGCGCCGTGGGAGAAAGTCGGGGTGATCGCGGACTGAAAAGGGAATGGAGGCAAGCCCCCATTCCCCGTATTGTCTTGGACTCGATTTTTTTATTTTTTTACTTGTTGCGCACGAACGAAGAAGTCTTGCCGAAAGCAAAGCTGGTGCTGTAAGCCACGTTGCGGGCCGGGTTCAGGTTGTTCACGGCGGTATAGCTGACGGTGGGGGTCACGCCGACGTTGTAGCCATAGCCATACTGGGTGGGGGAGTTGCTGAAGCCGAAGCCCAGGGAGGGGTTCAGGTTCCAGCCGTAGGAGAAGGCCTGGCCTTCCACGTTGGACAGCGCGGCGTTATCCATTTCGACCATGGCGGCCTGGGAAGCGACAGGGGCGGCGGCCAGCAGGGCGAGCATCATCAGGGACTTGGATTTCATGGTGGACTCCTCGAAAACAAGCAAAGTACAGGGTTATGTCCAGAATCCACAGCGGATCCCGAACAGTCATGAGTCTGTACTGAGCCCATGAAGGGGAGGTGACGCTTGCGTGATGCTTACGTGAAGTTTTCCTTTCGTCTGAATGACCGGAAAAGTATGCCGTCAAGCTCGGCATGAGAGAGGAGGGCTGCTGCTGCTGTCTTTCTGTGCGTTGGATGGGTTCAGGTGAGGGTGTTCGGGTCCCGCGAGAAAATCATTCAAAATCAATTTATTGAGTGAATTTTAGGCTTGCAGAAATCCCCGGCTCAGCATTCTGGCTTGCGACGTGCGGGCAGGGCCGCGACCAAACCCGGCAGCAGGCTGATCAGAATGATTCCCAATAGCGCCAGCGTGAAGTTTTCCTTGACGGCTGGCAGGTTGCCGAAGAAATAGCCCAGATTGATGAAGGCGCCGACCCACAGCGCGCCACCCAGCACATTGCAAGCCAGGAAACGCCGATACTCCATGCCGCCCACGCCGGCGACGAAGGGAACGAAGGTGCGCAGAAACGGCATGAAGCGGGCGATGACGATGGCCTTGCCGCCATGGCGTTCGAAGAAGGCATGCGCCCGGTCCAGATGGTCGCGCCGGATCCAGCGCGAATCGCGTTCATAGACGGCGCTGCCCAGCCGTTTGCCGATCAGGTAGTTGCAACTGTCGCCCAGCACCGCCGCCACGAACAGGGTGGCCAGCAAGGTCGGCAGATCCAGAGAACCCACGCCGGCCAAGGCGCCCGCCGCGAACAACAGGCTGTCGCCCGGCAGGAAGGGCATGGCCACCACGCCGGTTTCGATGAACACAATCAGGAACAGGATGCCGTAGACCCAGTTCCCGTATTGGGCAACGAGGGCCAGCAAATGGCTGTCCACATGCAGGATGAAATCGATCAATCCCAAGATTAAATTCCCTTTGGATGCTTACTTGACCAGGCCGCCCAGAACGCCCCGCACCGCCGCCGGCAGGTCGGCCGGCAGGATCACCAGCTTGCTGTTCTGGCTGTTGGCCAGGCCGCGCATGGCCTCGATGTACTTCTCGCCGAGCAGGTAGACCACCGGCAGCTCGCCGGTCTGGGTGGCTTCGGCCACCTTGCGGATGGCGGTCTGGCTGGCCTCGGCCAGCACCACCTGCGCTTCGGCGTCGCGCCGCGAGGCTTCCAGCCGGCCGTCGGCCTGCAGGATGGCGGCGCTCTTGTCGCCTTCGGCGCGGGTCACGGTGGCACGCCGGGCGCGCTCGGCGGCGGCCTGTTCTTCCATGGCGTGCTGCATGGTCGGCGAGGGCTTGATGTCCTGGATCTCGACCGTTTTCAGGGTGATGCCCCAGTCGGCGATGTCGTCGGAGATGCCGGCTTTCAGCTTGGCCTTGATCATCTCGCGCGACGATAGGGCGTCGTCTAGGTCCATCTCGCCGACGATCGAGCGCAGGGAGGTCTGCACCAGGCTCTGGATGGCGAACACGTAGTTCTCGACGCCGTAGACGGCTTTCTCGGGCGCCACAATGTTGATATAGGCCAGCGCGTTGGCAATGATCACGGCGTTGTCGCGGGTGATGACTTCCTGCGAGGGGATGTCGAGCACGATGTCCTTGGTGGTCACTTTGTAGGCCACCGTGTCGATGTACGGGATGATCAGGTTCAGGCCCGGGCCGAGCGTGGCGTGGTATTTGCCCAGGCGCTGCACCACGTGCTTGCTGCCCTGGGGCACGATGCGCACCCCTAGGCCGATGGTGACGACAACCAGGACGAATAGGACAAATGCAAGCGCGGTTCCGGGCATGGCGGGTATTCCTGAGTGGGTTGAACAAACTTGAATATTTAAATCTAATTACAACTTCAGTCGCGTTTTTCGACGATCAGTGTGTTACCGGAAAAATCTTTTACATAGACCCGGTCGCCAATGATCACTGGATCATCACAGATGAATTCCCACTCATCATCGCCCAGCAAGGGCGTGGTGAAGCGCACCTTCCCGCGCTGCCCGCCATGCGGCGCACGCAGTACCCGGCCGGCTTCACCGATGACCGCCGCCCGCGCGTTGCCCGCCTGGGTGCGGTCCTTCATCAGCGGGCGCAGGTAGCGGAACCACAACAGCGTCATCAGGCCGGATGCAGCGGTCCAGAGCAGGAGCTGGATACCCAGGCTCAAATCCGGTTCGATCCACAGGCTTGCGCCCACCAGCAGCGCGCCCAGCCCGAACCAGAAGACGAAAAAGCTGGCCAGGAACATTTCGGCGATTATCAGCGCCATTCCCAGCACCAGCCAATGCCAGTAGAGCATGTCTTGCGTTTCTCCTCATTAACGGGGGATTACGAGCGGCTGACCGTCGTTGCGAACATTGGCGCTGACGATGGGCCGGCGGCCGGACCCTGTCAAGTGGCGCAGTGCGGACGGGAAAGGCGCGCCGCACACGGGCCAGTGCGAAACAGATCGGACCGCCTCGAAAACCTCATGTCCAGCCTCATTTGAGGGGTGCCCACCCGATTGTGGCGGTTACAGATGAACGATTCAGCCCAACTCCTCCGGGAAGGGCAGGCTGAGTTGTGCAGGTGGGCTGGACTGGGCGCGGCCTGGCCGTCTGGAAACAGGATTGAGCGCGTCATGGCGCAGCAGCGTCCCGTCGGGGAGGATGTGTTGCACCGCATGGCCCACGGCTTGTAACCGCGGGGCGATCCAGTGCGCCCGATGGCAACGGCGCGGATCGGCTTCGGCGCACATCAGCGCCAGCGGGGCAGGAGCAAGAACCGGCTGCAGCCGGATCAGGCCAGCCGTGAAGCGCGCCTCGGCGGCGGCATCGGTCTCGATGGCCTCCAGCAATCCGCCCCACTCCTGTCCCAGGTAGAGATAGCCGATGCCGGCCTCGGTGAGCGCAGCGCGCAGGGGCGTCTGGCGATGCTGGGGGGCGATGCGGCTGGTGGGGTAACGGCGCACATCCACCAAGAGGCCGATGCCGTGAGACGCCAGCAGTCCCCGCAGCATGGGCAGGGGATGCCGGGAATGACCGACGGTGTAGACGGTGGCGAGCGGCTGGGGCATGGCATCGCCAAGCATAGTCTGGGCGCTGTATCGACCGCTAGCAGCCGACGCACCAAGCTGCAAGGGAAAGGACGATGGGGCGCGCCGCCGGTCCGGGATTCCGGTAACCAGCGGCGCGCCCTGGCTTCCCGGATCAGCCAGCAAGCCGCACGGCGAACTCGGCCACACGTCGGCCTTGGTAGCGGGCCACGGCGGCTTCCTTCTCGGAGACCTGTCGACTGCCATCGCCGCCAGCCAGTGTGGCCGCGCCATAGGGCGAACCGCCGATGACCTCGGAATTATCTGACAGCATCTGGCCAGCCACATCACCATAGCCCAGCGGCACGATCAACATGCCGTGGTGGGCCAGGGTGTGCCAGAAGGAGATGATGGTGGTTTCCTGTCCGCCGCCCACGCCGGTGCTGGTGAATACGCTGGCCAACTTGCCGTTTAGCGCGCCCTGGGCCCACAGGCTGCCGGTCTGATCGAGGAAGCTGCGCATCTGGCCGGTCATGTTACCGAACCGGGTGGGGGAGCCAAACAGGATGGCATCATAGTCAGCCAACTCGGCGGGGGTGGCGACGGGAGCCGCCTGATCGAGCTTGGCGCCGAACTGGCGCGCCTGTTCTTCGGGGATGGTTTCCGGGACTCGTTTGAGGGTCACCTCGGCGCCGCTGATGGCGCGGGCGCCCTCGGCGACATGCTGGGCCATCGTTTCGATGTGGCCATACATGGAGTAATAGAGCACGAGAATCTTGGCCATGACGGACTCCTTGGAAAGTGAAACAGGCGTTTTGCAACCGCCAGAAAACGGTCGGGACCGGGGCCACAACCGCGACCGCGACCGCGACCGCGACATGGGGCTACCTTAAACCCCCTTGAGACAGGGATAAATGACCCAATAGCAAAAAGATTGTTCTGTAAATGGAACAATGATGCGCGATTTGAATGATAAGCCCTTGTTTGTCCTGGTGGTGTGGGAACGGAGGATCTCGCCCCAGGCCGGCCGGCAGGTGCCGACATGGACCGGGACGGGCAAGCCATTTCGTGTGGGAAATGCTGATTTATTCTGTCATCGCGAGCGTGCAGCGCCGTGGCAATCCATAGGTTGTTGATTCTTTATGTGGCATGGATTGCTTCGCTGCACTCGCAATGACGAGAGCGGAATAAATCAGCGCTTCCCTAAGGCTTGTGGAAAAGAACCATAATCCAGGAAAAAAATAGAGCCAGACTCGATTTCCTTTGATATGACTTGAGCAAATTGACGCCCGTCATTCAGCAGAAATGGGGTTTCCGTCCAAGTCCTGCACCGCGTGTGTTATACGTTCGGGTCCGGCTCTTGTCAGATTCCGACACAGGAAGATCCCCATGCCTGATATGCCTGCTTACACGCCACCCAAAGTCTGGAAATGGGACGCCCAGAGCAGCGGACGGTTTACCCGCATCAACCGTCCCGTCGCCGGGCCGACACATAACAAGGAATTGCCCGTCGGCAGGCATCCGCTGCAGCTTTACTCGCTGGCAACGCCCAACGGGATAAAGGTCACGGTGATGCTGGAAGAGTTGCTCGCGCTGGGCAAGCACGACGCCGAATACGATGCACACCTGATCAACATCATGGAGGGCGATCAATTCGGCAGCGGTTTTGTCGCGGTGAATCCGAACTCCAAAATCCCGGCTTTGCTCGACCGGAGTGCATCGCCGCCCATCCGCGTGTTTGAATCGGGCGCCATCCTGGTTTATCTCGCCGAAACCTTCGATGCCTTCCTGCCCAAAACACCTGCTCCGCGCGCCGAATGCCTGTCCTGGCTGTTCTGGCAGGTCGGCAGTGCGCCGTTCCTGGGTGGGGGCTTCGGGCATTTCTATGCCTATGCGCCGGAGAAAATCGAATACTGCATCGATCGCTTCACGATGGAAGTAAAACGCCAGCTCGACGTCCTGGATCAACACCTTGCCACCCGGCGCTACCTGTGTGGCGATGAATACACCATCGCGGACATGGCGAACTATGCTTGGTATGGCGGCTTGGTGCTGACGGATCTATACAACGCACAGGAGTTTCTCGACGTCGCGTCCTACAAGCACGTCATCCGCTGGGCGTCCGAAATTCACGCGCGGCCCGCAGTGCAGCGCGGTCGCCGGGTCAACAGGATCTGGGGGCCGGAAAACGAGCGGGTGCAGGAACGACATGATGCCAGCGACCTGGACTAGCGCCTGTCATCACCCAAGCCGGCTCGATAACGCGGGCCGCCAGCATCAAGCATTGGGATCAGGCGCGCTTCAATGTCCCACGGAAGCCGGTTGTCGAGCCTGATCCTGGTTAACCGCGTTGCTGCGCCTATATCAGGGCGCAGCCAGCCTGAGCAGATGCAGATGGGGTGATGGCGTTCTATTCACCATTTAGATTGAGCAGGAAGACGCCGGTGAGGCCGATACCCGCTCCCGCATACCACACCGGAAGAGTGAGTGCACCGAGCTGGTTGACCGGGAAAGGGGCTTTGTTAACCGCAACGTAGGCGGCCCCGGTCGAGGCAGTGATCGTATATCCCGTCATGACCGAGCCCCAGCCCGCGTAATGCAGGGCAGCGCTTTTGCCCTGAACGGTGGTCAGATCAGACCACATGGATCCCATTTCGGCTCGATACGCTTGAAAACCCGGCCCCAGGGTCGCCTGTCCCTGGACCGCGCGCAGATCGGCGTCGGACAGCTCGGCCATGTTGGCCTGGACCGCCAGCGGCGTCAGGGCAGCCACGGCGAAAAATAGCGCGGATTGCGTGAAGGTGTTCATGGCGTCTTTGTCTCCGTTACAGCCTGGCATCTCACCAGAGCCTCGTTGGTTCTTCTCATCTTTCTATCGGCGCCGGCACGCGCGACCTGAGCAGAAACGCAAGTATTGGGCGGGCCATGGAAACAAATCCGAGTCTGACCCTACTTAACTACCGCAACGTCAAAGCCAGCCGGCGTAATGCACCATGCGCAGTGCGCACAGGGCGTCGATGAGTACCAAATCACGCGAGTCAAACTCACAAAACATGGCATAGCCGTCCAGCAGTTCGGCCAACTGTATTTCCTGCTCGTGCCGCGTGCCCGTGAGCAGCATCCACACATCCTGCACCGCGGGCGCGGACTGGCAATCGTCAAAATCCACCAGCCAGGGGCCAGCGTCACGTGTCGAGATAATATTGCCGGGATGGCAATCGCCCTGGCAGCGAATGGTCGCAAACTTCTCCAGACCGAGTGCCGTGATTTTTCACGCAGGCCAGTGATCACCTGCTGATAGCGCTGGCGCAGGGTCATCGGTAAAAAATCCTGCGTCAACAAAAGTTGCGCCGGCGCTTGGCGATCAGGGGCAGTCCCGCTTCCATGCCCACCTGATAGACACGGTTTTCATAAAGAAGCGCTGATTTATCCCCAGGTTTGTGGTTTGCCGGCAGGTGCTTTTGAGGTGATGGGTGTCTCTGCAGTGCCATTGGGACGCCTGAGTGATGCAAGCGGGTTTTTCTGATCTGGAGTATGCCGGCAAGAGGAAGCCGACGCGGCGGGATCGGTTCCTGGCGCAGATGGAGGCGGGACGCCGTGGTCGGCGCTGATTGCTTCGATTGAGCCGTTCTGCCCGAAGGGCAAGGGTGCGGGGCGCCCGCCGATCGGCCTGGAGCGGATGCTACGACACCCAAGCTGCGCGCCTTGCTCGGGCATCTTGCCAAGACCTTGCCAGCGCGGCTCTAGCGGCCCGCACGCTCGAGCAGACGCTGGCGGTCCTGCAAGCGGTTCCGCCAGGCGGGCGCCAGGACATCGAGCTGGCCCGCCTGCGCCAGGGCGGTCGGATCGGGCGCCGCGCTGATCGTGAGTTGCCACAGCCGGGCGATGGACATGCGCGCCGGATGATGCTGCACAAGCCGGAGCGGTGCGTTCGCCGCTACCGGTCCCGACTGGATGACGCGACACAGCCAGCCCGAGCCGCGCCCGGTCTGCACGATGCGTTTGGACAGGTCGGGCAGTTCCAGGTGCTGGCTCAGTTTCCAGCAGGGCGTGCGCGGCTGGCTGATCTCGAGGGTCGCCTCGCCGAGTTGCCAACGGTCCCCGACACAGGCCTCGATTTCATCGATTCCCTCGCAACAGAGGTTTTCCCCGAAGGCGCCGGGGACGAAATCATCCGCACGGCGGGGATAGATCCCTGCCCAGTGCCGGTAGCCTGCCAGGGGATAGACGCATACCGCCCGTTCCGGACCGCCGTGTTGGCGCGTGTCCACCTGAAGATCACCAGCAAAGCCCAGGCGCTCCAGCATGAGCTTGCCGCTGACGGGCTGCTTGGCGATGCCGCTGAAATGGCCCTCGGGCAGCAGGATGCGGCCGCCCACGAAAGGGCCACGCCAGCGAATCGTCTCCCCCGGGGTCATGGCGCCGGCGGCACGGGCTCGGCGATGAATCCGAAATGGGCGGGAACGTCCGCCCGGCGGATGGGATGCACTTCCACAATCCGGTCGCCATCGCGCAGCCCCAAACGCGCAGGGTCTCCTGCCATCAGCCGGGCCAAGGCATCCGTGAAGTCGGTATCGGACAGGGGCCGGCCCGGAGGGTCGCAAAAGGCGGGGCTGTAGCCCACCAGGTCCCGGTCATCCAGCAACCCCACCCCGAGTGCGGTGTCCAGCAGCAGGTTGCCTTCTTCATCCACCCAGGCGCTGCGCAGCTCGCTTAACGTGGTCCCGGTGTGGGTGCTCAGTGCGCCGGGGCTGCCGGGCGCATGATCGGCGCGGCGGTGCAGGATCCAGGGGGTGTAGGCCAGGCTGACGTAGACCTTCTGCGGCCCGTTCTGGAACAGCCAGGCACCGGATTCATCGGCCAGGTAATTGCGGTTGATGAACGCGATGGTGCGGGCATGGCGCAGCGGCCGGCCCTCCAGCAGCCAATCGCCGCGCCGATCCAGCGCCAGCCAGCCATAGGCGGCCGGTACATTGGGCCATTTGCGTAATGCGTTCTGTACGCTCTCATCCATGGTCATCTCCCGGATCTAAGAACGCGCTGAATAAATCCATCCTGGATTTCTCAGCGCTCGCCATCGGAAAAGCGTGGTTTTCCGATGGCTCACAAGATCAGCAGCTTACAGCCGCTGATCTTGGCAGCGCGTCCCTGCGCTGCGGGAAACGCTGAATACTTCAGCGTTTCCCTAAACAGGCGCGGCAGACCGGATGGCGGGGATTTGCCGGCCTGTATGCATCCGACCTGATTGCCGTTTACAGGGCCATCGCCACTCGCCAGGCTTGTTCGATCGCGCGCTTGGCGTCCAGTTCCGTGGCCACGTCGGCCCCGCCGATCAGCGTGACCGGGATCCCGGCCTGCGCCAGCGGGGCTTGCAGGTCGCGCAGGGGCTCCTGGCCGGCGCACACCACGACGTGATCCACCGCCAGGCACACCGGCTGGTCGTTGTGTATCAGGTGCAGGCCGGCATCATCGATGCGCTCATAGTGCACGCCGCTCCAGATGCGCACACCCAGGCGCTCCAGCAGCTCGCGGTGTGCCCAGGCGGTGGTCTTGCCGAGTCGTGCACCGACCTTGCCGGTGGAGCGCTGCAGCAGGTGGATTTCCCGCGCTGCCGGATGGCCGTGGAGCGGCGCTGCAGCCAGTCCGCCGGGCACGGCCGGATCGCGCGTGATGCCCCATTGGGCCATGAAAGTCGCCACATCGCGTCCCGGCGAAGGCGCGGTGGGATCATGGGCCAGGAAATGGGCGGTGTCGACAGCAATCCCGCCCCCGCCGAGCAGGGCGACGCGGGGGCCGACGCGCGCGGCGCCACTCAGCACCTGCGCATAACTCAAGACCTTCGGATGGTCGATGCCGGGGATGTCCGGCCGGCGCGGTGTGACCCCGGTGGCCAGCATTACCTGCGCGTAACCGGCCCCGATCAGATCCTCGGCCCGGACGCGCTGGCCCAGTCGTAGTGTGACCCCCAGTTCGCTCAGACGCGCGGTGTAATAGGCGGGCGTCTCGGCATACTCTTCCTTGCCCGGCACCCGGCAGGCGAGATTGAACTGGCCGCCCAAGCGGGTCTCGGCCTCGAACAGGGTGACCCGATGGCCGCGCTCGGCAGCCACCACGGCGGCGGCCATGCCTGCGGGACCCGCGCCCACGACGGCCACTTGCAGCGATTGCGCGGCGGTTTGCACGGCGAATTCCTGCTCGCGGCAGGCACTGGGGTTGACCAGGCAACTCGCAAGCTTGCCGTTGAAGGTGTGGTCCAGGCAGGCCTGGTTGCAGGCGATGCAGACATTGATCGCCGCCCGCCGTCCGGCGCGTGCCTTGTTCGTCCACGCCGGATCGGCCAGAAAAGGCCGCGCCATGGACACCATGTCGGCCACGCCCTCGACCAGCAACTGCTCGGCCACCTCGGGCACGTTGATGCGGTTGCTGGCGATGACCGGGATATTGACGGCGGCCTTCACCCGCGCCGTGGCCCAGGCAAACGCCGCTCGGGGCACTTGGGTGGCGATGGTGGGCACGCGCGCCTCGTGCCAGCCGATGCCGCTGTTGATCATCGTTGCGCCGGCCGCGGCGATGGCCTGGCCCAGGGTGATGATTTCCGCGCCGCTGCTGCCGTCGGTGACCAGGTCCAGCATCGACTCGCGATAAATCACGATGAAGTTCGGTCCCACCGCCTGGCGCACCCGGCGCACGATGGCCACCGGAAAGCGCATGCGGCGCTCGAAATCCCCGCCCCAGGCGTCTTCGCGCCGGTTGGTACGCGCGGCCAGCCACTGGTTGATGAGATAGCCCTCCGAGCCCATGATTTCCACACCGTCATAACCCGCCTCCCGGGCCAGCACGGCGGCATGGGCGAAATCGGCAATGGTCTGGTCCACTTCTTCCAGGCTCATCTCGCGCGGCCGGAAGGGATTGATCGGCGCCTGGATGGCCGAGGGGGCGGCCGACTTGGGGTTGTAGGCGTAGCGGCCAGCGTGGATGAGCTGCAGCGCGATGCGCCCGCCTGCCTCATGGACCCGCTGTGGCACCACCCGGTGCATATCGATGTCTTTCTCGGTCGCCATCATCCGTGCGCCCAGGGCCAGGGCGCCGGTGGGACTCACCCCAAAGCCGCCGGTCACCATCAGCGCTACCCCGCCGCGGGCGCGCTCGGCGAAGTAATCCGCCATCGCCGCCAGACCCTTGGGGTGTTCTTCCAGGCCGGTGTGCATGGAACCCATCATGACCCGGTTGGGCAGGGTGACGAAGCCCAGGTCCAGCGGCGTGAACAGATGGGGGTAGGGGGTGGTGGACATGGGGTCTCCTCGTCGTTGTTGTCGAGCTGATTGCGGCGCGGCTTTGGCGCCATCCTAGCCGGGATCGCGGCGGGGGAAAACCGGCCCCATCCCACGGTGCGGTCCGCATCCGCGCGCCCCGGGTTTCCAGCGCAAAGTCCGCCTGCGCGCGCCGGCTCAGTCGGGAACGAACACACGCATACCCGACTGGCTCAGTTGGCGAAACGGATGCCGATAGAGCCGCGCCAGCCGCTCGGCGGTGAGCAGTTCGGCCGTCGGCCCCCATTCGGCCGTGCCATCGCCGCCCAACAGCAAGACCCGGTCACCGTAACGCGCGGCCAGATTGGGGTCGTGCAGGCTGACCAAAGCCGTCTTTCCGCCCTGATGGACCCGGCGCGACAGGCTTTCCATGACGATGAACTGATGATGCCAATCGAGGTGGTTGGTTGGCTCATCGAGCAGCAGCACGCCCGGATCCTGCGCCAGCAGCGTCGCCAAAGCCACGCGCCGACGTTCTCCCCCTGAAAGCGCCGTCAGCGGGCGAGCGGCCAGATCGGCGACATGCATGGTGGCCAAAGCGCTCGCTACGGCCTCTTCATCCGCACGCGACAGCCCCCACCAGAGCGACTGATGGGCAAAACGGCCGGCGCAAACCGCTTCCCGCACCGTAGTGGGAAACGACTCCGTGTCGTCCTGGAACACCAGACCGAGGCGCCGCGCGCGCGCGCGCGCGGGCCACTGTCCAATGGGTCGACCGTCGAGCAGCACTTCGCCGGCATGAGGAGGACGCAAGCCGGCCAGCGTATGCAACAAGGTGGTCTTGCCGCTGCCATTGGCCCCGAGGATGGCGCCCATTTCCCCGGCGGCAAGGGTCAGATTCAGGGGCGTTTGGGGCGCGTGCCCCGGCAACATCAGTACGAGATTGCGCGCGACGAGCTCGCTCACGACTGCCCGCGGCGATTGAGCAGATACAGGAACACCGGCACCCCCAGCAAGGCGGTGACCACGCCCACCGGCAACTGTTGCGGGGCGACGATGGTGCGCGCCAGCGTATCGGCCAGCACCAGCAAACTGCCACCGGTCAGCGCGGCAGCGGGGATCAGCAAGCGCTGATCATTGCCCACCACCAATCGCAGCAGATGAGGCACCACCAATCCCACAAAGCCCACGCTGCCGGCCACGGTCACCGCCAGCGCAGTTGCGAGGGCCGCCAATACATGGACCGCCGGTAGCAACCGGTTCACCGGCACGCCCAGCGCCTCCGCCTGCAAGGCGCCCCGCGCCAGCACATTGAGGCTGCGTCCCAGCGGCAGCGCCAGCAGTGCCAGCAGCATCAACACCGCCAGCGCCAACCACGGCGGGTGCGCCACCGCCCCCAGATCTCCCATCAGCCAGAACAGCATCCCCGGCAATCGGGCCGGATCGGCGATGGCCAGCAGGAAGCTCACCAAGGCCCCCCAACCGGCCGCCAGACCCACGCCACTCAACAGCAAGCGGGATGGATTCCCGCCCCCGCCGCGCCGCGCCAGCCCAAACACCAGCCCCGTCGACCCCAGGGCGCCGGCAAAAGCGGGCAGCGCAACCTGTTGACTGCCGAGCCCGGCCATCAGCCCCATCAGGGCCGCCACGGCCGCGCCACCCGACACCCCCAGCACGTAGGGATCGGCCAGGGGATTGCGCAGCATCACCTGCATCAACGCCCCGGACACCGCCAGCAAGCCGCCCACGGCGAATGCCGCCAGGGCGCGCGGCAATCGCACTGTCCAGATCACTTGCCGCGCCAATTCATCACCCTGTCCCATCAGCGCCGTAATCACGCGCGCGGGGGAGAGGGGCAGGCTCCCCACCATCAGGGCCACCACGCCAGCGACCAGGGCAGTGAATGCGAGTCCAATCAGGAGAGCGACGGCGCGAGGCATGGGCCGGTATTATAGGGGCGATCGGCGCCGGCATCGGGCGCCGCCTTTCGCCCCACAAGGACGCCGCCATGACGATCAGCCCGTTGTTGGATACCGCTATCTCCGCCGCACGGGCGGCGGAGGCCATCATTCGCCGCTATTACGCCGGCGAGGTGACGGTCCGGCTCAAGGCCGACCAGACGCCCGTCACCGCCGCCGATGTGGAGAGCGAGGAAGCCATCCGCATGATCATCCGGGAGCGCTTCCCCGACCACGGTTTCTACGGCGAGGAAGGCGGCATGGAGAATGCCGACGCCGAGTGGGTGTGGTTGATCGATCCCATCGACGGCACCAAGAGTTTCGTGCGTCGCTACCCATTCTTTTCCACCCAGATCGCCCTCATGCACCGGGGGGAGCTGGTGCTGGGCGTGTCCAACGCCCCTCTGTTCGGGGAGATGGCCTGGGCGGAGCGGGGACATGGCGCGTTTCTGAACGGCGAGGCGATCCGGGTCAGCGACATCGGCACGCTGGGCGCCGCCACGCTGTCCACCGGCAACATCAAGACCCTCGCCGCTTCCCACGGCTGGGCCGGTTTCGGTCAACTGGTGCAGGCGATGAACCGGACTCGCGGCTATGGCGACTTCTACCATTACCATCTTCTGGCGGCCGGCAAGATCGACGTGGTGATCGAGTCGGATCTCAATATCCTCGACATCGCCGCGTTGACCGTGATCGTGCGGGAAGCGGGCGGCGATGTCACCCAGTTGGACGGCGGCCCGATCGGATTGCAGACCACATCGCTACTGGCGACCAACGGCCGGCTGCGCCACGCGGTCATCGAACTGCTTCACGCCTGAGACAATGCGACCGGTTGTGCGCCCTGACGCAGGCTGAGCATCGGCCAGCCGCGCTGCAGGGCCTGTTCACGCAGCAGCGGATCGGGATCCACCGCCACCGGATGAGCAACCTGCCCCAGCAGCGGCAGATCGTTGTGGGAGTCGCTGTAGAACCAGCTCTCGTCTGGCCGCGCGCCCGCCAGCCAGTCATCCAGTCGCGCAATCTTCCCTTCTCGATAGCAGGGCGTCCCCGCCACCCGGCCGGTATAACGCCCCGCCCGTTCTTCAGGCTCGGTGGCAATCAGCGCGTCCACTCCGAACAACTGCGCGATGGGCTCGGTCACAAAACGGTTGGTGGCGGTGATGATTGCGGTCCGATGGCCCTGGGCACGATGCGTCTCAACCAGCGCGCGCGCGGCGGGCAGCACGATGGGCAGGATCGCTTGCGCCACGAAATGCGCCCGCCAGGTTTCGAGCTGTTCGCGGGGGTGCTCGGACAGGGGTTTCAAGGCAAAGGCCAGGAATTCGAAGATATCCAGGCTGCCATCCCGGTAGGCGTCGTAGAAACGCTGATTCTCGGCGCGATAACGCGCCCCGTCCACCACCCCGAGGGCAACCAGGTAGTCTCCCCACAGGTGGTCGCTGTCACCGGCCAGCAGGGTGTTGTCGAGATCGAACAGGGCCAGGGTCACGCGTGGATCTCCTTGTGAAAACGAGCCGAAGCATAACCAACGGCGCCTTCCGGGTCGATGAAGATCTTCAAACCATCCGTTTTTTCTGGTATCTAGGGAAACATCCTTCAACGCCGGAGCGCTTCCGTGATCGATGTCGACGGCTTTCGCCCCAATGTGGGGATCATGCTGGCCAATGCCCAGCATGAGCTCCTCTGGGCGCGGCGCATCGGCCAGAACGCCTGGCAGTTCCCCCAGGGTGGCATTGATCATGGGGAAAGCCCGGAGCAGGCGCTGTTCCGTGAGCTGCACGAGGAGGTGGGGCTGACCGCAGAGGATGTCCAGGTGCTCGGCTGCACCCGGGGTTGGTTGCGTTACTACCTGCCCAAACGCTTTGTCCGCCGCAATGCCTGGCCGCGCTGCATCGGCCAGAAACAGGTCTGGTTCCTGCTGCAGCTGACCGCGCCCGAGGAACGGGTGCGGCTCGATCTGAGCCCCAAGCCGGAATTCGACCATTGGCGCTGGGTGCCTTATTGGCATCCCATCAACGAAGTCGTGTTCTTCAAGCGCCGGGTCTACCGCCGCGCTTTGCAGGAACTTGAACCGCTGCTCGTCCACCCCACCGATGCGACTTGGCTGCGCTCCGTCAGAAACCCGACCCAAACCCTCAAGTAAAGGGCTCGATTTCACGATATCAGGAAGAGACGACGGGCATTCTGCCGCCCGCTCCTTAGGATCTTCCGTGTCGAGGAAATACGGCCCATGGCCACCAGCACCAGCACTCTCAATCCATCCCGCCTGTCGGGCCTGGCACGCCGTCTGGTCCAGGCCAGCCTGATCACGGCTGATGCCGCAGGTCGGGCACAGGAGGACGCCGCAACCAATCGCCAGTCCCTGGTGCTCCATCTCTATGAACAAAAGCTGATCGGCAACCGCGAACTGGCGCGAATGGTGGCCGAGGAGTTCGGCGCCCCGCTGATCGATCTGACGGCACTGGATCTGCGCAACATGCCCCTGCGGGAGGTGGATGAAAAATTGTTGCGCAAGCATCAGGTGCTGCCGGTATTTCTGCGCGGCAACCGCCTGTTCGTGGCCATGGGCGATCCCACCAACCAGCAGGCACTGGATGACATCCGCTTCGCCACCCGCAAGCAGGTCGAGGCCCTGGTCACCGAGCATCCCCAGTTGGTGGAAATGCTGGAAAAGGGGCTGGATGCCTACGACACCCGGCTCAGTGCCCTGGCTGACGCGGATCTTGAAAAACTTGAGGTGCAGGGCGGCGATGCCAGCACCAACCCGAATGGCAACGAACCCGATGTGGATGACGCGCCGGTGGTGCGCTTCATCAACAAGATCCTGCTGGATGCCGTGAACAAGGGGGCCTCCGACATTCACTTCGAGCCCTACGAACAGTTCTATCGCATCCGGCGCCGCCAGGATGGCATTCTCTATGATGTCAATCGCCCGCCGGTCACGCTCGGGATGCGACTCGCCGCCCGCCTCAAGGTCATGGCGCGGCTGGACATCGCCGAGCGACGCGTCCCTCAGGACGGGCGCATCAAGCTCAAGCTGTCCAAGCACCGCGCCATCGACTTCCGCGTCAGTTCCTGCCCCACCCTGTGGGGGGAAAAGATCGTGCTGCGTATCCTGGACGCCACCAGTGCCCAGATCGGGGTCGATGCGCTCGGCTTCGAGCCGCACCAGAAAGAGGTTTACCTCAAGACCCTGTCCAAGCCGCAAGGCATGATCCTGGTAACTGGCCCCACCGGCAGCGGCAAGACGGTCACGCTCTATACCGGCCTGAACATCCTCAATACCACCGACCGCAACATCTCAACGGCCGAGGATCCGGTGGAAATCAACCTGCCCGGGATCAACCAGGTCAATGTCAATCCCCGCATCGGCCTGGATTTTGCTGGCTCGCTGCGCGCCTTCCTGCGCCAGGACCCGGATGTGATCATGGTGGGGGAAATTCGTGACCTGGAGACGGCGGAAATTGCCATCAAGGCCGCCCAGACCGGCCATATGGTGCTGTCCACCCTGCACACCAACGATGCGCCGCAAAGCCTCGAGCGGTTGGTGAACATGGGCGTGGCGCCTTTCAACATCGCTTCCTCGGTGCACCTGATCATTGCCCAGCGTCTGGCGCGCCGGTTGTGCCGCCACTGCCGCGGCCGCGTCGATATTCCTCGCGACGCGCTGTTGCAACTGGGGTTCGTGCCCGATGAACTGGACGGACTCGCGGTGTATGGCCCTAAAGGTTGCGATCAATGCACCGATGGATACAAGGGCCGGGTGGGCATTTATCAGGTCATGCCGGTGTCGGCGGCAATGGGTCGCATCATCATGGATGGCGGCAACTCGCTGGACATCGCCAAGCAGGCCGATGAGGAAGGCATCATCGATCTGCGCCGGGCCGGCTTGAACAAGGTCAAGGAAGGCGCCACCAGCCTGGAAGAAATTCACCGCGTCACCATCGAGTAAACGGTTTACCCATGGCCAATCAAGCAGTCAAAAACACTTTGTTCGTCTGGGAAGGTAAAAACAAAACCGGCCAGACCGTGAAGGGCATGCAAAATGCCCCCAGCGAAGCCGTGATTCGTGCGCTGCTGCGACGCCAGGGCATCAACCCCACCGCAATCAAGAAGCAGACCGGTAAGGCCGCCCGCAACCGCAAACAGAAAATTCGCCCCGTCGACATCGCCATTTTCTCCCGCCAGTTGGCCACCATGATTGGCGCCGGCGTGCCGTTGGTACAGGCACTGGACATCGTGGCGCGCGGCAATGACAACATGGCGATGCGCGAACTCATCTTGAGTATTCGCTCTTCCATTGAAGGCGGCTCTTCGCTGTCGGAGGCACTGGCCGGGCATCCGGCCCAATTCGACGACTTGTTTGTCAACCTGGTCGGGGCCGGCGAACGATCCGGCGCTCTGGAGACCCTGCTGGACAAGATTGCCACCTACAAGGAAAAGGCCGAGGCCATCAAGGCCAAGGTACGCAAGGCGCTGACCTATCCCTCTGTCGTCACCCTGGTGGCTTTCGTGGTCACCGGCATCCTGCTCTACTTCGTGGTTCCCCAATTCGAGGGGCTGTTCAGCAGCTTTGGCGCGGACCTGCCCGCGTTCACCCGTATGGTGGTCAACCTGTCGAAATTCGTGCAGGCTTGGTGGTGGCTGATTCTTGGCGGCATCGGCGGCATCGTGGCCGTCATTCGCTACTTCAATCGCACCTCGGCAAATTTTCGTCGTGGACGGGATCGGCTGCTGCTGCGCCTGCCGATCATCGGCAAGATTCTTCACAAAGCCTCCCTCGCACGCTTCACCCGCACCCTGTCGACCATGTTCGCCGCCGGTGTTCCGCTGGTGGAGGCCATGGAATCGGTGGCCGGCGCGACCGGCAACATCGTGTTCCAGGAGGCCGTTATGAAAATGCGCGAGCAGGTTGCCACCGGCCAGCAATTGCACCTGGCCATGCAGGATCGCATCGACCTGTTCCCCAACATGGCGGTGCAAATGATCGCCATTGGCGAGGAATCGGGCTCCCTCGATGACATGTCCGCCAAGGTGGCTGAATTCTATGAGGCGGAGGTGGACAACATGGTGGACAACCTGAGCACTCTGCTGGAACCGATGATCATGGCCATCCTGGGGATTCTGGTGGGCGGGTTGGTCACGGCCATGTACCTGCCGATCTTCCAGATGGGTAACGTGATCTGAGCCTTGCATCGAATGCCCGAGCGCTTGGATCGAAGATCCGCATCACGATCAGAGACGGGAGCGGACGAACTCAAGCGGGTCGATCCCGCTCTCTGGAAGCCCAACGGGCTGCACGCCTCATTGACCCAGGAGTCCCCCCTTGGATGATCTGCTGAGTGTTCTGCAAACCCATCGGGCCTTCTGGATCGGCGCCGTCATGGTGCTGGGATTGCTCGTCGGCAGTTTCCTCAATGTCGTTATCCTGCGGCTGCCGCCGCGCCTGGCCCATGGCTGGCGGCGGGACGCGCGTGAAACCCTGGGGCTGCCTGAAGAGGCAAGCCTGGCGGCACCCCCCGGCATTGTTCATCCGCCATCGCGCTGTCCCCACTGCAACAACCGTCTGCGTCCCTGGGAGAACATCCCCGTGCTGAGCTATCTGGCGCTACGTGGGCGCTGCGGGCACTGCCGCGCGCCCATCAGCCCGCGCTATCCGCTGGTCGAGGCGCTCACCGCCCTGCTGTTTGCGGCCGTGGCCTGGCGTTTCGGGGTGGGTATCGAGGCGCTGGGCGCCCTGACGCTCACCGGGCTGTTGATCACGCTGAGCGTCATCGACCTGGATCATCAGCTTTTGCCCGATGACCTGACCCTGCCGGGGATGTGGTTGGGTCTCGCCTTCAGCTTGTCCGGCACCCTCACCGATCCGGTCACCGCCCTGATCGGGGCGATGGTCGGTTACCTTGCCCTGTGGAGCGTCTATCAAGCCTTCCGTGTGCTGACCGGCAAGGAAGGCATGGGCTACGGGGATTTCAAGCTGCTGGCGCTGCTCGGGGCCTGGCTGGGTTGGAACCACCTGCCGGGTGTGATCCTGATCGGGTCGCTGGTGGGCGCCATGGTCGGAACGGTGGCTTTGCGCATCACCGGCCGGGACCGGCAAACGCCGATTCCCTTCGGCCCTTTCCTGGCCGCCGGGGGGTGGATCATGCTGGTCTTCGGCGACCAGGTGAATCAGGGCTACCTGCAGCTGTCGGGTCTGGCGTAAGCTTGGCGTTTCACTGTGTTCGCCCCAGGGATGGCCCATGTTCATCGTCGGACTCACCGGCGGCATTGCCAGCGGCAAATCGACCGTCGCTGACTGCTTTGCACGTCATGAAATCCCCGTTATCGATGCTGACGCGATGGCGCGGGCGGTGGTGGAGCCCGGCCAGCCCACTCTCGACCGCCTGATCCAGACCTTCGGCCAGGACATTCTGGACCCGGACGGGCGGTTGAACCGGGAACGGCTGCGTCAGCGCGTCTTTGCCGATCCCACACAACGCCGCCAGCTCGATCGCATCATGCACCCAGCCATCGGCCTGGCCATGCAGCAGGCCCTGCGTGAGGCGCAGGGTCCCTACGTCATCCTCATGGTGCCGCTGCTGGTGGAGACTGGACAGCACCAGATCGTCAACCGCGTGCTGGTGGTGGACGTGCCCGAATCGGTGCAGATTGCGCGGCTGATGACGCGCGATGGGGGCGATGCAGAGCAGGCTGCGGCCATCCTTGCAGCGCAGACCTCGCGCGCGCGACGCTTGGCAGCGGCGCACGATATCATCAACAATGAAGGCCCGGCCGCAGCACTGGATGCCGCGGTGGATCGGTTGCACGCCGCCTATATGGATATGGCGACTGATCCCGGCGCCCGCGAGGCGCGATTGCGTCTGCCCTGAACCGCGTGGGATCCGTCCCCCGCCCCATCGACGCGCTCAACAGGCTTTCAGGAATCGTGCATTTCGAACATCCACTCAACGAACGCATCCGCAAGTTCCTGCGCCTGGAATTCATCCTCGCCCAGGCGCGCCACCATGTGCATGGACGCACCGCCTGGGAAGCCCGTGCCACGCTCAGTCATTTGCTGGAAATCCTTGACGCCCTGGGACGCAGCGATATCAAGAGCGAGCTGATCGCTGAACTGGACCGCCAACGGCAGCATCTGGAACGACTGCGGCAACGCGACAGCGTCGATCAGGCCCAGTTGGGCGAAATCATCCACCAATTGCAGCAACTGCTCGACCGGCTGCATGGCTTCCCCGGCCAGCCTGGCCAGGCCCTGCGCCATCACGAGCTATTCACCGCTTACCGGCAGCGCGCCAGCATGCCCGGTGGCACAGCGCCCTTTGACCTGCCCGCCCTGCATTTCTGGCTGCAGCAACCGCACGAGAAACGCCAGATCCAGATGGAAGGCTGGCTCAACCAGTTCGGACTGCTCGCTGAATGCATTGAAACCCACAATCGCTTGGTACGGGAGACCGCCCGCCGCACCCAGGAAATCGCGCATCAAGGCTGCTTCGAGCAGGTGCAGGACCCCGAACGTCCCTACCAACTGTTACGCATCAGCCTGGCCGGGGACAGCGGTGTTTTTCCGGAGATCAGCGCGGGTCGCCACCGGCTCACCATCCGTTTCCTGCACCAACCCGACCTCGCAGAACGGGCCACCCTGTTTCGGGATAACGTGCCCTTTCGCCTCGCCTGTTGTGGGGTTCTGCCATGAGCCAGAAACCACCCCTTCGGTCGCTGCGCTGTCCGCATTGCGGAAAGCCGGCTATCGCCACCGCCGACAATGCCTTCCGCCCCTTTTGCAGCGAGCGCTGCAAGCTGATCGATCTGGGTGCCTGGCTTGGGGAAGCCCATCGCATTTCTCTGGCCACGCCGCCGGACGACGCGCTGGATCCGTCCGACGGGGAAGGTCTGGCGCCCAAGCCCGCTGAATCACAGTGACGACAGCCTTTGGATGTGGCTTTCTGTGCCATGGACTTAAAGACGCCGCGCGCCGACGCAGGCCGGCGGAACAACACGCCCGTCCCGGCCAGGTCATCGTGGCTTAAGCGCCAAGCGCACCAAGCGATAGATGGATCACCTCAAGGCGCGGATGCGGCTTCTGAAGCGGGGCGTCGCGCCTGTAATTGAAGCCTGGCCTGGCCTTCGCCGCGCGGATCGGAGGCGGCGCTCAACTCCCCGGTACGGCGGTTCCAGGTAACGGCCTGCATGTCCCCGTAGTCGCGGGAGACCCGCTCCACCCGATGACCCAGGGCGGTGAGACGCTTCACCGTTTCACTGTCAAAGGCCTTGGCCTCGAAGAACAGGATGTCGGGCAGATACTGGTGGTGATAGCGGGGCAGGGCGACCATTGCGGATGCATCGGCGCTGTCGGCGAACGCGAGGCTGGCAAGTAGCACCATGCTGATGATGCGGCTGCCCCCGGGGGTGCCGAGAATCGCGAGCCGGTCGCCCTGTTCCAGGAAAGTGGGCGTCATGCTCGACAAGGGGCGCTTGCCGGGGGCAATGGCATTGGCGCTGCCCCCCACCAGTCCATAGGCATTCGCTTGGCCGGGCGCGGCGGCGAAATCATCCATTTCATTGTTGAGAACCACCCCTGTTCCCGGAGCCACGAACCCCGATCCGAAAGGGGTGTTGATGGACAGCGTGGCCGCCACCCGGTTGCCTTCGGCATCGATCACCGAGAAATGGGTCGTGTGCCGGTCCAGGCTTGGCTTCAAGGGATCATTGGCTTCCAGCGGGACGCTGGGAGTGGCTAGCAGCGGATCGATGGACTGGCGCAATTGCGCGCCATAGGCGGGGTCCAACAGCCGGGTCAGGGGCATCGATACGCTATCGGGATCGCCCAGATAGCGAGCCCGATCGGCATAGGCGCGCCGCATGGCCTCGGTGATCCAGTGGATGCGAGTGGCCGGGGACATGGCGGACAAGTCCACCCCAGCCAGGATGTTGAGCGCTTCGGTCAGGACCACGCCGCCCGAGGACGGCGGGGAGGCGGAGGTGACGCGCATGCCCCGGTATGTGCTTGTAATCGGCTCCCGCTCGATCACCTGATAACTGGCCAGATCCTCCTGGGTCCAGATCCCGCCGGCCGCGCGAACACCTTCGACCAAGCGTCGCGCCACAGCGCCGTCATAGAATCCCTCATGGCCATGATCGGCCAGGGTTTGCAGGGTATCGGCCAGATCGCGCTGCCGCAGCGTCCAGTCCGGCAGTGGGGCGATGCCGGCTGCCAGGAATATACGGCGTGCCTCGGGGGAGGCGAGCAGGGCGGGAAAACGGTAACCGGCCATCAGGGCATAGCGAGGTCCGACAGCGAAGCCTTCACGGGCAAGCCGAATGGCGGGCTTCAGGCTGGTGGCGAGGGGCAGTCGGCCATAGTGCCGGGCGAGATGCACCAAGGCGGCGGGTTGTCCGGGAATGGCCGCTGCCAAGGGACCATCCTGACTGCGGCGGGCATCAAACTGGCCATCAGCATCCAGATACAGCGTGGGCGTGGCGGCCAGCGGCGCGCGTTCGCGTCCATCCACCATGACGGTGCGATCATCGCTCGCCCGGTACAGCAGCCAGAACCCACCGCCGCCGAGACCGGAACTGAAGGGTTCCACCACGGCCAGCGCCGCGCTGATGGCCACCGCGGCATCAAAGGCGTTGCCACCCTGTTCCAGGACCTCGAGGCCGGCCGCAGTGGCTGCGGGGTGCGCCGTGGCGATGGCGGCCCGGCCCGGTCCTGCCGCACCAGCCGCCAACGACCACAGCGCCAGGACCAGCAGCAACCAGCGGCGAGCGACGAGCGGAGGCGGGAGGCGCATGATCTTAGCTGCGGGCGGGGCCGAAGCGCTTGCGGAGTTCAATCACCACATTCGGCGGCACAAAACTGCTGACGTCACCATTGAACGCGGCAATTTCGCGCACCAGGGTGGAGGACAGGTAGGTGTAGTGCTCAGAAGGCGCCAGGAACATGGTTTCCACCATTGGCGCGAGGTGTCGGTTCATCCCGGCCAACTGGAATTCGTGCTCGAAATCCGACACGGCCCGGAGCCCTCGCAGGATCACATCCACCCCATGATTCCGCGCGTAGTCCACGGTCAGCCCCGTATAGGAGACGACTTCGACGTTGCTCAGGTGAGCAACCGCCCCGCAGGACAGGGCGACGCGCTCTTCCTTGTTGAACAGCGGCTTTTTTCCAGGGTTGTCCGCCACCGCCACGATGAGCCGGTCGAACAGCCGGGCGGCGCGCTCCGCCAGGTCCACATGACCGCGGGTAATGGGATCGAAAGTGCCTGGATACAGGGCAAGTGCCATACGACGAAATCCTTCAGCGGTCGGGAGGAATGGGGTGCCGTGGGCACGCCCATCCTAACGCAGACGCGCGTCTGAAATCTCGCCTGCATGATCAGGTGACACCGCGGCGTCGGTGGGTGGGGACGTGATGAACAGTCGGAAGACGATCTCGCCCGCCCGGCCTTCCCGCCAGAGGGTCCAGCCCGGCGGAACGTCCAGACTACGGCCTTGAGGCGCTTCCACGTAGACCTTGCCGCCGTTGCGGACCGCGCCTGTTCGGGCCAGAGCGGCCAGGACGGCATCCCAGGCCTGATCCGCGAAGGGAGGGTCCACGAATACCACATCGCAAGGCGACTCGACGCGCCGCAGCCAGTCCAGGGCCTCCGCCCGATGGCAATGCACCCGGTCCATCCCCAAGCGCGCGATCTGCTGGTGCAGGTGGGCGATGACCTGCGGGTGGCGGTCCACCAGGATCACCTCGGCGGCGCCTCGCGAGCGCGCTTCCAGTCCCAGCGCGCCACTGCCGGCAAACAGGTCCAGGCAGCGAGCGCCGGGCACATCCCGTGCGAGCCAGTTGAACAGGGTTTCCCGCACCCGATCCGGGGTGGGGCGCAAGCCCGGCACGGGGGGGAAATCCAGTTTGCGACCGCGCCAGCCACCGGCGATGAGGCGCACCTGGTTGGGGCTGCGCGCCACCATGATCAGGCGCCGCTGCTCAGATGCAGCCCCACCACCCCCAGCACGATCAATCCCAGGCTCAGCCCCTTGAACACATTCCAGGATTCCCCGAACCAGGCCACGCCGATGGCGGCGATCACCGCCGTGCCCACCGCGGACCAGATGGCATAGGCCATGCCCACCTCCAGGGATTTCAAGGCTCGTGCCAGTGCCGAGAACGCCAGCACATAGCAGATGAACATCGCCGCAGTGGGGCCGGGGCGGGCCAGACCGTCGGACAGCTTCATCGCCGTGGTGCCGGCAATCTCAAAGCCGATCGCCACGGCCAGGGCCAGCCAGCCATTCATGGCGCCCTCAAGCCTCCGTCGCTCGCCGCAGGGCCTGTTCGATGTCCGCCAGAATATCGTCGATGTGCTCGATACCCACCGACAGCCGCACCATGTCGGCCGTGACACCGGCAGCCTCCAGTTCGCCCGGACCCAGTTGACGGTGGGTGGTGGTGGCGGGATGGCAGGCCAGGGACTTGGCATCGCCGATATTGACCAGGCGCACGATGAGATCCAGGGCGTCGATGAAGCGGGCGCCGGCCTCGGCACCGCCGCGAATGCCAAAGCTCAGGATGCCCGAGGCGCGCCCGCCCAGGTAGTGTCGCGCTCGGTCATGCTGGGGACTGTCCGGCAGGCCCGCGTATTTCACCCAGCTCACCTGGGGGTGGCGGTGCAGGAATTCGGCAACCGCCAGCGCATTGGTGCAGTGCCGCTCCATGCGCAGGGGCAGGGTCTCGATGCCCTGCAGCAGCAGGAAGGCGTTGAAAGGGGACAAGGCGGCGCCCATGTTGCGCAGGGGCACCACCCGGCAGCGGCCGATGTAGGCGGCGGGGCCAAAGGCTTCGGTGTAGACCACCCCGTGATAGGACGGGTCGGGCCGCACCATCATGGGGAAGCGGTCACTGTGATCCGCCCACGGGAAGCGACCCGAGTCCACGACAAGTCCGCCCATGGTGGTCCCGTGGCCACCCATGTATTTGGTGAGCGAATGCACCACGATGTCCGCGCCGTACTCGAAGGGGCGCAGCAGGCAGGGGGTGGCCACGGTGTTGTCCACGATCAGCGGAATGCCATGGGTATGGGCGATGTCGGCCAGCCGCGCGATGTCGGCGATT